>NZ_FMAC01000004.1 GCF_900094555.1 Martinezella hainanensis
TTCTGAATCGACGAGAACTCACACCCATCATTCCGCGCATCACTGCGCTCATAATGAGGTGTATTCTCTTGTTCAAAACGTAACCGTCGAAGTCTATTCCAAGGACCCAAATCTCTTCAGGTCCCGCAAGCTTCGCCGCCCACGTTTCTCTTTCTTCTCATCTTCAATTGTCAAATAACCGACCAGAAAAACCAGTCAAAAACAGAACTTCCTTCAATCCCAGGTCTAACCCAGAACCACCAATCAGCATCGCAGCCAATCAAGGAAACACTAGAGCGAAGGTCTTCGTCGCCAGCAGCGCCGCCGCCCTCGTCAGTGATCGGGCTTATAGACCCCCCAACCCGACATAGTCAACACTCCAACTGTAAAAATTCTGACATTTTTCTAAGCGCCTCAAAAATAAAGGTAATTTGTAAGGTGAGACAAAATCCTGGTGAATTTTTCGCGAATAGCGCCGATTTCGGGATTCATTTTACGCCGACCGGCGGAATCCTCCAGATTAGCGCCGGTAAAGGGACATTCGCGCGCCTCTGCGGGCACCGGACGGGCCTCTCATTGCCAGCCGCACACCCAGGACCTAATAGGAATCGAGAGATTGAAGGGAGCGGAGATGTTGCTTCTCAATGAAAAGCTGGTGCCCGCAGCACCGACCCGGCAAATTAAGATCCTTGCTTATCACCATGCGCGGGGCACGCGGGCGTGACATATAGAGTACCCCCATTGCCGGAGCTGCCGGTCTCGCATGTGCTTGCCGATATCGGCGCGGCACTCGCCAGCGAGCGGCGTGCCGTGCTTTCCGCACCGCCGGGCGCCGGCAAGACGACGCTAGTGCCGCTTTATCTATTGGCTCAAGGCCGGCGGGGCGATGGCAAGATCATTCTTCTGGAACCGCGGCGGCTGGCGGCGAGAGCCGCGGCGGCCCGGATGGCTTCGCTCCTCGGCGAACAGGTCGGCGATACCGTCGGCTATCGCATGCGGCTCGACAACCGCATCTCTTCCAAGACGCGCGTCGAAGTGGTGACGGAGGGCGTGTTTGCGCGCATGATCCTCGACGACCCGGAACTCACCGGCATCGCCACCGTCATCTTCGACGAATTCCATGAGCGCTCGCTGGATGCGGATTTCGGCCTGGCGCTGGCGCTCGACGTGCAATCGGCATTGCGCGAGGATCTGCGCATCCTTGTCATGTCTGCGACGCTCGATGTGGAGCGCGTCGCGGCACTCCTCGACCACCCGTCTGTGATCGAAAGCATGGGCCGCAGCTTTCCAATCGATATCCGCCATCAGGATCGGCCAGCGGGAGAGCGGGTCGAGGATACGGTGACGCGGGCGATCCTGGATGCGCATGCGAGCGAACAGGGCTCGATCCTTGCCTTCCTGCCGGGACAGGCGGAAATCACCCGCACGGCGGAACGGCTCGACGGCCGGTTCGGGCCGGAGACGGTGATTGCGCCGCTTTACGGCAATCTCGGCCAGAAGGAACAGGATGCGGCGATCCGGCCCGCGCCGCAGGGCACGCGCAAGATCGTGCTTGCGACCTCGATCGCCGAGACCTCCATTACCATAGACGGCGTGCGGATCGTTATCGACAGCGGATTGCAGCGTCTGCCGGTCTTCGAGGCCTCGACCGGCATCACGCGGCTGGAGACCGTGCGCGTGTCGCGCGCTTCGGCCGACCAGCGTGCCGGCCGCGCCGGACGAACCGAGCCGGGCATCGCCATCCGCCTGTGGCATCCCGGGCAGACGGCGGCACTTCCTGCCTTTACGCCGCCGCAGATCCTTTCGAGCGACCTTTCCGGTCTCGCACTCGATCTCGCTCACTGGGGTGTACAGGATCCGGCAGCACTCTCTTTCGTCGACCAACCGCCGGCAACCACGCTTGCCGAGGCGCGGGCCTTGCTGCGGCAGCTGGGTGCGCTCGATGCGGAAAATGGGCTGACGGCGCGCGGCCGGCTGATGCGCGAGCTCGCCTTGCCTCCACGGCTGGCGGCGATGGTGATTTCGGCCGGTGAGTTCGGCCAGGCGCGTGAAGCGGCGCTGCTTGCAGTGCTGCTGACGGAACAGGGGCTGGGCGGACAGAGCATCGATCTGGAAGACCGGCTGCGGCGCTTCAAGACGGAAAAGGGCGAGCGGGCGGAGGCAGCGCGTCGCCTTGCCGGGCGTCTCGCCCAGGCGGCCGGCGGCAACACCAGCTCAGCCGCCTCTTCTATTCCGCTGCTTGCCGGTGCGTTGCTGCTGCATGCTTTTCCCGATCGCATCGCGCTGCAGCGCGGCGGACGCGGACGCTTCGTCATGGCCAATGGGCGCGGCGCGGAACTGCCGGAGACCGAGCGGCTGGCGGGATCGCAGATGCTCGTGATCGCCGACCTGACGGGACGCGCGGCGCAGGCGCGCATTCTCGCGGCAGCGGAGATTTCCCGCGCCGACGTCGAGGAGCACCTGCCCGGAGAAATCCGCATCGAGGATCAGAGCTTTTTCGACAAGGCGAGCCGACAGGTGCGGGCGCGGCGGGCGACGCGGCTCGGCGCCATCATCTTCGAGGAAACGCCCCTGCCGCGCCCTTCCGGCGAGCAGGCAGCCAAGGCGCTGACCGAGGGCATTCGCGAACTGGGGATCGGCGTCCTGCCCTTTTCCAAGGAGGCGGCGCAGCTGCGCGACAGGATCGGCTTCTTATATAGGACGATCGGCGAGCCCTGGCCCGATATGAGCGACGAAGCCTTGGCCGCGCGGCTCGACGAATGGTTCACGCCGTTTCAGACCGATGCGCGCGGCCTTTCCGACATCTCGGCCGGCGGGCTTTCCAACGGGCTGATGTCGCTGGTGCCGCACGAACTGCAGCGCGATCTCTCCCGGATGGCGCCGACGCATTTCGAAGCGCCGACCGGCCAGCGCCATCCCATACAATATGATGGCGAGGAGCCGCTGCTCACCATTCGCGTTCAGGAGCTCTTCGGGCTGAAACAGCATCCAGCGATCGGCGGCGGCAGATTGCCGCTGGTGCTGGAGTTGACATCGCCGGCGCATCGCCCGATCCAGACGACGCGGGACCTGCCGGGCTTCTGGGCCGGATCCTGGAAGGAGGTGCGCGCCGACATGCGCGGCCGCTACCCCAGGCATCCCTGGCCGGAGGACCCGGCGGAGGCCTTGCCGACGACACGCGCCAAGCCACGAGGGACCTAAGAATGGCACGCTTCTTCCGGGGACTGGAAAAACTCTCCGAAGCCGAGATGAAGGCGCAGGAGGGCCATCACACCAGCCGGCGGCTCAGGCTGCAGACGCTGGTGCGGCTGCGCTGGCTTGCGGTCGGCGGTCAGACGGTGACTGTGATGATCGTCGCCTTCTGGCTGAAATTTCCGATGCCGCTCCTGGCCTGCTGCGTGCTGATCGCCTGCCTTGCCTGGATCAACTTCTTCCTGACGCTGCGCTACCCGCCGACCCATCGGCTGGAGCCACCAGCGGCCTTCGCGCTGCTCAGCCTCGACCTTCTGCAGCTCTGCGGGCTGCTGCTGATTACCGGTGGCCTCGCCAATCCCTTTTCGGCGCTGGTCTGCGTGCCCGTCATCATTTCCTTCGCCTCGCAGCCGATCCGCTACAGCATGCCGCTGATAGGTCTGGCGATGATCTGCATTACCGGCCTTGCCTTCTCTCCCTTCCCCTTGCCCTGGTACGAGGGCGTTTCCGTCAGCGTGCACAGCGTCATGCAGCTGGGCGTCTGGTGCTCCATCGCTTCCACCATGGCCTTTGCCGCCTTCTATGCCTATCGCGTCTCCATGGAAGCCTCGCAGCTTGCCGATGCGCTCTCGGCAACGGAACTGGTGCTGCAGCGGGAAAAGCATCTGTCGCAGCTCGACGGGCTGGCGGCTGCGGCCGCACATGAGCTCGGCACGCCGCTTGCGACCATCAGCGTCGTCGCCAAGGAGATGGAGCGCGAGCTCAGGGAGGACGATCGGTTCCGCGAGGATGTGGCGTTGCTGCGCAGCCAGAGCGAGCGCTGCCGCGATATCCTGCGGCGGCTAACGACACTCTCCTCCGAGGACGAGGCGCATATGCGGCGGCTCACTCTGTCGTCCATGATGGAGGAGATCATCGCACCGCATCGCGAGTTCGGGATCAACCTGGAATTCATCGAAAAGAGCCCGCGCGCGGGCGAACCTGTTCTCAGCCGCAATGCCGGCATCATGTACGGTCTCGGCAACCTCATCGAAAATGCGGTCGACTATGCCCGCAAGACAGTGACTGTTACGGTGGAATACACCGCCGAAACTCTTACAATCATCATTGAAGACGATGGCAGCGGTTACTCGCCGGAAATACTGGCGCGGATCGGCGAGCCATACGTCACCTCGCGCCAGCGCGACGACACGGCGGGCGGCCTCGGCCTCGGGCTCTTCATCGCCAAGACGCTGCTTGAACGCTCCGGTGCCGCACTTTCCTTCGGCAATCGCGATGCGGAAACGCCGGGTGCGCGCATCCGCGTCGAATGGCCGCGCGTTTTAATCGACAGTAATTCGACAAAATGATTTTCGCGGCTTAAAACAGCGAGCGTCAAAATCGGTAGGAATATGCAGGCGAATGATCGCCGGGATAGAAGATAGAATGACGGATAAAGAGAGCACTGCCCCGCAGGCCGGGGCGACAGATGTCATAGCCCATGTAGGCCCGGACGCCACATTGTTGATCGTCGACGACGACGGTCCCTTTCTGCGCCGGCTGGCGCGGGCAATGGAAGCACGCGGCTTTACCGTGGAGACTGCAGAATCGGTGGCAGAAGGTGTCGCCAAGTCCAAGGCCAATCCGCCGAAACATGCCGTGGTCGACCTTCGCCTCGGCGACGGCAACGGACTGGATGTGATCGAAGCAATCCGCCAGCGGCGCGACGACACGCGCATCGTGGTGCTGACAGGCTACGGGAACATCGCGACCGCGGTGACCGCGGTCAAGCTCGGCGCGGTCGACTACCTCGCCAAGCCCGCCGACGCCGACGACGTCTATGCCGCGCTGACGCAGCGTCCCGGCGAAAAGGCGGAAGTGCCCGAGAACCCGATGTCGGCGGATCGCGTGCGCTGGGAACATATCCAGCGCGTCTATGAAATGTGCGAGCGCAATGTGTCCGAGACGGCCCGCCGTCTCAATATGCATCGCCGCACGCTGCAGCGCATCCTCGCCAAGCGCGCGCCGAAGTAGATTACTCCGAAGCGAAGGACTTGCCCGTCGCCCATTCGGCCAACAGCAGGCGCTGGGCGGCAGCGCGCGAGAAATTGAGCGTCACCGACTTGCGTGTTGCCGGCGGCAGGCGATGCTCCGGCGCCTCGCGGATGATGTGTGCACCATAACCATCTGACAGGAACAGCCCGCAATCCTCCGGGAATATATCCAGCGGCACGTCCTTGTGCGTCGCGAAGAACATGCGGTCGCAATGCTGCCGGTATTCGGGCCATTTGCGGTCGACGCGGAAATCCTCGATCGAGGTCTTGATCTCGAAGATCCAGATCTCGCCCTTTTCCGAGAGACTGATGAGATCGGCGCGGCGACCGCTTGAAAGCGGCAACTCCGGCAAGACCGCATGGCGCATGTCATGCAGTAATAGTTGCACGCCCTTGCGTACAAGCATGGCCCGCTCCGACTGCCGGCCATCTATTAACGGATTGTTATTGTAAACGTTCAAAATCGTCATGAATTGTCTCGGGGACAGGCCCGGCGTTGTTGCAAAAAAACCATGTCCTTCTAATTTGCGCGCCGGCGCTATTTTTGTAGGGCCAGAGCAGCTTGCAAAGCCAAGTTTAATGGAAAATAAACTTTAGACAAAGATGGTTGACAGCCATCAGTTTCCCGCCACGAAAATTCAAGAGACTTCCATGCGCATCCGTAATGCTATGACCGCACTCGGCCTTGTCGCAACGCTCGCATCGGCTGGCTATGCCACCACCGCCGCAGCAGCGCCGGCCGCAACCGCAAATTCGGCCACCGAGACCATCAAGACTTTCGATGGCGACTACGGTGTCACGAGCGACAACGGCTTCCAGCTGCCGGCGATCCCGATCCAGAAGGTGAAGCCGCAGTTCCGCCGTCAGATCGTCGAATACAAGACGGATGAGGCCGAAGGCACGATCATCGTCAACACGCGCGAGCGTCATCTCTACTACATTCTCGGCAATGGCGAAGCGATGCGCTACGGCATCGGCGTCGGCAAGCAGGGCTTCTCCTGGTCCGGCACCGCCTATGTCGCCTGGAAGCAGGAATGGCCGAATTGGCACCCGCCGAAGGAAATGGCTGTTCGCCGTCCGGAAATCGCCAAGTATGTCGATGGCGGCATGAACCCGGGCTTGTCGAACCCGCTTGGTGCGCGCGCCATGTATCTCTACAACGAAAAGGGCCAGGACACGTTGTTCCGCCTGCACGGCACGCCGGAATGGGCTTCGATCGGTACGGCAGCCTCCTCCGGCTGCATCCGCCTGATCAATCAGGACGTAATCGATCTCTACAGCCGCGTTCTTCCGGGCCGCAGCACCAAGGTCATCGTTATCCAGTAATTTGCTGGCATTCGAATTGAAAAAAGCCGCCGGATATCGATTCGGCGGCTTTTTTGTTTGGAGAGCTCGGGATCGGTCCTAACCGTTCCACCCGCCCTCATCCTGAGGTGCCTTGCCGTCGAAGCGTCAGCGCAAACGGCAAGGCCTCGAAGGGCCGAGGTGGCCTCCGATGGAGAGAAGGATCACTTCGCCTGCTTTACCTTCAGCTCGATGCGGCGGCGGTGCAGGACCGGTTCGGTATAGCCGTTCGGCTGCTCGCGGCCCTTGAGGACGAGATCAAGCGCTGCCTGGAAGGCGACCGAACCGTCGAAATTGCCGGACATCGCGATGTAGCTGGGATCGTCAGCATTCTGCTGATCGACGACGGCGGCCATGCGCTTCATGGTTTCGACGACCTGCGCTTGCGTGATGACCTTGTGGTGGAGCCAGTTCGCCATATGCTGCGCCGAGATGCGCAGGGTGGCGCGGTCTTCCATGAGGCCGACATTGTTGATGTCCGGAACCTTGGAGCAGCCGACGCCCTGATCGACCCAGCGCACGACATAGCCGAGAATGCCCTGGCTGTTGTTGTCGATCTCGCGCTGGATTTCCTCCGGCGTCCAGTTCGGCCGCGAGGCGACCGGCACGGAGAGGATGTCGGAGAGCTTGGCGCGGGCGCGGCTCTTCAGGCTCTTCTGCACATCGGCGACGTTGACGCGGTGATAATGCGTGGCATGCAGCGTCGCGGCTGTCGGCGACGGCACCCAGGCGGTATTGGCGCCCGCCTTCGGGTGGGCGATCTTCTGCTCGAGCATGGCCGCCATCAGGTCCGGCATGGCCCACATGCCCTTGCCGATCTGCGCATGGCCGGAGAGACCGCATTCGAGGCCGATATCGACGTTCCAGTTCTCGTAGGCGCCGATCCAGGCGGCCTGCTTCATGTCACCCTTGCGGATCATCGGGCCGGCTTCCATCGAGGTATGGATTTCGTCGCCTGTGCGATCGAGGAAGCCGGTATTGATGAAGACGACGCGATCGCGGGCGGCGCGAATGGCTTCCTTGAGGTTGACCGTGGTGCGGCGCTCCTCGTCCATGATGCCCATCTTCATCGTGTTGCGCGGCATCCCAAGCAGGTCCTCGACGCGCGTGAAGATATCGACCGCGAAGGCGACTTCTTCCGGCCCGTGCATCTTCGGCTTGACGACATACATCGAGCCGGTGCGCGAATTCTTGCGGCGGCCGTTCGGGCCGATGTCGTAGAGTGCGATCAGGCCGGTGATGACGGCGTCCATGATGCCTTCCGGCACCTCGTTGCCATCGCGATCGAGAATGGCCGGATTGGTCATCAGGTGGCCGACATTGCGCACCAGCATCAGAGAGCGGCAATGCAGATCGAATGTGCTGCCATCCGGAGCGGTATAGGCGACATCGGGGTTGAGCCGGCGCGTAAACGTCTTGCCGCCCTTGGCGACTTCTTCGGTCAGATCGCCCTTCATCAGGCCGAGCCAGTTGCGGTAGACCTCGGCCTTGTCCTCGGCATCGACGGCGGCGATCGAATCCTCGCAATCCATGATCGTGGTGATCGCCGATTCCAGACGGACGTCGGAAATGCCGGCCGGGTCGGCCTTGCCGATGGCGGTGCTCGGGTCAATGACGACTTCGATATGGATGCCGTTCTGCTTCAGCAGGATATGCGAGGGGTTGGCCGCATCGCCGAGATAGCCGGCGAAATGGCTGCGATCCGCCAATGCGGCCGAGCCGCCCTTGGTGGCGATCGCAAGAACACCGTCCTTGACGGTAAAACCGGTGACGTCCGTCCAGCTCGCGCCGGCAAGCGGCACGGCGGAATCGAGGAAATCACGAGCCCAAGCGATGACCTTCTCGCCGCGCTTGGGATTATAACCCCTGCCCTTTTCGGCGCCATCGGTCTCCGGAATGGCATCTGTGCCGTAAAGCGCATCATAGAGCGATCCCCAGCGGGCATTGGCGGCATTCAAAGCATAGCGCGCGTTCATGACGGGAACGACGAGCTGCGGGCCGGCAATATGGGAGATCTCGGGATCGACATTGGCGGTCGAAACGGCAAAAGGCGCACCTTCGGGTACGATATAGCCAATGTCGCGCAGAAAGGCTTCGTAGGCGGCGAGGTCAATCGGAGCGCCGTTCTTGCGATACCATTCGTCGAGTGCTGCCTGCATGCGGTCGCGCTTGGCGAGCAGTTCGCGATTGCGCGGCGCCAGATCGTGGACGATGTCAGAGAAACCGGCGAAGAAAGCGTCGGCATCCACGCCGGAGCCCGGAAGGGCCTCCTTGACGAGGAAATCATAAAGGACCGATTCGATCTGCAGCCCGTTTTTCTCAATGCGGCTCATGCCTAATACTCCTAAAAGCCGTGTTACGGCCCACTATTTTATATGCTGCCACTTTGCTTCCGGTTTCGCTCTCCGTCAATTTGGAAATAATTCGAAAGATTTATGCCTTTGAGGAAATAATTAATCCGTGGCGATTCGCGGACGGCCCGTGGCGGTCGCCATGAACCGGGCCTCGATCAGCTTGCGACTGCCTTCCACCTCGGGCGCGTCCACCTGCTCATTCACCGTGACCACCAGATCCACGGCGCCATTCAGCCTTGCCTGTGCAGTCGCCGCCTCGATGGCGCGCGAGCGGGCATCGGCAAAGCTCCGCTCTTCGTCGATGAAGCGCAGGCTTTCGCCAGCGCCATTCAGCACATAGATGCCATCCTCCGGCATGGTGACGAAGACGGTGACGCTGGTCCGGACCTGGCCGACGACGGCGCCGACGGCATTCGCCACATCCGAATCACCCGGAATGGCGCTCTCGGTCGCCAGCATCTCGGCAATGGCGGGATAATAAACCGGAGCGGAAGCGCCGAGCCCGACAAGCGGGCGATCAAGCGAAATGGCGAAGCGTGCAATCCCCGGCGCACGGCGAAGCGCGCGGTCGATGGAGATCGATTTGGCGGGATTGAGATCGGCGACACCATCCTCGGCAAGGCAGGCAGCAAGGATGACATCGGCGGATTGGCGAGTGAGGCGATCGACGATCTCTTCTGCCAACTCCTCGACAGATGCGGCTATGGGGCGCCCGGAGCCATCCTTAAGCCGCATCGCCAGCGCCAGCCCGAGGCGGGCCGCCTCGGCGTTCCATTGACCCTGCCCGCCAAGCACATGCATCGCATCAGAAGGTGTAAGACCACTCAGATGCACCAGGCCACGCGCGACCAGCCGATCCAGTGTCGCCTTTTGCGAGGTCATCGTCAAAAGCTTGTCGAGCGCCGCGGGCACGCTGCCGATGCGCTCGAACAGCGCCTGCTCCGGCGCCGTCAATCCGCTTGCCAGATGATCCGGCACGCCGGTGCGAAGCGCGAAGCGGCCCGCATTGCGGGCAAGATGCGTCGCCCGCAGCTGCTGCTCCAGCACATCGAGCACGGCAGCTCCGTGCATATGGGCGGCGAGGCTGAGCGGCAGCAGGCGGCGCGGCCCGAGTTCGAAAGCGGCGACGAGGCCACGGTCGTTGATCTTCACCTCGGAATCGCCGCCGAGGCCATACGTGCGCATAGCAACGGCCTCGACCATGGTGCGATAGCCGCCGACCACGGCGCCATCGGCATCGAGCCGCGGCCGGCCATCTTCCATGACGGCAACGTCGGTGGTGGTGCCGCCGATATCGGACACGACGGCATTATCGAGACCGGTGAGATAACGCGCACCGACGAGACTTGCGGCGGGACCGGACAGGATGGTTTCGATCGGCCGCAGCTTGGCCTCAGCTGCGGAAATAAGGGCGCCGTCGCCTCGCACCACCATCATCGGCGCGGAAATGCCGCGCGTTTCCAGAAATCCTTCGCAGGCGCCGACCAGACGGTCGATCATCGAGACGAGGCGGGCATTGAGCAGCGTCGTCAAGGCGCGACGCGGGCCGCCCAGCTTCGATGAAAGCTCATGACTGCAGGTAACAGGCAGATGCGAGATTTCACGGATGCAATCGCGCACCCTGATTTCATGAGCCGGATTCCGCACGGCGAAATAGCCGGCAACAGCGAAGGATGAGACCGATTTCGCGAGGTCCGGCAAGGCTTCCTGCAATGCCGTCAGATCGAGTGGGTTTTCATTGCCGTGAACATTGTGGCCGCCGGGAAGATAGATCACCGGATCTGACCCCAGCGCCTCCGCCAAGCCATCACGCTTGAGATCCTCGGGGCCGAAACCGATCATGACCAGCCCGGCGCGGCCGCCCTGCCCTTCGACCAGCGCGTTGGTGGCAAGCGTCGTCGACAGTGACACGAGGCCGATCGCCGAGACCGGAATGTCGGCCCTGGCGATGACGGCATCGACGGCGCCGGCTATGCCGACAGCCAGATCATGCCGCGTGGTCAGCGATTTCGCCTTGGCGATCACGCCATCGGTTTCATGGAAGAGAACGGCATCGGTATAGGTTCCACCCGTATCGATGCCGAGCAGGAAATGAGACGTCACGACAATATCCAGCCCTTGAATGCACTGCGACAGTCGTTATTGCACCCTTCCGGGCCGAGCCGCTAGCTGGCAAGCGGCAAAAACAGTTCTATCGTCTCGTCACCCGCATCGGCAAACCGCCGCGCGGCTGGGTCGTCAGCTTCTGTACCGGCCAGGGATCGGTCTCGTCGGTCAGATCGAAGCGGAAGCGACGCATCATCACGGCAAGGGCGATGACCGCTTCCTGCAGCGCGAATGTCGCGCCGATGCAGACGCGGGGACCTGCCCCGAAAGGCAGATACTGGAAGCGATTGATCTTGGCGCGATTCTCCGGAAGAAAGCGTTCCGGCATGAAGGCCCGTGGCTTTTCCCAGTAGAGTTCGTGGCGATGCAGCGTCCACGGCATGATGAGGACGGTGATCCCTTTCTCCATCGTCACGCGCTCGCCCTTGGCGCTAGTCCATTCGTCATCGGCGATGGCGGCGCGGTTGATCGAGGGCGCCGGCGGATAGAGGCGCATTGCCTCCTCGAAGGCGGCGCGGACGTGCGGCATCAGGTCAAGCCAGGCGACGGGCTCGGCATCGGTTACCAGCACCCGGTCGATTTCCTCTTCCATGGCCTCACGAATATGCGGGCTATTGGCGACGCAATAGAGCGTCCAGCCCAGCGCGCGGGCGGTCGTTTCGTGGCCGGCGCCGATGAAGGTGAGGATATTGTCCTCGATTTCCTCCATGGTCAGGCCGTCGGGACCGGCTTTTTCCAGAAGCAGCGTCAGGAAATCATCGGGCGCACTGGCGCGATCCCGGCGCATCTTGTCCAGACGCAAGTCCATGGTGTTGCGGACGATCCCGCGGAATTTGTCGAGCATGCGCTGACCGCCGATGCGGGTAAGGCGCGGCACCCATCCGGGTGCGCGCAGGAGATCCATGGGATCGACCCGGCCCATGCGATGCAGCAGCTCGTTGACGTCGTCGGAAAAACTCGTGCTTTCGGTGACGATCTCGCCGGAGAACAGGGTCTCCGCCAGGATGACGAAGGTCAGCTCGGTCATGTCGGCCGCGATATCGAACACCACGCCTTCGTCACCGATTTCCTCATACTTCTGCAGATAATCCAGGCTCTGGCTTAGCATCTGCCCGGCGAAACCCTGGGCATGGCGCGGCGTGAACACCGGT
Organism: Martinezella hainanensis; assembly: GCF_900094555.1. Classification (GTDB taxonomy): domain Bacteria; phylum Pseudomonadota; class Alphaproteobacteria; order Rhizobiales; family Rhizobiaceae; genus Rhizobium; species Rhizobium hainanense. The sequence continues at coordinate 12,160 of NZ_FMAC01000004.1, forward strand.
GCAACCGCCTTGCGCGAGCGCTTCCATACCTGCCCTTCCGCCGTCAGCAGACCATCGCGCAGGATCGGCCGCAGCACGAGCTGGCGAATATCGGCCATGCGGTAGTTGGCGGCGTTGTCGACCAGAACATGCTTGATCAGGCCGGGATCGTTGACGATCAGCGTCCGCTCGTTGAAGAACTTCGTCTTGATCCAGGGCAGCGTGTAGGAGGGCTCACCCCAGAGCTCGAGCGGATTGCGCAGAATGGTCTTGATGATCGTCCACCGCGACGGCGGGACGGTGCGCGGAATCGGCGCCGGCGGGGAGAAGGCTTCCGGAATCATGTCCATGGGATCCATTCTCCTCGAAACTGGGCGGTATTTGATCTAACACAGCATGAGCGGCGCACCCATCCGATATGGTGGGTGCCGCCCGCAAAATCCAGACGATAAAACGTCGCGCCACGCGCCTAAAGCGCATCGCGATCTTTCAGATTCGCTTCTCGCGCTTTAGGTTCTTGATTGTGCGCATGTCGCTATCGCAAAACCGCTGCGCAGTTTTGCGCGACATGCCTAGAGCAAAGACTTCAGGTCGCTCAGCTTATCATTGATGAGCCAGCCATAATAATTTTCTTCCGGCCAGACCGGCTGCGATGAGCCGCGGTTCTTGGCGGCAAGGGCAGCGGCGCGCTTGCGGGGGTTGCCGAGATTATAGAGCGTCGCGGTGATGCCAGGATTGCCTGAGATATCCATGCCGGCGATCGAGCGATAGTCGTCGATCGACTTGCGGATCGAGGCTGCGACGAAGGCCAGCGACAGATCCGGGTCCATGATCGCCTTGTAGACGCCACCCGCATCCTTCTCGTTGAGCTTCGGGATGCCCGAGGTGCGGCTGACGAGATCGGAAAGCTCCAGCGCCGTCAGCGGATTGACCTGACCAAGGCCGAAGGTCTGGCCGGCATAGAAGGGCTGGAAGAAGACCGCGCTGAAGCGATTGTCGGGATAGGATTTGCCGCCGACCGTCTTGCCGCGGAAATCGTCGTCCCAGACATCCTCGCGGCAGGTCCAGAGGCTGTATGAATCGCTCTTGCCCTTGCAGGCATCGAATTGCGGATGGGTGACGAAATCGTCGACATTCTCGCCATTATAGGCGAAGCGGAAGCTCTGGCCGGCATAGGACGCCGCCTTGACGTAGTAGGACTGCAGCCCGTCATAGGCGTCGACATTATAGGTATGCTCACCGACCAGCGCGCCGATGATATGGATCGGATCGATACCATAGGCCCGCGCCGTCGACTTGATCTTCGACATCAGTTTCGTATCGGTCGCCAGCAGCTCCCGCACCTTCTGGTACTTGCGGTCGAAGGTGGAATTGGTGCCGCGCGTACGCCGCACGGAGGCGCCGGGGACCGGCGGCTGCTCGGCATTCCGGTTGCCCGGAGGCACTGAGGTCGCCGCCTCGGCATAGGCCGGGATCCAGGAGAGGCTGACGACTGCCAGAAGAAGAGTGATCAGTATCCGTCGCAAGATGGCTGTCCTGTCGAAGTTTCCACCGATGTTTCCGTGCGCGTCCCTGACGGATAATCTTGGCCGAATAAAGCCATACGACACAAAGAAACGGGCCCCTAACTAAAAAGTTAACGGCCCGCTGTCGAGTGTTTACTGTTTTAAATCGCTTCCGCCGCCTGCTTACAGGATAAAGCGGGAGAGGTCGGTGTTTGTGGCGAGGTCGCCGACATGCTCGCGGACATAGGCGGCATCGATGGTTATCGAGACGCCGGCGCGATCCGAGGCGTTATAGGAGATCTCGTCGAGCACGCGCTCCATAACCGTCTGCAGGCGACGGGCGCCGATATTCTCGACGGTGGAGTTCAGATGCACGGCAACATCGGCGAGAGCGTCGATCGCGTCGTCGGTGAAATCGAGCTTCAGGTCTTCCGTTTCCATCAGTGCCTTGTACTGGCGGATGAGGCTTGCCTGCGGCTCGGTGAGGATGCGGCGGAAGTCTTCCTTGGTCAGCGGACGGAGCTCGACGCGGATCGGCAGACGACCCTGCAGCTCGGGCAGCAGATCCGAGGGTTTCGAGACATGGAAAGCACCGGAGGCGATGAAGAGGATGTGGTCGGTCTTGACCGGGCCATACTTCGTCGAAACCGTCGTGCCTTCGACCAGCGGCAGCAGGTCGCGCTGCACGCCTTCGCGGGAGACACCGGCACCCATGCCGCCATCGCGGGCAGCGATCTTGTCGATCTCGTCGAGGAAGACGATGCCGTCATTCTCGGCCGACTGCACGGCTTCGCGCTGGATCGCCTCATTGTCGATCAACTTGTCGGATTCGTCGCGGATCAGCTCCTTGTAGGAGTCCTTGACCGTGGTGCGAACCTTCTTCGTGCGGCCGCCCATGGCCTTGCCGAACATTTCGGAAAGGTTGAGCACGCCGATATTGGCACCCGGCATGCCGGGGATTTCGAAGCCACCGGGCATGCCGGAGCCGGTGTCGGCCACTTCGATGTCGATTTCCTTGTCGTCAAGCTGGCCGTCACGCAGCTTCTTGCGGAAGCTGTCGCGCGTCGCCGGCGATGCAGTGGCACCGACCAGCGCATCGAGCACGCGCTCTTCGGCGCTCATATGCGCCTTGGCCTGCACCTCGGCACGCTTCTTTTCGCGCACCAGGCCGATGCCGACTTCGACGAGGTCACGGACAATCTGTTCGACGTCGCGGCCGACATAGCCGACTTCGGTGAATTTCGTGGCTTCGACCTTGATGAAGGGCGCGCCGGCAAGCTTGGCAAGGCGGCGGGAGATTTCCGTCTTGCCGACGCCGGTCGGGCCGATCATCAGGATGTTCTTGGGCATGACTTCGTCGCGCAGCTCGGGCTCGAGCTGCTGGCGGCGCCAACGGTTGCGCAAGGCAATCGCCACGGCGCGCTTGGCCTCATGCTGGCCGACAATGTAACGATCGAGCTCCGAAACGATCTCGCGGGGGGAAAAAGTGGTCATTTCGTATGTTCCCTGTCAGGGCTAGAAACTATCAAGAGAGGAACTCAGGCTTCGGCATCGAGCGTTTCGACAACCACATTGTGGTTGGTGTAGACGCAGATGTCGGCAGCGATATCGAGGGCACGGCGGGCGACGTCTTCGGCAGACTTGTCGCTATCCATCAACGCACGCGCGGCGGCGAGCGCATAATTGCCGCCGGAACCGATCGCGAGCGCGCCATGTTCTGGCTCAAGCACATCGCCGTTGCCGGTGATGGCGAGCGTTATATTCTTGTCGGCAACCAGCATCATGGCTTCGAGGTTGCGCAGATATTTGTCCGTGCGCCAGTCCTTGGCGAGCTCGACGGCAGCGCGCATCAACTGGCCGGGATATTGTTCGAGCTTCTTTTCAAGACGTTCGAGCAGGGTGAAGGCATCGGCGGTCGCGCCGGCGAAACCGGCGATGACATCGCCCTTGCCGATGCGGCGAACCTTGCGCGCATTGCCCTTCATTACGGTCTGGCCAAGACTCACCTGGCCATCACCAGCCATCACGACCTTGCCGTCCTTGCGAATAGTCACGATTGTCGTCATTCATCACCTGTTTGCCCCCGTTTCGGCGGGCTTTCTGCCGGGCCGCGTATCGGCCCCGTCAGCACCTATGTAAGAGGGGTTTTTCCGATTGCAAATGACGGCTGCGCCCGAATGATGGCGGCAAGCCGGCTAAACGCGTGAGCCCCGCGCGTAACTTCTGGATATTTCCCGATACGCCTGATAAGGAACGGCCGTATTCCGATGGAGCATCCCATGGCAGAGACCGCAGCGAGCCGCACGGCAAGCATTTCCCGCAAGACCAACGAGACCTCGGTCTCCGTTTCCGTCAACATCGACGGCAGCGGCAAATCGACGATTTCGACGGGGGTCGGCTTCTTCGACCATATGCTGGAACAGCTGTCGCGACATTCGCTGATCGACATGGAGATCGACACCAAGGGCGACCTGCACGTCGACGATCACCATGCCGTCGAGGATACCGGCATCGCGATCGGCCAGGCCATTGCCAAGGCGCTGGGCGACCGGCGCGGCATTACCCGTTATGCCTCAATCGACCTCGCCATGGACGAGACGATGACGAAAGCGGCCGTCGATCTCTCGGGCAGGCCCTTCCTCGTCTGGAGTGTTTCGTTCAGTGCGCCGAAGATCGGCACCTTTGATACCGAGCTGGTGCGCGAATTCTTCCAGGCCTTAGCGCAGAATGCCGGCATCACGCTGCATATCCTCAACCATTATGGCGCCAACAATCACCATATAGCCGAGACATGCTTCAAGGCCGTTGCGCGCGCATTGCGCACCGCAACCGAGATCGATCCGCGGCAGGCAGGCCGGGTGCCTTCGACGAAAGGCACGCTCGCCTGAGCCCCAACCTGGGGAAGTGAAGAATGGCAAGCTATCTGATTTTGACTCCGCCCGGAGCGACGAGCCGATCCGAAGTATCGGATCGGTATCGCGATGGAACGCGCTTCATCCGCGACGGCTTTTCATGGAAGGCGTTCCTGTTTCCGACGCTCTGGATGCTCTTCCATCGGCTTTGGCTCTATGCGATCGCGACCTTTCTGTTGCAGGGTATTGCGCTGGAACTGATGCGCCAGCCTGGCTTCTTTGCCGCGGGCGCGGCACTTCTGCTCGGCGTGCATATTCTCGCCGCCCTCGAAGGCCCGCATGCGCTCGGCAATCGCCTTGTCGGTCGCGGCTGGAAGGTAAGCAATCTCGTCTCGGCGCATGATCTGGCGACTGCGGAGGAAATCCACTTTTCCCAGCTCGAGCAGGAACCAAACCTGGATATCCATCCGAAAAATTGGGATATTCCGGCCCAAAACACCAATACCAGCCGCCCAGGCCCGAGCTTCGGCCTTCCCGGCTATGACGGAGGACGCTGACCATGCGGGTCGCGATTATCGACTATGGTTCCGGCAATCTGCGCTCGGCCACCAAAGCTTTCGAGCGGGCCGCCCGCGAGGCAGGCATAGACGCTCACATCGACCTGACCGATGACGCTGAGCGCGTCGCCACCGCAGATCGCATCGTGCTTCCCGGCGTCGGCGCTTATGCCGATTGCCGCCGCGGCCTCTATGCCGTGCCCGGCATGACGGAAGCGGTCATCGACGTCGTGGAACACAAGGCCCGCCCCTTCCTCGGCATCTGCGTCGGCATGCAGCTGATGTCATCGCGCGGGCTGGAAAAGACGATCACGCAGGGATTCGGCTGGATCAAGGGCGACGTCAAGGAGATGACGCCAAGCGACCCCAGCCTGAAGATCCCGCAGATCGGCTGGAACACGCTGGATATCCGGCATCCGCACCCGCTCTTTGAAGGCATCGAGACCGGGCCGGACGGGCTGCACGCCTATTTCGTCCATTCCTACCATCTAGCGGCTGACCACAGCGACGATGTCATCGCGACGACGAACTATGGTGGGCCGATGACCGCCTTTGTCGGCCGCGACAACATCGCCGGCGCACAGTTCCATCCCGAGAAGAGCCAGAAGCTCGGCCTTGCCCTCATCGCCAATTTCCTGCGCTGGAAGCCGTAAGGCTCGCGCTAAAAGGACAAAAACATGATTCTCTTTCCCGCTATAGACCTCAAGGACGGGCAATGCGTGCGCCTCAAGCTCGGCGACATGGGGCAGGCGACCGTCTACAACCCCGACCCCGGCGCCCAGGCGAAGGCCTTTGAAGACCAGGGCTTCGAGTGGCTGCATGTCGTCGATCTCAACGGCGCCTTCGCCGGTGAAACCGTGAATGGAGCCGCCGTCGACGCCATTCTCAAAGCGACCAAAAACCCGGTGCAGCTCGGCGGCGGTATCCGCACGCTCGACCATATCGAAAACTGGCTGTCGCGCGGGCTTGCCCGTGTCATCCTCGGCACGGTCGCCGTGCGTGATCCAGCGCTCGTCGTCGAAGCCTGCAGGCGGTATCCGGGCCACATCGCCGTCGGCATCGATGCCAAGGGGGGCAAGGTGGCGGTCGAGGGTTGGGCGGAGGCTTCCGAACTCGGCGTCATCGAACTCGCAAAGAAATTCGAGGGCGTCGGTGTCGCCGCGATCATCTATACCGATATCGACCGTGACGGCATTCTCACGGGCATCAACTGGGACTCGACGCTGGAGCTGGCCGACGCGGTTTCCATTCCGGTCATCGCCTCTGGCGGGCTCGCTTCGCTTGAAGACATCAAACGCATGATCCAGCCGGATGCCCGCAAACTTGAAGGTGCGATTTCCGGCCGCGCGCTCTATGATGGTCGCATCGATCCAGCTGAGGCACTCGCCCTGATCAAGCAGGCCAAGGAGGCAGCGCAATGACCCTGAAAGCCCGCGTCATCCCCTGCCTCGACGTTAAGGACGGCCGCGTCGTCAAGGGCGTCAACTTTCTCAATCTCGTCGATGCCGGCGATCCGGTCGAAGCCGCCAAGGCCTATGACGCCGCCGGCGCCGACGAGCTTTGCTTCCTCGACATCACCGCCTCCTCCGACAATCGCGACACGATCTTCGATGTCGTGGCCCGGACGGCGGAGCAATGCTTCATGCCGGTCACCGTCGGCGGCGGCGTGCGCACGATTGCCGATATCCGCAAGCTGCTGCTCCGCGGCGCCGACAAGGTCTCGATCAATTCGGCGGCGGTCAACAATCCGGATTTCGTGGCCGAAGCGGCCGACAAGTTCGGCAACCAGTGCATCGTCGTTTCGATTGACGCCAAACGGCGCCGGACCGAGGCACTGGGCGGCGACAATATGAGCGCGTGGGAGATCTATACTCACGGCGGCCGCAACGCGACCGGCATCGATGCCGTCGATTTCGCGCGCAAGATGGTCGAACGTGGCGCCGGCGAACTGCTCGTCACCTCCATGGACCGCGACGGCACCAAGGTCGGCTACGATCTGGAGCTGACGCGGGCGATTGCCGATGCAGTGCGCGTACCCGTCATCGCGTCGGGCGGCGTCGGCGACCTCGACGATCTTGTTGCTGGCGTCAAGGAAGGGCATGCGACGGCGGTGCTTGCCGCTTCGATCTTCCACTTCGGCACCTATTCGGTGGGCGAAGCAAAGCGCTACATGGCCGAGCGCGGCATTCCGATGCGGCTGGATTAGGAGACAGCAGACCGATGAGCGGATTTACCCTTTCCGACCTCGAACGAATCGTCGAGGAGCGCTCCAAGGCTTCGCCGGATGAATCCTGGACGGCGAAGCTTGTTGTTGCCGGCCAGCCAAAGGCGGCGAAGAAACTGGGCGAGGAAGCGATCGAAGCCGTGATGGCTGCCGTCACCAACGATCGCGACAACCTTACCTATGAGGCCGCCGATCTGCTATATCATCTTATGGTCGTATTGAAGATTGCCGGCATTCCGTTGCAGAATGTCATGGGTGAGCTCGAAAGGCGCACCGCCCAATCCGGCCTTCAGGAAAAGGCCAGTCGGTAAGAATGCGATGACGATAGCGACCAAGACCCAGCCCGCGCCCGAGACGCTCGATATTTTCCAGGCGAAAGCCTATTCGCCCTATTATTTCTTCTCTTCGGAAGAATGGGCGAAATTCCGGGCCGATACGCCGCTGACGCTGACCGCCGACGAAGTGACGCGACTGCGCTCCATGGGCGACCCGATCGATCTCGACGAAGTCAGGCGCATCTATCTGTCGCTGTCGCGGCTTTTGTCCTCTCATGTGGAATCCTCGCAGATCCTGTTCGAGCAGCGCAATCGCTTCCTCAGCCTCTCCGATATCGCCAAGACGCCTTTCGTCATCGGCATTGCCGGCTCGGTCGCCGTCGGCAAGTCCACCACAGCCCGTATCCTGAAGGAATTACTCGGCCGCTGGCCGTCGAGCCCGAAGGTCGATCTCGTCACCACGGACGGCTTTCTCTATCCGAACGCCGAATTGCAGCGCCGCAACCTGATGCAGCGCAAGGGTTTTCCAGAAAGCTACGATACGGCGGCGCTGCTGCGCTTCCTCTCGGCGATCAAGGCGGGCCAGCCGAACGTGCAGGCGCCCTCTTATTCGCACCTCGTCTATGACGTGCTGCCGAACGAATTCAAGACGGTCGACCGCCCGGATATCCTGATTTTCGAAGGCATCAATGTGCTGCAATCGCGGCATCTGCCGGCTGACGGCAAGATCGTGCCGATGGTCTCGGATTTCTTCGACTTCTCGATCTATATCGATGCCGACGAGGAGCTGATCCACAACTGGTACGTCGCCCGCTTCATGCGGCTGCGTGAGACAGCCTTCCGCGACCCCAACTCATTCTTCCACCGCTACGCTTCGATCAGCGAGGAAGAAGCGCTGGCGATCGCAGAGGGGCTCTGGAAGAACATCAACCTGAAGAACCTTCGCCAGAACATCCTGCCGACGCGCCCGCGCGCCGATCTCATCCTGCAGAAGGGCAAGAACCATCTGATCGAGCAGGTGGCGCTGAGGAAGCTCTAGACCTTATCTCAGTCACCAGGACTGCAACGACAAAGGCGATTGGAACAAAAATAGCGATCCCGACACCAAGGTCGTTGGGAATATGCAAAAATAGCGGCCAGAGATACACAAGGGCCAAAAGCCATCGATTAAGCGTCCGCTCCGCTAGAAAGAAATACGCAGCCGCAATGCAAAGGGGGATGGCATCATAGCTGTACCCATATGGTGTCGCGATTATTGCCAATACTCCGGTTATGCAGACTCTTTTCAGGTGGCCCACGCTGCTGCTAGGCCGCCAGAGCCAGATCGAAAGAGCAAGGCACGCCGCAATCGCCAGTCCCTGGACCAGATAAGCGCCGGATAGGTCGAATCCCGCCCAACGCGCGAGAATAAACACCGTCATCGCGTTCTTATGGTAGGGCTGGGGGTAGGCAGCCTCCATGATTGCCCTCATGAGAGGAGCCGTTTCCGTGAGGAAAAGTTTCCAGCTTTCATAGCCGAAACAAAGAGCTGTCAAACAGACCAACACCAAGGTCGTCAGAGCGGCAGAAAAAAACGCTCGATAATTTCGGGAGGCAAGCAGGCAAACCGGCACCAATATGCCCAGATGCGGCTTGATGGTCAGCAAGCCGAAAAAGAGACCCGCGAGCCAAGGGCGCTTGGGCGCTAAAGCCAATCCACTCATCAAAAGGGCGGCCGTCAACGCACCGTTCTGTCCAAAAATCATGCTCATGATCGTGGCCGGGCTGAAAGTGACGAGCAATCTCGCTATTGGCGGAAAGCCGAATGGCTTCAGCGCACCATAGAGCAGCAGCAGGGTACACAGCGTCCAGACGATGTAGGCCCAACCTATTGGCAGTTGAGCCAGGGGCGCGCCAATAAGAAGAACCGACGGAGGGTAGCTCCACTCCTGATCCGGCAGCGATTGCCCGAACATCTGCCGCAAAGCCGCGCGGTAGCTTTCCATGTCGAACAAATCATCGACATGGCCATGCAGCGCCATCGTGGTTCCCGCCCAGAGGTTCGTGAAATCCCAATATGGCAACCGTCGGGACAGCAGCGAAAAGCCGCGCTCGTCCAGGGTCCACAATTCAAAGAGATACAGGAGGCCGGTCAGTATGCCCGCGAGTGCTACGACGATGGCAAAGCGAATCTCAGTTCTATCGCGCGCAATGACCATCCGCATCCCCGTGAAGCATTGGCCAAAATGCTAATTCACGCGTCTTAAAGTCAGGTTTATCCGCCCGCCATTCTTCAGCAATGTCGACGTTGCCGGATAGATGCGGTCGACGCCGTGGAAACACAGCCTGCCTTCGCCGCCGAGAACGACGATATCGCCGCTCGCAAGCTTGAAGGATAGCGTGCGATCATTGCGGTTGAGCCCGCCGACGCGAAAGAGGCAGGTGTTTCCCAGCGAGACCGATAGCACGGGTGCGTTGAGATCCTGCTCGTCGCGATCCTGATGCAGGCCCATGCGGGCATCGTCGCCGTAGAAATTGACCAGGCAGGCTTCGGGCAGCTTTTCATAGCCGGCTATATCGCGCCAGAAATCCAGCAATTGTTGCGGCATGGCCGGCCATGGGCGGCCGGTGGCCGGATGCGTCGGCTGGTAACGATAGCCACGCTGCCTGTCCGTGACCCAGCCGAGCGAGCCGCAATTGGTCATGCGCACCGACATTTCCTTGCCGGTACCGGGCATGACCGGCGTGAACAGCGGCGCGTCGGCCACGACGGCGCGAATTGCCTCGACAAGCGCTTCCTGGGCGGGGCGATCGAGATATCCGGGCAGATGGCGAATTCCGTTCGGGAGCTGCATTTTCGTTTCCTGCGATGGTGCCGGTCAGGTGAATGAGCCGATGTCGCGCCTTGGTGCCTGGCCCCTCATCCTAGCCCTCTCCCCGCAAGCGGGGCGAGGGAGTTTTCGTGCCTTAAGCTAGCTGCCGCGAGCGAAAGCTAGCGAGTTTCGCTCGATCGTCCCTTCTCCCCGTCCTGAGCTTGTCGAAGGGGCGGGGAGAAGGCTAGGATGAGGGGCTAGGCTGATAGCGTCCACAAACTCGGAGCCGCCTGACTAGGCACTTTGACCCATCCAGCTCCAGACCGCAGCCCGAAAACCAAGTCTAGTCGCCGCCGACCTTGCCGCGCATCTTCTTGACCTCGGAACGCCCAGATTTCTCCTTCAGCCGGCGCTCGATGGAACCCTTTGTCGGCTTGGTCTTTCTGCGCGGCGGCGGCGGCGGGGCAGCGGCTTCGAGAATCAGCTCCTTCAGCCGTTCGCGCGCATCCTCGCGATTACGGTCCTGGCTACGGAAGCGATTGGCCTCGATCAGCAGCACGCCTTCCTTGGACACGCGACGGCCAGCAAGTCTGATCGCATTCGTCTTGACGCGCTCCGTCAGCGAGGGGGAATTCTGAACATTGAAGAACAGCTGGACAGCAGTTGCGACCTTGTTGACGTTCTGGCCACCAGGGCCGCCGGCCAGAACGAACTGTTCCGTCAGCTCCCAGCCGGCGATCGTGATCCGGTCGTTGATGTAAAGCGCTTCGCTGGCCATGATTTTCTCCGCGCCTGTCTATCCCACATTGATGCGCGGTTGAAAATACGGTTCTGGCGAGTTTGAGGGTCGCCTCGTCCTTCGAAGTATTTCCGCGCGAGACGCCGAAATGCGCCTCAGGATGAGGACGCAGCGATCTACCGCATCGGCGGAGAAGAGCAGCCCTCATGGTAAGGCGGCCCGGAGGGCCGTCTCGAACCACGAGGGCGAGTGAGTTTCACGTGAGTCAAGGCTCGCGTGGGGCTATTTACTCCGCAGCGACCGGCATTCCCGGGGCCGCATCGCGGACGTTGCCATCCACGTGATCCTCGAACTTCGCGAAGTTGGTGACGAACATCTGCACCAGTTTTCTGGCCTGCGCATCATAGGCTTCGCCATCGGCCCAGGTGGAGCGTGGGTCGAGGATGGCGCTCTCGACGCCTTCGACAGCGACCGGAACCGCAAAGCCGAAATTCGCATCCGTGCGGAATTCGACATTGTCGAGATCACCCTTCAGGGCGGCTGCGAGCAGCGCACGCGTCGCCTTGATCGGCATGCGGCTTCCCTTGCCGTAGGCGCCGCCGGTCCAGCCGGTGTTGACCAGCCAGCAACGGGCGCCATGGCGGGCGATCAGTTCCTTGAGCAGGTTGCCGTATTCGGCCGGATGGCGCGGCATGAAGGGCGCGCCGAAGCAGGTCGAGAAGGTGGCTTCCGGCTCGACGACGCCCTTTTCCGTGCCGGCGACCTTGGCGGTGTAGCCGGACAGGAAGTGGTACATCGCCTGATCCGGCGTCAGCTTGGCGATCGGCGGCATGACGCCGAACGCGTCGGCTGTCAGCATGATGATCGTCTCAGGATGACCGGTGATGCCGGATTCCGAAGCGTTCGGGATGAAATGCAGCGGGTAGGCGCTGCGGGTGTTTTCCGTCAGCGAGCCATCGTCGAGATCCGGCCGACCGTGTTCGTCAAGCACGACGTTTTCCAGCACGGTGCCGAAACGGCGGGTCGTGGCGTAGATTTCCGGCTCGGCTTCGGCCGACAGGCGGATGGTCTTGGCGTAGCAGCCGCCTTCGAAATTGAAGATACCGTTTTCGCCCCAACCATGCTCGTCGTCGCCGATGAGCGTGCGGGTCGGATCGGCCGAGAGCGTCGTCTTGCCCGTGCCGGACAGGCCGAAGAAGATCGCGGCATCGCCTTCGGGGCCGACATTGGCCGAGCAGTGCATCGGCATGACGCCGCGTTCCGGCAGCATGTAGTTCAGCGCCGTGAACACCGATTTCTTCATCTCGCCGGCATAGGAGGTGCCGCCAATCAGGACGATGCCGTTGACGAAATCGCAGGCGATCACCGTTTCCGTGCGGCAGCCATGACGCTCGGGATCGGCGCGGAAGCTTGGCAGGTCGATGATCGTCAGCTGCGGCACGAAGCTTTCCAGAGCCGCGCGATCAGGGCGGATCAGCAGATTGCGGATGAACAGCGAGTGCCAGGCGAATTCGGTGACGACGCGCGTCGGCAGAGCATATTCGACATCGGCGCCGCCGATCAGATCCTGAACGAACAGGTCCTTGCCGCGGGCGTGGGCCAGCATATCTTCATGCAGCAGCTCGAAGTGCTCCGGCGACATCGGCTTGTTGTTGTCCCACCAGATCTGGTCCTCGGTGGTGGCATTGCGCACCACGAACTTGTCCTTGGGGGAACGGCCGGTGTGCTGGCCGGTCAAGGCCCTGAGCGCGCCATCGGCGGTCAGATCGGCTTCGCGACGGCGAATCGCCTCCTCATAAAGATGAGCTTCCATGAGGTTATAGCGTACACTGGCGGCGGCTCCCAGGCCGATCGATCCCAGTTCAGTCGCGGGATTGCGGACGCCGAATTGCTCCATCACTTTTTCCTCTACAAAGGGGCTTGGCCGTTAGAATTGCCTAAAGCGTAGAGGGCTCTTTTTAAAAGCACAAGAGCCAGAAGCAAGAAATGTTTAATGATATCAGTTATTTAATCGATTTAAATAAATTTCGATAATTTTAAATCGTTTGAATGAGGGGTGGCGGGACGTTTCGTCGCACAACTAATGCGCAAGGCTTTCGCGCCACAACAATCCTCCCCTTTATCTTTGCCACAATTTGTTCCACCTTTATCCCCATAAGCGCGCCAGGTTACCGCCGACCGAGCTGGCAGACCGCCTGGGCTGGATTCCAAATCCGGGAGACGCGCACTGATGACGGAGACGAACACCATGTTGACAATCGCGCTCGTTGACGACGACCGCAATATCCTGACTTCCGTATCGATTGCCTTGGAAGCAGAGGGATATAAGGTAGAGACCTACACGGATGGAGCCTCGGCGCTGGACGGCCTGCTGGCCCGGCCGCCGCAGCTGGCGATCTTCGATATCAAGATGCCCCGTATGGACGGCATGGAGCTTTTGCGCCGCCTGCGCCAGAAATCCGACCTGCCGGTGATCTTCCTCACTTCGAAGGATGAAGAGATCGACGAACTCTTCGGCCTGAAGATGGGTGCCGACGACTTCATCACCAAGCCGTTCTCGCAGCGTCTGCTGGTCGAGCGCGTCAAGGCGGTGCTCCGCCGCGCCTCCGCCCGCGAAGCCGCGAACGCCGCCGGTGGCGGCAATGCGGCTGCCAAGCCGGGAGCGGCCCAGCAGGCCCGCTCTCTGGAGCGCGGACAGCTGGTCATGGACCAGGAACGCCACACCTGCACCTGGAAGGGCGAGCCGGTGACGCTGACCGTCACGGAATTCCTCATCCTGCATTCGCTTGCCCAGCGCCCCGGCGTGGTCAAGAGCCGCGACGCCCTGATGGATGCGGCCTATGACGAGCAGGTCTATGTCGACGACCGCACGATCGACAGCCACATCAAGCGCTTGCGCAAGAAATTCAAGATGGTCGACCTCGATTTTGATATGATCGAGACGCTGTATGGCGTGGGCTATCGTTTCCGCGAAGCTGCCTAGGCCGGATGATTTTGGGTCAAGCCGACCTAAAACCCCCATCCGCTCCAGAAGCAGACATCGAGCATGATATCGTCCGAAGACCCCTCATACTTTCGGCGTCATGCTCGAATAGTTAACTGGACCATGCGGCGGGCGATGGAATAAGAGCATGCGGACGGGATCGCCGATCCCGTTCTTCGAAAGGGCCGTAGGCTTGGCACAGCTGGTGCAGGACAGGGATACAGACGACTCGGAAAGCCCGAGCGGCGCTCGGCCCGCGCGCCGCCGCTGGACTCATCCGTTCGTTCTGATCCGCCGCATCTTCGGCAACGCCGTCTTCTCGAGCCTGACGCGCCGCATCCTGTTCTTCAACTTGGCCGCCCTTGTCGTGCTTGTCGGCGGTATTCTCTACCTCAACCAGTTCCGCGAGGGCTTGATCGACGCCCGCGTCGAAAGCCTGCTAACGCAGGGCGAGATCATCGCCGGCGCGGTCTCGGCATCGGCATCGGTCGACACCAATTCCATCACCATCGATCCGCAGAAGCTTCTGGAGCTGCAGGCCGGCCAGAGCATCACGCCCGTTCCGAACGACGAGGACCTGGAATTCCCGATCGATCCGGAAAAGGTGGCGCCGGTGCTGACGCGCCTGATTTCGCCGACGCGCACCCGCGCCCGCATCTTCGACGCCGATGCGAACCTCTTGCTCGACAGCCGCCATCTCTATTCCCGTGGCCAGGTGCTGCGCTACGATCTGCCGCCCGTCGACGACGAGAAGCAGAGCTGGTCCGACTGGTTCAGCGGGCTGCTCAACAAGATGCTGCAGCCGGGCAACCTGCCCGTCTATAAGGAAGCGCCTGGCGGTGACGGTTCGATCTATCCGGAAGTCATGAATGCGCTCACCGGCGTACGCGGCGCAGTCGTCCGCACCACGGAGAAAGGCGAGCTGATCGTTTCGGTCGCGGTGCCGATCCAGCGCTTCCGCGCCGTTCTCGGTGTCTTGCTGCTCTCGACCCAGGCCGGTGACATCGACAAGATCGTTCACGCCGAGCGCCTGGCGATCATGCGCGTCTTCGGCGTCGCGACCCTCGTCAACGTCGTGCTGTCGCTGCTTTTGTCCTCCACCATTGCCAATCCGCTGCGCCGGCTTTCAGCTGCGGCCATTCGCGTGCGCCGCGGCGGGGCGAAGGAGCGTGAGGAAATCCCGGACTTTTCCGCTCGCCAGGACGAAATCGGCAATCTGTCGATTGCGCTGCGCGACATGACCTCAGCGCTCTACGACCGGATCGATGCGATCGAGAGCTTCGCCGCCGATGTCAGCCACGAACTCAAGAACCCGCTGACATCGCTGCGCAGCGCCGTCGAGACGCTGCCGCTTGCCAAGAGCGACGATTCGAAGAAGCGGCTGATGGACGTAATCCAGCACGACGTGCGCCGCCTCGACCGCCTGATCAGCGATATTTCCGACGCATCGCGCCTCGATGCCGAGCTTGCCCGCTCGGACGCGAAGTCGCTCGATCTGGAGGTGCTGCTGCGCGACATGATCGATATTTCGAGGCAGGTCGGTCACAGCAAGAAGGCCGTCGAGATCGAATATGTCGTCGACCGCAAGCCGGGCAACAAGGCGAAATTCTCCATCGACGGTCACGATCTGCGTATCGGCCAGATCGTCACCAATCTTATCGAGAACGCCCGCTCCTTCGTCCCGACGGAAACCGGCAAGATCACCGTCCGGCTGACGCGGACGCGGACGCGTTGTGTCATCTATATCGAGGATAACGGTCCCGGCATCCAGGCGGAAAACATCGACCGTATCTTTGAGCGCTTCTATACGGACCGGCCCGAATCCGAAGGCTTTGGACAGAATTCCGGTCTCGGCCTCTCCATCAGCCGGCAGATCGCCGAGGCACACGGTGGGTCGTTGCGCGCCGAAAATATCGTCGACGGCGATGGAGTGACGCTGCTCGGCGCCCGCTTCATTCTGTCACTGCCGGCCCAGACGCCGGCGTGAGCGGCCACATGACCGGCGAAACGACCAATATCCACGCAACGGCGATCGTCATCGGCAAGACCGGGCTTCTGTTTCTCGGCCCCTCGGGCAGCGGCAAATCCGCCCTCGCCTTCTCCTGCCTGGCAGCCGCCAAGCCGCTCGGACTGGCGGCAAGCCTGGTCGCAGATGACCGGGTGCTGATTGCCGAACAGAACGGCTCCGTTATTGCGAAATGCCCACCCTCGATCGCAGGGCTTATGGAAATCCGCTACACCGGGATTGTTCGTCTGCCTCATATTTCACAGGGCGAAATGCACTTCGCTATCCACCTTGTCGACCCGGCTACGGCGGAAAGGTTGCCACCTGAAGGCGAGCAGATCGATATTACCGCATCCGCGCGGTTGCCATTGATCCGATTGGCTGCAACCTCTGCGAATCCGCTCGCCATAATAATGGCGAAAATCGGCGCGAGTTTCGATGAATCGGCCATTTAGGCCCGCACAGGCGCGCGAATCCTGTATTTTAAGCTTGCACTTCGTCTTTTCATCGCCAAGATGTCCCCCCACTGGTGGACGACATTGCTGCATTGCGATATGGGCCACCTGTTTGCGGATGCGATGGGAGCAGTAATATCATGATTGGACTTGTGCTTGTCACTCATGGCAAGCTGGCTGAAGAGTTTCGGCATGCTGTCGAGCATGTCGTTGGTCCGCAGAAGTTCATAGAAACGGTATGCATTGGTCCCGAAGACGACATGGACAAGCGGCGCCAGGATATCCTGCAGGCCGTTGTCGGTGCCGACGACGGGCACGGTGTCATCATCCTCACCGACATGTTCGGCGGCACTCCTTCCAATCTCGCAATCTCCGTCATGAATAGTGGCCACACCGAGGTCATCGCGGGCGTCAATCTGCCGATGCTGATCAAGCTCGCCGGCGTGCGCGGCGACAACAACATGGAAAGAGCCCTGGTGGAAGCTTCAGAGGCCGGGCGCAAATATATCAACGTGGCCAGCCGTGTGCTCAGTGGCAAATAACGAGGCAAACACCGCCCCCATGACCGAGCTCTCCCGGGAACTCCTGATTATCAACAAGCGAGGGCTGCACGCTCGCGCCTCCGCAAAGTTCGTGCAGACCGTCGAAGCCTACGACGCCGCGATCACAGTTTCGAAGGACGGCACGACGGTCGGCGGCACGTCGATCATGGGCCTGATGATGCTGGCGGCCAGCCCCGGCTGCAGCGTGCTTGTCACGGCAAGCGGCAATCAGGCCGTCGAGGCGCTCGAGGCGCTCGATCAGCTCGTCGCCAACAAGTTCGGCGAGGAGATGTAGGCTTTTTCCTACTATCGCCAGCTGGATATAAAGACATAAAGACCTCTTTATATCATCATTGATTTCCGCCCTGAAGCCTGCTACACGGCATCATCCTACACGCTATAGCGTGCAATTCTTGTTGCATTCGGCTGAGGCGTCTGCCTGCGGCGCGATTGCATCGTTCAGGCTGGAGACCTTCATGAGCACTGAAAAGGACTACATCGTCGCGGATATCGGCCTTGCCGACTTCGGCCGCAAGGAAATCACGATCGCCGAAACCGAGATGCCGGGCCTGATGGCTTGCCGCGCCGAATTCGGCGAAGCACAGCCGCTGAAGGGCGCCCGCATCACCGGCTCGCTGCACATGACCATCCAGACTGCCGTTCTTATCGAGACGCTGGTGGCGCTCGGTGCAGAGGTGCGCTGGGCATCGTGCAACATCTTCTCGACGCAGGACCATGCCGCCGCCGCGATTGCCGCTTCCGGCGTTCCGGTCTTCGCCATCAAGGGTGAGAGCCTCGAGGACTACTGGACCTACACGGACAAGATCTTCCAGTGGACCGATGGCGGCGTTTCCAACATGATCCTCGATGACGGCGGCGACGCCACGATGTACATCCTGCTCGGCGCCCGCGCCGAAGCCGGCGAGGACGTGCTCTCCAACCCGCATTCGGAAGAAGAAGAGATCCTCTTCGCGCAGATCAAGAAGCGTCTGCAGGCTTCGCCGGGCTGGTTCACGAAGCAGCGCGACGCCATCAAGGGCGTGACCGAAGAAACCACCACGGGCGTCAACCGCCTCTACCAGCTCAGCCAGAAGGGCCTCCTGCCTTTCCCGGCCATCAACGTCAACGACAGCGTCACCAAGTCGAAGTTCGACAACAAGTATGGCTGCAAGGAATCGCTGGTTGACGGTATCCGCCGCGCCACCGACGTCATGATGGCCGGCAAGGTCGCCGTCGTCTGTGGTTACGGCGATGTCGGCAAGGGTTCTGCCGCTTCGCTCTCCGGCGCCGGCGCCCGCGTCAAGGTCACGGAAGTCGACCCGATCTGCGCGCTGCAGGCTGCCATGGACGGCTACGAAGTCGTTCAGCTCGAGGACGTCGTTTCCTCGGCCGATATCTTCATCACCACGACCGGCAACAAGGACGTCATCCGCATCGACCATATGCGTGCGATGAAGGACATGGCGATCGTCGGCAACATCGGTCACTTCGACAACGAAATCCAGGTTGCCGCTCTGCGGAACCTGAAGTGGACGAACATCAAGCCGCAGGTCGATATGGTCGAGTTCGCCAAGGGCAACCGCATCATTCTGCTGTCGGAAGGCCGCCTCTTGAACCTCGGCAACGCCACCGGCCATCCGTCCTTCGTGATGTCGGCGTCCTTCACCAACCAGACGCTGGCCCAGATCGAGCTTTTCACCAAGCCCGGCCATTACAAGAACGAAGTCTACGTGCTGCCGAAGCATCTCGACGAGAAGGTTGCGCGCCTGCATCTTGCCAAGCTCGGCGTGAAGCTGACGGAGCTTTCCGAAGAGCAGGCTTCGTATATCGGCGTGACGCCGAAGGGTCCGTTCAAGTCCGACCACTACAGATACTGATTATTAAAACAGTATCCACAACATCTTGTGGCCCTGGCATTGACAAATGCCGGGGCTTATTTTTTAGCCAGCTCCCTTCCCGCAGATTCCCTTAGGCAGTATTGTTTTTACACTTGATTCGTGACGAACCGGGCGTGCCCGGAGCCATGAAAATGGGATGTCTTGTCAGGATGCGGCACAGTAGAGCCGGATGATTTTAGGTCTGTTCGACTTAAAATCTGAATCCGCTCTACAATCAAATAAGTAGAGCATGATGTCATCCGAAAACCGCTTACACTTTTCGGCATCATGCTCTGAAAGACGGAGACAGACCTCTTATGTTTGAAGGGGAAGACAACCTGCATCAGCCAGTGTTGCGCCGAGCGGCGGCGCGGTTGCAGCAGGGCAGTGCATATCGGCTTTCGGCAGGAGCAAAGTGCGGCAAAGGCCGGCTGGCCTCCTTTAGCCGCCTGCTGCGGCTCAGCGTTTTCGGCGGTCTGGTGACCGGCCTGGCAGGACCCGTTCTCGCGCAGGGCAATGATGCCGCTCAGACGAGCATACGCCTCTTCACCTCTTCGGAAATGGCCGTCTTCTCCGTCATCATCGGCGTGATTTCCGCCGCTCTGCTGTCGACCATGTGGATGGTCCGCCAACGCGGCAACATGGAGAATGAAAGCCGCGAGATCCGCACGGCGCTTTCCGACGCCAACCAGCGCATTTCACAATATCAGGCACTGATCGCCGACAAGAACCGCCGGATCGTCATCTGGGATGGCCAGAATGCGCGGCCGGAGCTGCTCGGTCAGCTGCCGGTCGAGACCGGTGCGCCACAGGACAATGAATTCCTCGCCTTCGGGCGCTGGCTGAAATCATGGTCGGCCGGCGAACTCGACAAGGCGATCGACAAACTGCGCGGCAGCGGCCAGAGTTTTGACATGGTGGTTGAAACCAACCGCGACGAAATTCTGGAAGCGCAGGGCCGGATTTCCGGCGGACGCGCCTTCGTCCGCTTCATCGCGCTCAACAATCTGCGCGCCGAACTCGCCGAACTGAAGATCGAGCGTGACCGGCTGATGACCTCGATTTCGGCTTTCCAGAATCTTCTCGATGCCATCGACCTGCCGGCCTGGCAGCGTGATGCGGAAGGCACGCTGACCTGGGTGAACCAGGCCTATAGCGAAGCGGTGGAAGCCGTCTCCTCGGAGGAGGCGCTGCGGGAAGGTCGCGAGTTCCTGACAACCGTGGCCCGTGAGCGCATTCGCGCTGCCGCCACGCCGGAATCGCCGTTCCACGACAAGATCTCGACCGTGGTGCACGGCAATCGTACCTTCTTCGATGTCGTCGACGTCAAAGCCCCGAACGGCTCGGCCGGCATCGCCATCGATGTCTCCGAGGCGGAAGGCGTTCGGGCGGAGCTTGCGCGCACGCTGAAGAGCCATGCCGAAACGCTCGATCATCTCGCAACACCGGTTGCGATCTTTGACGGCGACAGGCGGCTGCAATTCTACAATCAGGCTTTCGTCCAGCTCTGGGAACTCGACATCGCCTTTCTGGAAAAGCGGCCCGACAATAGCGAGCTTCTGGACAGGCTGCGCAGCGCCAAGAAGCTGCCCGAGCAGCTGAGCTGGAAGAGCTGGAAGGACGGCGTTCTTTCGGTCTATCGCGCGCTCGATACGCAGACGGATCTCTGGCATCTGCCAAACGGCCAGATCCTCAGGGTTTTCGCCACGGCGCATCCGCAGGGCGGCGCCACCTGGGTCTTCGAGAACCTGACCGAGCAGGTCGATCTCGAAACGCGTTACAATACGCTGGTCAAGGTCCAGGGCGAAACCATCGACCATCTTTCCGAAGGCGTTGCCGTTTTCGGTCCGGATGGCCGCATCCGCCTGTCGAACCCGGCCTTCCGCATCCTCTGGAACATCACCGAAGCGCAGGCGAAGCCGGATACGCATATCCAGGCATTGGCCGAAGCCTGCGCTCCCTCCTATGACCGGCCAGATGGCTGGAAGCGCTTTGCCGAGCAGATCACCAGTTTCGACGACGAGCGGCCATCCTCGCAAGGGACGCTGGAGCTCTATTCCAATCTGGTGCTCGACTACGCCGTCATTCCGCTGCCGAACGCACAGACCATGCTGACCTTTGTCAACAAGACCGATAGCGTACGCGCCGAACGGGCATTGACGGAAAAGAACGACGCGCTGCTGAAGGCGGACGAGCTGAAGAACGATTTCGTCCAGCACGTCTCCTACGAGCTGCGCTCGCCGCTGACCAACATCATCGGCTTCACCGATCTCCTGAAGACGCCGGGCATCGGCTCGCTGAACGATCGACAGGCCGAATATATCGACCATATCTCGACCTCGTCTTCGGTGCTTCTGACGCTGGTCAACGATATTCTCGACCTGGCGACGGTCGATGCCGGAATCATGCGGCTGAATTATTCCGAGATCTTGCTCTCCGACCTGCTCGATGAAGTGTCGATGCAAATCGCCGACCGGCTGCAGGAAAGCGGCGTAACGCTCGAAATCACCGTCCCCACCCATCTTGGCTCCATCGTTGCCGATCAACAGCGGCTGAAACAGATCCTGCTCAAGCTTCTGACCAATGCCGCCAATTTCGCGCCCGAGGGATCGACGATTTTGCTGAAATGCGGACGCGAAGGTGCGGATTTCGTCTTCTCGGTTGTCGACAAGGGGCCAGGCATACCCGAGGATTTGATCAACACGGTTTTCAACCGCTTCGCCTCCGGCGGCAAGGGCGGCAAGCGCAGCGGCGCAGGCCTCGGCCTTTCCATCGTCGAAAGCTTTGTCAGCCTGCATGAGGGCGAGGTTTCGATCGAAAGCCAGCCAGGCAAGGGAACGACGGTCACCTGCCGCATCCCTTCGGCCGACCTGCCCCATTCCGTCGCAGCAGAATGACAGCCTCAGACAGCAGCATCTCCCTCTTTCTTGCAGATGACGCCGCCACGGCCGAGCTCGGCGAGGATCTGGCGCTGGCCTTGAAGGCTGGCGATTGTCTGGCACTGTCAGGCGATCTCGGCGCAGGCAAATCATCGCTGGCGCGCGCGTTGCTACGGGCGATGGCCGACGATCCCGAAATGGATGTGCCAAGCCCTACCTTCACGCTCGTGCAATCCTATGAGCTGCGCATTCCCGTCTCGCATTTCGATCTCTATCGCCTCGGTGATCCCAGCGAACTGGCGGAACTGGGCTTCGACGAGGCCCTGCAGACCGGCATCTGCCTCGTCGAATGGCCCGAAATGGCCGAAGGCGAGCTGCCGAAGGAACGCATCGATCTAAAGCTCACGCATGAGGGTGACGGGCGGCGGGTTATGATCACGGCACCGGCCAAGCAGATGGCGCGCATCGAGCGCGTGCTTGCTATCCGCACCTTTCTCGATGCACACGGCTATCGCGGCGCTGTCAGGCGATTCCTGACGGGCGATGCTTCGCTGCGGGCTTACGAATCCGTCTATCCGAAGGATGGAGGACGCCGCGTGATCCTGATGGATTGGCCGGGCTTGCCGGAAGGGCCGCCCGTGCTTGACGGCAAGCCCTATCCCAAGGTCGCGCATCTTGCCTGGGACACCTATCCCTTCGTGGCGATCGCCAATATCCTCAGAGAGAACGGTTTCGCCGCTCCGGAAATCCTTGCCGCCAACTATGACAAGGGTATTCTCCTGATCGAGGATCTCGGCACTGATGGCGTGCTGGATGCCGAGGGAAAGCCGATTGTCGAGCGCTATCGCGCCAGCGTCGCCTGCCTCGCACATCTGCACGGTCTTTCCATTCCTCATGACATTCCGGTCACGCCGGACCACGTCCATCACATTCCGGATTTTGACCGGACCGCGATGAAGATGGAGGCGCGGCTGCTTCTCGACTGGCATCTGCCGTGGAAGCGCGGCGCGCCGGCAAGTGACGAGGAACGCGCCGACTATCTGGCGATCTGGGACAAGCTCATCGATCAGCTCGAAGACGCGGAAAAGAACCTGCTGCTGCGCGACATGCATTCGCCGAATATCATCTGGCGGGCGCATCAAAAGGGCATAAAGCGCGTCGGCATCATCGACTTTCAGGACGCGATGATCGGACCGACCTCCTATGACGTCGCCTCGCTGGTGCAGGACGCCCGGGTGACGATCGAGCGCGATCTGCATGACCAGTTGATGTCAGACTATCTCGCACTGCGCCGTGCCCAGGGTGGCTTCGACGAGGCCAAGTTCCTGAAAAGCTGGGCGATCATGTCGGCGCAGCGCAACTGCAAGCTTGCCGGCCTCTGGGTGCGGCTGCTGCAGCGCGACGGCAAGCCGGGATATTTGAAGCACATGCCGCGCACGCTCGCCTATCTCGCCATCGCCTTCGAACACGAAGCGCTCGCCCCCTTACGCGAATGGTGCGAGAAGGCCGGGATCGGCCGGGCATAACAGCCGCAGACCCCGCGACGGCTTTCCGGCCCTGTGCTATGAAAATCAGATAGCGAATCGGAAATTCGAGACGAGATGACCATCAAGCAAGCCATGGTATTGGCCGCGGGGCTCGGAACCCGCATGCGGCCGATCACCGATACCATCCCGAAGCCGCTGGTAAAGATCGCCGGCAAGGCGATGATTGACTATGCGCTGGATGCGCTGGCGGCAGCCGGTGTCGAGCGGGCTGTCGTGAATGTCCACCATCATGCCGACCAGATGGAAGCGCACCTGCGCAGCTATCGCGGTCTCGAAATTCTGATCTCCGACGAGCGCGATGCGCTGATGAACAATGGCGGCGGGCTGGCCAAGGGATTGAAGTTGCTTGACCGTGATCCCGTTTTCGTCATGAATTCGGATCTCTTCTGGATCGGTGAGAAAGAAGGTCTACCGACCAATCTAGAGCGCTTAGCCGGTTTCTTCGACGCGGGCCGCATGGACTTCGGCATGCTCTGCGTCGATTTGGACAAGACGACGGGCCACAACGGCAAGAATGATTTCAGCATGGCTGAAGATGGCAGTCTCTCGCGTTACAGCGCCGTTACGGGCAACGGCGTGGTTTACGCCGGCACGCTGGTCATCAATCCTTCGTTTCTCGATGACGCACCCGGTGACGCTTTCAACATCAACACCTATTACGACAAGGCGATCGCGCGCGGCCGACTCTACGGCACCATGCTCGACGGCCACTGGCTGACGGTGGGAACACCGGAGGCTGTCGGCGAGGCGGAGGAAACGATCCGGAACTTCCGGGCGTTTGCGTGAGCCTATGGCGGGCGGACACCGGCAGCGCATCCTGACGATTCCGGCGGGCCTGCCCTTTCTGAAGACCCTTGCGGCGGCGCTCTGCGACGGGCGGCTGACCGAGCGTTTCCGCCACGATCCGGACGACCCGCTGTCGCTCGCCAAGGTCAGCATCTTCCTGCCGACGCGACGTGCTGCCCGCGTGCTGCGCTCGGAATTCGTCGAGTTGCTTGGCGGCCGCTCCGCCATCCTGCCGGTCATTCGTCCGCTCGGCGAGACCGATGACGATAGCGGCTATTTCGAGGAAGCCTTGCCCGAAACGGCCGATCTGGCGCAGCCGCTTGCCAATACCGCCCGTCTCCTGGAACTGGCGCGACTGATCCTCGCCTGGCGCAACAAGCTGCCGCAGATCGTGCGCGACATTCATTCCGATTCGCCGCTGGTGGCGCCTGCAAGCCCGGCGGATGCCATCTGGCTCGCACGCAATCTCGCCGAACTCATCGATTCCCTTGAAACCGAGGATCGCGAGTGGAGCGAGCTTGCCAATCTCAGCGCTGAAGACCATGCGCTCTGGTGGCAGCTGACAGCGGAATTTCTGCGCATTGCCAGCAGCTTCTGGCCGGCGCGCCTCGAGGAGCTCGGCAAATCCTCGCCCGCCCGTAACCGCAATGCCGTCCTGCGCGCCGAAGTGCAGCGGATATCGACCATGCGGCATCCCGGCCCCGTCATCATTGCTGGCTCGACCGGTTCCGTGCCCGCGACGGCGGAGCTGATCGCCGCCGTTGCCGCCCTGCCGCAAGGCGTGATCGTGCTGCCCGGTCTCGATCTTGCTATGCCGGAGGAGGATTGGCAGCTCGTGGCGCCGGAGACATCCATCGGCGAAAGAGTAGACCCGACCACGCGCAGCCATCCGCAATATGGTCTTTCGCTGCTCCTGAAGCGGTTGCGCGTCACGCGGCGCGATGTCGAGCCCATCGCGGATGCGGCTGAAGTCATGCAGATGCGGGCGCAGATCCTGTCGCGCGCGCTGGCACCGGCCAAGGCGACGAGCGGCTGGGGAAAATGGCGCAAGACGCTCGCTCCCGATGCGATAGCTGACGCATTCGCCGATGTAGCGCTGATCGAAGCGGCCAACGAGCGCGAAGAGGCAACGGCGATCGCCATCGCCCTACGGCTGGCGCTGGAGAAGCCCGGCCGCAACGGTGGCGAAAGCCAAGCGGCCCTGATCACGCCCGATCGCAATCTCGCCCGGCGCGTGACTGCCGAGCTTGCCCGCTTCGGCATCACCGCCGACGATTCGGCCGGCACGCCGCTCAACGCCACGCCGCAAGGCACGCTGCTGCAATTGCTGCTGGAGGCGTCCCTTCGCCCCGGCGATCCCGTTGCCGTCGTGGCGCTGCTGAAACACCCCCTCGCCTCGTTCGGCCTGCCTGCGGAAACCCACCGGCCGGGCGTCGATGCGCTGGAGATCCTGGCGCTCAGGGGCGGCGTCGCCAATGTCGATATTGGCGGGCTGGAAGCTCTGCTCGATGAGCGCGTGGCCGAGCAGGCCAATGACCGCCATGCGCCGCAGTGGCGCAAAGCGCTGCCGCCTGAGGCGATCGAGCATGCACGCGCCCTGGCCCGGCGCGTGACGGTAGCATGCGAGCCGCTGGTATCGGCACTTTCCCTGCCGACTTCAGAGGGGCTGCTGACCCTTTCGGACTGGGCCGAGCGTACGGGCCGTGCGCTGGAAGCCGCGGCCGTCGACGAACGTGGCAGCCTTGCGGGCCTCTGGTCGGGCGAGGCCGGGGATACGCTTGCCAGCCTGCTCCGGGATGTCATCGAGACCGACGGCCAGCTTGAAGCCGATGGCGTGCAGTGGATCGATATCATGGCGGCGCTCTGCGTGGGCCAGGCGGTGAAACCGCGGGCACTCAGCCATCCCCGCCTCTTCATCTTCGGCACGCTGGAGGCTCGCCTGCAGAGTGTCGATACGCTGATCCTCGGCGGCTTGAACGAAGGCTCATGGCCGGGGC
The DNA here is from genome assembly GCF_900094555.1 of Martinezella hainanensis. Taxonomy (GTDB): domain Bacteria; phylum Pseudomonadota; class Alphaproteobacteria; order Rhizobiales; family Rhizobiaceae; genus Rhizobium; species Rhizobium hainanense. The sequence goes on from NZ_FMAC01000004.1 coordinate 38,154, forward strand.
AGACGGCGAACAACCCCTTCATTTCCCGCAGCATGAAGACGGAGATCGGCCTGGAGCCGCCGGAGCGCCGCATCGGCCAGCTCGCACACGACTTCGAGATGGCGAACGGCACGCGCGACCTGATTTATTCCCGCGCCCTGCGCCAGGGCTCGACGCCAACGGTCGCCTCGCGCTGGCTGCAGCGCCTGATCGCCCTCGGCGGCGAGGCGCTGGAGGACGCCATGAAGCTCCGCGGCGACCAGTATCGCCATTGGGCCGCAATGATCGACGAGGGTGAAAACCAGGCGCCGGCGCTGCGCCCCGCGCCAAAACCGCCCGTGGAATTGCAGCCGAAGAGCTACTCCTTCAGCGAAGTGGGCCGGCTGCGGCGCGATCCCTATTCGATCTATGCCCGGCGCGTGCTGCGGCTCGATCCAGTCGATCCGTTCAACCGCGACCCCGGCCCGGCCGAGCGCGGCACGCTCTACCACAAGATCATCGATCGCTTCGTCCGCGAGGGGCATAGGGCCGGAACGCCGGATGCGGCGCTGGCCATGGATCGGATCATTGCCGATCTCTTCGATGCGGAGCGGCTGCCCGTGCATATCGACAGCGTCTGGCGGCCGCGGTTCCGCGAAGTGGCGCGGGCTTTCCTTGCCTGGGAAGCGGAGCGGCGCGCCGAAGTGCGCCAAACGGCAACGGAAGTGCCGGCTGGCGTCGAGATCGAGCCGATCGGCATCCGCCTCACAGGCGTTGCCGACCGCATCGACATCAAGAGTGACAAGGGCGCCGACCTCATCGATTACAAGACCGGCTACAACCCCTCGCCGCCACAGGCACGCGCGATGCTCGACCCACAGCTGGCACTGGAGGCCTATGCGCTGAGGGCTGGCGCCTTCCGCAATATCGGCGCGCTGGTTCCGGAAAACCTGCTTTACGTCCGGCTGCGGCCCGGTGACCGCTTCAAGGTCGACCAGGTCAACAACGAACACTCCAGCCGCGGCGGCAAGACGGAAACGAAGTCGGCTATGGATCTCGCGCAGGAATCGATGGATCAACTCGTCAAGTTCGTCTCGCTGCTGCAATCAGGCGAAAAGGGCTTTTCCTCACGGCTGATCCCCGCCCAGCAGTTCGAATATGGCGGCGATTACGATCACCTCGCCCGCGTCTCGGAATGGTCGACGGCCGAAACCGAGCAGGAAGGCGGCGGCGATGAGTGATTTTTCCGCCGACGACATCGCTACTCTGCCGGAAAGCGACGATCCCGGCGTCTGGATCAGCTGGACGACCATCCAGCAATCGATCGCCTCCGACCCCGAACGCTCGGCCTGGGTCTCGGCCAATGCCGGCTCCGGCAAGACGCATGTGCTGACGCAGCGTGTCATCCGCCTGCTGCTATCGGGCGCGCGCCCTTCGGCCATCCTTTGCCTCACCTATACCAAGGCTGCGGCATCCGAAATGTCGAACCGCGTCTTCGACCGGCTGGCAGCCTGGGCGACGATGCCGGACGAAGAGCTGAAGACGCGCATTGCCGATATCGAAGGCAGGGAGCCGGATCTCTTCAAGCTTGCCGAGGCGCGCCGGCTCTTTGCCAAGGCGTTGGAAACGCCGGGCGGGCTGAAGATCCAGACCATCCATGCCTTCTGTGAAGCCCTGCTGCATCAATTCCCGCTCGAGGCCAACGTTGCCGGGCATTTCTCCGTTCTCGACGATCGGGCGGCCGAAGTCCTGCTCGACGATGCACGCCGTGCGCTGCTGACCTCGACGACGCCCCATGGCGATGCCGAACTGGCGCGGGCCTTCGACTTTGTGCTCGACCTCGGCGACGAATCCGGGCTCGAGACGCTGCTCGGCGATATCGTCGCCAATCGCAATGCTATCAGGCGTTTTACCGAAGGTGCCGAGCGCAAGGGCGGCATCGAGGCCGCGTTGCTTGCTCGGCTTGGCCTTTCGCCCGGCGAGACGGAAACGAGCATTGCGGAGCAATACTGGCCGCTGCCGGGCCTCTCCGGCGCGACGCTGGAGCTTTACCTCAGACTCGCCGACGATAAGGGCGGCGCCAAGGCCCAGGAGGTGGCTTACGCACTACGCCTTGCCAAGCGCGAGACAGATCCGATCGCGCGCGCCGAAATCCTCGAAAGAGCCGTGCTGACCGCCAAGGGCGAACCGAAGTCGGACAGCCAGTTCTTCGTCAAGGCGATGCTTGCGGATGCGCCGGCACTGGCCGATGCCGTGGCTGAAGCGCGCGCCCATGTCGTTGCCTGCCGCGACCGGCTGAAGCTGATGCGGATGTATCGCGCCACGCATGCCGCCCTCATCCTCGCCGATCGCCTGAACCGCGACTATGAGGAGCTGAAGAAGCGGCGCAGCCAGCTCGATTTCGAAGACCTCATCACCCGCACGGCCGATCTTCTGACCAAGAAGGATGTCGGACCGTGGATTCACTACAAGCTGGATCAGGGCATCGACCACATTCTGGTGGACGAGGCGCAGGATACCAGCCCGATCCAGTGGAGCGTCATCCAGTCGCTGGCGGAGGATTTCTTCTCCGGTGACAGCGCCCGGCCGACACTGCGCACGATCTTTGCCGTCGGCGACGAGAAGCAGTCGATCTATTCGTTCCAGGGCGCCCGTCCCGAGCGCTTTTCCGAGGAGAGCGACCGCACGCGGCGACGCGTGGCGGCGAGCGGCCAGCAATTCTCGTCGATCCGGCTGCCCCTCTCCTTCCGCTCGACGGCCGATGTGCTCGGCGCGGTCGACCATGTCTTCACCAGCCCGGAGAATGCCCGGGGCCTCAGCGCCGTCAACGAACCCGTGGTGCATCGCTCCAGCCGTATCGGCCATCCCGGCGCCGTCGATCTCTGGGAGATGATCGCGCCGGAACCGGCGGCCAAGGAGGAGGATTGGACGGCACCTTTCGATTCGACGCCGGAAAGTGCGCCCGCCGCCATTCTGGCACGGCGGATGGCGCACATGATCGGCAATCTCGTTGGCCGGGAAAAGATCATCGAGAAGGGCAAGGCCCGTTTCATCGAGGCCGGCGACATTCTGGTGCTGGTGCGCAAGCGCGACAGCTTCGTCAACGCGCTGACCCGCGCCCTGAAGCGACGTGGCAACATTCCCGTCGCCGGCGCCGACAGATTGGTGCTGACCAGCCATATCGCCATTCAGGATCTTCTGGCGCTCGGCCGCTTCCTGCTGCTGCCGGAGGACGATCTTTCGCTTTGTGCCCTGCTGAAGAGCCCCTTGTTCGACCTCAGCGAAGAGGATGTCTTTGCCGTTGCGGCCTATCGCGCCGACGAAGAAAGTGTCTGGGGGCAACTGCAGACCTTTGCAAAGGATGGCCATGAGCGCTTCAGTCAGGTGGTCGAACGCCTGAGAACCTTCCTTGCTATGTCGAAGAGCCTTCCGGTCCACGATTTCTATGCGCGCGTGCTCGGCAGCTTCGGCGGCAGACGGCAGTTTCTGGCGCGGCTCGGCACCGAGGTCAGCGATATCCTCGACGAATTCCTGACCTTCACGCTCGATCACGAGACGAGCGGCCTGCCCGGCCTGCAATCCTTCATCTCGACGCTGGAACTGGAAGCGCCGACGGTCAAGCGCGAGCAGGACAAGGGCCGCAACGAAGTGCGGATTATGACGGTGCATGCCTCGAAGGGGCTGGAGGCACCGATCGTCTTCCTCGTCGATGGCGGCGGCAAGGCTTTCACCCACACGCATCTGCCGAAGATGCGGCTGATCGAAACCAGAGGAGATGAGATCCCGCTGCCGGTCTGGGTTCCGGTCTCGGCCCTTGCCAATTCGCTGACGCAGGCCGATACCGCGCGACTGCAGGCGCTAGCGGAGGAAGAATATCGCCGCCTGCTCTATGTCGGCATGACGCGCGCCGCCGATAGGCTGATCATCTGCGGCTATCGCGGCATCCGCGAAAATGCCGATACCTGGCACGCCATGATTTCCGCAGCGTTGCGTGGGGATGAGCTGCACTGCGCACAGAAGACCTTCACCGGACCTGACGGCGACTGGGAGGGGTTGAGCTGGCGGGTTGCCCAGGTCCAGCTCGAATTCGAGACCGCTAGGGAGCATGAAAAGCGTTCCGAGCGCGTTGGTCTGCCTGACAGTCTCCATCGGCCGCTGCCGCCGCAAAAAAGCCTGCCGCGGCCGCTCAGCCCATCCGGCGTCGGCACCGTCATCGATGAGGAAGCCGACGATCTGCTGGTGACTTCAGCGCTCTTCGGCGAGAAAGCCAAGTCGGATCGCGCCCTGCAAAAGGGCCGCTTCGTCCACCGGATGCTGCAGACCTTGCCCGAGATCGCACCGGAGGAGCGCGCCGATGCCGCCCGACGCTATGCCGAGCGCGCCGCGCGCTTCTGGCCGCAGGCCGAACGGGATGCACTGATCCATTCCGTCATGGCGCTACTGTCGCATCCGGATCTGCAGGGCACGTTCAGCACCCACGCGCAGGCGGAAGTCTCGATCATGGGCACGCTGAAGCTCGGCAGCCAGTCCTATGCCGTCTCCGGCCGCATCGACCGGCTCGCAGTGCTGGACGATCGCGTGGTCGTCCTCGACTACAAGACGAATCGCGTGCCGCCTGGCGAGGAACGCACCATTCCCTTCGCCCACCGCGCCCAGCTGGCGATCTACCGTGAGATCCTTTCGCCGCTCTATCCGGGAAAACGCGTCGACTGCATGCTGGTCTATACCGAAAATGCCTCGATCCATACGCTGTCCGACCAGGCACTCGCATTGGCGCTTGCGGAGCTCAAGACAAAGTGAAATACCAAATATTGAAATTTGGGCACCGCACCATCACATATCTAGCAACCCGCAAATTCTGGTAAGGAGCAGCCTATGGCTACCGTTAAAGTCGATACCTCCAACTTCGCCACCGAAGTGCTGCAGTCTGCAGAGCCTGTCGTCGTTGATTTCTGGGCCGAATGGTGCGGTCCGTGCAAGATGATCGCCCCGGCTCTGGAAGAACTCGCCGTGCAGTTCGAAGGCAAGGTCAAGGTCGCCAAGCTCAATATCGACGAAAACCCGGAACTGGCCGCCCAGTTCGGCGTTCGCTCGATCCCGACGCTTGCCATGTTCAAGGCCGGCGAAGTCGCTGACATCAAGGTCGGTGCCGCCCCCAAGACGGCCCTGCAGAACTGGATCTCCAGCGCAGCCTGATCGGTATCGATCGCATGAGACAAAAAAGCCCCGCTTCGGTGGGGCTTTTTTGTTGGTTGGAGAGCACGGTCATCCTCGCCCTTCAAGGCTTCTCACCCCAGCAACCGTGTCGTGTTTGCGCTTGCCACATGACCGCCCGATCCTTCGACGAGCTCAGGATAAGGGCGGAGCAAGTTGAGAGCCAGATAAGGGAGCAGCCCTCATGGTGAGGAGGCCCGCAGGGCCGTCTCCAACCACGAGGGCGGGTGGTGAACAGCGACTTACCGCGGCGGCGTGCCGTTGTCTGCAAGAACATCGCCGACGAGATAAAGCGAACCGCCGATCAGAATGCGTGGGGCCGGCACATTCGGCACCGCTTGAGCCTTGATCGCATCCAAAGCCTCAACAACGCTGGACATCGGCTCGGCGATGAGGCCGGCATCATAGGCGGCATTCGCCAGAATGACCGGATCGGTCATGGCATCGCTGCCGCGGATCGGCACGCAATAGACCTTCTCCGCAAGACCGGCAAAGGCCTGGAAATATCCCACAGGGTCCTTGGTATTGATCATACCGATGATCAGGAACAGCGGCCGCGGCTGTCGCTCCTCAAAATTGGCCATAGCCTCGGCGATGACTTCGCCGGCGCCGGGATTATGACCGCCATCGACCCAGATCTCGGCGCGCTCGGGCGCATGCTGCATCAGCTCGCCTTCTGTCAGCCGCTGCAGGCGCCCCGGCCATTCGACCGAGGTCATCGCCTTTTCCATCATCGTTTCGGTGACGACGAAACCGGCGGCCTTGACCGCACGGATGGCGGCGGCGGCATTGCCATATTGGTGGCGACCCGGCAGGCGCGGCAGCGGCAGGTCGGCAAGACCAAACTCGTCCTGATAGACCAGCTTGCCATATTCCTCATGGGCCGAAAAATCCTGACCAAAGACGGCGGTCGGGCAACGGAGCCGCTCGGCCGTCGAGATCAGCACGTCAAGTGCTGCATCATATTCCTGATGGCCGATGACGACCGGATGGCCCGGCTTCATGATGCCGGCCTTTTCGGCCGCGATCAGTTCGACGCGATCGCCGAGATAGGGCTGATGATCGAGCGAAATCGGCATGATGACCGATGCGGCCGGATCGGAAAGGACGTTGGTGGCGTCGAAGCGACCGCCAAGGCCGACCTCGATCACGGCAATATCGGCCGGATGCTCGGCAAAGAGAAGGAAGGTCGCGGCCGTCAAAATTTCAAAGACGGTGATCTTCTGTCCGTCATTGGCCTTGGCGATGCGCCTCAGCACATCGGCAAACACGGCATCGTCGACGAGCTTGCCGCGACCACCCTTGACGCCGATGCGATAGCGCTCATGCCAATTGACGAGGTGCGGCGAGGCGTGGACATGTACGCTGTAGCCGCCGGCTTCGAGCAGCGCGCGGCAGAAGGCCGTGACGGAGCCCTTGCCATTGGTGCCGGCGACATGGATCACCGGCGGCAATTTCTGATGAGGATTGCCAAGGACGTCGAGCAGCCGGGTTATTCTCTCCAGAGAAAGATCGAAGCCCTTGGGGTGCAACCCCATGAGCTTCTCGATCTCGCGTGCTGCCTCGCTCATTGCGGACTGGTCCATAGACGTCATCCCGCACCTCCGCCCATCGGCAATCTATAATGTCAGGCGCTCGCTGCCACCGGCAGTGCAGCGCCATTCTTGCTCTTGGCCGACACATCGTTTGCCGGCGCCTTGGTCAGGATCTTCAGAAGCGTCGCCAGGGTGTCCGGAATGTCGTGACGCTTGACGACCATGTCCACCATGCCGTGCTCCAGCAGATATTCCGAGGTCTGGAAGCCCTCGGGAAGCTTTTCGCGCAGCGTCTGCTCGATCACGCGTTTGCCGGCAAAGCCGATTTCAGCGCCGGGTTCGGCCAGATGAATGTCACCCAGCATGGCATAGGAGGCCGTGACGCCGCCGGTGGTCGGGTTGGTCAGAACCACGACGTAGGGCTGGCCTGCTTCCTTCAGCATGTCGACGGCAACGGTCGTGCGCGGCAGCTGCATCAGCGACAGGATACCTTCCTGCATGCGGGCGCCGCCCGAGGCCGGGAACATGACCAGCGGACATTTCTCGGCGATGGCACGCTCGAAGGCCTTCACGATGGCTTCGCCGGCGGCCATGCCGAGCGAGCCGCCGATGAAGTTGAACTCATGCACGACGGCGACGAGCTTCAACCCGCGAACCTTGCCGATGCCGGAAAGGATCGTGTCTTCCTGCTCGGTCTTGATGCGGCTGTCCTTGAGGCGATCGATGTATTTCTTCGAATCGCGAAATTTCAACGGATCCTGCGCGACCTTCGGCTGCGGCAAGGCTTCATATTCGCCGTTGTCGAAAAGATCGGCAAGGCGAGCCTTGGCCGGCATCTTCATATGGAAACCGGAAGCGGGGATGACCCACTTGTTGCCTTCCAGATCCTTGTGGAAGACCATCTCGCCCGTTTCCGGGCACTTGATCCAGAGATTCTCCGGAACCTCGCGACGGCCCAGCATGGAATTGATCCGCGGGCGGACGTAGTTCGTGATCCAGTTCAATTCGAAACTCCTAATCGACGAATGTATCGATAACCCAGTCGCCACCAAATGCCCATAGGCCTTTTCCTCAATCCGCAGAGGATTGATTGCTGGCCTATATGGGTAAACTATTCGGCGGCAACAAGGCGGGCGGAACGGGTGCCTGTCGACAGGCCGCGCACCAGGGTCGCAACCGCCTGGATGGTGTCTGGCGTCGCCTTGCCATCCTTGCTGAGGCTGGTCGCGATCTGGTTGACGATGGCAGTGCCGACGACAACGCCATCGGCCGCAGCGCCGATCAGCTTGGCATGCTCGGCCGTCTTGACGCCGAAACCGACGCAAACCGGCAGTTCGGTATGCTGCTTGATGCGCTTGACAGCGCCTGAAACCAGCGATGGATCCGGCAGCGCCGAACCGGTGATGCCGTTCATCGAGACGTAATAGACGAAACCCGTCGTGTTCTTCAAAACCGTCGGCAGGCGCTTGTCGTCGGTGGTCGGCGTTGCCAGACGGATGAAGTTGATGCCCTTGCGGATGGCCGGAATGCAAAGCTCGTCGTCCATTTCCGGCGGCAGGTCGACGACAATGAGGCCGTCGATGCCGGCGGCGATCGCATCGTCCAGGAACTTTTCGACGCCGTAGATGTAGATCGGATTGTAATAGCCCATCATGACGATCGGCGTATCCGCATCGACTTTACGGAAATCGGCCGCGAGCTGCAGCGTCTTCTTCAGCGTCTGGCCGGCCTTCAGGGCGCGCTGGCCGGCAAGCTGGATCGCCGGGCCGTCGGCCATGGGATCGGAAAAGGGCATGCCGAGCTCGATGACGTCGGCGCCGGCTTCCGGTAGCGCCTTCATGATGCCGAGCGAAGTCTCGTAATCGGGATCGCCACCCATGAAATAGGTGACGAGTGCCGGGCGGCCTTCAGCCTTCAGAGCGGCGAAGCGTTTGTCCATACGTGCGGTCATGGCGTCTAACTCACATTCCCAGAATCTTGCCGACGGTGAAGATGTCCTTGTCACCACGGCCGGAGAGGTTCATCAGGATGATCTCGTCCTTGCCCATCTTCGGGGCGCGCTTGATCACCTCGGCGAGCGCATGGCTCGGCTCGAGCGCCGGAATGATGCCTTCGAGGCGCGTCAACGTCTGGAAGGCTTCCAGAGCCTCGTGGTCCATGATCGGAACATATTCGGCGCGGCCGATATCGTTCAGCCAGGAATGTTCCGGACCGATGCCGGGATAGTCGAGGCCGGCCGAAATGGAATGACCTTCCTTGATCTGGCCGTCGCCGTCCTGCAGCAGGTAGGTGCGATTGCCATGCAGCACGCCGGGCGAACCGGCGGTGATGGAGGCGCAATGCTCGTCACCTTGCAGACCCTTGCCGCCAGCTTCGACGCCGACGATCTTGACGCCCTCGTCATCGAGGAAGGGATGGAAGATGCCAATGGCGTTCGAGCCGCCGCCGACGGCCGCAACGACGAGATCCGGCAGGCGGCCTTCGGCCTCCAGGATCTGCGCGCGGGCTTCGGTGCCGATCACGGCCTGAAAATCGCGGACCATTTCCGGATAGGGATGCGGACCGGCAGCCGTGCCGATCAGGTAATAGGTGTCGTCGACATTGGTAACCCAGTCGCGCAGCGCTTCGTTCATCGCATCCTTGAGCGTGCCGCTGCCGGCCGTCACCGGGATGACCTCTGCGCCCAGCAGCTTCATGCGGAAGACGTTCGGCGCCTGGCGCTCGACATCAGTCGCACCCATGTAGACGACGCAGGGAAGGCCGAAGCGGGCGGCGACGGTCGCAGAGGCGACGCCATGCTGGCCGGCACCGGTTTCAGCGATGATGCGGGTCTTGCCCATGCGCTTGGCGAGCAGGATCTGGCCAATGCAATTGTTGATCTTGTGCGAGCCGGTGTGGTTCAGCTCTTCGCGCTTGAAATAGATCTTCGCGCCGCCAAGCTCGGCCGTGAGGCGCTCGGCGAAATAAAGCGGGCTCGGGCGGCCAATATAGTGCGTGCCGAGAGACTTCAGCTCCGCCTGGAAGGCCGGATCGTCCTTCGCCTTTGCCCATTCCTCCTGCAGGTCCAGGATCAGCGGCATGAGCGTTTCGGCAACGAAACGACCGCCGTAAATGCCGAAACGGCCATCCTCATCGGGGCCGGAGCGGAAGGAATTAGGTTTAGGCGTCTGGTTCACTTTCTACTCCCTGCTGCCGGTTCCGGCAGGCATGCTTCTGCAAAAGCGTCGAAAAACTGGTCGATCTTGCCGAGATCCTTCACACCGGGTGCACTTTCAAGCGCGGAGGAAAGATCGATACCGCTGGCCTTGGTGGAAGCCAGCGCCTCGGCGACATTGTCCTTGTTGACGCCGCCCGACAGCATGTAATCCACGCTATCGTCGAGCCAGCTCATCAGGCTCCAATCGAAGGATACGCCGTTTCCGCCCGGCAGCACAGAACCGGCGGGCGGCTTGGCATCGAAGAGGAAGCGGTCGGCAATGCCGATATAGGATTCCACCCGCTTCAGGTCATCGGCCTCGCGCACCGACATGGCCTTCATGACGGGGACATTATAGACCGCTTTGATGGTGAGCACACGCTCCGGGCTTTCGTTGCCATGGAGCTGCAGCATATCCGGCTTCACCAGCGACATGATCTCATCGAGATCGTCATTGGTGGGATTGACCGTGACGGCAACGATCTTCGCCTTGCCGCGGGCGCGCTCGGCCAGCTGGCCGGCGAGATCCGGCTCGATATAGCGCGGGCTCTTTTCAAAGAAGATAAAGCCGATATGGGTGGCGCCGCGCTCAAGAGCACGATCCACCGCTTCCGGCGTCTTCAGACCACAAATTTTGACATCGGGGTTCATGGCAGCGGAGTGACACGAAATTTCGAAAGAGTCGAGCCTAAAGGCGACGATCGAGCGCGCTTTTTAGGCCTGTGACCCACTCAACGACCCTTTGAAACAACGGTTCGCTCTTTACTTCACGGCAATCACGACCTTGCCCTTGGCGCGGCCGGTCTCGACATAAGCCAGCGCCTCATTCGTGTTCTGGAACGGGAAGACCCGATCAACGACCGCTCTTATGGCTCCTGCCTCTATCAACGAGGTGATCTCGCCGAGTTGTCCGCCGTTCGCGGTCATGAAGAGGAACGAATAGCTGACGCCGTGGCGTTTTGACTTTCTCCGGATACCGGAGCTCAGCAGGGCCATGAGCTGCTGAAACAACCATCCCGAACCGTTCTGCCTGGCAAATGCAGCATCCGGCGGACCGGAGATCGAGATGAGCTTCCCACCCGGCTTCAGGACGCGAAGCGATTTCTCCAGCGTTTCCTTGCCTAGACTGTTCAGCACGACATCATATCCCTGTAGGGTGTTTTCGAAGTCGTCCTTCTTGTAGTCTACGACGACATCGGCTCCGAGACTTCTGACGAGATTGATATTGGCTGTGCTCGTCGTCGTCGCCACGTATGCCCCCATATGCTTGGCGAGCTGGATGGCAATTGCACCGACACCGCCGGAGCCGGCGTGGATAAGAACCTTCTGTCCCTTCTTCAATTTCGCTCGTTCGACAAGCGCCTGCCAGGCAGTCAACGCGACCAGCGGCAGTGACGCCGCCTCTTCCATCGTCAGATTCTTAGGCTTCATCGCCACGTCGGCCTCGTTCATCGCAATGAACTCTGCGAAGGTTCCGATACGATCCTGCGCCGGTCGTGCATAGACTTCGTCACCTGGCTTGAAGCGACGAACCTTGGACCCGACCCGGACCACGACGCCGGCTACATCGTTGCCGAGAATGAGCGGGAGGCGATATGGCAGGATAAGCTTGAACTCACCGTCTCTGATCTTGGCGTCCAGCGGGTTCACGCTTGTGGCATGAATCTGGACCAGGACATCATGTTCACGCAATTCCGGCTCGGGTACTTCGCCAAGTTGTAGAGTACCGCCTTTTGCATAGCGATCGATCAGGAATGCCTTCATGAGTCGTGACTTTCTTCCTTTGAAGTTGCGGTGGCGGAGGTCAAGCGGGAAGCCTGCTGAATTTGCGGAGGCTCTTGTCGACGAATGACTCCGGCAGGAACCGGCGCAGGAAGCGAACCTGTCTTGCCGCCTTGCCTGCAGTATAGCGCCTCTTGGGCGAAACAGCGTTGGCGGCTTTGACCACTATGTCGGCCACCACCTCCGGCGCGTCCCCCGTCTCGACAATCTCACGCATCAGCTTCTCGGCATCAGCGCGCGCTGCGTCGTACGGCGGCAGCGGTCGATCTGGCCGCGTGATATTCTCTTCGAAGGACGTACGGGTGACACCCGGTTCAATGAGAACGACGCGGATGCCCTGCGTGCGGACTTCGTGGTCGAGGGATTCGGAATAGCCTTCAATCGCATGCTTGGTCGACGCGTAGAGGGCGTTGAAGGGAGCGGGAATCAGCCCGAGAATGGAGCTCATATTGATAATTCTGCCCTTCCGCTGCCGTCTCATCACAGGCAGGATTGCATTCGTCATGCGCAGGACTCCAAAGACATTCACATCGAAGAGAGCCTTTGCCTGCAATGGGGAGGACTCCTCCGCGCCGCCAAGCAATCCAATCCCTGCATTGTTGACGAGCAGATCGATCCGTCCAGCCTGGACCAGTATGTCATCGACTGCCGTCTGCACGGATTTTTCGTCGGTGACGTCGCAGACTAGCATCGTCACGCCGTCCGGTGCGGCAACCATCGGCTTCCGGCTGGTTCCAAACACCCTATATCCATCGCGCCGCAACGCCTGCGCAGTCGCCAGCCCAATACCGGAAGAGGCGCCCGTGACCAGGGCGACGCCGCGTTCTGTCTTGCTCATCGGTTTCAGCTTTCACTTTGGCATGGAACATCGATGAGCATTCTGTTACTATCAAATCAATAGTAAGTCACTATCAAAAAGATATCGACATGAAGAATCTTTCAAACCAGCCGTGCCTGATCGCCCGCAGCCTCGCATTGGTGGGCGATGCGTGGAGCATGCTGATCATGCGGGACGCCCACGCGGGGCTCACTCGCTTCGACGATTTTCGCAAGAGTCTTGGCATCGCGCCGACGATGCTGACGGCGCGGCTGGCTGCGCTTACGGAAGATGGCTTGCTGGAGAAGCGACGCTACTCGGAGCGGCCTCCGCGCGATGAATACGTGCTGACGGAAGCTGGCCGGGACTTCCTGCCCGTGTTGTTCGCGATCGGTGCGTGGGGGCGAAAGCACCGCAACGCGGACGGTGTAACCCGTTTCTTTGACGCCGAAACTGGAACCGAGATCGATGCCGTCACAATCGACCGCGCGACCGGTGCTCTCATCGGAACACGTCCGATCCGCATCGTCGCACCGGAATGACTGCCCGTTAGATAGTAGCCACACTTGGCGGAAAGCTGCGGTCGGTTACCGAACGGCGGAATATCCGAAACGACTTTCAAATACCGTCGTCGGTCCAAACAGCCTGCTCAATCGAAGTCGATCGCATGCAGCTGGCTGCCGTGGCGCTTCAGCCAGGCCTTGGCCTCGTCCATGTCGGGGCAGAGCTTGCGACAGAGCGCCCAGAAGCGCGGGCCGTGGTTCATTTCGCGCAAATGCGCGACTTCGTGGGCGGCGAGGTAGTCGATGACCAGTGGCGGCGCCATGACGATGCGCCAGGAAAAACTCAAGTTCCCCTGCGAGGAGCAGGAGCCCCAGCGGCTGCGGGTATCCTTCATGGTGATGGAAGTCACAGTGGCGCGGATGGACTTGGCATGCACCGCCACGAGTTTTTCCAGATCGGCGCGGGCCTCCTTCTTGAGGAAGGTCGCGATGCGGCGGCCGGCATGCTCCGGCAGGCCGCTGACGCGCAGCACCGGAACACCCTCGACGACGACGGTTTCGGTAAGACCGCGCAGGGTGCCGGTATGCGCGATGCGATGGCGCACGCCACGCAGGAGGATTTCGCTGCCACCGCGCAGGCTGTTGTCGGCCGTGAATTTCGCGAGCTTGGTCAGAAGCCAGCCCTGGTGCCGGTCGAGAAAGGCATTGACCTCGCGGGCGGCAAGGCCGCGCGGAATGGTCATCTTCAGCGATCGTCCGCCGGGCTCGATCCTGAGCGTAATACGGGTCGCGCGCTCGTGCTGGCGGATCGTCAGCGGCATCAGCCGGCCGGCGACATCGAGGGTGCGCGTTTCCGGCGCGGCCAACTTGGCCTGCGGTTTGCGGGATCTGGAGAGCAGCGGAAACATGAAGGCAGTTTTATATGATTCGCCAAAGCGCGTCGCAATCTTTCAGATTTGCTCCTTGCGCTTTGGTCCACGATTTTCTCATGTCGTTATCGCAAAACCGCTGCGCACTTTTGCGCGACTTGCTTTGCGGATTCTGGCAAAGGAAAACCGGCATCATCCGATGCCGGTTTTGACTATATGATGCGGTTGTTCTCACAGCCCATCACGGAGTCTGGAATTCGGTCGGCGAGCCGCCATTGTCATTGCGCTTGACGCTGTTGCGCTCGCGCATGAAGCGGTCGAACTCTTCCTGATCCTTGGCACGGCGAAGCTCGCGGGCATAGGCGTCGAACTCGGCGCGCATTTCGTCCAGCTTGCGGCGTTCCTGCTCGAGACGCTCAAGCTCTGCCCGGCGCCAGTCGTCGAAGGCGACATTGCCGGTGGAGGAATAGGAATGGCGATGACGATTGCGATGACGTCCGCAGCCAGCAAACATGCCGTCGGTCCTTTCGTTTACATCCCGTTTGAAATCCCGCAGACGTTCTCCGAAGAGAATATAGGCGAGCATGGCAAAGCCCAGCGGCCAGAAGACCACGAAGCCTAACACCATGAGGGCAATAGTAGCCGGAGTCCAATCCGGGCGAAGCAATGCAGATTGGTTCATTGTCAGGTATCCTCGCACGGCGCATCGGCCCATCGACCGATAGCGATCGATGGAAAGGCTTCTGCGCGGTTTTTAAAGCTCTACCTGCATCTCAGCGCGTTCCAAGGGCGCGCGGCGCGGTAAACGGCCCGATCTTTGCGGTACCGCTGGAATCGAGATGGTAACCTCTTCGTGAGGCTTCAATGGTCCCGGCAGACTGAATCGGACAAGTATTTGAATCTGCGTGAATAATTCAACAAAAGCTAATAGTTTGCGCTGGCGGGAATTTGGCTTGCGCAGGCACGATGGGGGCTTTGACCGCCATCATGCCTTGCTTCTGGTCTTTTGAATGGCCTCAGGCGGACTTGCCGCCCTTGATGACCCGCTTGACGACAGAGCGACCGGTACGGGCATGTTCGCGCGTGAAGGCCAGGATGCGCGGGGCGATCTCGCGGCGGAAGCGCGAGCCGTTGAAGACGCCGTAATGGCCGACATCCGGCTGCAGATAGTGCATGCGCATATGGTCGGGAATATTGGTGCAGATGGTCTGCGCCGCATGCGTCTGGCCGACGCCGGAGATATCGTCGTTCTCGCCTTCGACGGTCAAAAGCGCGATGTTGCGGATGGCCGAGGGATCAACGCGCTCACCGCGATGCATGAGCTCGCCCTTGGGCAAGGCATGCTTGATGAAGACCTGGTCGACGGTCTGCAGATAGAATTCCGCCGTCAGATCCATGACGGCCAGATATTCGTCGTAGAAATCACGGTGCTTTTCGGCCGGCTCGCCGTCATTCTTGACGAGATGCACAAAGAAATCCTTGTGAGCGATCATGTGGCGATCGAGGTTCATCGACATGAAGCCGGAAAGCTGCAGGAAACCGGGATAGACCGGACGCATGAAGCCCGGCTGCGGCCAGGGCACATTCATGACGACATTGTCGGCAAACCATTCCAGCGGTTTGTCCTTGGCAAGCTGGTTGACTGCCGTCGGATTGATGCGGGTGTCGATCGGACCGCCCATCAGCGTCATCGACGAGGGCGCCAGGCGATCCCCCGCCGCTTCCATCACGGCAGCTGCGGCCAGAACCGGCACCGAGGGCTGACAGACAGCAACAACATGCGTATCCGGGCCGAGATGATGCAGCATCTCGATGACGTAATCGATATAATCTTCCAGATCGAAGGTACCCTCGGTCATCGGCACCATGCGGGCATCGATCCAGTCGGTGATGTAGACGTCGGCGCCCGGCAGCAGCGCTTCCACCGTGCCGCGCAGCAGCGTCGCATAGTGGCCCGACATCGGCGCGACGATGAGGATACGCGGATCGGCGCTATGGCCAGCGGGCAGGCTGCGCTCGAAATGGATGAGATTGCAGAAGGGCTTCTTCCAGACGATCTTTTCATGCACCGAGACCGTCTTGCCCTCGATCTGCGTCTGATGAAGGCCGAATTCCGGCTTGCCATAGCGTCTGGTCGTGCGCTCGAAAACTTCGAGACTTGCCGTCAAGGTACGGCCAAACACGGTATGCGAGAGGGGATTAAGCGGATTGGCATAGGCCAGGCGCATCATGTCTGCCGCAGCGCGAAAGGGGGCGAGAGCGGCATGATTAAGTTCGTAAAACTGATAAAACATGGGGGCTTTACCTCTTGTGATGCGGGCATGAGACCACGCAGATCACCTAAATCATTGAAACGCACGCGCCTTGCGTGTCGCTTGCCTTCGCTGCAGCACTTCTCCAGTCGCGCCATGCAGCGGGATGATCGCGGCTCCTCTGTGCGCTTCATCCTTTAAGTCTTACTATTCAGCCTAGCAGCTTTTGTTGCAGAGCAACATAACGACTGCCGATTCTTCCTATAAAAAACGCCGGAGAATCGCTTCTCCGGCATCAACAATGATCTCAAAAAGTTAAAGTTCCTGAGCTTCGCACGCCTTACGCGTCAGCCAAGAAGGTCTGCTTCTGGGCGCCCAGGCCTTCCATGCCGAGCTCGACGACATCGCCCGGCTTCAGGTACTGCGGCGGCTTCATGCCCATGCCGACACCCGGAGGCGTGCCGGTGGAGATAACGTCACCCGGATGCAGCGACATGAACTGGCTGAGATAGGAGACGAGATAAGCGACGCCATAGACCATGGTCTTGGTCGAGCCGTTCTGCATCATCTTGCCGTTGACCTTGAGCCACATGCCGAGGTTCTGCGGATCGGCGATCTCGTCCTTGGTGACGAGCCAGGGGCCGATCGGGCCGAAGGTGTCGCAGGACTTGCCCTTGGTCCACTGTCCCGAACGCTCGGTCTGGAAGGCGCGTTCGGAGACATCGTGGGAGACGCAGTAACCCGCCACATAGTCGAGAGCGTCGGCTTCGCTGACATATTTCGCCGTCTTGCCGATGACGACGCCGAGTTCGACTTCCCAATCGGTCTTTTCAGAGCCGCGCGGGATCAGCACATTGTCGTTCGGGCCAACGATTGCAGAGCTTGCCTTCATGAAGATGATCGGCTCCGGCGGCACGGTGGCGCCGGTTTCGGCGGCGTGGTCGGAGAAATTCAGGCCGATGCAGATGAACTTGCCGGTGCCGGCAACGCAGGCGCCGAGGCGGCCTTCCGCCAGCTCGGGCAGGCTCTTCGGATCGAGGGCTGCGATCTTTGCCAGGCCCGCGGGCGAAATGGCTTCGCCGCCGATATCGGCAACGTGGGCGGAGAGATCGCGGATCTTGCCGTCGCTATCCAGAAGCGCCGGCTTTTCCTTGCCGACTTCGCCAACACGCAACAGTTTCATGGATTTTCCTTCCCTGCGTTTTCAAAGACGAGATTGCTTTTAAGACAAAAGTGCCGGCACCATATATGAACGAGTTATTCACCAGTGTCACCAATCGATTTTGCAGAGCCTAGCATGGCTCAGCCCTTCGCGCTGGAAAAACAGCTTTTCTAACCCGGGGATAATGATCTCGCGATTTCGACGATGACGTCGAAAGCCGTGTCGATATCATCAGCTGTCGCCTCGAACTGGCCGGCCTGAAAGCGAATGACCAGCCGACCGGAAACGCGGGTCTGCGTCAGGTAGATGCGCCCGTCATTGTTGATCGCGTTCAGCAGGCGCTGCGTGTGGCTTTCCTGGTTGACGCCCTCGGGCGCCTTGTGATCGAAGGAAAACAGCGACAGGAACGGCTCGGTGACGATTTCAAAATCCGGCTCCGCCGCAAGACGCCTGGCCAGATTCTGTGACCAGGAAACATGGTTGCGGATCATCGTGCGCAAACCTTCCAGGCCGTGATAGCGCAGCAGGAACCAGAGTTTCAGCGCGCGGAAGCGACGGCCGAGCGGCACCGACCATTCCGAATAGTTGATGATGCCGTCATGGCCGTGGGTGCGCAGATATTCCGGCTGTATCGCCAGCGTGCGGACCAGCGTCTCCGGCTCGCGCACGAACTGGACGGAGCAATCGAATTGCGCGCCAAGCCATTTATGGGGGTTGAAGACAATGGAATCGGCCTGCTCGACGCCGTGCCACAGGGTGCGGAATTCCGGGCAAATCATTGCCGAACCCGCCCAAGCGGCATCGACATGCACATAGAGCCCGTGCGCATGCGCCACTTCGACGACGGCGGCGATATCGTCGCAGGCGCCGACGCTGGTGCCGCCGACGCAGGCAATAACGCCGGCGGGCAGCAACCCGGCAGCAAGATCGCGCTCGATCGCCGCGGCTAGAGCCTTCGGATCCATGGCCTTGTTGGGACCGCCAGAGGGTATGCGCACCAGATTTTCTTCGCCGACGCCGGCAATCCAGATGGCGCGGTCGATCGACGTGTGGACCTGATCGGTGGAGTAGATGCGCACCGCCTTGTTGCCGGCGAGCCCGCTCCTGTTGCCCTGCCAGTTCAGCGCTCTCTCGCGCATGACAAGAACGGCGGCGAGAGTCGCGGTCGACGCGGAATCCTGAATGACGCCGGTGAAGGTTTCCGGCAGGCCGAGTGCCTGGCGCAGCCAGTCGACGACCTTCGTTTCAAGCTCGGTGGCGGAGGGCGAAGTCTGCCAGAGCATGCATTGCGCAGCGATGGCGCTGACCAGATATTCGGCCACGACCGAGACCGGAGCGGCATTGGCGGGGAAATAAGCAAAAAAGCGCGGATGTTGCCAATGCGTCATGCCGGGAACAAGGATATCCTCAAAATCCTTGAAGATATCCTCCATGGCTTCGCCTGTTACCGGCGGGGAATCGGCGATGTGTGCGGCGATCTCACCCGGCGCCATCTTCGCCCGGACCGGCCTGTCACGAAGCGACGCGCGATAATCCGCGCCCCAATGCGCCGCCTTCTCCGACCACTGCCGGAACTCTTCCCAATTCATGACGGTCCTCCCTAATCCATCGAACGGGGCGGACCTTAGACCGCTTTTCGAAGGCGGTCGAGTATCAGAACAGCTCGTCCAGCGCCGGCCCGAGTGGCACGATCCCGCTCGGATTGAGAGATGCAATCGAGTAGTAACCGCGCTTGATATGATCGAAGTTCACGGTTTCGGCAACACCGGGCCAATCGAGCATTCGGCGGCAGAAGGACTGGAGATTGGCATAGTCGGACAGCCGACGCAGATTGCATTTGAAGAGGCCGTGATAGGCGACATCGAAACGGACAAGGGTGACGAACAGCCTGATATCGCTTTCTGTGGGATGATCGGCGAAAAGGAGGTCTCTGCCTTCCAGCTCGGTCTCGATCTGATCGAGGCAGTCGAACACCTCGCTGAAGGCCTCTTCATAGGCAATCTGCGTCGTGGCGAAGCCGGTGCGATAGACGCCATTGTTGAGGGCCGGGTAGATCCGGGCATTGAAAGCTTCGATCTCTTCCCGCTTGCCGGCCGGATAAAGATCGATGTCATTGCGGGCGAGATCACCGAAGCCGCCATTCAGCATGCGCAGGATATCGGATGACTCGTTGTTGACGATCGTGCCGGTGCGCTTGTCCCAAAGGACCGGAACCGTGGCGCGGCCAGTGAAGGCCGGATCGGCCTTCGTATAGATCTCGTGCATGTAGACGGCGCCGTTTATCGGATCGTTCGTGGCGCCCTGATACTCGCCAAACTGCCAGCCCTGCTTGGAGAGCATGGGTTCGACAACGGAAACGGAAATGACATCCTCCAGGCCCTTCAGCTTCCGGCCGATCAGGGTGCGCGATGCCCAGGGGCAGATCAGCGCGACGTAGAGATGATAGCGGCCGGCTTCCGCCGCGAAACCGCCCTCGCCAGTCGGCCCCGGCTTCCCGTCCGGCGTCACCCAGTTGCGGAAGCTTGAAACCTGGCGAACGAAACCGCCCTTTTCATCCTTGGCCTGGACCGGCTGCCACTCCTCAGTCCATTTTCCATTTACCAGCAAGGCTTTGTCTCCGCTCGCACGCGTTCCTATCGACCCTCAGCATAGCGGAACAGAATTTCACTGGAATAACGCAAACTTGAAACAGACTGTCTACCTGGCGAATGCGGATGGCTCTATGTATGAAATCGTGCGTTTTGCGATCAGGTTTATTGGAGAAATCCCATGGCGACATCCGTTTCCAACGTCAAAACCGAGCATGCCAGCCGCTATCTCCAGCAGCTCTGCAAGCACTGGAGCCATCGCTTCAGCGTGGAATTCGATGCGGCTGCGGGCAAAGTGCCGTTCAGCCCGGAAAACGTTCTCGACCTGGCAGCCGAACGCGGCAACCTCGTCATGACGCTGACGGTCGAGAAGCCCGAAGACCTCGAGCGCATGCAGAACGTCGTTGCCGACCACCTCAAGCGCTTCGCCTTCCGCGAGGAGCTCGACGTGAGCTGGGCGGCTCGAGTTTAAGTTCTCATCCTCTATTTATAACCAGCCAACGGCCAGTTTCGACCGCCCGCGGCAGATGCTCTCTAAGAAAGAAGCCCTCATGACATCAAGCAACAGCCGCGAATCCCAATATCCGATCGACAAGCTCTTTCTCGACCGCTGGTCGCCGCGTGCTTTTTCCAACGAGACCATGCCGGAACAAGACCTGCTGACCATTCTGGAAGCGGCGCATTGGGCGCCTTCCGCCTCGAACCTGCAGCCCTGGCGCTTCCTCTACACTCTGCGTGGCTCGGAGCATTGGGACCGGTTCCTGAGCGTCCTCGTGGAGTTCAATCAGGGCTGGGTGAAATCCGCCGCCGCGCTGCTTTTCGTCATTTCCCGTACCCACAGTGGCGAGCTCGGCTCGGCCGAACAGAAGCCCAGCTACAGCCACTCCTTCGACGCGGGTACGGCCTGGGGCTTTCTGGCAATCCAGGCACATCTAGCCGGCTATGAAGCGCATGGGATGACCGGCTTCCATGTCGAAAAATCTTATGAGGTTCTCGGTATTCCCGAAGGCTTCCGCGTCGAGGCGGCTGTCGCGATCGGCAAGATCGGCGACAAGAACCAGCTGCCGGAAAAGTTGCGCGAGCGCGAGGTGCCGAGCCAGCGCAATCCGCTTTCCGGGCTTGCCTTCAACGGCACCTTCATCGCCAAGTAATTGATAGAAAAGAAAAAGCCCGCCAGAATGTTCGCGGCGGGCTTTTTTGTGTCTGAAGCAGGCGATCAGATGTCGAGATTGGCGACGTTCAACGCGTTGTCCTGAATGAACTCGCGGCGCGGCTCGACCTCATCGCCCATGAGCCGGGCAAACAGCCCATCGGCATCGGTCGCGTCAGTGACCTTCACCTGTAACAGCGTGCGTACATTCGGATCGAGCGTCGTTTCCCAGAGCTGTTCGGCATTCATCTCGCCGAGGCCTTTATAGCGCTGCAGCGTCAAGCCCTTGCGACCGCCGGCAAAGATCGTATCAAGCAGCATGCGCGGACCCGAAATCTCCGTCTCTCCGTCCCGGCGGGTGAGCTTCGGCGGAGTCTGGTAGACCTCCTTCAGCCGCGTGCCAAGCTGGTCGATGAGACGAGCATCCTGCGAACCGATCAGCGCCATGTCGAGGAAGACCACTTCCTTGACGCCGCGCACAGTGCGCTCGAAGCGAAGACTGCCCTCGCCGGTTACGGCACCGGTCCAGCCGCGCTCCGTTTCCTCGGCAATGACATCAAGCCGCTTGGCAACGTCATTGGCGAGTACTTCCGCGCGGGCGGGATCGCTGACCATTTCGGCATTGAGAGCGCCGGCGATCGCCGCCTGCTCGACAGCCGAGCGATTGTAGCGGGAGTGCAGATTGTCGATCAGCGTGCGCAGCCGCAGCGCATCGTAGATCGCCTCACGCAGATCCTGACCGGTGCGGACTTCGCCATTGCCGAGACGCAGGCTTGCATCGTCGGTACCCTGGCCGATCAGATATTCTTCCAGCGCCTTCTCGTCCTTGACGTACTGCACCGACTTGCCGCGCGTCACCTTATAAAGCGGCGGCTGGGCGATATAGAGGTGACCGCGCTCGATGAGATCGGGCATCTGGCGGAAGAAGAAGGTCAGAAGCAGGGTGCGGATATGCGCGCCGTCGACGTCTGCGTCCGTCATGATGATGATCTTGTGGTAACGCAGCTTCTCGGCGTTGAATTCGTCCTTGCCGATACCGGTGCCGAGTGCGGTGATCAGCGTGCCGATTTCCTGGCTCGACAGCATCTTGTCGAAGCGGGCGCGCTCGACGTTCAGGATCTTGCCGCGCAGCGGCAGGATGGCCTGGTTTTCGCGCGAACGGCCCTGCTTGGCTGAACCACCTGCCGAGTCACCCTCGACGAGGAAGACTTCGGACTTGGCCGGATCGCGCTCCGAGCAGTCAGCAAGCTTGCCGGGGAGCGAGGCGATATCCAGCGCGCCCTTGCGGCGGGTCAGTTCGCGCGCCTTGCGGGCGGCTTCGCGGGCGGCTGCGGCTTCGACGACCTTGCCGACCAGAACCTTGGCTTCGGACGGATGCTCTTCGAGCCAGGTGCTGAGGGCTTCGTTGACCAGGCTTTCGACGACCGGGCGAACTTCGGAGGAAACCAGCTTGTCCTTGGTCTGCGACGAGAACTTCGGATCGGGAACCTTGACCGACAGCACTGCCGTCAGGCCTTCGCGGCAGTCATCGCCGGTCAGCGTCACTTTTTCCTTCTTGGTGATGCCAGAGCTGTCCGCATAAGAGGTGATCTGACGTGTCAGGGCGGCGCGGAAGCCAGCCATGTGCGTGCCGCCGTCGCGCTGCGGGATGTTGTTGGTGAAGCAGAGCACGTTTTCATGGTAGCTGTCGTTCCACCACATCGCCACTTCGACGGTGATGCCGTCCTTCTCGCTGCGGATCGACACCGGCTTTTGAACCAGCGGCTTCTTGGCGCGATCGAGATAGGAGACGAAGGCTTCCAGACCGCCGTCATAGAGCAATTCTTCCTGCTTGACGTCGGAATGACGCTTGTCCGTCAGGAGAATGCGAACACCGGAATTCAGGAAGGCGAGTTCGCGCAGACGATGCTCCAGCGTGCCATAGTCAAACTCGATCATCGTGAAAGTTTCGGAGCTCGGCATGAAGCTGACTTCGGTGCCAGTCGCATTGCCGGCATCGCCGGTTTCCTTCAAAGGCGCGTCGGCGACACCATGGGTAAAACTCATTTCATGGATGCGGCCCTGGCGGCGGATCTTCAGCTTCAGCCAGACGGACAGGGCGTTGACGACCGAAACGCCGACGCCATGCAGGCCACCGGAAACCTTGTAGGAATTCTGGTCGAACTTACCGCCAGCGTGAAGCTGGGTCATGATAACCTCGGCCGCCGAAACACCTTCGCCGCTGTGAATATCCGTCGGGATGCCGCGGCCGTTATCGGTGACCGTGACGGAGCCATCGGGATTAAGGGTTACGGTTACGACATCGGCGTGGCCGGCCAGGGCTTCGTCGATAGCGTTGTCGACGACTTCATAGACCATGTGATGCAGGCCCGAGCCGTCATCCGTGTCGCCGATATACATGCCCGGACGCTTGCGCACGGCATCGAGGCCCTTGAGAACCTTGATGCTATCTGCGCCATATTCGGCATTGCCGCCGTTATCGGTTATATCGGTCATTTTATTGAAGTCTTTCCAGTGTTTAGAGAATCTCGCCAATTCCTAACGAATCAGCGGTTTTTCCTAGCCTGAATATAGGATGTTTCACCCTGAAGTTCCAAACGGAAGGCCCCGAAATCAGGTATAAAACAGGGGATTAAGGCGCTTTTCAGCCGGTTTTTCCGGCATTTTCCAGAACCTTTGACAGTTCGCGGATCGTCGCCGCGTCAAGGCTGCGGATCTTGCCGGCCAAGTGGTTGACGAAGGCCGTATATTCAGGCGAAAGCCCGGAGGTATCAACGACGACGCGCGGGTCGGAAAACCGCGCCAGCAGGAACAATTCCTCGGCTTCGTCCCAGATGATGTTGAAATAGCCGGCGATGCGCTGCAAGAGATCGAAAGTCGGAAGGCCACGCTTTCCGTGTTCTAAGGCGGATAAATAAGCCGGAGTCACATTGAGCGCGGCGGCCATCTGCTTTTGCGAGACGCCCTTGCGCAACCTCAACTTTCGTACCGCTTCGCCGAACGGGGTCAAAGCCTCTCCCCCTTCAGGCGCGACAGGCGGATATAGAGCGCGCCCTCGCCACCGTGATGCTGCGCCGCCGTTTCGTAGGAGGAGATCAGAAAGCGGAATTCCGGCTTGGAGAACCAGAGCGGTACGGCGCGCTTCAGCGCCCCTTCGCTGCCCATCGAGCTGCCCTTGCCTGTTATGACGAGCACATGGCGAAGGCCGCGGCTATGGGCACGCAGCAGGAAATCCAGAAGCATCCCGTGGGCCTCGCTCTGGATGAGGCCGTGGAGGTCGATCCGGGCTTCGAGCGCCAGATGACCCCTCGCGATCTTGCGCTTGACGGGACGCTCGAGTGGATGATGGCGGCCGCCGGGCTGCTTTATGGGCGTTGAAACTTCCGGCGCTTCTGTAGATACAGGCGCCGGCTTTGCCTTTGCGGCGCGGGCAGTTTCCTCGCTTTCGGCTTCGGCTTGCAAGGCAGCCTCGAAAGCCTCGATGTCAGCTATGCGGCCCGGCATGGGGCGCGTGCTCTTGGCGACCTTACCCCAAAGGATACGGTCCTCCGCGCTGAGCTTTCGTTCCTTGTCCTTCCGTTCCGGGGCCATCAGCCGAACCTCTGCGCCGCCGCCTTCGGAATGAGTATATAAAAATCGGCATCGTTGCGCACGGTACCGGCGAGCTCGCCTGCATCGTAGCCGGAGCCGGTAAAGATATCGCCACGTGCCGGCCCGACGATCGCCGAGCCCGTATCGAGCGCCAGCATCAGCCGCGCGAAAGGCTTGCCGGCATCGAGATGCGTCAGGCTTTCCGAACGGATGAAGAAGGGAAAACCGAAGGTATGGATCAACCGATCGACCGCAAGGGAACGGCCCGCCAGCAGCGGCACCTTGGCTGCTGCGATCGGTCCGAGAGCGGGATCGCTGACTTCGGCCTCGCGGAAGAAGATATAGGATCGATTGTGCGAGAGAATTTCATCGACCTGATCCGGGTGGGCGTAGAGCCAGTCACGGATCGTCTGCATGGAGATCGTCGCGCGGTCCAGCAGGCCGCGGTCTATCAACAGGCGCCCGACGGCCGAGAAGGGATGACCGGCCTTGGCGGCATAGGTGATACGGCCGAGACGCCCATCTGGATAGCGCAGACGCGCCGCTCCCTGCACATGTACGAAGAAGACGTCGACCTTGGATTTCGCCCAGGCGATCTCCAGCTCTTTGCCATCGAGATAGCCGCGATCGATTTCGCCACGATCAGGATAGGTGGAAATTGCACCACCCTGAAGCCTGCCGAACATATAGGAAGGATCGATATCCTCCGGCCGATTGCCGTCGTCGAGATCAATCAGATCGTCCGGCCGGCGATAAAAGGGATAGCGGTAGGTTTCGTTTGGCTCGGCCGACACTTGGATTTCCGGTTCGAAGAATGCGGTCACGAAACCGGTCGCGCCGCCAGCGCGGCGAATGAAGAAGGGCTGGCAGTGCTCCTCGAAGAAGGCTCTGGCTTCGGCTGCATCGCCGGGCTCTTTCCCTTCTGCCGCATCGAGAAGCGCCAGGAGATCATCGGCTGTCAGCCCGGCAGCGCCGGTGCGATAGGGCTTCACATCGCGGATATGGCTCCGACAGTCCTTCATCGCGCGAAAAAGGCTGGAAGGATCGTCCTCCTCCCAGCCCTTCAAATCGGCGAAGGTTGCCGGCTCCAGCCTGAATTCCTGCGATGGGATCGTCATTGTTCAGATTCGGTCGCCACGAGTTTCCAGTTCGGATCGCGCGAACGCGTGTCGCGAGCGAAGGTCCAGAGGTCGCTGACCTCAGCCACGGCTTCGGCATCGCCATCGATCAGCTTATCCGCCTTGTCGTAGGTGGCGGAAATCATCTGGCTGACGATGCGCATGGTGATCAGGGCATCCGTTCCCTTCACCTCGGCAGTGACGATATCAGCCTTGTCGATGCCGACGAAGGTCGATTTGACCTTTTCGCCCTTGGCCTCGCGATCGGCGATGGCGGCATCGAAGCCTTCGTAGACCTCGCGCGACAGCAGCCCCTTCAGAGACTTGCGATCACCATCGGCAAAGGCCATGACGATCATCTCATAGGCCATGCGCGCGCCATTGACGAATTCCTTCGGGTTGAAGGAAGGATCAACTTTGCTCACCTCGCGCAGCGAATCATTGAGTGGTGTGCCGGCCGGGGTGAAGGCATCGATGGCAGCAAAACGGTCTTCCTCTTCGGTTCCGTCACGACGCGGCAGCGTGACCACCTTGCCGGCGTCCGGTGCAGTCGTGCCACTGGCCGGATCAGCAGAACCGTAGAGATCACGCGGCGGCTTCTCATTCCCCGTGCGGCGGCCAAGGACACTGCGCAACTGAAAGAAAATCAGCACCGCCGCCACCAGGAAAAAGATCGTCACAAAGTCGTTTGCACCCATCTCGTATCGGAACCACCGTTAAAATTAAAAGATCAATCCCCATATAGTCCGCATCGATCTATCATTCAAATAGCGGACCAGTTTCTTTATTATACGCGAGAAACCAACGCTTACGCGAAGAAACCCGCTCTCAGGACCACCGTAACATGCGCCTATCACTTCTTCCTATCTTCGTTTTTCTGATGCCTCTGGCTGAGATTGCCGGATTCATCGTGGTTGGAAAGATGATCGGCGTCTGGGCGACGCTGGGGCTCGTCATTCTCAGCGTGCTGCTCGGTGCCGCTCTTCTGAGGATCCAGGGCATCGGTATTCTTCAGCGCATCTCGGCCGAAAGCCGCAATGGCGGCGATCCCGGCCGCGAGATGGTGCATGGCGCCATGATCGTCGTTGCCGCCTTCTTCCTGATGCTGCCCGGCTTCATCTCCGACATCATCGGCCTGCTGCTTTTCATCCCCGCCGTACGCGACCTCGCCTGGCAGGTCTTGCGCAAGCGTATCGTCGTTGTCGGCAATTCGCGGGCGTTCCGCCGCGGACAAGGCCCGGGTGCTGGGCCACAAGGCCGACCGAACAAACCCGGAAACGTCGTCGATCTCGATGAAGGCGATTTTCATCGCGAGCCGAACCGCAACTCGCCCTGGTCTGATCAAAAGCGTCTGGATGACTAGAGAGCGGCTGCGGGAGCCCCGGCGCCATAAGGGTTGTAAGCCCCTTTTCTAAATGCTAGATGGCGACACCCATCGAGACGTGAGAGGACACCCCCATGGCCAACGAGACCAACGGCAACGGCGCAGCCACCCCGAGCCTCAGCATCCTTGCTCAGTACACCAAGGATCTTTCCTTCGAAAATCCGGGTGCTCCGCGCTCGCTCCAGGCCCGGGAAAATGCTCCGGACATCAATATCAACGTGAACGTCAACGCCAACCCGCTGTCGGACTCCGATTTCGACGTCGTGCTGACGCTGAGCGCCGAAGCCAAGGATGGCGAGCGCGTTCTCTTCCACACCGAGCTGGTCTATGGCGGTGTCTTCCGCGTCACCGGTTTCCCGCAGGAACACATGCTGCCGCTGCTCTTCATCGAGTGCCCGCGCCTGCTGTTCCCCTTCGCACGCCAGATCATCGCCGACGTCACGCGCAATGGCGGCTTCCCGCCGCTGATGATCGATCCAATCGATTTCGCGCAGATGTTCACGCAGCGCATGGCCGAAGAACAGGCTCGCGCTCAGGTTTCGGCCGTTCCGAACTAAGCTTGAATATCTTCATTCTAGAAAAGAAAATGCCCGGATCGACGTCCGGGCATTTTCTTTTGGTGGTTGCCTGAGATGACAGCTTATTCGGACGTGCGGTATTTGGACCAGATGCCCTTCGCGCCGAGCTTGGCAACCAGCGCAGCATGGGCCGAAAGTTCTTCCTCGCTCAGCCGGCTCGACAATGGATTGGGTCGCGTAAAGATATCGGCGACTACCTCCTCCGCATCATCACTCTGTCGCGAGCGCGACGACGAACCATTGGTGCTGCCAAGGCCAAGTGCGGTCTGACGGCCACCGATCATCTCGATATAGACTTCGGCCAGCAGTTCGGAGTCGAGCAGCGCGCCGTGTTTCGTGCGGTGCGAATTGTCGATGCCGTAGCGACGGCAAAGCGCATCGAGCGAATTCGGCCCCATTGGATGTTTGCGACGCGCCATGGCGAGCGTATCGATCACCATGTCGGGAAGGATCGGCGGCCGGTTGAGTCGTGCAAATTCAGCGTTGACGAAGCCCATGTCGAAGGTGGCGTTATGCGCGATCCACTTGGCACCTTCGAAGAATTCTAGGATCTTGTCGGCGACCTCTTCGAAGGGCGGCTTGTCCTTCAGCGATTCATCGGTGATCCCGTGCACGGCAAGCGCATCCGGATGAACCTTGCGATCACCTGGATTGATATAGAGATGCAATGTCTTGCCGGTCGGGAAATGGTTGATGAGTTCGATGCCGCCAATTTCGATGATCCGGTCGGCCCTGTTGTCAAGGCCCGTGGTTTCCGTATCGAAAATGATTTCGCGCATGTCGGGACTCCGCTTTCCTATTTCTCGATCGGCAGCTTGCGCCGCACATCCGCAATGATCTCTCTGACCTGCTCGCCAGCCGCCTCGATGCTTCCGCCCGTATCGATGACATAATCGGCGCACGCCCGCTTTTCCGCATCCGGCGTCTGGCGGGAGAGAATCATATTGAATTTTTCCTCCGTCATGCCCGGCCGGGCAAGCACCCTCTGTCGCTGAATCTGTGGATCGCAGCTGACGACGGCGATCTTGTCCACTCTCTTGTCGGCACCGGTTTCAAAGAGAAGCGGGATATCCAGCACCACCATATCGGCACCGGCCTTGCGATGACGTTCCAGAAACCGGCGTTCACGCTCACGCACGAGCGGATGGACAATCGCTTCGAGACGCTTGAAGCCGGAGGGATCGCCTGCCAGCTTTCGGCTGAGCTCCTGCCGGTCGACCTTACCGTCCGCTGTTGTGCCGGGGAAAGCAGCCTCCACCAGAGGCACCGCCTCGCCACTATAGAGATCGTGCACAATCGCATCGGAATCATTCACCGGGATTCCGGCTTGGGCGAAAAGTTTCGCCGAAGTCGACTTTCCCATGCCGATCGATCCGGTGAGCCCGATCCTGATCATATCAATGCTTTTCCATGTCCGCGATGATCAATGCTCTCAAGGTTTCATCGACCGCCGGACGCTTCCCGAACCATTTTTCGAAACCGGGTATGGCTTGATGCAGAAGCATGCCGAGGCCGTCAACAATGGCAAAACCCTGCTCTTCGGCCTCGGCGAGAAGCGGCGTCTTCAGCGGTATATAGACAATGTCGGTAACGACAGCCCCTTGTGCAAGAGGCGAAAAATCGATGCGGAGCGCCGCTTCGCCATCCATGCCGAGCGACGTCGTATTGATAAAGAGACCGGCGCCCTGCATGACCTCGCCGAGCGCTGCTATCGGATGGGCATGAACCCTTTCGCCGAACCGATCCGCCAATTCCTGCGCGCGCTCGACCGTACGGTTGACGACGTGGATTTCCTTGAAACCGCGATCGCGCACGGCCTGTATGATGGCGCGGCTGGCACCGCCTGCCCCGAGGATCACAGCGCGATCGCTGCGGTCCCAGCCGGGATGACGCTCGTCGAGGTTCGCCGTGAAGCCGCGGCCATCGGTATTCGTCGCATGGAGCTCGCCGTCCTGAAGCCACAGGGTGTTGGAAGCACCCAGCTCCTGCGAAAGCTCGTCCGGCCGATCGGCGAGTTTGAAGGCTGCTTCTTTATGGGGGATGGTGACGTTGCCGCCGACGAAGCCGCTGGTACCATCCTTCAGGGATGAGATGAAGGCAGCGAAATCCTCGACAGACACTTCATGGGCACGATAGCTGCCGGCCAGACCGAGCTGCTTCAGCCAGTAACCATGGATTAGCGGCGAGCGCGAATGCTTGATCGGATAACCCGTTACGAAAGCGTTTACGCTCTGTGTTTCACGTGAATCATCCATCGATTGTCCCCAACTCTCGCAGTTTTTCCAGGAGCGGCAGCATCGGTAATCCGACGATGGTGAAATAGTCACCGTCGATTTTCGAGAAAAGCTGGATCCCTTCGCCTTCGAGCTGGTAGGCGCCGACGCTCGACAACGCCTTCTCGCCGACGCGGTTCAGATGCCGGTGAATGAAATCGGCCGGCAGCTCCCGCATGGTGAGATCGGCGTGGGACACATGCTCCCAAATGATATCGCCGTTGCGTGCAAGGGCGACAGCGCTGTTCAGCCGATGGGTCTTTCCCGACAGGGTCCGCAAATGATTTTCCGCATCCGCCATGGTCGTCGGTTTGTGAAAGACCTGGGCACCGAGCGACATGGTTTGATCCGAGCCTATAACGAGCGAACCGGGGAAGCGATCGCTCACTTCCTTCGCCTTCGCCTTTGCCAGCACGAGCGCGACCGCATCCGGGCTGGCACCGCCTTGTTCCAGCGGTGCTTCGATCGCACGCTCATCGATATCGGCGGCGATGGCCTGAAAATGCAATCCGGCATTTTCCATCAGCATTCGTCGAAACGGGCTGGAGGATGCAAGAATAAGGGGCGAGGTCATGATGGCTGCCTCCGAGAAAATCATCCGCAGCGCTTAGCGCAGCTTCGGTCGCAGGGCAACAATGGCAGCCGCGGTCTCTTCGATCGAGCGGCGCGTGACATCGATGATCGGCCAATTGTGCCGCGCGCAGAGAGAGCGGGCATATTTCAGCTCCTCGGAGATGGCGGCCCGATCCGTATAGCCACCGCGATCGAAGCCCGGCGTTGCCCCGAGAATGCGATTTTCACGGACCTGCGAAATCCGGTCCGTTGTCGCGACCAGTCCAACGATCAGCGGCTTTGTTGCCCTGGCAAGGCTTTCCGGCAACGGCACACCATGGACAATCGGAATGTTGGCCGTCTTGATGCCGCGGTTCGCCAGATAGATGCTCGTCGGCGTTTTCGAGGTGCGGCTGATACCGATGATGACGACATCGGCGTCATCGTAATCGTCAGGCATCTGGCCGTCATCATGATCCATGGTGAAGTTCAGCGCTTCGATGCGCGCGAAATAATCCGCATTCATCACATGCTGCGCCCCGACACGTCGGCGAGATGCCGTGCCAAGATAGGTCTGGAAAACATTCATGACCGGCTCGAGAACATTGACGCAGGGTACACCCATCTCGCGGCAACGCTCGGCGATGAAATCGGCAAGCTCGCGATCGACGATCGTATAGAGAACGATACCGGGGCTGTGATCGATTGCCTCCAGGACAGGCAGAAGCTGCTTGCGGTTTCGAATCAGCGGATAGACGTGCTCGATCGGCTGGCTGGCATGGAATTGAACTGATGCAGCACGGCCGGCGGAGATGAGAGTCTCACCCGTTGAGTCAGAAATCAGGTGCAGATGAAAGAAGCTCGTTCGGTTTTCCACGCTACTTTCCATCACCTGTTGATATCTCGGGAGAAAAGAGAGGTACGGGAAGGGGGGCGTCATGGGCAAGTGGAAAACGGCCGAGTTTTCCACATTTGGAATTTTCGAGAGACGGCTTTAGCAAGGGCTGTGGGCAATGTGGACAAGATCGACGATGTCTTACTCATCCACGACTTGTCCCCAGAGGGAGAAGAGCCAAATTTCTCTTCAACTTCCTCAAAAAATTGAAAAATTTCCTTTCTTTTCCACATGCCGGCTTATGACTTCGAAATCTCTGCAAATTCGTGCGCGAGGCGCGACAAAATGGATAGGCAAGGGATGAACTTTAATCCTTGCTACTCACCGACTCTAAGAAATAGAAACCTTTCAATATATGTTTGGTTTTATATAGGACGACGTCTGTGACCGATGAACGCCGGAAGATCATGCGGGTCTTGAGCGGAGAAACGCTCAGCCCTCCCCCGCTCTGGCTGATGAGACAGGCAGGGCGTTATCTACCCGAGTATCGTGAAACGCGTGCGAAGGCTGGAAGCTTCCTTGATCTCTGTTATACGCCTGACCATGCCGTCGAGGTGACGATGCAGCCGATCCGACGTTATGGCTTCGATGCTGCAATCCTGTTTTCCGATATTCTGGTCATTCCCGATGCGTTGAAACGCAATGTCCGCTATACCGAGGGTCATGGTCCGGAGATGGATCCGATCGACGAGGCGGGTATCCTGGCTTTGAAACCGGAGGGGGTCGTAGCCTACCTGGAGCCGGTCATGGAGACGGTGCGGCGGCTGCGGCGGGACTTGCCCACGGAGACAACGCTTCTTGGCTTCTGTGGGGCTCCCTGGACCGTTGCGACCTATATGATCGCTGGACACGGCACACCGGACCAGGCCCCTGCCCGGCTCTTTGCCTACCGCTATCCGAAGGCCTTCGAACATCTGCTGATGCTGCTTGCAGACATCTCCGCCGATTATCTCGTCGCGCAGATCGATGCGGGTGCGGATGCCGTACAGATTTTCGATTCCTGGGCCGGCGTGCTCGGCGAGAAGGAATTCGAGGCTTTTGCCATCAAGCCGGTCGCAAAAATGATCGCGTCGATCAAGGCGCGGCGGCCGCAGGCTCGGGTGATCGCTTTCGCCAAGGGTGCGGGCTATCTCTTAAAAACCTATCGTCAGAAGACGGGTGCTGATGCGATCGGTCTCGATTGGTCGGTGCCATTGGCCTTTGCTCGCGAACTGCAGAAGGACGGGCCGGTGCAGGGAAATCTTGACCCCATGCGTGTCGTCGCTGGCGGCAAGGCTCTGGACGACGGGATCGACGACGTCTTGCAGCAGCTCGGGAACGGCCCGCTGATTTTCAATCTCGGGCACGGTATCACGCCGCAGGCGGACCCCGCCAATGTTGCGAGGCTTGTCGAACGCGTGCGGGGATGGAGGAACTGATGACGATGGAAAAGCAGACGGATTCCGCTCCGGGCCAAAGAGCCGGACGGCGCGCCTATTTCATGATCCTGATTTTTGCGGTTCTGGCGATCGGCCTCTTCGCCTGGCATCCCGCCGATCTCTATCTCTGGATCAAGGCGCTGCACATCATTGCCGTCATCTCGTGGATGGCCGGCATGTTCTATCTGCCGCGTCTTTTCGTCTATCATATCGATGCGGAACCGGGTTCGCAGCAATCCGAGACGTTCAAGGTGATGGAGCAGCGGCTGCTGCGCTACATCATCACGCCGGCGATGATTCTGACCTGGATTTTCGGGCTCTACCTCGCCTGGTCCGTCTATGATTTCCAGGGTGGCTGGCTGCACGCCAAGATCGGGCTCGTTGTGCTGCTATCGGCCGTTCACGGTCATTTCAGCAGCGCGGTGCGCGCCTTCGCCCGAGACGAAAACAAGCATTCGGCGCGGTACTGGCGCCTGATGAACGAGGCGCCGACGCTGTTGATGATCGCGATCGTCATTCTCGTGGTCGTCAAGCCCTTTGCGTGAGGCGTGGCTGTATTAGGGGCGACGTTAAATTTCTTTCATTTTGCGTGCCCCCCTTGCGGTTCAGAAAGTGAGTCGCTATTTTCCCGCCATCTTCTCTTCGTGGCATGTATCCATTCTGTCGCCCGCGAGCGCCCCTATCGCGGTTCTGAATACGAGCAACATTGCCTTTCCCCTCCTAAAAATGAGTAATTCCCTTCATGGCTGAAATGAAGCTTCAGGAACTGAAAAATAAATCCCCGACCGATCTCCTGGCCTTTGCCGAATCGCTCGAGGTGGAAAACGCCAGCACGATGCGCAAACAGGAATTGATGTTTGCAATTCTCAAGGTGCTGGCGAGCCAGGACGTAGAAATCATCGGCGAGGGCGTCGTCGAGGTTCTGCAGGATGGCTTCGGTTTCTTGCGTTCCGCTAACGCAAACTATCTTCCCGGTCCGGACGACATCTATATCTCCCCCTCGCAGATCCGCCGTTTCTCTTTGAAGACGGGCGATACGGTCGAGGGACCGATCCGCGGACCGAAGGAAGGCGAACGTTATTTCGCGCTGCTCAAGGTCAACACCATCAATTTCGACGATCCGGAAAAGATCCGTCACAAGGTTCACTTCGACAATCTGACGCCGCTCTATCCAAACGAGCGTTTCCGTATGGAACTCGACGTTCCCACGTCGAAGGATCTGTCACCGCGTGTCATCGATCTTGTGGCACCGCTCGGCAAGGGCCAGCGCGGCCTGATCGTCGCGCCGCCGCGTACCGGTAAAACCGTTCTCCTGCAGAACATCGCCCATTCCATCACCGCCAATCATCCCGACTGCTATCTGATCGTTCTCTTGATCGACGAGCGTCCGGAAGAAGTGACCGACATGCAGCGCTCCGTGCGCGGTGAAGTCATCTCCTCGACCTTCGACGAGCCGGCCGTGCGCCACGTGCAGGTTGCCGAAATGGTCATCGAGAAGGCCAAGCGCCTTGTCGAACATGGCCGCGACGTCGTCATCCTGCTCGATTCCATCACCCGCCTCGGCCGTGCCTATAACACCGTCGTCCCCTCTTCGGGCAAGGTTCTGACCGGTGGTGTCGACGCCAACGCTCTGCAGCGCCCGAAGCGCTTCTTCGGTGCCGCGCGTAATATCGAAGAAGGCGGTTCGCTGACGATCATCGCGACGGCTCTGATCGATACCGGCAGCCGCATGGACGAAGTGATCTTCGAAGAATTCAAGGGTACCGGTAACTCTGAAATCGTGCTCGACCGTAAGGTCGCCGACAAGCGCATCTTCCCGGCGATGGATATTCTCAAGTCCGGTACGCGTAAGGAAGACTTGCTTGTGCCGCGCCAGGATCTGCAGAAGATCTTCGTTCTGCGTCGAATTCTTGCCCCGATGGGTACGACCGATGCAATCGAATTCCTGATCGACAAGCTCAAGCAGACGAAGAACAACCCGGACTTCTTCGATTCGATGAACACGTAATCCTTAGCCGGATTCATAGAATCCGCTGCTTTGGCAGTGCTTATATGGTGTTATGATCGGGCTGCATTTTGCAGCCCGATTTTGTTTGTTGGATCGGATGTCGCCCGCCCGGCAATCGATTCGGATGCGGATCAATTTGATGGTGACCATGAACGAGACGATCTATGCTTTGTCCAGCGGCGGACTGCCGGCCGGCGTTGCCGTCATTCGTATCAGCGGGAATCTGGCGTTCCCTATTGCTGGGTCCCTTGCCGGCGCGCTGCCGGCTCCTCGGCAAGCCGGACTAAAAACGATTCGGACTCGTAACGGTCTAGTCATCGATCGCGGCCTAGTGCTGATTTTCCCCGGCCCAGCCTCCTTTACCGGAGAAGATTGCGTCGAGATTCATGTTCACGGCGGTAAAGCGGTGGTGAATGCGCTTCTGCAGGAGCTTTCGGCCTTCGAGCATTGCCGTCTGGCGGAGCACGGTGAGTTTTCGCGGCGCGCCCTCGAGAATGGAAAGATGGATCTGGTGGAGGTGGAAGGCCTTGCCGATCTCATCAGTGCTGAAACGGAGATGCAGCGTCGGCTTGCGCTTGAGCATGCGGCTGGCGGGCTATCGGGTCTCTATAACGCTTGGGCCGACAGATTGACACGGGCACGCGCTCTGATCGAGGCGGAACTGGATTTTGCCGACGAGGACGACGTGCCTGGCTCCGTCTCCGATATGGTATGGGCCGATATGAAGCGGCTGCGCCTGGAAATTTCCGATCATCTCGCTGGCGCCGATCTCGGCGAGATCATTCGCGATGGCTTGAAGGTGGTGATCGCAGGCGCGCCTAATGCAGGCAAATCCAGTCTCA
Organism: Martinezella hainanensis; assembly: GCF_900094555.1. Lineage (GTDB taxonomy): Bacteria > Pseudomonadota > Alphaproteobacteria > Rhizobiales > Rhizobiaceae > Rhizobium > Rhizobium hainanense. Next base: position 73,839 of record NZ_FMAC01000004.1, read on the forward strand.
TGAATGCGCTGGCAAAGCGTGAAGTGGCAATCGTTACTGATATTGCGGGGACCACGCGCGATGTTCTGCATATCGATCTCAATATCGAGGGATATGCCGTCAAGCTCTATGATACGGCCGGACTGCGGGAAACCGATGAGATCGTCGAGCGGGAGGGCATTCGACGCGCACTGCGGACGGTTGCTGATGCGGATCTTGTTCTGTCTCTTGCCGAAATCGGCAGCGAAGCACAACGGAATTTTCCGGGCTTTGTCGGCAAGGTCCTGACTATTGGTACGAAAGCTGATATTCATCCGGGGGAAACCAATCAGTATGATCTGTTGATTTCCTCGGCTACCGGTTCAGGTTTGGCGGAGTTGCATGAGCTTCTGCGGCAGGATCTGCAGGCGCGTTCCGGGATGCTGTCGTTGGCTTTGCCGAGTCGGCTGCGTCATCGCACATTGCTTGGCGAGAGCCTTCGTGCCGTCGAGGCGGCGCTTGCGTCAGAGGATCGCGGTCTCGATATCAGGGCAGAATATTTAAGGCAGGCGGCAACCAGCCTTGGACGCATTACCGGACGGGTCGATGTGGAAGATTTGCTGGATGTGATCTTCTCGGAATTCTGCATAGGAAAATGATTCACGTGAAACAGGGCTGCGCCTTATGTCCCTGATTGACGTTTCACGTGAAACCTTCTTGACTCCTAAAATTGGTGTGCCAAACAAGCGGCACGACCGAGGACTGGATGATGTTCGATACAATGTATGATGTGATTGTTGTGGGTGGTGGGCATGCAGGCAGCGAAGCCGCAGCCGCAGCCGCGCGCCTGGGTGCGCGCACGGCACTCGTAACGCATAAGCGCGACACGATCGGCGTCATGTCCTGTAACCCCGCAATTGGCGGTCTTGGCAAAGGTCATCTGGTTCGGGAAATTGATGCTCTTGATGGCTTGATGGGTCGCGTTGCGGATGCGGCTGGCATCCAGTTTCGCATGCTCAATCGCAAGAAGGGCCCTGCCGTGCGCGGCCCACGTACCCAGGCAGACCGCAAGCTCTATCGTTTGGCCATGCAGGCAGAGATCGCCGCAATCGACAATCTCGAGATCATAGAGGGTGACGCTTTCGATCTCGGCTTTGAGCACGGCCGGGTGTCTGCGGTGATCTTGAAAGACGGGCGCAGCATTCGCTGCGGCGCCGTTGTTCTGACCACGGGCACTTTTCTTCGCGGCCTCATTCATATTGGCGACAAGAAGATACCGGCTGGTCGCGTTGGCGAGGAACCATCTCTCGGGCTTTCCGCTACGTTGTTACGACATGGCCTTGCCTTGGGGCGGTTGAAAACCGGAACCCCTGCCCGGCTTGATGGTACGAGCATCGATTGGGATTCTGTTGGACGGCAGGGAGCGGATGAAGATCCGACGCCCTTCTCTTTCATGACCGATTCCATCGTGAATCCACAAATTGAATGCGGCGTAACCAGAACGACGCCTGAGACTCACAGGATCATTGCCGAAAACCTGAAGCGTTCGGCGATGTATTCCGGCCAGATTGAAGGCGTGGGACCGCGCTATTGCCCATCGATCGAAGACAAGATCGTCAAATTCGGCGAACGCGACGGTCATCAAATCTTCCTGGAGCCGGAGGGTTTGGACGACAATACCGTCTATCCAAACGGCATATCGACCTCGCTGCCTGAGGATGTCCAGAATGAGTTCATCAAGACCATTCCGGGTCTGGAACGAGTGCGCATTCTTCAGCATGCCTATGCCATTGAGTATGATCATGTCGATCCGCGTGAATTGAAACTGTCCCTTGAAGTGGAAAAGATTCCCGGACTTTTCTTGGCTGGTCAAATCAACGGTACGACGGGATATGAAGAAGCTGGCGCCCAGGGGCTCGTTGCGGGGCTGAATGCCGCGCGTTTAGCCGGCGGCGGCAAAGCCATTGAGTTCAGCAGAACAGAATCCTATATCGGTGTGATGATCGACGATTTGACCTCGCGCGGCGTAGCAGAGCCTTATCGTATGTTCACCTCGCGCGCGGAGTATCGTCTGTCGCTCCGCGCTGACAATGCCGATGTTCGCCTTACTCCGGTCGGGCTTGCTTTGGGCTGCGTTGGTTTCGGTCGTGCGGCGCGTTTCGGCCGGTATATGAAGAAGCTCGAGCAGACGCGCGATCAGCTGAGAAGCCTGACTGTGACGCCGAACGAGGCCGAGAAGGCCGGTATGCATCTTAACAAGGACGGTCAGCGACGTTCCGCCTATGAGCTTCTGTCTCATCCAGGTCAGTCGGTGGAAAACCTGTCGCGGCTCTGGCCGGAATTGGGGTCCATTGAGCGCAACGTGGCTGAGGCGATCGAGATCGAGGCGGCCTATGCCGTCTATATGGATCGCCAGACGGCCGATATCGTTCAAGCCCGCAGGGAAGAAGAGCGTGTTATTCCGGCGGAGTTTGATTTCTCCGTTCTTTCAGGATTGTCCAATGAGCTGAAGCAGAAGCTGGGAGTTGCTCGACCCAAAAATATCGCCCAAGCCTCGCGCATTGACGGAATGACGCCGGCGGCTATCTCTTTGCTATTGGCTTATTTGAGGAAGATGAGCGCGCCTGAAGAGCAGAAGCTCGTTTCCTGACGCCACTACAAGGTTGGAGAGTCCAATAGTATGGAATTGAACGGTGTGCGTGTTTCACGTGAAACACAGGAGCGGTTGCAGCATTTTGCGCAGCTTTTTCAGAAATGGGCGAAGACCATCAATCTTGTCGCGCCTTCTACGATCGACGATCTTTGGCGGCGCCACATCGCGGATAGCGCGCAGATATTTCAGCTGCATCCGGCACCGGACCATTGGGTTGATCTGGGGAGTGGTGGTGGATTTCCGGGTGTGATAACGGCAATTCTGCTGGCGGAAAAGGGTGCCGGGCACGTCGATCTGGTCGAAAGCAATCAGAAAAAGGCTGCGTTTTTGCGTGTCTGTCTGCGGGAATGCGCAGCTCGCGGCGCGGTTCATGCCATTCGTATCGAAGAAGCGCCTTCGGCTATCCAAAATTGTGACGTAATTTCCGCACGAGCACTTGCCGAGCTTGAGATGTTGCTGGATTACGCGGCTCCTTGGCTCGATCGCAATGAAAATCTGCGTCTCTTTCTGCATAAAGGCCGGGATTACGAGCGCGAGCTACAGAAAGCCCGTGGTCGTTGGGAATTCGATCTGGTAAAACATCAGAGTGTCGTTGAGCGAGATTCCGTCATTCTGGAGCTAAGTCGCCTTCGACGCCTGATTTAACCATAATTGGATATGCGGCAGATGATCGGCGAGCGAAACCGGATTATTACAATCGCAAATCAAAAGGGCGGCGTTGGGAAGACGACGACCGCGATCAACCTGGCGACGGCTCTTGCGGCCATCGGCGAGCGCGTCCTGATCGTGGATCTCGATCCGCAGGGCAATGCCAGTACAGGCTTGGGCATCGAGCGACGTGATCGCAAGTTGTCGTCCTATGATCTGTTGGTAGGCAGCCATGGGATCATGGATACGGTTCAGGAAACGGCCGTTCCGAATCTCTTCATCGTGCCATCAACGATGGATCTGCTCGGCGTCGAGATGGAAATCGCGCAGCAGCCGGATCGCGTCTTCAAGCTGCGGCGAGCGCTGAACGCCTCGGACGCCCTCGCCTTTTCCTATATTCTGGTGGATTGCCCACCCTCGTTCAATCTTCTGACGATGAATGCCATGGCGGCGGCACATTCCGTTTTGGTGCCGTTACAGTGCGAATTTTTCGCACTGGAAGGCCTCAGCCAGCTGCTGGAAACCGTCGATCAGGTGCGGCGGACGGTCAATCCGTCCCTCGATATTCAGGGAATCGTCTTGACCATGTTCGATTCTCGCAACAATCTGGCGCAGCAGGTTGTCACCGATGTACGGACTCATCTTGGCGAAAAAGTCTACCACACGTTGATTCCGCGCAACGTTCGCGTGTCCGAAGCGCCATCCTACGGCAAGCCCGCCATTCTTTACGATCTGAAGTGCGCAGGCAGCCAGGCCTATCTGCAACTGGCTTCGGAAGTGATTCAAAGAGAGCGGCAGCGGAAAGCTGCCGCCTGATATGATCTAGTATTTGTTCAAGAGTGAGTATCGGCGATGAATGATGATCTTTCGAAGCGGCGTCTCGGGCGCGGACTGGCGGCCCTTATCGGGGAGATGGATCAGCCGACGCCTGTGGATGCCGGCAGACCGGCCGTCAATCCCGATCGCCTGGTGCCGATCGAGTTCATCAGCCGCAATCCGCGCAATCCGCGCCGCTATTTCGACGAAACCGAGCTGCATGATCTTGCCAGCTCTATCCGCCAGCATGGCATCGTCCAGCCGGTCGTGGTCCGCACGGTTTCCAGCGATCGCTTTGAAATCATTGCCGGTGAAAGACGCTGGCGCGCAGCTCAGCTTGCCGGCCTGATCGAAATTCCAGTGATCGTACGCGATGTTGACGACAAGACCGCGCTTGAGATTGCTATTGTCGAGAACGTCCAGCGCGCAGACCTCAATCCATTGGAAGAGGCATTGGGTTACGAGCAGTTGATCGCCGAGCATGGCTATACGCAAAACGATCTCGGCGAAATCATCGGCAAGAGCCGTAGCCATGTCGCGAATTCTTTGCGACTGCTGAAGCTTCCCGATCCGGTGCGCGATATGCTTGCTGCCGGCTCGCTTTCCGCCGGTCATGCCCGCGCCCTCGTTTCGACCTCCGATCCGACGGCACTGGCGCGAACTGTCGTTTCCAAGGGCATGTCCGTTCGCGATGCCGAGCGGCTGGCGCAGAATGACATCAAGGCTCAGAACGATCCTCGCCCGGCTGGCGCGCGCAGGGATGAGAAGGATTCCGATACGCTGGCGCTCGAGCGCACCCTGTCGGACACGCTCGGGCTGGATGTTTCCATCAATCACCGCGGCAATGGCGGCCAGGTGAAGATCAGCTACAAGACGCTGGAGCAGCTTGAGGAAATCTGCCGGCTTCTGGAGCGCCGCTAGAACGGTTCAGCCCCTCACGGGAACGTTATCGGTCTGGTCGCTTGCTACTCGCTATACCCGACGGAAGACCGTTACGTGTTTTCTCCGGAATTGCTCGATAACTCAATAATGCTGTAAAAACAAAGAGATGGGCGGTTACGGCTTCGCTCTGCGTCCGGCCTATCCAAGCCGTTTCCCGTGAAACATCAGCCTCTGCGTGCCGACTGCAATGTGGTCGCAAGCAGGGTTTGCGTTGCGATCGTGTCTTCGAGGCTCGCACGCTGGCGCGTCTGGAGAATGGCGGATTGCAGCCTGTTCATCTCGCGGGCGATGGCGGGAGCGGACCAGGTCTTGAGAGCCTGTTCTATGATCGGCTTGCGCCTGAAGTGCAGATGACGCCCATGCGTCTGCATGACCTGGGCCGGCGCGATCCGCTTTTCATCCATCTCGGCCCGCATCGTATCGAGCATCTGAAACTGCCGCAGGCAACCCTGTAGCACGAGAAACATCGGGGTCTTGGAGGAGGCGATCTTCTGCATGGCATGCAGAAAGGCCTCGGAGTCCCCCTTCAAGATGGCGTCGACGGCATCATCGGTGGAAATCGCGCTGGCATCACCGATGATCTCCATGACATGGTTTTCTTCGATCGTGCCCTGCCCGCGGCAGTAAAGCGCCAGTTTGCGCACCTCGTTGCGCGAAGCGATGCGGTCACCGCCAAGAAGCTCGAGCAATGCCTGACGGGCTGCCGGGGCAATGCGCAACCCCTCATTTGCCAGCTCCGTATCGATCAGGCCATTCAGGGCTCTGGCGTCATCGGCATAGCAGGGAATGGTCGCGACGGAGCGTGCCGGTTCGGCCACCTTGCGCAGACCCGCGCCCTTCTTCAGATCGCCGGCTTCGATGATGACGAAACTCGCCTCCGGCGGGCCTTCAGCAATGATCTGCATCGAATCGATCAATGCTTTTTCATTGGCGGCACCGCGAATCCAGACGAGCTTTTCGCCGCCGAACAGACCGATGGCGTTGACTTCATCGAGCAGGCGTCCTGCATCATTCTGCAGGTCGCCGACGTCAAGCTTGATGAGGGAAAAGGCATCGTTGAGATCGACGCCGGTTTTGGCGGCGATCTGCGCTGCACGTTCGGAAACGAGGCCACGATCCGGGCCATAGATCACGAAGACCCGATAATTGCGCGCGGCATTTTGCAGGAATCCATCAAATTCGTGAGACTTGATTTCCGCCATGCCGCGCTCTTTATCAGCGGCTGAGCGCGGCAGCGATATCGGCTGCGACCATCTCGGCCACTTCGCGGGCGGCACGGTCTTCCGAATCACGGATGGCGCGCTGCTTGGCGAATTCCTGGGTCGGGAAGTCGACGAGCGAAGTCACCGCTCGGCTACCCGATTTGATGACTTTGCCAGTGCCGATTTCCTTCAAGGTGAAGGAAGCCGTCACGGTGGTACGGCCTGCGCCGGACGTATCCGAAGACGGAAGATAGAGCACGCCGGCGGTGCCGGAGCTGACGCTCAGATCGACATTGTATTTCGGCGTCTTGGTCTCGCCCGCGCCGCGCCCGGCGATGAAGATCAGCTGGTTGCGCACCTGGAGACCGATGCGCGAGCCGACGTCGGAGAAGGAGACTTCCGACAGCTTCTGCGTGACACCGGTGCTGACGGCATAGAGCGGCCGAACCTGGCAGGCAGACAGAAGTCCGGCAACGGCCACAAGAGACGCAACGCCGGCGATGCGGGCGAACTTGAAAAGAGTATCAGACGACAATGTTTACGATCCTCTGTGGAACGACGATGATCTTCTTTGGCGCCTGACCATTCAATGCGCTCGTAACGGCATCCAGGGCGAGCACGGCCTGTTGCACGGCATTCTGATCTGCATCGCGCGCGATTGTCAATTCGGCGCGCTTCTTGCCGTTGATCTGGACGGGATAGACGATCTCGTTCTCGATGACGAGCGCTTCGTCGTAGGTCGGCCATATGCTGGTCGCGATCATATGGGTGTTGCCGAGGGCTGCCGAGCACTCCTCGGCCAGATGCGGCGTGATCGGCGCGACCAAAGCAATCAGGATCTCGACGGCTTCGCGCACGGCTGAGCGATAGGCTGCGTCGGCCTGGCCAGCAGCCACTTTCGTCAGCGGTGCCGCCAGGGCATTGACGAATTCGTAGATGCGCGCCACGGCCTTGTTGAAGGCGAGCTTGTCGTAGTCGCCCTGAACCGCCTTCAGTGTGCGATGGGCGATCTGTGAGATGGCCAGCGCTTCGCCTTCCTTAGCCGGAGTCGATTCGACGGTCTTCAGGGCGTCGGCAGCTTCCGAGACCAGTCGCCACATGCGCTGCGTGAAACGATGCGCGCCTTCGACGCCGGCTTCCGACCAGATGACGTCGCGGTCCGGCGGCGAATCGGAGAGCACGAAGAAGCGTGCCGTATCGGCGCCGTACGAAGCGATGATGTCATCGGGATCGACGACATTCTTCTTCGACTTCGACATCTTTTCGATCGAGCCGATGGCAATCTCCTCACCATTCGACAGCAGTGTTGCGCGGCGCTGGCCGTCCACTTCTTCGATGCGGATCTCGGCCGGCGACACCCATTCGCGCGTCAGGCCATTGCCGCGGCTATAGGTTTCATGCACCACCATCCCCTGTGTGAACAGGCCTTTGAAGGGCTCCTTCACGTCGAGATGACCGGTTTCACGCATGGCGCGGGTGAAGAAGCGCGAATAGAGCAGATGCAGGATCGCGTGCTCGATACCGCCGATATACTGGTCGACGGGCAGCCAATGATTGGCGGCCTTCTGATCCGTCGGCTGGTCTTCCCAGGGCGCAGTGAAGCGGGCGAAATACCAGCTCGAATCGACGAAAGTATCCATCGTATCGGTTTCACGGCGTGCATCCTTGCCACATTGCGGGCAGGCGACATGGCGCCAGGTGGCGTGCCGGTCGAGCGGATTGCCGGGCTGGTCGAAGGTAACGTCGTCGGGCAGCCGGACGGGCAGGTCCTGCTTCGGCACCGGCAGCACGCCGCAATCGTCGCAATGGATGACCGGGATCGGGCAGCCCCAATAGCGCTGGCGGGAAATGCCCCAGTCGCGCAGGCGGAAATTCACCTTGCGCTCGGCCTGTGGCGCGTTGCCGAGGCTCGTTTCGGAAAGCTTTGTGGCGACCGTTTCGAAGGCTTCCTCGGTACTCATGCCGTCGAGGAAACGGGAATTGATCATGACACCGTCGCCGTCATAGGCGACATCGCCGACCGTAAAGCTCGCCGCATCGCCATCAGCGGGCATGACGACGGGCACGACGGGCAGGCTGTATTTGCGGGCGAAATCCAGATCGCGCTGGTCGCCGGACGGGCAGCCGAAGATGGCGCCCGTGCCATAGTCCATCAGCACGAAGTTGGCGATGTAGACGGGCAGTTCCCAGGACGGATCGAAGGGGTGGCGGACGCGGATGCCGGTGTCCATGCCCTTCTTCTCGGCCGTTTCGAGCGCAGCCAGCGAGGTGCCGGCGCGGCGGCATTCCTCACAGAAGGCCTCGATCGCCGGGTCCTTGGCGGCGGCTTCCTTGGCGAGCGGATGGTCGGCCGAGATCGCCAGGAAGGAGGCGCCGAACAGCGTATCGGGTCGTGTCGTGTAAACAGTGATCTCGCGATCGCTGTTGGGAGCGGTTTCGGCTACGATTTCCCAGCGAACGGTCAGGCCCTCGGAGCGGCCGATCCAGTTCTTCTGCATCAGCCGCACTTTTTCCGGCCAATGATCCAGCGTGTCCAGGGCATCAAGCAGTTCCTGGCTGAATTCGGTGATCTTGAAGAACCACTGCGTCAGCTCGCGCTGCTCGACGAGCGCGCCAGAGCGCCAGCCGCGGCCGTCGATGACCTGCTCGTTGGCGAGAACGGTGTTGTCGACCGGGTCCCAATTGACCTTGGACTTCTTGCGGTAGACCAGGCCCTTCTCCATCATGTCGATGAAGAGCATCTGCTGGCGGTGATAGTAATCGACGTCGCAGGTCGCGAACTCGCGGCTCCAGTCGAGCGACAGGCCCATGGCCTTCAGCTGGGTGCGCATCGAGGCGATGTTCTGGTAGGTCCATTCCTTCGGATGCACCTTGTTGTCGCGCGCGGCGTTTTCCGCCGGCATGCCGAAGGCGTCCCATCCCATCGGATGCAGCACATTGTAGCCGCGGGCGCGCTTGTAGCGGGCAACGACATCGCCCATCGCATAGTTGCGCACATGGCCCATATGGATGCGGCCCGATGGATAGGGAAACATCTCTAGAACGTAGTATTTCTCGCGCGGATCGGCGTTGTCGGTAACGAAGACCTTTTCCTCGTTCCATTTCTGCTGCCAGCGGGGCTCGGCGTCGCGCGGATTATAACGTTCGATAGACATCTGATCTTGTATTCCGAAAAATCATGGGGAGTAAGGCGAGACCTTCACCACGAAACCACCCAAGCGTCAAGTTTAGCAGGTGCAGCAAGTGCCTTATCTTGCAAAGCAAAGCCGGATTCGGGCGCTTTCACCCTTGGCAAAGCCTGCGTGCCTCATTACTGCAGGGATTGAGAAGCAGTCGAAATATCGAGGCGAAAAGATGGAACTTCAAGAGCGTCTGAACGAAGTCCGTTCCCATATCGCAGCGGCTGAACGCCAGGCTGGCCGAAAAGCCGGTTCCGTGCAGCTCGTTGCCGTTTCCAAGACGTTCGAGGTCGATCACATCCGCCCAGCGATTGCGGCCGGCCAGCGTGTCTTCGGTGAGAACCGCGTGCAGGAGAGCCAAGGCAAGTGGCCGGAACTGAAGACCGAAACTCCAGGGATCGAGCTGCACTTGATCGGGCCGCTGCAATCGAACAAGGCCGCAGATGCTGTTGCACTATTCGACGTTATCGAAACCGTTGACCGCGAAAAGATCGCGCGCACTCTTGCCGAGGAAATGAAACGGCAGGGCAAGGCTATAAAGCTATTTGTCCAGGTCAATACCGGTCTGGAGCCGCAAAAGGCAGGGATAGCACCTGACGATACGGTGGCGTTCGTCGATTTGTGTCGCAAGGAACTTGGTCTGGCGATCGAGGGCCTGATGTGCATTCCGCCGGCGGAGGAAAATCCGGGACCGCATTTTGCCCTGCTCGCAAAACTTGCCAAGCAGGCCGGCGTGGAAAGACTCTCCATGGGGATGTCGAGCGATTATGAAATTGCCGTCGCCTTCGGCGCAACAAGCGTTCGCGTTGGTTCGGCGATCTTCGGGGCGCGATAACGCCGGCTTGCACCCTTCAAAGGGTCATGTAGGCGATGGCGGCACAACACGGGCTGCCCAACTTCCCCACCCGTAACCGAATACATTTCCTATTGTCGCACCAATGAACGACAAGGCGATGATACCGGTAACTTCCTCCCAGGAGATGGTGAAGGCGTAAGCGAGAAACGCGAATGCCAAAACGAGGAATGGCGCAAAAACCATCAGCATGACCAGCGTCAGTGCTGAGAATATGATGATGATGCCCGTGACGATAAGTTTGTCGACTTCGACAAGCGAGTAGATGGTGATGCCGACGATTACGAAGACGATCGGCAGTATGATATGCTCGAATATCGCGAATTTCCCAAAAAGCCCCCGAAGTACTCGCCGCCGCGTCCGCAGTGCTGAAACCACGGCAAAGATCAATCCGCACGCGTAACTGTAATATCCGATGGCCAGGACCGACATGGCTGATGCAACTCTCGCAGGGTCGTTTCGCTAAAGGCTACACAATATCCTTATGATTGTCCTGTTGCATATTGACACAACAAAAGGTTACACTTCATCAAGGATGAGACGCCAAAAAAACCCCGGTCGAGGACCGGGGCTTTGCAAAACGTCGGGTATGTCTGATCTTAGAACTGATCGTCGTCTTCGTCGTCGCGGCTGGTCGACTTCAGCGACTTCAGCTTGGCGAAAACGGCGTCGGCGTCGATTTCCTTTTCCTTCTCTTCTTCACGCTCATAGCTGAAGCCGAGCTTCTCGGTTTCCTGGGCGGGCTGCAGGGTCGCGCCGAGTTCGGCAGCGGTCGGCAGCGGACGGCCCTTGGCGGCCTTTTCGACTTCCATGTCGAGATCGATCTGGCTGCAGAGGCCAAGCGTTACCGGGTCCATCGGCGCCAGGTTGGCGGAGTTCCAGTGGGTGCGGTCGCGGATCTGCTCGATGGTCGACTTAGTGGTGCCGACGAGGCGGGAAATCTGCGCATCCTTCAGTTCCGGATGGTTGCGCACCAGCCAGAGGATGGCGTTCGGGCGGTCCTGGCGCTTGGAGACTGGGGTGTAACGCGGGCCGCGGCGCTTGGATTCCGGCACGCGAACCTTCGGCTCGGAAAGCTTCAGCTTGTGGTTCGGGTTGGCTTCGGCGCGGGCGATTTCGTCGCGGGTCAGCTGACCGGTCGAGATCGGGTCGAGGCCCTTGATGCCCTGTGCTGCTTCGCCATCGGCAATGGCCTTCACTTCGAGCGGATGCAGCTTGCAGAACTGCGCGATCTGGTCGAATGACAAGGCTGTATTGTCGACAAGCCAGATGGCAGTTGCCTTCGGCATGAGCAATTGTTGAGCCATGGATATAGTCCTTCTGTCAGTCCGCGCCGGTGTCGCGGTCCGGGGTGTAACACCACATTGTCCGGGAAATACGGCCCTATATAGCGATAGTGTCGCGTAATTGCAATTCTTTGCGCATGAAATGCACTTTGTCTAATTGCTGTCGTAGTTTGACCTGCTATTTATTGCGCGGAAAGAGTACTCGCGATTACAAATCGGAGTGTGAGGATTTGAGGAGGAAACAATGTCGGAGAAGATCCATCCTGTGACGAAACCGGTCAAGGCACGCGCCCTGATCGACAAGGCGAAGTACCAGAAATGGTATGAGCAGAGCGTCGAGGATCCCGACAAGTTCTGGGGCAAGCACGGCAAGCGCATCGACTGGTTCAAGCCCTATACCAAGGTCAAGAACACGTCCTTTACCGGCAAGGTTTCGATCAAGTGGTTTGAGGACGGCGTCACCAACGTCTCCTACAATTGCATCGACCGGCATCTGAAGAAGCACGGCGATCGTGTCGCTTTCATCTGGGAAGGCGACAATCCCTATATCGACAAGAAGGTCACCTATAACGAGCTTTACGAGCAGGTCTGCCGGCTGGCGAACGTGCTCAAGAAGCACGGCGTCAAGAAGGGCGATCGCGTCACCATCTACATGCCGATGATCCCGGAAGCCGCCTATGCGATGCTGGCCTGCGTCCGCATCGGCGCGGTGCATTCGGTGGTCTTTGGCGGCTTCTCGCCGGAGGCGCTTGCCGGCCGCATCGTCGACTGCGCATCGACCGTCGTCATTACCTGCGACGAAGGCGTTCGCGGCGGCAAGTCCATTCCGTTGAAGGAAAACACCGACACGGCCATTCAGATCGCCGCCAAGCAGAAGGTTGCGGTCAAGACGGTGATTGCCGTGCGCCGCACCGGCGGCAAAGTCGGCTGGGAGCCTGGCCGCGATGTCTGGTACCACGAGGAAATCGCCAAGGTGAAGGCCGATTGCCCGCCGGCGAAGATGAAGGCGGAAGACCCGCTGTTCATCCTCTATACCTCCGGCTCCACCGGCAAGCCGAAGGGCGTGCTGCACACGACGGCCGGCTATCTCGTCTATGCGGCGATGACGCATGAATACACGTTCGACTATCACCCCGGCGATATCTACTGGTGCACGGCCGATGTCGGCTGGGTCACCGGCCACTCCTATATCGTCTACGGGCCGCTCGCCAATGCCGCGACCTCGCTGATGTTCGAAGGCGTGCCGAACTATCCCGACCAGGGCCGCTTCTGGGACGTCATCGACAAGCACAAGGTCAATATCTTCTACACCGCGCCGACGGCGATCCGCTCGCTGATGGGAGCCGGCGATCATTTCGTCAAGCGCGCCTCGCGCTCCAGCCTGCGCATCCTCGGCACGGTCGGCGAACCCATTAATCCGGAAGCCTGGGAATGGTATTACAAGGTGGTCGGCGACAGCCGCTGCCCGATCGTCGATACCTGGTGGCAGACTGAAACCGGCGGCCACATGATCACGCCGCTTCCAGGCGCGACCGATCTCAAGGCCGGCTCGGCCACCCTGCCCTTCTTCGGCGTGCAGCCGCAGCTGGTCGACAATGAAGGCAACGTGCTGGAAGGGGCTGCCGACGGCAATCTCGTCATCGCCGACAGCTGGCCGGGCCAAATGCGCACGGTCTACGGCGACCACGAGCGCTTCATCCAGACCTACTTCTCCACCTACAAGGGCAAGTATTTCACCGGCGACGGCTGCCGCCGCGATGAGGACGGTTACTACTGGATCACCGGCCGCGTCGACGATGTGCTGAACGTCTCGGGCCATCGCCTCGGCACGGCGGAAGTGGAATCGGCGCTGGTGTCGCACAAACACGTGTCCGAAGCCGCCGTCGTCGGCTATCCGCATTCGATCAAGGGTCAGGGCATCTATTGCTATGTGACGCTGATGGTTGGCCTCGAGGGCTCGGATACGCTGCGGCAGGAGCTGGTGAAGCATGTCCGCGCCGAAATCGGCCCGATCGCCTCGCCGGACAAGATCCAGTTCACGCCTGGCCTGCCGAAAACACGCTCCGGCAAGATCATGCGCCGCATCCTGCGCAAGATCGCCGAAGACGATTTCGGCGCACTCGGCGACACCTCGACGCTCGCCGATCCGGCTGTCGTTGATGATCTGATCGCCAACAGGCAGAACAAGGCTGATGCGGCGTAGATCGAACGAGGGGCATTAGGCCATTCGACGTTAGGCGAGAGCTTTGCTCTCGCCTAAGCTTCTCATCTTGCAGTGCTGAAAAAAGCAATTGCTGTTTGCGCAACATGGTTGTGCACGTTTTCGCGTACCAAGCCTGGGGTGTCGGTAAAGACCGCTGGTGCGGCCTTCAAGCCTTGTGGTGTGGGCTCAGGCAAAAACGTATAGTGGCCTACTCCGCCGTCCATGATTTCAAGGGAGCTGGAGCGCACATTTTCGTGGAGCCATGTGCAGCACTCGTGGGCCGGGGCTATGAGATCGGCGTCGCCGCCAATGATTTGAATGGGTACTGTTATTTCCTCGAGGCTTTGCTTGGCAAAGCCGAGAACCGAGCGACCCGGTGCAATCGCCAAAGCGGCTTTCAATCTGTCATCCCTGAAGCTGTCTCGTCGTCGATTCCATGATTCCAGGAACATCTCATCCTGGAGAAGCGAAGGAATGTGATCCGCCAAATCAGGGAATTCTCTCGGGCCACGTATGGGGCTCTTTTGATGGTTATCCGGTTCGAACTGCGAGTAGGCAACGCGCGCGCCCACAAGCAGCATCGCAGTATAGGCGCCGGCGGAGAAACCCGCGACGTAGGCCTGGTCTTCGACGGCCCCTCCCAAAACCTCTCTCCAGTCATTGACATCGAGCAGGGCCGTCAGATCAGCCGCGCGCTCCCAGAGACAGAGGAACCCCTCGGCCCTGTAGGGTTCCGAACCTGTATGGCCGTGATGGTCGATGCCCAAGGTCACAAAGCCGGCCTGCGCCAGGCGATGTCCGAGCCATTCCAGTCCGATGGCAAGGCCGCCCGACCCATGGGACAGCAACACCAGGGGGCGCGGATCGGAAGACTTCTTCAACGGCGCGTTGGGCGCGACCGGCTTTTGCTTGAACCAAGACGGCGGAGGTACAATTTCGGCTGCATCATCATCGGCCGGATACCATGCGTACCAAGCCAAAGGGCGATGGTCCGTATGGCTCCAGTTTGTGCGCTTGCTATCAAAGGATAGACCTTGAGAGAAACCTACGGCCATTATTCTCTCATCGAATGACGACTAACCTATATTCATCTCAAAAATCGATCGCCCGGCCGTTGATTTCCCAATCGCCGAAGCGGGCGGGATCAGAGCCGCCGCGGCCGCCGATTTCGGGAGGGAGCTCGGCCCGTGCTTGAGCTTCCTTCGCCTGGCGCCGCTCCTCAGCTTCGGCAAGGGCGCGCTTGGCAGCGGGCGAGAGCGGTTTGCGGGTCGCTTCACCGGCTTCGGTGTCGAGTTTATTGTCGTTATCTGCTGTCTGCATGGTCTCGTACGACCTCCGGAATATTGAAATGGAGGGAGGAATAGCCAAATCATAGTGCGTCCGGCCGCAAAGAAAAAGGTTTGGACGACAGATGTGTTGGAGACCTTTCGATGAATCTCATGCGTACTGCCATGCTGCTTGCCTTCATGACCGCGCTTTTCATGGGCGTCGGCTATCTGATCGGCGGTCAATCGGGCATGCTGATCGCATTTGTCGTGGCCGCCGGCATGAATTTCTTTTCCTACTGGAATTCGGACCGCATGGTGCTCTCTACCTATGGTGCGCAGGAGGTGGATGAGCGCAGCGCCCCGGAATTCTACAGGATCGTCCGCGATCTCGCCCGCAATGCCGGCCTGCCGATGCCTAGGGTTTATCTCTATGACAGCCCGCAGCCGAATGCGTTTGCCACGGGCCGCAATCCAGAAAATGCCGCCGTTGCCGCCTCCACGGGTCTTCTGCACGCACTGACGCCCGACGAAGTCGCTGGCGTGATGGCGCACGAGCTTGCCCATGTGCAGAACCGCGATACGCTGACCATGACGATTACGGCGACGCTTGCCGGCGCCATTTCCATGCTCGGCAACTTCGCCTTCTTCTTCGGCGGCCGCCGCGACAACAACAATCCGCTCGGCATGATCGGCGTTCTCGCGGCGATGATCGTCGCGCCTCTTGCTGCCATGCTGGTGCAGATGGCGATCAGCCGCACGCGCGAATATTCGGCCGACCGCCGTGGCGCGGAAATCTGCGGCAACCCGCTCTGGCTCGCCTCGGCGCTTGGCAAGATCGCCCGCGGTGCGGCGCATATTCCGAATGAGGAAGCCGAAGGTCATCCGGCGACGGCGCATATGTTCATCATCAATCCGCTTTCCGGCGAGCGCATGGACAACCTGTTTTCCACGCATCCGAACACGGAAAACCGCATCGCCGCGCTGCACGACATGGCCCGTTACGGCGGCGGCGGCACCTCGCCGATGCCGCCCTCTTCAGGCCCATCTTCGGGCTTTGGCTCGACGGGACCGGTTCTGACTGCTAATCCGGGGCGCAAATCGCGCTCCGTGCCGAATACGGGTCGCGGTGGTTCGCAACCGCCGAAGGGTCCCTGGTCTTGAGTTCTGACACGAAAAACAACGCTTCCAACAAAGACGGAAAACGATCGGGCAAGCGGCCGCAGCAGTCGCGGCCGGCCGATTTGTCTCCACCGAAGCCCGGCCTTGCGGCCCGCGCGGCGGCGTCGAAGATCCTGGGAGCCGTGCTGGACCGCAAGACGCCGCTCGACGGCATGCTTGATGCCGAAGGCGGCAGCGCTGCCTATACGACGCTCAGCGATGGCGACCGGGCCTTGGTGCGCGCCATTTTGAACAGCGCGCTCAGGCACCTGCCGCGCATCGAGGCGGCGATATCGTCGCTGCTCGATTCGCCGCTGCCGGAAGGTGCCCGCGCCCTGCATCACGTGCTGGTCGTCGGTGCGACGCAGATCCTCTATCTCGACGTGCCGGATCATTCCGCCGTCGATCTTGCTGTCGAGCAGGCCAACCGCGATCCCCGCAACCGCCGCTTCGCCAAGCTGGTCAACGCCATCCTCCGCCGCATCGGCCGTGAGAAGCAGGAGATACTCGAGCGGGTCGCGAAGGTGCCGGCCATGCCGGACTGGTTCCTCTCTCGCCTGGAAGCTGCCTATGGCGCGCCAGCCGCGTTCAAAATTTCCGACACGCAGCTTGAGCCGGCCGCGATCGATCTCACGGTGAAATCCGATCCCGAAGGCTGGGCGAAGCGGTTGAACGGTACCGTGTTGCCGACCGGCGGCGTGAGGCTTGCTGCGTTCGAGGGGTCCATTCCCTCGCTGGAAGGATTCGACGAGGGCGAGTGGTGGGTTCAGGATGCCGCCGCCAGCATTCCGGCCAGGCTTTTCGGCCCATTGACCGGCAAGCGGGTCGTCGACCTCTGTGCGGCGCCCGGCGGTAAGACGGCCCAGCTTATTCTCGCGGGCGCCGAGGTCACGGCTCTCGATCAATCCGCCAACCGGCTGAAGCGGCTATCCGGCAATCTCTCTCGCCTTGGTTTCGAGGCCGAGACCGTCGTTGCCGATATGAGCAAATATCAGCCCGAGGCGCTGTTCGATGCCGCTCTTCTCGATGCGCCCTGCTCCTCGACGGGTACGACGCGTCGTCATCCCGACGTGCTCTGGACCAAGGGGCCGGAAGATATCGCCAAGCTTGCCGGCCTGCAGGCGCGCCTGCTTCGCCATGCCCTGACGCTCGTCAAACCCGGCGGCGTGGTGGTCTTTTCCAATTGTTCGCTCGATCCCGAAGAGGGCGAGGATCTGGTCGCGCGGCTGCTTGCCGAGAAGGATGACGTGGAGCGCGTGCCGATCGACGCGGGGGATTGGCCGGGTTTGGAAGCGGCGATTTCGCCGCTCGGCGCCTTCCGCACCACGCCGGACATGCTGCCGCTTGCCGATGGCTTTGCCTCCGGCCTCGACGGCTTTTTCGCAGTCGTGCTTCGACGCACGCATTGATGACGGTTCGCCGCGTCATCCATCAAGCGGTTAAAAAACCGGTAATATGTCCTTTATCGGTATATCCGTAACCTCTTTTTAACCACGGATAATGAGAGTAAGCAGAAGCAAATATGCAGATCTGCGGCAGGGTTTTGTGAGTTCATACATGCGGGAAGCATGGCGGCGGATGTCGCGCCGCGCGGCGTTGACGCGATTGCGTCTCACCCGCCACACGATGCGTGTGCCGGAGCGCCTAATCGTGGCGCCGACCGACCTTCGCAGCGTCGATCCCTTTTTCGTCGAAGAGCTTCTGAACGGCCGCATCCTGCTGGCTGGGCGGGTTCTGGAAACGCAAGGCGCTTCGCCCTTTTCGCTGGAGCTCCCGTCGCTGGCCTTTGCAGCGCGGCTGCATAATTTCCGCTGGTTGCGGCATTTGCGGGCGGAAAAGAGCGATCAGGCCTCGGCCATGGCGCGTTCGATCCTCACCGACTGGATCGCGGTTCACGGCCGCCGGCTGCATGGCCTTGCCTGGTCGCCCGATATAGCGGCGCAGCGGCTGGTCGCGCTCCTGTCGCATTCGCCCGTGCTTTTGCAGGGCACCGATAGCGGCTTCTACCGCCGCTTCATGCGCATGCTCGTCTTTCATGTGCGCTTCTTGCGTCGGGTCGTGGCGTCGTCGCCCGATGGCATCACCCGTTTTCGTGTGCGCATCGCGCTTGCCATGGCCTCAGTCGCAATGCCGAGCAGTTCGCTGACGCTGAAACGGGCCGGTCAGGCGCTCGATCGCGAGATCGACCGGCAGATCCTGGCAGATGGCGGCCATATCTCCCGCAATCCGCGTGCGTCGCTGGAGCTGTTGCTCGACCTGCTGCCGCTGCGCCAGACCTATGTCAATCTCGGCCACGACGTGCCGGTGCGGCTGATCCCCGGCATCGACCGCATGTATCCGGCGCTGCGCTTTTTCCGCCATCAGGATGGCGATCTGGCGCTGTTCAACGGCGCGACATCGACGCTTGCCAACGAGCTGATGTCGGTGTTGCGTTATGACGAGACGGCGGGACAGGCCTTCAAGGCGCTGCCGCACACAAAATATCACCGGCTGTCGGCCGGTTCGGCCGTCGTCATCGTCGATGCCGGGAACGCCGCTTCGACCGATCTCAGCCGCACGGCCCATGCCGGCTGTCTGTCTTTCGAGATGTCCTCAGGCAAGACGCGCTTCATCATCAATTCCGGCGCGCCGGAGTTTGCGGGCGATCGCTTCATGCAGGCGGCGCGGGCGACGGCCGCGCATTCGACCGTCACGCTCAACGACACCTCGTCCTGCCAGTTTTCCAAGTCGAAATCGCTGGGGCCGATCATGGTCAGCGGTGTGAAAAAGGTCATCGTCGAGCGCGCCGAGACTGAAGACGGGCGCGACTATGTCCGCGCCGCGCACGACGGTTATCTCTCCACCTTCGGCTATGTCCACGAGCGCGAGGTCAGCCTCAACGCCAGCGGCACGATCGTCGCCGGCCGCGACCGGTTCCTGGTCCCGGAGGGTAGGAAGCAGCCGCCGAAAGGCGAAGGTATCGCCTCGGCCCGCTTTCATATTCACCCTTCCATCAGCCTGTTGCAGACCGAGACGGACTCCGCGCTGCTGATCGCGCCGGACGGGGAAACCTGGGTCTTCTCCTCGCCTGGCAACGAGGTGCTGGTGGCGGAAGACATCTTCTTTGCCGATCCTTCGGGCATGCGCTCTTCCGATCAGCTCGAGATCGTTTTCAAGATCACCGAAAAGCCGGAAATCCGCTGGTTTTTATCCCATCGGCCATAGGCTAACAGCGTCAGCTATGCTAACGGGGCGGCATTCCCGTCCCGCGCCATTTCCGCCGGACGTCTCATCTCCTCATACCAGAGCGTTTCCGCTCTGTTTTTTGTTATCGCAACTCCGGACGGAAAACCGCCATACACCTTTCCTGGAGTTGCTCTAGACCGGAGAAAGCCCATGGCCGTCGTTTCCAAGAAAATTCCCGCTCCCGACAAGGTGAAGGTGAAAACCGCGCTTTTGTCCGTCTTCGACAAGACCGGCATCGTCGAACTGGCGCGCGCGCTCAGCGAACAGGGCGTGCGCCTGCTGTCGACTGGCGGCACGCACAAGGCGATCGCGGCGGCCGGCCTTGCGGTAACCGACGTGTCGGAAGTGACGAATTTTCCGGAGATCATGGACGGCCGCGTCAAGACGCTGCATCCGAAGGTGCACGGCGGCCTGCTTGCCATTCGCGACGATGCCGAGCATCAGGCTGCGATGAAGGAGCACGGCATCGAGGCCATCGATCTTGCCGTCATCAACCTCTATCCCTTCGAGGACGTGCGCAAGGCCGGCGGTGATTATCCGACGACGGTTGAGAATATCGACATCGGCGGTCCGGCGATGATCCGCGCTTCGGCCAAGAACCATGCCTATGTGACCACGCTGACCGATCCCTCTGATTATGCCGAACTATTGACGCAGCTTTCCGCCGATGCCGGCCAGACCACTTATGATTTCCGCAAGCGCATGGCCGCCAAGGCCTTTGCCCGCACCGCCGCTTACGACGCGATGATCTCCAACTGGTTTGCCGAAGCGCTGGATATCGCCACGCCGCGCCACCGCGTCATTGGCGGGGTGCTGCGCGAGGAAATGCGCTATGGCGAAAACCCGCACCAGAAGGCGGCTTTCTACCTGACTGGGGAAAACCGTCCCGGCGTTTCCACGGCGACGCTCCTTCAGGGCAAGCAGCTTTCCTACAACAATATCAACGACACCGATGCGGCCTATGAGCTCGTTGCCGAGTTCCTGCCGGAAAACGGCCCGGCCTGCGCGATCATCAAGCATGCCAACCCTTGCGGTGTCGCCACCGGCCCGAGCCTCGCGGAAGCCTACAAGCGTGCTCTTGCCTGCGATTCCACCTCGGCCTTCGGCGGCATCATTGCTTTGAACAGCCTGCTCGACGCCGAAACGGCGGAAGAGATCGTCAAGCTTTTCACTGAGGTCATCATCGCGCCTGACGTCACCGAGGAAGCCAAGGCGATCATCGCCCGCAAGCCGAACCTCCGCCTGCTCTCGGTCGGCGCCCTGCCCGATCCGCGCGCTGCCGGCCTGACCGCAAAGACCGTCTCCGGCGGTCTGCTGGTCCAGAACCGCGATAATGCCTTGGTCGAGGACATGGAGCTCAAGGTCGTGACCAAGCGCGCGCCGACGGCGCAGGAGCTTGAGGACATGAAGTTCGCCTTCCGTGTTGCCAAGCACGTAAAGTCGAATGCCGTCGTCTACGCCAAGGATGGCCAGACGGCCGGTATCGGCGCGGGGCAGATGAGCCGTGTCGATTCCGCCCGGATCGCCGCCATCAAGGCCGAGGAAGCCGCCAAGGCCATGGGGCTCGCCGAGCCGCTGACGCGCGGCTCCGCCGTCGCTTCCGAAGCCTTCCTGCCCTTTGCCGACGGCCTGCTCTCGGCGATCGCTGCCGGCGCCACCGCCGTCATTCAGCCCGGTGGCTCGATGCGCGACCAGGAAGTCATCGACGCGGCCAATGAGCACAATGTCGCGATGGTCTTTACCGGCGTTCGCCATTTCCGCCATTAAATGGCGGATATACCCAATCGAAAAATTTTATATCCCGGCTGGCGAACCAGCCGGGATTTTCTTTGCCTACTTCTTCTCGTCGGCCGGATAGGGCGTTGGCAGCAAGAGCAACAGGCCGCCGGCAAGGAAGATGACGAGCGTCGCCATGCCGAGGCGGGCCGAGCCGCTCCAATAGGTCACCAGTGAGAAGAACAGCGTCGCCATGAAGCTGGTGGCGCGGCCTGACAGAGCGTAGATGCCGAAATAGCGGCCGGCTTCCGAGAGGCTTACGCTGCGGGCGAGATAGGAGCGCGAGGAGGCCTGCACAGGCCCGAAGGCGATGCCGATCAACAGGCCGTAGCCGATATAGGCCTTTTCCGCCGCCGTACCGAACAGACCGCCGGAGCTGACCGTGGAGAGCGGAACGAAGCCGAACAGCGTGAAGCCGGGACCGGTCGAGAGAATGCCGAAGGTGGCGATGAGCAGCAGCGTCAGGCTGATCGTAACTGTCGTCTTCGAGCCCAGCCAGCGATCGACATAGCCGGCGGCAAAGCAACCGAAGATGGCGATGACGTTGAGAATGATGCCGTAGATGCCGATCTCGATCGTCGCCCAGCCGAACATGCCGGCCGCGAATGTGCCGCCGAGGATCAAGAGGCCGTTGACGCCATCCTGATAGATCATGCGGGCGATGAGGAAGAGGCTGACGCCGCGCCGGCGCTTCAGCTCGCCCAAGGTCGCCGACAGCTCGCGCAGGCCCGAGCGAACGGCGGCGCGAAGTGGCAGGCCGCGGGCGGCGTCGGGCGTGAAGAGGAACATTGGCAGGATGAAGATGAGATACCAGACGGCCGAAATCGGTCCGGTGATGCGCGCATCCTCGCCGAGCGTTGCATCGAGGCCGAAGAGCGGCGTCTGGCCGAGAATGGTCCTGCCGGTCTGCGGATTGCCGGCGAGCAGCGCAACGACGGTGATCAGCACGATCATGCCGCCGAGATAGCCGAGGCCCCAGGCGGCGTTCGACAGCCTGCCGACATCGTCCTTGCCGACCAGCCGTGGCATCATCGAATCGTTGAAGACGATCGAGAATTCGGCCGAGATCGAGGCGAGAATCATGAAGATGACAGGGTAGATGACAGGCGATTCGGGCGCTGCTCCCCAGAGACAGAAGAGGCTTGCAATCTTGATGACGGCGAAGAAGGCGATCCAGGGTTTTCGGGCGCCCGATTGATCAGCGATCGAGCCGAGAACCGGGGAGAGAATGGCGATGATCACCGAGGAGATCGTCGCCATGTTACTCCAGGTCGTTTGCGCTGAGACAGGATCGGCCGTCAGCCGCGCAACGAAATAGGGGCCGAAAATGAAGGTGGTGACGACGGTGAAGAACGGCTGAGCCGCCCAGTCGAAGAACATCCAGCCCCAGATGCCGCGTGCCGGCACTTTGGCCGGCACGTCATTGTCAATTTCGGTTGCCACCAGATCCTGCCCCTCAATCCCTTACCCGTATGACGGGCCGGGGCGGACTGTGTCACCTTGCCCGGCCGTTCGCAAGATCGCTGAGCAGGCCCGCGGCGACGGTGATGCGGGCAAGGTTCGGATCGCCGCTTTCGCTGAGGCCGCCGAGTTCTTCGGCGATGCGATTGATGCGGATACGGTCTTCCGCATGCCAGGCCTGAACCGGCTGCTTGTCCTTCGGATGGTTTGATAGCGCCGAGATGACGATATCGCGGCGGGCGCCGGCGATCTGGTCGAGGCTGCGCGCGAGCGCCAGGCTCTCGTAATGATCGCCGGTGACGATCCGGCTGCCGGCAAGCAGCAGGCGACCGACGCGGAAGGTCTGCGACACCGTGAAGTAGCTTTCAGCCGCGCGGTTCAGCGTATCGCCGGTGCGCTCGGCGATCTGCATGATTTCCGGTACGAGAACGAGCGCGTAGATCGTGGCGATCTCCGAAGCCAGCTTTTCCGGCAGGCCGGCAGCCTGGTATTCCGCTTCGCGAGCGGCGATCTCGGCCGCGAAATCCGCCGGGATGTGGCTGAGGAAGACTGGGCGCAACTTCTTCAGGGCTGCGCGAAGCCGGCTAACGGTTTCCTCGATCTCACCCTTGGCGGCCCCGGTCTTCAGTAGCAGGCGCGTCAGAACGGTGTAGACCTCGGTGATCTCGCCATAGACGCGGTTCTGCATCTGGCCGCCGACCTTGCCGTCCAACGCGTCGGTCTCGTTCCAGAGCCGGTCGAGATCGAAGCCATCGCGGGCGATGACGGCGGCCTTGACGACTTCCGCAGCCGATGCCGCCGTCGCGTCCATCATGCTGACGGCAAAGCCCGGGCCGCCGCGGTTGATCGCTTCGTTGGCGAGCGCCGTGCCGATGATTTCGCGGCGCAGGCGATGGCTTTCGATATCGGTGGCGTTCGAACGCTGCATCTTGGCCGGGAAATAGCGGCTGAGGGTTGCGGCGAAATAGGGATCGTCAGGCAGGTCGCTGGCGACAAGCGCGTCGAAGAGAACGATCTTGGCATAGGAGAGCAGCACGCCGATTTCGGGGCGCGTCAGCGGGCGTCCGTTGGCGTAACGCTCGGCGAAGGTCTGGTCGTCGGGCAGGGTTTCGACCTTGCGATTGAGCTGTTTTGCTGCTTCCAGCACGCTCATAAAGCGGCTGAGTTCGAGAGCGTTGCCGGTGCCCTTGCGCTCTGTCAGCGAGATCGCCAGGGATTGCAGGTAGTTGTTGCGCAGGACGAGCGCGCCGACTTCGTCGGTCATCGACGCCAGCAGGATATCGCGCTTGGCGCGTGTCAGCCGGTCATCGAACATGGCGTTGGCGAGCGCGATCTTGATGTTGACCTCGACGTCGGAGGTGTTGACGCCGGCGGAGTTGTCTATGGCATCGGAGTTGCAGCGTCCGCCCTTGAGGCCATAGGCGATGCGGCCCTTCTGCGTGACACCGAGATTGGCACCCTCGCCGATCACCTTGGCGCGCACTTCCTCGGCCGTGATGCGGATCGGATCGTTGGCACGGTCGCCGACTTCCGAATCCGTCTCCGACGGCGCCTTGACGTAGGTGCCGATGCCGCCGAACCACAAGAGATCAACGGGAGCCCTGAGGATCGCCGTCATGATCTCGAAAGGTGTTGCGACTGACTTGTCGATGCCGATGGAGGCGACCGCCTCCGGCGTCAGCGTCACCGATTTGGCCGAGCGGGAGATGATCATCGCGCCCTTCGACAGGACCGAGTTGTCGAAATCCTGCCAGCTGGAGCGCGGCAGATCGAAAAGACGCTGGCGTTCGGCAAGCGTCTTTGCCATGTCCGGATCGGGATCGATGAAGATATCGCGGTGGTCGAAAGCGGCGAGCAGGCGGATCTTCGGAGACAGCAGCATGCCGTTGCCGAAGACGTCGCCGGACATGTCGCCGACGCCGACGACGTTGAAGGGCGTCGTCTGGATATCGATGTCCATTTCGCGGAAGTGGCGCTTCACGGTTTCCCAGGCGCCGCGGGCGGTGATGCCCATCTTCTTGTGGTCATAGCCGGCCGAGCCGCCCGAGGCGAAGGCGTCGTCCAGCCAGAAGCCGGCTTCCTGCGCGAGCGCATTGGCGGTGTCGGAGAAGGTGGCGGTGCCCTTGTCGGCGGCGACGACGAAATAGGGATCGTCGCCATCGAGCCGCACCGTGTCGGCCGGCGGGATGATATCGGCGCCGGAGATATTGTCGGTGATCGACAGCAGCGTGCGGATATAGGTTTTGTAGGCTTCGCGGCCGGCATTGAAGACCTCGTCGCGGCTGCCGCCGACCGGAAGCTTCTTCGGATAGAAGCCGCCCTTGGCGCCGACGGGCACGATGACGGCGTTCTTGACCTGCTGTGCCTTCACCAGGCCGAGCACTTCGGTGCGATAATCTTCAGCGCGGTCCGACCAGCGCAGGCCGCCGCGTGCCACCTTGCCGAAGCGCAGGTGCACGCCTTCCACTTCGACGCCGTAGACGAAGATTTCGCGGAAGGGGCGCGGCTCGGGCAGGCCATCGAGGAGCTTGGGATCGAGCTTGAAGGCGAGCATGGCCTTCGGCGTGCCGTCTGCATTCCTCTGGAAATAGTTGGTGCGCAGCGTCGCATCGATGGCATTAACGTAGCGGCGCAGGATGCGGTCGTCGTCGAGGCTCGGAACGTCGGCGAGCTCGGTCTCGATGGCGGCATGGAGGTCGGAAAGCTTCTTCGTGCGGTTCTTGTCGCTGAGTTTCGGATCGAGCGTGTCGTGGAACAGGCGGAAGAGCGAGGCAGCGATGCGCGGATACTTGTCCAACGTCGCAGAGATATAATCCTGCGAATAGGCAATGCCTGCCTGGCGCAGATAGCGGGAATAGGCGCGCAAGACGTTCGTCTCACGGGCGGAGAGGTCGGCTGAGACGATCAGCCGGTTGAAGGCATCATTGTCGATCGTGCCGCCGAAGGCGGCGAGGAAGGCTTCTTCCAGCGCGGCGCCATGACGGGCGAGATCGATCGTCAGGCCGCCGCGCGCTTCCAGTTCCATGTCGTGAAGCACGACATGGCCGGTGGAGCCGTCCTTGGCCGTGACGTAGATATCGAAGGTGCGCTCGCTGATGACGTTGAAGCCGAGATTTTCAAGCAGCGGCACGCGGCGCGACAGTGCGAGGTTGCCATCGCCATGGAAGATCTTCAGCGAGAGAATGTCGCCCGCCTCGTCCTTGCGGATATAGAAGCCGATACGGATCGGCTCGGCACCGGCCGTGGCGACGATATCGGGCAGGTCGGCAAAGGCGTCTTCCGGCGAGAAAGCTTCCTGGAAAGCCTGGCTGACGGAGATGTTCGGCGCTTTCGGACCTGCCAGCATGACGAAACGCTCATCCCAGCGGGCGGTGATGGCGCGGATCGCCTCTTCCAGCTTGGCTTGGGGAACGTGTGGCGTCTTGCCGGCGCTACGGCCGATGATGAAGTGAACGCGGGCCACGCCGCCTTCCGGGAAAGCCGGATAATAAGCGGAGACGCGGCCGTCATAGACTGACTTCAGGTAGTTGCCGATCTTCTCGCGGACGACGGAATCATATTCCTCGCGCGGGACATAGACGATGACGGAGACGAAGCGGTCGAAATGATCGATGCGCGGCAGCGCCCGCACGCGCGGCCGGTCTGTCAGGTCGTTGATCTGCTCGGCAAAGCTCGCGAGCAGCGTCGTATCGATCTGGAAGAGATCGTCGCGGGGGTAGGATTCCAGCGTGTTGTCGAGCATGCGGCCGGAATGGCTTGTGGGATCGAAGCCGAAGTGATCCTTGATCTTCTGCACCTTCGAGCGCAGCAGCGGCACTTCAATTGCGGCGCTGGTATAGGCGGTGGAGGTGAAGAGGCCGACGATGCGCAGCTCGCCGGTGACGTTGCCATCCGTGTCGAAGCGCTTGACGCCGACATAATCCATATAGGCGCGGCGATGGACGACCGACTTGACGTTGGCCTTGGTGACGATCAGGAAATCCGGCCCATCGAGGAAGGCGAGGATTTCAGGCGTCGTGGTCACCTGGTCCTTGCCCTGTCGGAGGACGCGGACATCCGGATTGGAGAGGATGCCGAGGCCGGTGCCGCGATCGCGCTCCACCTTGGCGTTGGCGCCCTTGCCGGAATAGACATATTCGCGCATGCCGAGGAAGGTGAAATTGCCGTCTCTTAGCCAGGCAAGGAAGGCGAGCGCTTCGTCTCGGTCGTTCTTACGGCGGCCGGCCGCTTCGTAGGTGGAAAGCTCGGAAATGACTGTGTCGAGGCGCGACAGCATCGGCTTCCAGTCGGAAACGGTAAGATGCGTCTGGTCGAGCACGGTCTGGACCCGCTTGGTCAGATCCGTTGCCTGCGCCGTCGATAGGGGTGAGAGATGCAACTGGATATGGCTGACGCGATGGGCGGGGTCGCTCGGTTGATCGGCTGAATAGAGGTTGGGCTGCTTGCCTTTCTCGATGATCAGGATCGGATGCACCGCCATATAGAGATCGCGGTAGCTGCTGGTCACTTCGCCCATGATCGATTCATAGAGGAAGGGCATGTTGTGGTCGGTGATCGAGAGGATCGACACGGCAACGCCATCGGGCTCGATGTTGGCGACCTGCTCGATGCTGACGCGCGGAGAGGTGCCGCCCCAGGCCGCGAGTTCCTTGGCCGCATGCGTCGCGGCAAGAGCCAGCATTTCCGGGCTGTAAAGCTCCATGTCGTCGTTGCTCGCCCGGCCGAACAGGATTTCGGGATCAAGGTGCGCCTCGCCCGTTGCCGCCGCTATCTTGCGTGCCGCTTCGATCTGTTTTTCCCGTTTCGGATTGGTCTTGGGCGCCATGGAATTCCTCCCGATTTTTGAATTTTGACGACAGTAGCAGAAGGTTTAGCGAAAAAACTGGCAAAAAGAATGCGAATTTGGTTGCTTTCGGACTGATTTTGGCCGGTTTTTTTTAAAAATCTTGCCGGAATGCGCGATCTCGATGCAAAGCGGATGTCATTAGTGTGAAATTGGCGGAGTGGGCTCGTCAACAGAGGTTTTCATGACTCTGTGAAGTGCGGTTGACAGAGTGCCGCCAAAGGGATCATCAACGGCGCCATGGCAGTTTGAAGCTCTGAACTTGAAAGCTAGCATCATGTCGCGAGTGTCCGCCGGCGCCGTTATCGTCATCTCCAGCCATGTCGTCCGAGGGTCGGTCGGCAATCGTGCGGCCGTCTTCGCGCTGGAGACGCTCGGCCATCCGGTGTGGGCGCTGCCGACGATCGTTCTGCCATGGCATCCCGGCCATGGGCGTTCGACGCGGCTAACCTTCAACGAGGCGGATTTCGACCATGCGATCGACGATCTCATCGCCGCACCCTGGCTTTCCGAGGTCAGGGCGGTGCTGTCGGGCTATTTCGGCAATGCTGCGCAGGCGCTTTCCGTCGCCCGGTTGGTAACGGCTTTGCGGGAGAAGAACCCCGATCTCCTCTATGCCTGCGATCCAGTTATTGGCGATGCTGGCGGGCTTTATGTGCCCGAGGCGACGGCGGAAGCGATCCGCGACCACCTGATCCCGCTGGCATCGCTGGCAACGCCGAACCGCTACGAGCTTGCCTGGCTTGCCGGTGCACCGCTCGAGGATAACAACGCCATCATGGAGGCGGCACTCGCCCTTGGGCCGTCGCGCATGCTGGTAACGTCCGCCGTGCCGATGATGGCCGGCGGCATCGGCAATCTCTATCTCAGCGGCCGAAATGCGCTGCTTGCAGAACATCGCAGCGTGGAAGGCGCGCCGAACGGGCTTGGCGATCTCTTGTCCGCCGTCTTCCTGTCGCGCCTGCTTTCCGGCATGGATGAGGAGCGGGCGCTGCAACTGACGACGGCCAGCGTCTTTGAAGTGCTGGCGCGCGCCGTCAAACGCGGCAGCAACGAGCTGACGCTGGCCGTCGATTCCGCAAGCCTGTCGACGCCGATGGCGATGGTGCAGCTGCGCCATCTTGTTCATCCGGCACAGCGGAAGAAAAAATAGCGGTTCGCGACGGTTAACGCTTTTTGCAGCGCAGCAGTTGCCATCGGCCGAAGCGCGCTGTAATCCAATGTCATGCAAAGCTTTCCCGACACCCTTCTGAACGGCTATCGCAATTTCATGAGTGGGCGTTACGTCGATGAGCGCGAACGCTATCGCACTCTGGCGGAACTCGGCCAGAACCCGTCGACGCTCGTGATTGCCTGTTGTGACTCCCGCTCAGCGCCGGAGATCATCTTCGATGCTGGCCCGGGAGAGCTCTTCGTCATCCGCAATGTCGCCAATATGGTGCCGCCCTACGAGCCGGACGGTAATTTCCATTCGACCTCGTCGGCGCTTGAATTCGCGGTTCTGTCGCTCAAGGTCTCCGACATCGTCGTCATGGGTCATGGCCGCTGCGGCGGCATCCGCGCCGCGCTCGATCCCGATGCCGAACCGCTCTCGCCGGGTGACTTCATCGGCCGGTGGATGGCATTGCTGAAGCCGGCTGCCGAACAGATCCAAAGCAATGACATCATGACGCAGACCGAGCGTCAGACGGCGCTGGAGCGTATTTCGATCCGCAATTCGCTGGAAAATCTGCGCAGCTTTCCCGAAATCAAGGCACGCGAGGAAGAAGGCAAGCTGCGCCTGCACGGCGCGTGGTTTGATATTTCGACCGGCGAGCTATGGATCATGGACCCGGCTACGCGCGATTTTATCCGCCCTGACGTTTAAGGGGCCGGTCGCCTGGTGGGGCCGAAGGCAGATCAAATGAAAAGGCGCTGCTGACCATCCCGTCGCAGCGCCTTTTTAATTGATGAGATCAGGCTTACTTGCCGTCGATCTGCTGGCCGATATAGGCGATCGCCTGCTGATAGACCTTTGCGTCATTCCAGCCGGCGATGGCGGCGAAATTCGGCTCGCCGGGCTGATAGCCGGCGCCCGGCTGCCAGCCGTGGCCACGCAGGAAGTTCGCGGTCGAGGCCAGCGCATCCGCGCGCGAGCCGACCAAGTCTACCCTGCCATCGCCATCTTCGTCGACGCCGAAGGCAACGACGTTTTTCGGCATGAATTGCGTCTGGCCGATTTCGCCGTGAGCCGCGCCGCGCGCCGACGGGCTGAGATAGCCTTCGCCCACAAGCTTCAGGGCGGCGTAGAGCTGCTCGGTAAAGAATGCGGAACGACGGCAGTCAAAGGCAAGGGTCGAGACGGCTGAAAGCGTATGCTGGTCGCCCATATAGCTGCCGAAGCCGGTTTCCATGCCCCAGATGGCGATGATCGGGCCTGGGGGAACGCCGAAGCGCTTCTGTATCTTGGCAAACAGCGCCGCATTGGCTTGCTTCATGCTTTTGCCGCGATTGATAATCGTCTGGCCGCCACGCTTCTTCATGAATTCCTCGAAGGAAAGCTTGAAGCTCTTCTGGCCGCGGTCGGCGCGGATGGTGGCCTGATTGTAATGAACGTTGGCGAAGGCCCTGTCGAGGGTGGACGGGCTGACGCCCTGTCCCTGCGCTTCCCGCTTGAATTCCTGCACCCAGTTTTCGAAGCCGGCGGAGGTGTTGCTGCAAGAGGCGGCATTTGCCGCAAGCGGCATTCCCAGCAGCAACCCGCCCGCCACGAGAGCCGCCATTCCAGACTTTGTGAAGCGCATTCAGTGTCCCCGAAATCTTACCGCGATGCGAACGCGGTAACCGTTTTCAATGGCGCGCAAACCCTTGGAAGCCAGGGGATCGCGCGCGTTTAGTCGCCACCGGACCATGCCAGCATCCGACCATCATGTCATCATATTTTAGCGACCGATGTTTTCGTTTCATGTGAAACATCGCCACCAAAATCATTCAGAAAAGCCCCGCCTTTCGTTTGAAATGGCGAGGCTTCCATTCAATCCTGAATAGCCAGAGAGGGTTTATAAACCGTAAATTGGTTTACAGATCCTTATGCAGCCTGCTTGCGCGGCTTGATGAGGCCGCGATTGACCAGCAATTCGGCAATCTGGATGGCGTTGAGCGCGGCACCCTTGCGCAGGTTGTCGGAAACGACCCACAGGTTGAGGCCGTTCTCGACGGTCGCGTCTTCACGGATACGCGAAATATAGGTCGCATCTTCGCCGGCGGATTCGTAAGGCGTGATGTAGCCGCCGTTTTCGCGCTTGTCGATGACGAGGCAGCCCGGCGCTTCGCGCAGGATGTCGCGGGCCTGATCGGCTGTGATCTCGTTTTCGAACTCGATGTTGACCGATTCCGAGTGGCCGATGAAGACGGGTACGCGCACGGCCGTGCAGGTGACCTTGATCTTCGGGTCGAGCATCTTCTTGGTTTCGGCCAGCACCTTCCATTCTTCCTTGGTGTAGCCGTCTTCCATGAAGCTATCGATGTGCGGGATGACATTGAAGGCGATGCGCTTGGTGAACTTCTTCGCTTCGATCGGGTCGGCGACGAAGACGGCGCGGGTCTGGTTGAACAGCTCGTCCATGCCGTCCTTGCCGGCGCCGGAGACCGACTGGTAGGTCGAAACGACGACGCGCTTGATCTTGGCGAAGTCGTGCAGCGGCTTCAGGGCGACGACGAGCTGCGCGGTCGAGCAATTCGGGTTGGCGATGATGTTGCGCTTGGTGAACTGCGCGACGGCATCCGGGTTTACTTCCGGCACGATCAGCGGCACGTCGGCGTCGTAGCGCCAGGCCGAGGAGTTGTCGATGACGACGCAGCCCTGGGCGCCGATCTTCGGCGAGACCCGCTTCGAGACGTCGCCGCCGGCCGACATCAGGCAGATGTCGGTGTCGGAGAAATCGTAGTTCTCCAGGTTGGAAACCTTCAGCGTCCGGTCGCCGAAGGATACCTCGGTTCCCTGCGAACGGGCCGATGCGAGTGCCACGACCTCATCGGCCGGGAAACCGCGTTCCGCGAGGATATTGAGCATTTCGCGGCCAACATTCCCGGTCGCGCCCGCTACTGCAACTTTGAAACCCATTTCTCAAGCTCTCTTTCTCTTCTCTCCTCTTGGGCGAAGGGGGGAACCGTGGTCATGACGACCGGTTCCTGTCCCCAGCCGAGCCGGGGAGAGAGCGGCAGGCCAGAGACGTCAGACGGTTTTCGTCGTCGTTTTGGCCTTGGTTTTGGAAGAAACCGGAAAACAGACATCCCGCCCGGCATATTCAGCCAGGTGACTGCAGCTATCGATCTGTTCGAAGCGAACCATGGAAGTCTTCCTTTTCCGTCGCCGGTTCTAAGATGTTTTCCACAGGAGTCAAGGATTTCCTCGCTGGCATCGCTGCCGGAGCGAGGAAATCGGGATCATTGCAGACCGCCTTCAACTGATCGTGTTCGAAGGTCGCGGTCTCAGATGTCAGCGGTTGGACTTGCGCGTGATTTCAAACAGGAACCATGTGCGGCGCTCGGTCTCATCAAGCCAGTTTTCGAGGAGGCTTGCTGTGGCGATATCGCCATATTCGTCGCAGACGTCGTGAACGGCGCGGATTTCGGCTGACAGTTTGAGATTATCGTCAGCCAACTCGGCAAGCATGTCCTGCGGATCGACATATTCGGCGTCATTGTCGGGGATGCGCTGCAGCTTGGCGATCTGGCCGATCGAGTGGAGGGTCGTCCCGCCGATCTTCCGGCAACGCTCAGCCATGGGATCGGTCATGGCGAAAATCTGATCGCCCTGATCATCGAGAAGAAGGTGATAATCACGGAAATGCGGGCCGCTCATGTGCCAGTGAAAATTCTTGGTTTTCAGATAGAGGGCAAAGACATCCGCCAGCAGAGCGGTCAGCGCTGCGGAAATATCGCGCGTCGCGTCTTCGCTGAGATTGGTGCGAGTGCCCAATTTCGATTTGGTATTGGCGGTATTCATAAAGGCGTCCTCCGTTTGTTATTCACGACAGCCATCGCCGACGGATCTTAAGGGAGTTCGATGACATTCGCTGCGGCGTGGGATCGCATTGAAGACTGGATCTGTTTTGAAATTTCGCGGTCGAAAGGTCGCTTCGCGGCACAGTCGACTGCGCTGACATGCGGAAAACCCGAACAGCTCTACTAAATAGGAAAATGAGGTGGTTTGGCAATCGCCTGCTAATGTATTGGCAGGGCACGCGGTTATGCCGCGCGGAAGGACATCGCCCTCGTGTCGGAGGGCGATGTTTCAGTTGATGAGTTACTTCAAGCCACCGCCGACATAGATGGTTTCGCCGGTCACCCAGGCGGCATCCTGCGATGCAAGGAAGACGGCGACCGGGGCGATATCGGTCGGCTGACCGAGGCGGCCAAGAGGCGTCTGGGAGACGAGATGCTTCTCGAAATCACTGCCGATGAGGCCCGCGGTAACGACGCCTTCGGTTTCGACGCCGCCAGGCGCCAGGTTGTTGACACGGATATTGCGTGAACCGAGCTCCTTGGCGAGGATCTTGGTGATGGAATCCACGGCGGCCTTGGTTGCGGTGTAAACGGACGCAGTCGGCAGGTTCATGCTTACGGCGTTGGAGCCGATATTGATGATATTGCCGCCTTCCGGGCCGAAATATTTGACAGCTTCCCGGCTGGTCAGCAGCGTGCCGAGCACGTTGATATTGAATTCACGATGGAATTCTTCCTCGGTGAACTCCTCGATCGGCGCGAATTGATAGACACCGGCATTGTTGACGAGGATGTCGACGCGGCCGAAGGCCTGTTTCGTTTCCTCAAAGAGGCGCTTGACGTCTTCGGATTTGGAAACGTCGCCGTGCACGGCGAGCGCCTTGCCGCCCTTGGCGGTGATCTCGGCTACCACCCTGTCGGCACCATTGCGGCTTGAGGCGTAGTTGACGACGACGGCTGCGCCCGCCTCGCCCATCGCCTTGGCGATACCGGCGCCGATGCCCTTGGATGCTCCGGTCACGATTGCGACCTTGCCTGTCAGTTTGCTCATGTCAGCTTCCTTCGGAGATTATTAGACAGTTTTACAATCATCAAATCATTTGGCGCATGCGACCCGAAAACCGTTTCGCATCGTCACTTTGATATTTAGATAATCATCTAATTGATACAAGGGCCACAGCAAGAAATGCTGATGGCATGGATGGAAGTGTCAGATCTTGGAAAGCTCTGCCATATAGGCGTTCAGCGTGTCGCGGCGCAGCACGAGGTTCGCGAACTTGCCTTCGCGCTGGATCTCGATGAGACCGGCATTTTCAAGTTCCTTGATGTGATGCGACATCGTCGCGGCACTGACGGTGTGGCATTCGTTCAGGATGCTGCAGGGCGTGGGCTCAGTCCGTGTGCCGATCTCCTTCAGGATCTGCACGCGTCGCGGCTCGGCAAGTGCTCGGGAAATCAATCCCATCTGCCTTTCGCTTAAACGTATCGGTCCGGCATCCATGGTATTCATCGCAAACGAAATCGGGTTGACCACCTTCAGCCACCCCTACCTTGCCAGATATATGAATGCGCGAGGGCCTTGGCAACCTTTGCGATGCAGGCGTGACAAGCTCAGGAATCGGCCTGTCGAGGCTTGCCGCTTTTGAAAAGCGGCAGTCGCGGCGTCGGCCAGCCGGCGGCGTTGATACGGAAAAGCAGGCCGTAGCGCGCATAGACGATCGCCACCATGAAGGAGAACCAGCCGCCGAGCGCCAGGCCGGCTATCACGTCGCTCGGATAGTGGGCGCCGACCATGACGCGGGTGATCGCCAGCCACAGGGCGCAGACCGCGAAGATGTAGCGATAGCGCGGGAACAGGAAGGCAAGCGCCACGAACAGGGCGCCGATGGTGGTCGCATGGCCTGACGGGAAGCTTTCGAAGCTGGCGCGGCCGTTGAAGGGCGAGAAGCCAAAGGGACCCCAATCGGCAAAATGCGTCGGACGCGCGCGGCCGATGGCGCGCTTCAGCAAATTGGCAAGGAGGCCGGAAAGCGCAATGGTCGTCAGCAGATAGCCGCCGATCTGGCAGATGCGCAGCGCCTGGCAGCGACAGCGTTGGGAATGCAGCAGCCTGCTGCCGGCCCAGCCCTCGACGAGCAGGAAGGCGCTGACGAGGAGAAGCCAGCCGGATTCGCCGAAATTGGTCAGCATTCCTCCGACGAAGCGAATGGATGGCGACAGGCTTTTCAGGGTCGCGCCGACGGGCCAATCGAACAGGAGAGCCGAAAGAAGCACGACATTGGCGGTCAGAAAAAGGCAAATTTTCCAGTGAGATGGTGCAAATGCCGCATCGCTTCGCCGCCAACGCCTGTCGAGAGACGTCAAGATCGCCTGCATAATCATTGCCTATTGTCGATTTCCAATCACCTCGACAAATAACAGGCTGTTGTTACAGTTTTTCTAATTTTCTAAAAATTAACGACACGAGCCGAAGCGGCGATCGTGGGCTCAGACGAGACTATCCTGCTTGCAATGAAAAGCCCCGTTCCGGCGAAGAACGGGGCCTTCGTGTTTCACGTGAAATATATCAGGCGACTTATGCCGGCGATTATGCCGACAGGGCCTTGAATTCGGCGAGGATGGCGTCGCCCATTTCGGCGGTGCCGACCTGGCGGCTGCCTGCCGACATGATGTCGCCGGTGCGGATGCCGCTGTCGAGCACGTTGGCGATCGCCTTTTCCAGCGCGTCGGCTTCGGTAACCAGGCCGAAGGAGTAGCGCAGGCACATGGCGAAGGAAGCGATCATGGCGATCGGGTTGGCGATGCCCTTGCCAGCGATGTCGGGTGCGGAGCCGTGCACGGGCTCGTAGAGCGCCTTGCGCTTGCCGGTCTTGGCATCGGGTGCGCCGAGTGAAGCGGATGGCAGCATGCCGAGCGAGCCGGTGAGCATGGCCGCAACGTCGGACAGCATGTCGCCGAACAGGTTGTCCGTCACGATGACGTCGAACTGCTTCGGCTGGCGAACGAGCTGCATGCCACCGGCGTCAGCCAGCATATGTTCGAGCTGCACGTCGGAATATTTTTCCTTGTGCGTCGCGGTGACGACCTGGTTCCAGAGCACGCCTGATTTCATGACGTTGCGCTTTTCCATCGAGCAGACGCGGTTGTTGCGGGTGCGCGCCAGTTCGAAGGCGACGCCGGCGATGCGCTCGATCTCGTAGGTGTCGTAGACCTGAGTGTCGATGCCGCGCTTCTGGCCGTTGCCAAGGTCGATGATCTCCTTCGGCTCGCCGAAATAGACGCCGCCTGTCAGTTCGCGGATGATGAGGATATCGAGGCCGTCGACCAGCTCCGGCTTCAGCGACGAAGCCGATGCCAGGGCGGGATAGCAGATGGCCGGGCGCAGGTTGGCGAACAGCTGAAGATCCTTGCGCAGGCGCAGCAGGCCGGCTTCCGGGCGGACTTCATAAGGGACAGCATCCCACTTCGGACCGCCGACGGCGCCGAAGAGCACGGCGTCAGCCGCCATCGCCTTTGCCATATCTGCATCGGAGATCGCCGCGCCATGGGCGTCATAGGCGCTGCCGCCGACAAGGCCCTCATCGGTGACGAAGCCGGCATTCTCGGCCTCGTTCATGTAAGCGATGATCTTGCGAACTTCGCCCATAGCCTCGGGACCGATGCCGTCACCCGGCAGGAGGAAGAGATTGCGAACTGTCATGGGAAAGCCTCCGCGAAAGAAAAAGTTGCGGGGTTTTTAGACCTGCAAATGCGGCTTTTCAAGCGAGGAAGAGACCGAAACGGTACGGTTTTCGGGCTTTTGCGGCTACCCACCCGCCCTCGCCCTTCGAGACGGCCTTGCAGGCCTCCTCAGGGTGAGGGCTGGTGCTTTTGCACTTAACCGGAGGGGCCGCCTGATCCTTCGACAGGCTCAGGATGAGGGCGGAGCGGGTTGATAGTCTGATGAGGAGATTAGCCCTCATGGTGAGGAGGCCCGAAGGGCCGTCTCGAACCACGAGGGCGGGTAGTGAGTGCTTTACTCGGCCAGACCGAGCGAAGCGAGGTAGGCTGCTGATGCCGGGATCTTCGATTTGTCCTTGATCTCGATGATCAGGCGTGGATTGCTGTTGAGCTTGCCAAGGGCGGCAAAGACGGCGCGCCAGTGGATGCTGCCTTCGCCGAGGCTCCAGTGACGGTCGGCATAGCCGTCGGCATCCTGCAGGTGGACATGCTGCAGGCGGTTGCCGGCGGCATGGACGTAATAGTCGACCGGCGGAGCGCCCGTGTAGCCATGGGCGTAATAGGCGTGGCCGGTGTCGATCGAAACGGCGACGGCGGGCGAATTGAAGCTGTCGGCGAGGCCGACGCGGATATGGGGATCCTTGTCCTCGATGTTCTCGATGACCATGGTGAGCCCGATGTCTTCGGCGCGCTTGACAGCTTCTTTCAGCGTCAGGTGCGTGTATTCGATGATCTTCTCGCGCTCGCCCTTGTTGTTGTCGAGGTTGTTGTAGGACCACGACGTATAGGGGCTATGGATGACCATCTGCGTGGCGCCGATATTGGCGCAGACGTCGAGGGCCTGCAGCAGGCGCTTGGTGACGACGGCGCGGACATCCGGGTCCTGCGAGGCGATGACGAAACCCCAGAACGGGCCGTGGATGCCGAGGCGGCCCTCATGGCCGTCGAGCAGCTTGCGGGCGCGCTCGGCAAGCGGAGCCCAGTCGCCGCTCAGGATTTCGGCTTCGACGAAGCTCTGCAGCTCCAGATCGCGCGGCTTTTCCAGCAGCCAGTTGCGATGGATTTCGACGTCGTCGAGCGTCATGGCGGCGCCAACAATGGGAAGGGAGGTCATGGAGAAGCTCCAGTGTGTGGAGAGGAATTTAGGGGGGTGGGAGAGAGGCCCGAAAGCTCTCGGCAGGTCTGTATGGACCCCCTTCTTGTCGAACATATTACAGCGGGCGGGAAAGATGGTGCCTGAGCCGTTTTAACGGAATAGTCCCCTCTCCCCGCATGCGGGGAGAGGGGACCTTTGTGTCCGCATGAAAAAAGCCGGGCTGTAAGGCCCGGCTTCTAAACGCTAGAGATAAGGATAAGCCGATCAGGCGGCCCAGGGGCGCGATGCGGCGTTCGTCTTTTCGAAAGTGTCGATCGCGGAGGATTTTTCCAGCGTCAGGCCGATATCGTCGAGGCCGTTCAGCAGGCAGTGACGCTTGAATTCGTCGAGTTCGAACTTCAGCGAGCCGCCGTCCGGGCCGGTGATTTCGAGGTTTTCCAGATCGACCGTCAGGATGGCGTTGGAGCCGCGCGAAGCGTCGTCCATCAGCTTGTCTAGATCTTCCTGGCTGACCTTGATCGGCAGGATGCCGTTCTTGAAGCAGTTGTTGTAGAAGATATCGGCGAAGCTGGTCGAGATGACGCAGCGGATGCCGAAATCGAGCAGCGCCCAGGGAGCGTGTTCGCGCGAGGAGCCGCAACCGAAATTGTCGCCGGCGACGAGGATCTTGGCGTTCTGGTAGGCCGGCTTGTTCAGCACGAAATCTTCGTTCGGCGTGCCGTCTTCATTGTAGCGGGCTTCAGCGAAGAGCCCCTTGCCGAGACCCGTGCGCTTGATGGTCTTCAGATAATCCTTCGGGATGATCATGTCGGTATCGACATTGACGACCGGGAGGGGTGCTGCGACACCGGTCAACTTCACGAACTTGTCCATGGGGTCCTGCCTTCATTTTCGTCTAAGCACGAATTATCCTGCCAATAGAGCAAATCCGGCCCGAAATGAAGGAGAATCTTGGAAATGCTCTAAAAGGCGGCGCTTTGGTCGCCCTTGCCCTTCAGCACGTGGCTTGAACCGGGCAAACGGGTGCCGGCGGCCGGCAATGGGCCGCCCTGCCCTGCTTTCAATCTCAGAGATCGATGATGGTGCCGCGACCGTCGTTCCAGATGCGCATTTCGCGCTGGCCGTTCGTCTTCGCCTTGGCGCGCACCGGTGCCGGCTTCATGCGCAGCGAAATCGCACGGGCTGCCATCAGCACGGTGAGAATAGCGCCGACGGCAAGCGTGACCGAAACGGTAAACAACGCCATGGCTGCAAACACGGTGATACCGGCAAGCGCGATGAACAGGGAACGGATATTCTGCATGGTCGAGACCTCTCTACAGCAAGCAATGTGGCCCTCTTCCCTGTCATCTGCAAGAGGAGCATGGCTTTTTGTTGACTTGCCTGGCGCGTAAAAGCGCGGCAAAACGGCACAATGAGCCAATCTGAGAGCCAGAATCCCCCTTCCCGCCCCGCCCGGGTGCGCCGCTCGGTCTTGAGCGTTCCCGCCATCAACCGTCGTGCGCTGGACAAGCTTTCGAGCCTCGATTGCGATGCCGTCATCTTCGATCTTGAGGATTCGGTGGCGCCGGAGAAAAAGGCCGAGGCGCGGGAGAATCTGAGAGCCTTCTTTGCTGTCGCGCCGCTGCCGGGCAAGGAGCGGATCATCCGCATCAATGCGCTTTCCTCCAATTTCGGCGCCGACGACCTGGCGCTGGTTGCGGAGCTGGAGCCGGATGCGGTGCTGCTGCCGAAGGTGGACGAGCCGCAGGATGTCATGATGGTCGGCGACTGGCTCGCGGAAGCCGATGTGCCGGAAGAGTTGCGCATCTGGGCGATGATCGAGACGCCGCGCGGCATTCTGAACGCGGCCGCAATCGCCGAGGCCGGCCGTACGGCCGGCAGCCGGCTCGATTGTTTCGTCGTCGGCCTCAACGACCTCAGAAAGGAAACGGGTGTCCTGCCGCAACCCGGTCGCCCCTATCTCGTGCCCTGGCTGATGCAGGTGATATTGGCCGTCAGCGCTTATGGGCTCGAGGCCATCGACAGCGTGTTCAACGATTTCAAGGATGCCGAAGAATTCGAGGCGGAATGCGGCCAGGGTGTCGCCATGGGCTTTACCGGCAAGATGCTGATCCATCCGAGCCAGATCGAGGCCGCCAACCGGCATTTCGGCCCGGCTGAGGCTGCCATCGCCGAGGCCGAGGCCATCATATCAGCCTTCGCCGAGCCGGGCGCTGAAGCTCTCAATGTCGTGAACATCGGCGGGCGGATGGTGGAGCGGCTGCACCTTGTCCAGGCGGAAAGACTCATTCATAAAGCTCGCCTGATCGAGCAGCGCTCTTTGGGCGCCGCCGCAGCGCCCCGCACCGGGGCCTGACTGTCGAATTGACCGGCCAAACACGAAAGATGCCTTGATGAAACTCTATCGCTTCCTCACCGGTCCTGATGACGCTTCCTTCTGCCACAAGGTGAGTGCAGCGCTGAACAAGGGCTGGGAGCTATACGGCTCGCCGACCTATGGCTTCAACTCCGCAAGCGGCCGGATGGAATGCGGCCAGGCCGTCGTCAAGGAAGTGGCCGGCAAGGATTACGATCCGGATATGAAGCTTTCCGAGCAGTAAGCGTCGATTGAAGTTCTTCACCCTGGCCGCCTACGGTCGGGGTCGATATCATCGATCCGTCGCTTCTTCGGCGCTTTCCTCGATGCGCTCCATATCCTCGTCGCTCAGGCCGAAATGGTGGCCGATCTCGTGGATCAGGACATGGGTGATGATGTCGCCGAGGGTTTCCTCGTTTTCAGCCCAATAGTCGATGATCGGCCGGCGGTAGAGGCGGATCTTGTTGGGCATGTCGCCGGTCTGGGCGGTGAAGCGCTCCGAGATGCCGCGGCCTTCGAAGAGGCCGAGCAGGTCGAAAGGGGTTTCCAGCGCCATATCCTCGAACACCTCGTCATCCGGGAAATCCTCGATGAGAATGACGAGATTGCCGGTGAGCGAGCGGAATTCGTCCGGCAGGTGGCTGTAAGCCTCCATTGCCAGAGATTCGAATGTGCTGATGGAGGGCGAGTGGCGGTCCCGCCAATCTTCGCTCTGGTCGACGCGAGCCATGAATATTCCTTCCTTGGCTGGTCATATAGAGACTTTATGCTGCTTTTACGAGAGCGGATTAGTGTATGGCGCCGAAAAGTGTTTGAGCGGTTTTCGGGCGCCATCATGCCCTACTTCTTTGATTCTAGAGCGGATTCAGATTTTAGGTCATTTCAACCTGAAATCATCCAACTCTGAGCAGAGGAATATTTTCTCATGAAATGGTGTTGACTCTTTCTCCAAGCTCTGGAATCCATAAGAACATAACAGGAACATTATCGATCTGGAGTGAACGTCATGGCCGAGGCTGCCGTGGCGCGGGAAACGCTTTTTGCCCTGCGTGAAACCATTGCCCGACTGGAAGGCAGGCCGATCCCGGCACTGGCAGCAGCGGCGCGTGAAACGCTGGCAGACAGGCCGGGGATGGGGACGGCGGGCATTGCGAAGCCCCTGCCCGCGCAAACCGGACTTTCCCAGCCGCTCCTTCCGATCGGCGTCGATGATCTCGACGCGGCGCTGCAGGGCGGCCTGCCGCTCGATGCGCTGACGGAAATCCGCTCGCACGGCCTGCGCGATGCCGGGGTGGCAAGCGGTTTTGCTTTGGCGCTCGCAGCGCGGCTGCATGCGCAAGCGTCGGATACGGCCGTGTCCAAGTCCCCGGTCCTGTGGATCGGCGATACGGTCGCGACGATGGAGGCGGGCGTGCCCTATGCCATCGGCGTCAGCGATTTCGGGTTGGAGCCTGCGGCTTTCCTGCAGGCCTCGCCGCGCAAGCTGGACGATGCGCTCTGGGTGGCGGAGGCAGCACTTGGCAGTGCCGCCTTTGCTCTCGTCATTCTGGAAGTGCGCGGCAATCCCGCCCGTTTCGGCCTGACCGAAAGCCGGCGGCTGGCGCTGAGGGCCAAGGCGGCGGGGCGGCCCTTGTTTCTGTTGCGACAGGGAGGCGAGGAGGAGGCAAGCAGCGCCCTCTTCCGCTTTTCCGTCGAACCCGCGCCGGCGCAGGCGCGGCCCCTGCCGGACGGATCGGTGCTTGGCGGCAGCATCGGTCATCCGGCCTTTCGTCTGACCTTGGAAAAAAGCCGAAACCCGGCGCCCCTTTCCATAACCCTGGAGTGGAATGCCCATGACCGCCGCTTTGCCCCTATCCTCGACACTCAACGCCCTGCCTTTCCCGGCGAACACGCAGCGCATTCTGGCGCTGACCTTTCCGCATCTGCCGACCGACCGCATCGCGCGCAAGCGCTGGGGTCTGTCCTGGCGTTCGACAGGCAGGCTTGAAGCGCCGCCGCTTGCTTGTGCCGGCAAGCTCAACAATGCCATGCGACTGACAGCTCTTAACGAGCGCGCGGAGATGATCGGCTTGAAACAGGGTCAGGGCGTGGCCGAGGCGAAGGCGATCTGTCCCGATCTCGATGTGGTCGAGGAGGATCCGGCGGCGGACCGCAAGCTTCTGGAAGCGATCGCCGACTGGTGCGACCGCTATACGCCGCTGGTGGCGATCGACGGCAAGGATGGGCTTTTCCTCGATATTACCGGCTGCGCCCATCTCTTCGGCGGCGAGGAAGCGCTGCTCGAGGACATACTGATCCGGATTTCCCGGCTGGGCTTCGATGTGCGCGGCGCCATTTCCTCCGCGCCGGGCTTGTCCTGGGCCGTTGCCCGCTTTGACGACAGCCGCCTCGTTCCTCCCGAAGCCATGGAAGAAGCCTTGGCGCCGCTGCCCGTGGCGTCCCTGAGGCTCGGCGAGGAGACTGTCGCGGCCCTGCAGAAGATGGGTCTGAAGCAGGTGGGCGATCTTCTGGCCGCGCCGCGCGCGCCACTTGCCCGCCGCTTCGGCGCGCAACTGCTGTTGCGGCTCGACCAGGCCGTTGGTCTCGTCGAGGAGCCGATCTCGCCGCGCCGCCCGGTCGCGCAATTGTCGGCCGAGCGCCGGCTGGCCGAGCCGGTGCAGGCGGAAGACGATATTTTGCAGCTTGCCCGCCAGCTTGCCGAAACCCTGAAGCCGGGGCTGGAGGCGCGCGGCGTCGGCGGCCGCTCCTTCGAACTTCTGCTTTTCCGGGTGGATGGCGCGGTCTTCCGCATCGCCGCCGGCGCATCGCAGCCGCTGCGGGAGCCGAGCCGGATTTCAAGCCTGTTCACGGAGCGCTTCGGCGCCATTCATGACGATCTCGATATCGGCTACGGTTTCGAAATCATCCGCCTCAATGTGCTTCAGCATGCGCCTTTCGATGCAACGCAAGGCGATTTCGTCGGCGAGGACCGCCAGGAAGGGTCGCTTGCCGCCTTTGTCGATCGCGTGGCCGCGCGGCTGGGACCGGACTGCCTGCAGGGGTTCGAGCTGCGACAGAGCCATATCCCCGAGCGGGCCGTGCGGCCGCTGCCGGCCATGACGATCCTCGCTTCAAAGCGGCGCACAGGCAAGGAGGATGCCGGCCATGGCTTCTTCCGCGGCGAGCGGCCGCTGCGGCTGTTCCGCATGCCGGAGCTGGTCGAAACCATTGCCGCCGAAGTGCCTGACGGCCCTCCTCGGCAGTTCCGCTGGCGGCGGGTCATGCATCGGGTCAGCCGGGCCGAGGGGCCGGAGCGGCTTTCGGCGGAATGGTGGCTCGAGGAAAAGGAAGAGCCTGCCCGTGATTATTTCCAGATCGAGGATGAAGAGGGTCATCGTTTCTGGCTGTTCCGCAAGGGGCTTTATGGTCGCGGTGGAACGGCGCCGGACTGGTACATGCATGGGGTCTTCGCATGAACGCGCGCCCGAGCTTTCACGAACCCGTACCCTTCTGCGAGATTGGGGTCAGAACGAATTTCTCCTTTCTCGAGGGAGCCTCGCATCCGGAAGAGATCGTGGCGCAGGCCGCCATCCTGAGACTTTCCGGATTTGGGATTGCCGACCGCAATTCGGTTGCAGGCGTCGTCAAGGCGCATGCGCATACCAAGCTTCTCCAGGCGAAACATGAAGACACCATCAAGGAAAATCTTCTGCTTCGAGCCCAGGGAAAGCCGGAAAAGCCGTTCCTGAAGCCGGTTCGTTTCCAGCCTGGCGCCCGTCTGGTGTTCTCGGATGGCACACCTGACATTCTTGCTTATCCTCAGAACCGCAAGGGCTGGGCGCATCTCTGCCGGCTTTTGAGCGCCGGCAATCTACGCGGCGAGAAAGGCACCTGCATCCTCACTGAAAGCGACCTCGTGGAATGGGGCGACGAGATGATGCTAGCGCTTATTCCCGATGCCGAGAGTGTCGAGACGCCCGAGGAGCAGTCAAAGCTGGATGAGTGCCTGAAGCGGCTATGGATGCGCTTCGGCCGAAAGTTTCATATGATCCTGTCGCCGGCCTATGACGGGCGGGACCGGATGACCTTTGCCACGCTCTCCATTCTGGCGCAGCGCAATGGCGTGCGACTGATCGCCAGCAACCAGCCGCTCTATCACGCGACCGAACGTAAGCCGCTCGCCGATATCGTGATTTCGATTCGGGAGCATGTGCCGATCGCCGAGGCCGGCTTCAGGCTGGCGGCCAATGCCGAGCGCTATATGAAGGATGCTGGCGAGATGGCGCGTCTCTTTCGAGATTATCCAAAGGCCATCGCCAATACGCAGAAGTTTTTTAGCCGGCTATCTTTTTCGCTGGATGAGCTGAAGCAT
This sequence comes from Martinezella hainanensis, assembly GCF_900094555.1. Taxonomy (GTDB): domain Bacteria; phylum Pseudomonadota; class Alphaproteobacteria; order Rhizobiales; family Rhizobiaceae; genus Rhizobium; species Rhizobium hainanense. Next base: position 117,822 of record NZ_FMAC01000004.1, read on the forward strand.
AATTATCCCGACGAAAGTGTTCCTGGCGAAACCGTCTCGGAAACGCTGGAGCGGCTGACCTGGGAGGGGGCCAGATGGCGCTATCCTGATGAGATTCCCGCAGAGGTCGTCAAACAGATCAATGACGAGCTTATTCTTATCCGCGAGCGGCAATATGAGCCCTACTTCCTGACGGTGCGCCGCATCATGGAGTTTGCCCGCAGCCGGAACATTCTATGTCAGGGGCGCGGTTCGGCCGCCAACTCCTTGGTCTGCTATTGTCTCAGGATCACGGAAGTCAATCCGAAGATCACGACGCTTTTGTTCGAGCGCTTCATCTCGACGGAGCGCGAGGAACCACCCGACATCGACGTCGATTTCGAGCACGAGAAGCGTGAAGAGGTCATCCAATTCATCTACCGTCATTACAAGATGGAGTATGCCGGGCTGACGGCGGCGGTCACCAGCTATCGGGCGCGCTCGGCCGGTCGCGAAGTGGCGAAAGCCTTTGGCCTGTCGGAGGATGTGCAGTCGGCTCTTGCAAGCGGTGTCTGGGGCTGGTCGACGGAGGATCTGTCCGAGCGCGAGGCGAAGATTGCCGGTCTCGATCTCAAGGACAAGACGACAAAGAACGTGCTGTCCTATGCCTCGACGCTGATGGGTTTTCCCCGGCATCTGACCCAGCATGTCGGCGGTTTCGTCATCACCCGGGATCGGCTGGATGAGGTCGTGCCGATCATGCACACGGCGATGGACGATCGCTACATGATCGAGTGGAACAAGGACGATCTCGACAATCTCAACATATTGAAGATCGACGTGCTGGCGCTCGGCATGCTGACCTGTCTCGCCAAGGCTTTCGATCTGCTTTTGCTCAATTACGATGTGAAGAAAGAGCTCGCCGATCTTGGTTACGCCAATTACCCGGATGGCGAACCTGTCTATGACATGATCTGCCGCGCCGACACGATCGGCGTTTTCCAGATCGAAAGCCGGGCGCAGATGAGCATGCTGCCGCGCCTTCGACCCCGGGAGTTCTATGATCTAGTCATCGAGGTGGCGATCGTCCGACCCGGTCCGATTCAGGGCAATATGGTGCATCCCTATCTCAAGCGACGGGAGGCCAAGCGGGCGGGGAAAAAACTCGACTATCCGAGTCCGGAGCTGGAGGCGGTGTTAAAACGTACGCTGGGCGTTCCTCTCTTTCAGGAACAGGCGATGCAGATCGCCATTACGGCGGCTGGATTTAAGCCTGCGGAAGCGGACAAGCTGCGTCGGGCTATGGCAACATTCAAGCGAACCGGGACTATCCATACTTTCGAGGAGAAGATGGTCGAGGGTATGGCCGCGAAGGGGTACGACCGTGAGTTCGCCAAGAACTGCTTCGAGCAGATCAAAGGCTTCGGCGAATATGGCTTTCCGGAAAGCCATGCGGCGTCCTTTGCCCTGCTCGTCTATGCCTCCTCCTGGCTCAAGGCCTATTATCCCGATGTCTTCTGTACGGCGATCCTCAATGCTCAGCCCATGGGCTTTTATGCGCCGGCGCAGCTGGTGCGCGATGCGCGCGAGCATGGCGTCGAGGTGCGGCCGGTGGATGTCAATCATTCGAGTTGGGATTGCCTGCTGGAAAAGGCGTCTTTCGACCGCAGTTCGGTCGAGCAGCGTCATGCGTCGATGCGCGAGATCATCAAGACGCAATGTGCCGTCCGCCTCGGTTTCCGGCAGGTCAAGGGCCTGTCCGAGGATGAGATGAAGCAGCTGGTCGAGCGCCGTGGTGATGGTTATCGCTCGGTGCGCGATCTCTGGCTACGATCCGGACTTGCCAAGGCGCAGATCGAGCGTCTGGCGGATGCGGATGCGTTCGGTTCCATCAGCCTCAGCCGGCGTGAGGCGCTTTGGGCGGTGCGGGCGCTTGATGCCAGCAGCGCTGCCGAAAAGCTTCCCCTCTTCGATCTCGGCGACCATGCGGATCTGCAGCTCGAACCGGCGGTTTCTCTGCCCGAGATGCTACCCGGCGAGCAGGTCACCGAAGATTATCGCTATCTGTCCATGTCGCTGAAAGCGCATCCGGTTTCCTTCCTGCGCGCCGATTTCGCGCGGCAGGGTATTGTACGGAGCCGGGAACTGCCCGGTGTCGCCAATGGCCGGATGGTGACGATCGCCGGGCTGGTGCTGGTGCGCCAGCGGCCGGGCTCGGCCAAGGGGGTGATCTTCATGACGCTCGAAGACGAGACCGGCGTCGCCAATGCGATCGTCTGGCCGAAGAAGTTCGAGAAATACCGTGCCATTGTCATGGGGGCACGGTTGGTGAAGATCCGCGGCCGCCTGCAGAGCGAAAGCGGCGTCATCCATGTGGTGGTCGATCATATCGAGGATATGACGCCGGCACTCGGCATCCTACAGCGCGAGGCAAGGCGTTTTGGCGTCAGCGACCGGGCAGATGAGGCGCTACGGCCGACCATGGATCACCGGCAGAAGAAAAAATCTGCCCTGCTGCTGCGTCCATCCGGTGCAGGGACAGCGGCGGAAGGCCGCAGCAATGGCGTGGAAACGGCAAAGGTCATGCCGCGAGGTCGCAATTTCCATTGAAATTCTGGGAGATTCCGAGAGATTCGGGGCCTTTCATCCGGAGGTCGCGAGCCAATGCTCCTGTCATCCAATCAAACCGGCGATTAAAATGAATCGTTTCTTTCTTGACAAAGGGCGTCTTCTTTAGCAGATAACAAGACAGCGGATGTCATGTTTGACGGGCTGAGCGAAGAATGCTGGTTTGCAGTTGTAATTACATCACCGACAAGGAAATCCGGGAGGTCATCACCGAACTCCTCGATCAGGACTGTTGGCAGCTCATCGTTCCCGCCAAGGTTTATCACGCCATGGAAAAGCGCGGCCGCTGCTGCGGCTGTTTCCCGAATGTTGTTGATATCATTATACAGACAACCGAAGATTATCATGCCCGTCGGCACTCGACGGAAGCCGAAATATTTGATTTCATGTCCCGCCTGAAAAAATTCCATGAAGACAACAGGAGAGCGGACATTGAAAGGCGACAAAAAAGTCATCGAGCGGCTTAACGAGGCGCTGTTCCTCGAGCTTGGCGCAGTCAACCAGTATTGGGTTCACTATCGGCTTCTTGAGGACTGGGGCTACACCAAGCTTGCCAAGAAGGAGCGTGCGGAATCCATCGAGGAAATGCAGCACGCCGACCGCCTCGTCGCTCGCATTATCTTCCTTGAAGGTCATCCCAATCTGCAGACGCTGGCGCCGCTGCGCATCGGTCAGAACGTCAAGGAAGTGCTGGAAGCCGATCTTGCCGGCGAATACGACGCCCGCACGGCCTACAAGAAGTCGCGCGATATCTGTCATGACGCTGGCGACTATGTTTCCATGAAGCTGTTCGAAGAGCTGTTGACGGATGAGGAAGGCCATATCGACTTCCTCGAAACCCAGCTCGAGCTGCTCGGAAAAATCGGCGAAGCCAAGTACGGCCAGCTCAACGCTGACTCCGCCGATTCCGCAGAATAATCGACATCTTACGAAACCGGCCGCCAAGCGGCCGGTTGTCTTCGTTCAGTCCTCGGCCTTCAGGCCGGCCAGATGGCTGAATTCCGAAACGACCTGCTCGTAGACCGATCGCTTGAAGGCGACGATCAATCCGGGAAGCTCGGCCATCGGCTTCCATCCCCAGGCATCGAATTCCGCTTCATGGCCGCCCGGCGGAGGGTTGATGGCGATCTCGCTCTCGTCGCCGTCGAAGCGGAAGGCGAACCAGCGCTGCGTCTGGCCGCGATATTTTCCCTTGAGGCCGATGCCGATCAGCTGCGGCGGCAGATCGTAATTGATCCAGTCCTTCGCTTCCGCCATCAGGGTCACGGTTTTCATGCCCGTCTCCTCGTAAAGCTCGCGATAGGCGGCTTTCAGCGGATCTTCGTCCTCGTCTATGCCGCCCTGCGGCATCTGCCAGAGCTGCGGCGAGCCGTCATATTCGGAATTGCCGTCCGGAATGCGGCGGCCGGCCCAGACCAGGCCATCCCGGTTCAGGATCATGATGCCGACACAGGGGCGGTAGGGCAGGTCTTCGGCTCTTACGGGCGCGTGGGGCGTGCTCATTTCTCTCTCCAGGGTCAGGCCCAGGGAACCAGGCCAGGGGTCAGGGATGTTTCGGGTCGTCGGCAAGCGCCGAGACGGCGACGATTTCAACGCCGCGCATGGCGGCCTCCTCGCTCCATTTGCTAATGGCGTCGACACTCTCGTCGAAGGCGGAGGCGACGCCGATCGCGGAACCATTGCGGCGGGCGATGCGCTCGAGCTCGTCGAGTTTCCTGAGGATCGCATCCTGCTGCAGTTCGCCGTCGAGCTGCACGTCGGCAAAAGCATGCGGCACGTCCAGCGTCTTGGCGAGCGTTCCGGATTTGGATTGCGCCGAAGAGCCGTCATCCAGGAACAGCAGGCCGCGCTTGCCGATATCGCGCAGCACCGGTTCCATGGCGCCGGGATTGGCCAGAAAGCGGCCGCCGAGATAGTTCATCACGCCGGTGTAATTGGTGATCTTGCCCATCGCCTTGTGCAGGTTTTCGACATTCTTTGCAGCCGACAGCGAGGTCAGCAGCGTATCCGGGCCTGGATTGTTGCTGGGATAGTCGAAGGGCTCGAACGGCACCTGGATGAGGATCTCATGGCCACCGCGCCGTGCCTCCTGCATCCAGCGCTGCAGGCTGTTGCCGCTGACGGCAAAGGCGAGCGTGATTTCTTCCGGCAGCTTCTCGATGGCGCGCTGCGTGCCGGTCTGGCTGAGGCCAAGGCCGCTGACGACAATGGCGACGCGGGTGCCGCGAGCGCCTGACCAGGGCCGCGCATATTGATCCATCGGCCTCAGGCCGCTCGGTGAGGTGATCGGCAGCTTGCCGAAGGGCGAATCCTCCAGCAGGCTGTCATTCGGCGTTGCCGCCATGCGTGGGTCCTGGCCCACCTGATTGGCGTTGATCAATACCGGGCCGCTGCCGTCCCGATTGTTCGGGCTGAACATGGTGACGACCGAACCGTCGCCGGTAACGATGCGTGTGGCATTGGCGCCGGATTGCGGATCGACCTGCGTCAACCCGGCCTGGTCGATTTTCTCGGTCGCAGCAGGCTTGGTTTCGGCCGGAGGGGCCGGATCTTCCTTCTTTGCCGCCTCTACCGGCTGGGTCTTCTGCAGGTGATCGCGCAGAAGCGCCGAATAGAGAGAAAAGCCGGCGATCGCGATCAGACAGAAGCCGCCGAGAATGCGCCCAAAGGGGATGGAGCGCCGCTGGCGGCCGGGGCCGCGATTCTGTCCCAACGGTGCATGCAAATCCGTTCCCAAATTTCAATCCACCCCAAGCGGAAAACTGTATCGGCCTCGAGCATATCGCTCGCGGCGAAGCGGAAAAATGCCCGCGGCACTCAAAGTGCTAGAGCGGTTCAGTTTTCATGGAATCTCTGAACCGCTCTATCTCTTTGTTTTCACGCAATTCCGGACGGAAAACCGCTGCGCACTTTTCCTGGAATTGCTCTAGAACATGAACAAAACTGTTTCCGAACAAGGCCGGATTCATATGAAATTGAGGCTGGCGGAGAAGAGCGGAACGATACGCGTTATCCCGCTCCCTCATCATGAAAGCGCCGGGTCTGTTTCCAGCCCGGCGCCAATCCTTACTTGGAGGAAACCGCCTTTTCGGGGTTCGGCGGGAAGGCCGGATCGGTCTTGGCGCCGCGCAGCAGGTCGAGCGCGTAGTTGAGCTGGATATCGTCCTTCGGGTCCGGCGGCACATAGGCCGACGAGCCGGAGCCCTTGTCGGTTTCGCTCTGTCCCTTGATGTGGCCCGGCAGGCTGGATTCGCCTTCCGTCGTCAGCTTGCCCTTCAGATCATCCGGCAGCGGCTGGTCGACCTTGATATCAGGCGTGATGCCGGTGCCCTGGATCGAGCGGCCTGAGGGCGTATAGTAGAGCGCCGTCGTCAGGCGCAGCGCGCCGTTGCCATCACCGAGCGGAATGATCGTCTGAACGGAGCCCTTGCCGAAGGACTGGGTGCCGAGAATGGTGGCGCGGCGCAGATCCTGCAGGGCGCCGGCGACGATTTCCGAAGCGGAAGCCGAGCCGCCGTTGGTGAGCACGATGATCGGCTTACCGTCGGTCAGATCGCCGGGCGTGGCGTTGAAGCGGCGGGTCTCGTCCGGATTGCGGCCGCGGGTGGAAACGATCTCGCCACGCTCAAGCACATCGTCGGCAACGTTGATCGCCTGATCGAGCAGGCCACCCGGGTTGAGGCGCAGATCGAGGACATAACCCTTCAGTTTGTCGGCCGGGATATCCTTCTTGATCTTGGCGATCGCAGCTTCGAGGTCCGGCGTGGTCTTTTCGGTGAAGGAAATGATGCGGATATAGCCGACATCGCCGCCTTCCTCGCGCGACTTGACGGCTGCAACGGCGATGACGTCACGGATGACGGTGAGCTCGATCGGCTTGTCGACGCCCTTGCGCATCAGGGTGAGCTTGATCGGCGTCTTGACCGGGCCGCGCATCTTCTCGACGGCGTCTTCCAGCTTCAGGCCGCGGACGGACTGGCCGTCGATGGCGGTGATATAGTCGCCAGCAAGGACGCCAGCCTTGGCGGCGGGCGTGTCGTCGATCGGGGTGATGACCTTGACGAGGTCGTTGTCCATCGTCACTTCGATGCCGAGACCGCCGAACTCACCCTTGGTCTGGGTGCGCATGTCTTCCGCATCCTTGGCGTTCATGTAGCTCGAATGCGGGTCCAGCGAAGAGAGCATGCCGTTGATGGCGGCTTCGATGAGCTTGTCTTCCTGCGGCGGCGTCACATACTGCGCGCGGACGCGCTCAAAGACGTCGCCGAAAATCGACAACTCCTTATAGGTGGAAGTGCCAGCGGCTTCCGCCGGCGCTACCGCCGAGTAGATAACGCCCATCGCGGTCGCACCCATCAATGCGCCGACGAGAACAAGAGAAGCCCTACGTATCATTGCGTGCCTTTCCAGTGTCTTTGGAGGTCCACCAGGGCCGAGAATCGACCGGTTTTCCATCTTTTCGGAATTCAATGTAAAGCGTTGGCCGATCCGTTTCCAGCGCCAATGCGGTCGCGCTCGCGACTCTTTTTTGGCCCATTGTGGCAAGCGGCTCGCCAGCGAAGACGAATCTGCCAGGGCGCGTCTTGATCGCGTCCATGCCCGACAGCACCATGTGATAGCCGTCGCCCGTATCCAGGATGATCATCTGTCCGTAGCTGCGAAATGCGCCGGCATAGACGACCGTGCCGTCGGCGGGAGCCGTGACGAGCGCATCCGGACCGGTCGCGACGGTCAGTCCCATCGCGGTGTGGCCCGTGCCATCGTCGTCGCCGAACTGGCGGAGAATATCGCCCGCCACGGGCAGCTCCAACTTTTTCTTCAGGTCTGAGAAGGGATATGCGGGCGTAATGCGGTTTTTATCGGGCACGCCGTTCTCGGCAAGGGCTTTCGCCTGCTCGCGCTGCTGTTCGGTCATCTGAGCCCGGCGCGCTTCTTCCGCACGGGCTGCTGCGGCGGCGTCACGCACGGAGCCTATCTGGCTTTCAAGCGAGGCAACGAGGCCCTCCAGGCTGGTTGCCTGGCCTGCCAGCTCTTCCGCGCGCTTGCGCTCCGCCTCGAGCTGGGTCGTATTTTCCTTGTTGTGCTTGTCGTTTTCCGCAATCAGCAGATCCATGCGCCGCTCCTCCTCCAGACTGTTGGTCACGGTGGTGGTGAAGCTGGCTTTTTCGGCGGCTGCATCGGCCCTCAGTTTGCTCAGATCCGTAAGATCGGCGATGAGTTTGTCGGTTTCCTTGCGCATTCCGGGCACGACGGCGCCGAGAAGAATGGCGCTGCGCACCGAGGCGAGCGCATCGTCCGGCGTCACCAGCAGGGCTGGCGGCGGATTGCGGCCCATGCGCTCCAGGGCGCCCAGAACCTCGGCGAGCAGCGCGCGGCGATCATGCAGGGAGGCGCGGATCTTGTCTTCCTTGACGGCGAGATCCGTCAGCGTCTTCTCGCTCTGCTGGATCTTGCGATCCAAGTCCTTGCGGCGGGCGGCACTATCGATCAGTGCCTGGCGCAGGCTGGCGGTGCTCTTGTCGAGCGATGCGATGCTGTCTTCCAGCTCCTTGGTCTTGTCTGAAGAAAGACTGATCGTCTTTGAAAGTGCGTCGAGCTGCGTGCGAGTTTCATCGCGCTTGCGGGCAAGGTCTGCCGCCGGGTCAGGCGCCTGTTGCCCAGGCAGTGCCGATGTCGTCGTGGAAGGGCGATCGTCGGGCGCCTGCGGCGCGATGGCATCAGCTTCCTGTGCGACGGCAACATCCTCCCGGGAGAAAGGGCCTGTCATATAAGCGCCCATGCCGAGAGATGCCGCCAAAGCTGGCAGCACGAGACGCGAAAGCATGGGCGGGGCTTTTCTCATCCAGTCGGTTCGGGCCTGGTCCCTTCAGATCGCGTGAAAATAGGCTGATTTGCCGCGATCGGCTAGGAAGCATCGTCATTTTCAGGGCGGGAATCAAAACACGCCTGTGTGAGCGTTTCGTTAACGCAAAAGAACCGAAAGCCAAACTGTTTTCGAAATGGATGAAGCAATCACACCCGGTGGTAGGGGTGGCCGGAGAGGATGGTGACGGCGCGGTAGAGCTGTTCGGCAATGAGAATGCGGACCAGCTGGTGCGGCCATGTCAGCTTGCCGAGACAAATGGTCATGTCGGCCTTGTCGTAAAGGGATGGGTCGAGACCGTCAGCGCCGCCAATGGCGATCGTCAGGTCGCGCTTGCCCTGATCGCGGTATGTCCCGAGCATGGCGGCGAAGCCTTCGCTATCGAGCGCCTTGCCGCGCTCGTCGAGAAGAATGAGGACACCGCCTTCGGGATGCGCCTTTTGCAGCAGACCCGCCTCTTCGCGCTTGCGGGTCTCGCTATTGGAAGCACGGCTTTCGGCAACCTCGGTCATGCGCGTCATTTCCAGGCCGATGGCCGGCCCGGCCTTGGCGAAACGGTCGAGATAGCGAGCCGCAAGATCCTTTTCAGGGCCGGCTTTCAGCCGTCCCACCGCAAAGAGACCTATCCGCATACCCGCTCCCACGCATATCCGCCGTCATGGCGGCACAAAACGAAACCCTTGCCGGAGGCTCATCTCCGGCGATCTAAAAGCTGCGAACCGGGCCGGGAAAGCGTTCCGGGGTCGGTTAGTGCAGCGTGCCTTCGTCGAGATCGGGTGCGGCCCACATCTTTTCGATGTTGTAGAACTCACGGATCTCGGGTCGGAAGACATGAACGATGATGTCGCCGGTGTCGATCAACACCCAGTCGCCACCATCGAGACCCTCGACGCGGGCATTGCCGAAGCCCTCGTCCTTCAGGTCGGTCATGAGATGGTCGGCAATCGCCACGACATGGCGGTTCGATCGGCCGGAGACGACGACCATGTAGTCTCCAAGCGCAGATTTGCCAGCAATGTCGATGGTGACGATATTTTCGGCCTTGGAATCCTCGAGGCTAACGAGGACGGCTTGCAGGGCGCGGGCAGCGGCATCGGCGCCACGTTCCGAGCTCTTCGGGATAACGACAGGCGTTCTTCCCTTGGCGTGTACTGTTGTCAGTGCTCTTCCTTCCTTGAGTAACAGAACATGCACGTAAGTGATCTGAGTCGATCACATGATAAAGATAGGCATCAAAGCATTAAGGTTTCAAGACGCTGGCGGCCATCTTGAGGCGTTGAAGACAAGGATTTGTGTCCGAATAGGGCGCTTTCGCACCAGATATGGGTGAATATTCGCGCCGGCGGCCGAAATCAGGCTTCCAGGCTTACTCCGTCGACCAGAATGAGATTGCGGCTGAGAGCCCGATCGCGGACTTCGAGAGCGTGTGCATATTCCGGTGAGCCATACCAGGCTCTCGCTTGTTCCAGGTCCGGAAATTCCACGATTACGATCGCTTGCGGCGACCAGTCGCCTTCCAGCTTTTCGATCGGGCCGCCGCGGACAAGATAGTGCCCATCATAATGGGCGATGGAGGTGGCTGCGCGGGTCCGGTAGGTCTGGAAGGCCTCGGCATCCCTGATGGTGACGTCGGAAATGATATAGGCCGGCATCGATCTCCTCCTCTAAAACCCACGGCCCGCGCGATTCTTGCTTCTGTGCGCCAATGTGCTTTCCATGGAAGATCAGATAGGCCGACGCCGCGGCTTGTCCATTTCCCGCCGGCATGTACAGCCGGGCGAAGGCCGCGTATACACTAGAGCCGGATGATTTTAGGTCTGTTCGACCTAAAATCTGAATCCGCTCTAGCATCAAAGAAGTAGAGCGTGATGTCGTCCGAAAACCGCCTACACTTTTCGGCATCACGCTCCAAGCAGATCTCAAACGCTACAGATGTCATGACAGATGCTCCGCAGCCACCGTTGAAGCCCATTCTCCGCATCAGCTTTTCGGGGCAGGACCGGCTCGGGCGCGGCAAGATGGAGCTCCTCGAACATATCCAGGAAACCGGTTCGATCTCGGCCGCCGGCCGTGCCATGGACATGTCCTATCGCCGGGCCTGGCTGCTCATCAGCGAATTGAACCATATGTTCCGCGAACCGGTTGTGGAATCGCAACGTGGCGGCCAGAAGGGTGGCGGAGCCGCCCTGACGCCATTCGGCGAGGAATTGCTGCGGCGCTTCCGCAGTATGGAAACGACGCTGCGCGCGGCCATAGCCGACGATCTGAACTGGCTCGAGATCAATCGCAACCCGGCCGAGGCTTCTTCGGAAAAGTCCTGATCAGTGTTCTAGTGCCACGGTTTTGATGACTGCATGGATTGGCAGGCCGATGCGCAGCCCCAGCCGCTCGGCCGAGAATTGCGTGATGCGGGCTGTCACGATGTCGCCGCCGCAATCGATCCTGACTTCCGCCGTTCCGTCGACTGCCGTGCCGATCCCCAGCACCTTACCGTCGAGGATATTGAGGGCGCTGAGCCCCTCGGGCCTAGTTGTCGCCAGCATGACGTCGCGAGCCGGAATATGGACGCGTACGGTTTTGCCGATAGCGGCCGCCTGGCCCGGCACAAAGAGTTTTGCTGCCTTCAGCGCGACGACGGTCAGATGATGGCGATCGTCCATCGATTCCACACGGCCTTCGAGCAGCACGCCGGCTTCGCGCCGGTCCGCGGCCAGCGGGCCGGAAAGCTGGCTGAAGATGTCGACGGCGGCGCCGATCGTCTCGACCTTGCCGTCGCGCATGACGACGACGCGGTTGGCAAGCCGCGCCACCTCGGCGATGGAGTGGCTGACATAGATGATCGGTATCTTCGTCTCGTCGCGCAGCCGCTCGAGATAGGGCAGGATTTCCGCCTTGCGGGCTTCGTCGAGCGCGGCGAGCGGTTCGTCCATCAACAACAGTCGCGGTGAGGAAAGCAGGGCACGGCCGATCGCGACACGCTGTTTCTCGCCGCCGGAAAGCTTTGCCGGCCGGCGGTCCAGCAGCGCGCCAATGCCGAGAAGATCGACGACGCCGTCAAAGCTCTCGCTGCGCTCGTTCCGCGGAGCGAACCAGCGGCCGTAATTGAGGTTCTGCCGCACGGAGAGGTGCGGAAACAGCCGCGCCTCCTGAAAGACATAGCCGAAGCGACGGCGGTGGCGCGGCACGAAGATTTGCCTGCTGGTATCGGCAAGTACCGTGCCGTCAAGACTGATGCGGCCCTGGTCTGGCCGGGTGAGGCCGGCAATGATGCGGACGATCGACGTCTTGCCGGAGCCGGAACGGCCGAAAAGGGCGGTTACGCCGCCTTCCGATGTGAATGAAGCCTCCAGCGAAAAGGCACCGAGGCGATGACGGATATCGACCGAGAGCGTCATTCGAAGTCCACCCTGCGGCCGGCGAGGTAGGCGAGGAATTCCGAGGCGAGCAACGCTGCCATTGAAATGATGATCGCGACGATGGTGAGCCGCATGGCTCCGGCATCGCCGCCCGGCACCTGGGTGAAGGTGTAGATCGCCGAAGACAGCGTCTGGGTTTCGCCTGGAATGTTGGAGACGAAGGTGACGGTGGCGCCGAACTCGCCCATGGCCTTGGCAAAGGAGAGGATCATGCCGGCGATGATGCCGGGCAGAATCAGCGGCAGGGTCACGGTCCCGAAGGTCCAGATGGGGCTGGCGCCGAGTGTGCCGGCGGCTTCCTCAAGTTTGCGGTCGACGGCTTCGATCGACAGGCGGATGCTTCGGACCATCAGTGGAAAGCCCATGACGCCGCAGGCAAGTGCGGCACCCGTCCAGCGGAAGGAGAAGACGAGGCCGAGATATTGCTCGAAGAGCGCGCCGATCGGCCCCCTGCGGCCGAAGAGGATGAGAAGGATGAAGCCGGTGACAACAGGCGGAAGAATCAACGGCAGATGGATGAGGCCGTTGAGGATCGATTTGCCCCAGAAGCGGCCACGCGCAAGCAGATATGCGGCGCCGATGCCGAAGGGGAGGCTCACCAGCATCGCGACGATGGAGACGCGCAGGCTCAGCTCGATGGCCGTCCATTCGTCGCTGCTCAAACTCAATGCTTCCAAGCTCTGCCCCTTAAAACATCTCAGGCCCGCCATGGTCGGCGAGCCTGATATCGAACCTCATACCTGATTTGCGGTGATGACGCTCACTGCTTCAGGATGGTGAAGCCCTCATGCTCGAAGAAGGGAACAGCCTTAGCCGATTTCAGATAGTCAAAATAGGCTTGTACGTCCGGGTTCTTGCTGCTGTTGGTGATGGCGAAGGGGTAGACGATCGGCGGGTGGCTGTCTGCCGGGAAGGTGCCGACGACGGCAACGCCCGGATCGGCCGAGACGTCGGTCTGATAGACGATGCCATACGGGGCTTCGCCGCGCGAGACCAGCGCGAGTGCGGCGCGGACGCTTTCGGCGCCGGCAACCTTCTTTTCGACCGAAGACCAGACACCGAGCTTTTCCAGCGCAGTCTTGCCATATTTACCCGCAGGCACCGATTCCGGCTGGCCGATCGCCAGGCGGCCGTCGCCGAGCAGGGCGGCGAGATCAAAGCCATGCTTGATCTCGACCGGCTTGGCCTTGTCCTTGGCGGCGACCAAAACAAGCTTGTTGCCGAGGAGGTTTACCCGGCTGTCGTCCTTGATCAGCTTCTTGCCTGCGACATAGTCCATCCAGTTGGTGTCGGCCGAAATGAAGACATCGGCGGGTGCGCCGTTTTCCAGCTGCTTGGCAAGCGGTCCGCTTGCAGCATAGGAGACGGTGACTTCCTTGCCGGTTTCCTTGGTGAAGGCGGCATCGGCATTGTCGAGCGCGTTCTTCATGCTGGCGGCGGCAAAGACGACGATCTTGTCGGCGGCGAGCGCCGGCGTCGGAACGACCGAAAGGCCGAGCCATGCGGCTGATACTGCGGCGGTTGCAAGCTTGATCCATTGGCGTCGGCTGGTGGTCATCTTAATTCTCCCCAAAGATGTCGACATGTTTCGACAGATATAACGGCGAGAGAAGCTTGGCTAGGGATGTATTTGCAAAAATATATCGCGAAATTGTCACGTAACCCTACGAATTCTATGGATTTTCCGTGGCGCAGTGCATATGAAGGGTTTCGGGTATTGCAAAAATGCATGACTGGATTCGCCCAGCGGCTTGGCGAACGCTCACGAAGCAAGACGTAACGTTACGAACCGTGCGATTGCCGGCCTTTATCGCGATTGTTTGATTCCTGCAGTGAAAATCCGAACGCCGCGAATCTGCAAAAGAAGCGTTTTTTGGGCAGTAAATTTTCATAGCTATGCTATCAGTGCATTGCTGCATTGCGCAATCGACCATTTATCAATCGGTAAAATCTGGTAAAACATAATCATCGAGACGGCGATCTCCTCCTCCCAATGCCGTCCGATATGGATCAGCAACTCTCCTCCTCCCAGTTGCTGATCAGGTTTAAAAGCCCGACGCATCCTCCTCCCGCGTCGGGCTTTTTATTTTCCAGGTTTTCCCGAAAAAAATTGGTGGAATTACTGTGCGGCGCGCAAGGCGGTCGAGCTGAGTGCCGAACGCGGTCCATGGATGAAAGTCCAGGCCGGTGCACGCTTCTTCCAGAGCACGCGGGCGTCATCCTCGTCCACGCGGGCATAGTGGAATGTCTTGGCCATCTTGGCCGAGAGATAGGAGAGTGTGGATCCCGGCCGGTCGATGACAGCGATCGGGAAGGTGCGGGCGATCTCTTCCCACTTTTGCCAGCGATGGAACGTGTTCAGACTGTCGGCGCCCATGATCCAGATGAAATGGACCTGGCGGTTGCGCGCCTTCACATGCGCCAGCGTGTTGGCCGTGTAGCTCATTCCCAGCGTCTGCTCGAAGGCCGTCACCTTGATACGGGGATCGTGGAGGAGCTGTTCGCTGAGGGCGATGCGTTCGGCAAGCGGCGCCAGATGATTGCGGCTCTTCAGCGGGTTGCCGGGCGTCACCATCCACCAGAGTTGGTCGAGGCCGAGCCGGCGAAGAGCAATCTCGGCGACAAGCGCATGGCCACGATGCGGCGGGTTGAAGGAGCCGCCGAAAAGACCGACCACCATGCCGCGCTCGGCATGGGGCATGCGCAGATAGCGTTGATCGATCTCTTCCTTCAGCACGTCAGGGCCGTATCTGTCCGGTGCCGCGAACGCGATATTTGAAGGAGGTGAGCTGCTCGACGCCAACAGGCCCGCGCGCATGCATCTTGCCGGTGGCAATGCCGATTTCCGCACCCATACCGAATTCGCCGCCATCGGCAAATTGCGTGGATGCATTGTGCAAGAGGATTGCCGAGTCGATCTCGGTGAAGAAGCGTTCGACAACAGCCGGGTCCTCGGCGATCACCGCCTCGGTATGGTTCGACGAATATCTATCGATATGGGCGATCGCGCCGGAGATGCCGTCAACCAGCGCCACCGAGATGATTGCGGCCAGATATTCCGTCGTCCAGTCTTCTTCCGTTGCCGCCTTCAGGCCGGGTACAAGCTTGAGCACATCGGCCGAACCGCGGATTTCGCAGCCCGCGGCGTCAAGTCCGTCGAGCAACGGCTTCAAATGGGTGGAAGCGACCTTGTTGTCGACCAGCAGCGTTTCGGCAGCACCGCAAATGCCCGTACGGCGCATCTTGGCATTGACGACAATCGCTTTCGCCATTTCCAGATCGGCCGAAGCGTCGATGTAGATGTGGCAGAGGCCTTCCAGATGCGCAAAGACCGGCACGCGCGCCTCGGTCTGTACGCGACCGACCAGGCTTTTGCCGCCGCGCGGCACGATGACGTCGATATTGCCTTCCAGCCCACGCAGCATGGCGCCGACGGCGGCGCGGTCGCTGACGGGCACGAGCTGGATCGCATGTTCCGGCAGGTCGGCTGCCTTCAAGCCCTCAACCAGGCAATCGTGGATCGCCTGCGAGGAGCGGCGCGAATCGCTGCCGCAGCGGAGAATCACGGCATTGCCAGCTTTCAGGCACAGCGCGCCGGCATCGGCCGTCACGTTCGGCCGGCTTTCGAAGATGACGCCGATGACGCCGAGCGGCGTGCGGACGCGCTCGATCTGCAGGCCGTTCGGGCGATCCCAGGCAGCGATGACTTCACCGACCGGATCGGCGAGGGCGGCAATCGCGCGGATCCCCTCGGCCATCTCGGCGACGCGCTTGTCGTTCAGCGTCAGGCGATCGACGAAGGAGGCGAGCATATCCGTGCCCTCGACATCCTTCAAATCCTTGGCGTTTTCAGAGAGGATATGATCCTTGCCGGCCAGAATGGCGTCCGCCATGGCGTTCAACGCCTTGTTCTTGCTTTCCGTCGAAGCAAAGGCCAACGGTCGCGACGCAGCCCGGGCCTTGCGGCCGATATCGTTCATCAGCGCATCGATGTCGGGGCTTTGTGCGACAGTATCAAGCATGAGCTTCATCCTTCTTCAACTTCTCGGCCTTCGTCCTGACGGAAGCGGTCATGACGAGGTCGTCGCGATGCACCATGGCGGCGCGGCCGGGATAGCCGAGGATCGCCTCGATCTCAGCCGATTTGCGGCCGGTGATCTGGCGAGCCTCTTCGGCATCGTAGCCAACGAGGCCACGAGCAATTTCCCGGCCCGAGGGGCCGATGATGGCGACGGTATCGCCGCGGCCGAAATGGCCGACGACGCTACGCACGCCGGCGGGCAACAGGCTTTTTCCCGCGCCGAGCGCGGTGACGGCACCGTCGTCGACATGCAATTCGCCGGCCGGCTGCAGCTGCCCGGCAATCCAGGTCTTGCGGGCTGTCACGGGCGTACCCGACGGCGCGAACCAGGAGGAGCGGGCGCCATTTTCGATTGCGTTCAGCGGCCGGTCGGTCTTGCCCGATGCGATGATCATGGCGCAGCCGGCACCGGTGGCGATCTTGCCGGCATCGATCTTGGTGCGCATGCCGCCGCGCGAGAGTTCAGAGGCCGCGCCGCCGGCCATGGCTTCGATCTCTGGGGTGATCTCGGCGATGGCATCGAGGAATTTCGCCTGCGGGTCGAGATGCGGCGGAGCCGTATAGAGCCCGTTGATGTCAGACAGCAGCACCAGAAGGTCGGCGCCGGTCATGGTGGCGACGCGGGCGGCGAGGCGATCATTATCGCCATAGCGGATTTCGCTGGTCGCGACCGTATCGTTTTCATTGATGATCGGCACGGCGCCGATCTTCAGAAGCTGGTTGATGGTGGCGCGGGCGTTGAGATAACGGCGGCGCTCCTCGGTGTCGCCGAGTGTCAGCAGGATCTGGCCGGCGACGATATTGTCATGCGACAGACTTTCCGACCAGGCGCGGGCGAGCGAAATCTGCCCGACGGCCGCGGCCGCCTGGCTTTCTTCCAGCTTCAGCGCGCCGGAAGGCAGATCGAGCACGGAGCGGCCAAGCGCGATGGCGCCTGAAGAGACGACCAGCACATCGATGCCCTTGGCCTTCAATGCGGCGATGTCGGCACACATGCCGTCGAGCCAGGATTTCTTCAAGCCGGTCTTGCGATCGACCAGGAGGGCGGAGCCGATCTTGATGACGATGCGGCGGTAGCGGTCGAGCGGCTTGCGGGCTGTCATCCCTGATCATCCCCGTCTTCACCAAGACGTTCGTCAGCGCCCTCATCGTCGGAGAGCTGCATGTCGCGATGCCGCACTTTCGGGGCCTTTGCCGGCTTGTCCGCTTCGCCCGCATTGGCTTCGACAATCACGTCACGCAGCGCACGCAGCACTTCGGTCATGCCGCGGCCGGTGACGGCGGAAATCTGGAAGGGCGTCCTGCCGCAGGCGCGCGCCAGTTCGCGCGTCTTCTTCTTCAGCGTTTCCTCGTCCACCACGTCGATTTGCGAGAGGGCGACGATTTCAGGCTTGTCGGGAATGCTGTTGCCGTAGGCTTCAAGTTCGTGCTTCACGGTCTTATAGGCCTTGCCGACCTTTTCTTCCTGGGCGGAAACCAGATGCAGCAGCACGCGGGTGCGCTCGACATGGCCGAGGAAGCGGTCGCCGATGCCGACGCCCTCATGAGCGCCTTCGATCAGACCGGGAATGTCGGCGAGAATGAACTCCTGGCCGTCGATGGTGGCAACGCCGAGATTGGGATGCAGCGTCGTGAACGGATAGTTGGCGATCTTCGGGCGCGCGCGGCTGACGGCGGCGAGGAAGGTCGATTTGCCCGCATTCGGCAGGCCGACGAGGCCGGCATCGGCGATCAGCTTCAGCCGCAGCCAGATGGTCTTTTCCTCGCCGGGCAGGCCTGGATTGGCCCAATCCGGCGCCTGGTTGACCGAGGATTTGAAATAGGCATTGCCGAAGCCGCCATTGCCGCCGGCGGCGAGACGGAAGCGCTGGCCTTCCTGCGTGATGTCGCAGATCAGGGTTTCGCCGTCCTCTTCGAAGATCTGCGTGCCGACAGGCACCTTCAGCGTCACGTCCTCGCCCTTGGCGCCGGCGCGGTTCTTGCCCATGCCGTGCGTGCCGATCGTGGCCTTGAAATGCTGCTGGTAGCGGAAGTCGATCAGCGTGTTGAGGCCGTTGACGGCCTCGACCCAGACATCGCCGCCGCGGCCGCCATCGCCGCCATCCGGGCCGCCGAATTCGATGAACTTCTCGCGCCGGAAGGAGACGCTGCCTGCGCCGCCATCGCCCGAGCGAATAAAGACTTTTGCTTCATCGAGAAATTTCATCTTGCTACGTCCGTCACTCGGTATCGGCGCATATCCCTTCGGATCGAATGGGATTCACAAAGCCTATGCGCTCTTTTCAATTGCTGTCGTCTTTTACATCCGGAAGGACGCATCGGACGGCCATTTGCCCGTCATGTCGCCTTCGATATAGGCGCTTCGGGCTGAGGTCAAAGAATATCGTGCGGTTCCAGTGCCATAAAGGGGCGGAACTGCATGGCTGGCATGATGGTCATCGCCGGTTTGACCGGCGATGACCATTTTTCAAGGGCCTTAGGCCGCCTGCGAGAGCCGCAGCGCGCCCGGCCTCAACACGGTTTCGATGTGCGGAACCATGGTGTTGCGGGCAAAGCTGTAGATCTCCGAGCAACCGGTGATCTCGAAGCCGAGCCTCTGCTGCAGCTTCAAGGATGCCGGATTGTCGGCGAAGGCGCCGGAATAGACGGCGACTTCGGGCATGCGGCGGGCAAAACGTTCGAGCGCAGCCTTGACTGCTTCGGTCATGATGCCTTGCCGCCAGTAGAAGCGGTTCAGCCAATAACCGAGGTGCCAGCGGCCGTGGCGGAGCTCGATACCGACGTTGCCGATATGGGCATCATCCCGCTCGGTGATGGCCAGTTCCCAATCCATGCCGAGGCCGGAGGTGTGCTCGACCAGCCAGTCAAGCGCATCCTGCCGGTCATAGGGCGCGGGGACGCGGGCCAGCATGCGGGTGACGGCGAAATCCGAAAGCGACTCCGCAATCATATCGGCGTCGCTGAGCCGGTGCGGGCGCAGCGTCAGTCGGCCCGTCTGGATGACAGGCGTTGGCCCAGGCATAAGGATCCGGGCATCGCGGCGGGTGAGGGCAAGAGCGTTCATCTCATGCCTCCCCAGCTGCGCAACGATATCCAGGTCTTGCGGTCAAGCCTGTACCATTCGACCGGTACAGTGCTGCCGAGCGCCAGCGACGCGGCAAGGCCGGAGCCCTGGAACTGGAAGCCGCACTTCTGTACGACCCTTCTCGAGGCAACGTTGGTGACCCTGCAACGTGCGTCGATCTGGGCGACATTTTCGCGGGTGCGGAAGACCATGTCGATGAGGGCATGGGCTGCTTCCGTCGTATAGCCCTGGTTCCAGTGGGGCTCGCCCAGCCAATAACCGATCTCGACGGTGTTGGGATCACCCGTGGGTTCGACCCCGCAGCAGCCGAGAAAGGCGCCGTTGTCGGCTTTGGTAATGGCATAGACGCACTTGCCAATCTCGCCAAGCTTCGTGCGTCGCACGAAATCGGCGGCATCGGCGATCGTATACGGGTGCGGCATACGCGATACCATTGTGGCGACGTTGGCGTTGTTGGCGAGATGGGCAAGGGCGTCGATGTCTTCTTCGTGGGGCGCGCGCAGAACGAGCCTTTCCGACAGTAAGACAGGGCAATCGGTCCTTAACCGTTCCGGCCTCAGCCGCTCTTCGGGAGACCGCGATTGGCCTTCCCTTAACAATTCGCCTTGCATGGTTCAGTCCTCCTTGGTTGAGGGTAAAGAAAAAGGGGAGATGGCGCCCCATCTCCCCTTTTTTCTTGACTGAACCTTGTAGCGTCAGCCGGGTCGATGAGACGCCGGCTGTTTTAGAGCGCTACCGGCTTATTCCGCTGCTTCCGCTTTCGGCATTACAGACACGTACACGCGGCCATTGGCCTTCGTACGGTAGTTCACGTTGCCCGCCGTAAGCGCAAAAATCGTGTGATCCTTGCCGAGGCCAACGTTGGAACCCGGATGCCACTGCGTGCCGCGCTGACGCACGATAATGTTGCCTGCGATGACGGCTTCGCCGCCGAACTTCTTCACGCCAAGGCGCTTGGATTCGGAATCGCGACCGTTGCGCGAGGAACCGCCAGCTTTTTTGTGTGCCATTGGAGTTCTCCTTTAAACCTTGATCCCGTTACTTACTTGGCAGCCACGATGTCCGTGATGCGGACAACGGTGTGATGCTGGCGATGGCCGCGCGAACGCTTCGAGTTCTGACGACGGCGCTTCTTGAAGGCGATGACCTTCTTGCCGCGGTTGTGCTCGACCACTTCGGCCTTGACGGAAGCGCCCTTGACGAAGGGAGCACCAATCGCAGCGTCGGCGCCTTCGCCGATAACGAGGACTTCGGTGAATTCTACGGTGCCGCCGGCGGTGACTTCGAGCTTCTCGATGGTCAGCACGTCGTTGGCTGCCACACGGTACTGCTTACCGCCGGTCTTGATGACTGCGAACATTTTTTATCCTTTCATGTTCGTTCCGGCTCTCTCGCCTTGAGGGACGAGCGGCCGTCTTTTTATCAGTCGAAATTTAGCAGGAATTCCAAAGGCCCGAGGCCTTGTAAAAGATCTGCCGGTGAAGCCCTGCGCGAGGCGGGGCGGGCAAGGCGCAGACTTATCCACACCTATTGCGTCGCACGGGATATATAAGCGTCCCTGATCTGTCAAGGCAAAAGGATGAAAAGCTTTCATATTCGCCCTTGCCATCCTCTGCGACTGTCGCTATGAGACAGCCCGCGCTCAAACGCGCCGACCAGCATAACCGGAGAGGTGGCAGAGTGGTCGAATGCACCGCACTCGAAATGCGGCATACCTGCAAGGGTATCGTGGGTTCAAATCCCACCCTCTCCGCCATTTTGGCTTTTGTTTAAGGCCATTATCAATCAAGCTGATCCACTGAATAGCCGGCCTAAAACGTCTCAACCCTCGGGAAACCGATAAACCACATCCGCAAAAGACCCGGTCGGGAAGACGTAGAAGAATTTCAGGGTGGCGGATGATTCGTTGCGGATGCCGTGTTCGGCGTTGCCGGGGATGAAGACCGTTGTGCCTGATTTGACCGTGGTTTCCTCGCCGTCGATCCGGACGATGCCGGTTCCTTCGAAGATGAAGTAGATTTCCGATGGGTCGTGGCGATGCGGCTTGAGTTCGCCGCCGGGGGCGAGCTCGGCGATGCCGGCGCTCATGCTGTCGGTGGGGGTGATGTCGCTGCTGAGCAGCGTGTGCCAGGAGATGGAGCCGTGGACGGGGTCGTTCCATCCGTCGCGCGGGCGCTCTTCGGCTGTGGTGATAACGGCTTGCGATCGCTTTGTCATTTTGCCTCAAGACGGTGGTCAGCTGCCGTGCGGAACGGTGTCACAACCGTGGAGAATGTCAATCGGATCGGCATTCAATCGGCTGATATCGGCCGCCGTTCGCCGGTTCCCATCAATTCTCCCAAAGACCATTTGGCGGGGCTGGCAGAGGGGCGAGCCATGCTGTGGCTGGCAGAAGCGGGAAGGCTTTCCCGCTTCTGCGCCTTGTATCGAATTCAATTCTGAACGACGCTTTTCAGGTCCTACGTAGGAAGTCCGCGATCAGGCCCGAGACAGTCTCCGGGGCGTCTTCGAAGCAATAATGGCCGACGCCCTGGAGGCGCTCGATGGGCGCCGACGGAAAGATGGCGGAGAAGAGCGGCAGGAAATGCTCGGCATGCAGCGTTTTGTCCGCCTCGCCCCAGATGGCGAGCGCCGGCCTGGAGCGGATGGTGCGATCGGCGGCCGGATCGGGCGTTTCGAACCGGTGGGCGCCGGTTGGAAAACCCTTGGCCCAGCCGAGCGCGCCGAGACACTCGGTTGCAGTCGCGAAGGGTGCGCCATAGGCGTCGATCCAGGTGTCGTTGATGACGGCGTTGTTTTCGAAGCCGTTGAGCTT
The DNA here is from genome assembly GCF_900094555.1 of Martinezella hainanensis. Lineage (GTDB taxonomy): Bacteria > Pseudomonadota > Alphaproteobacteria > Rhizobiales > Rhizobiaceae > Rhizobium > Rhizobium hainanense. Next base: position 139,668 of record NZ_FMAC01000004.1, read on the forward strand.
GAGGGTGCTCAGAATGTTGAAGCCGAGATTGTTGAGCACCGGCTCCAGCGTGCCGTCGTCCTCGGCCTTGGCGATCCATTGGAACCACGGCGATACGGCTGCATTGGCCGTGAGTCGATCGAAAAGATCCGGCTGACCGAAGGGCGTCGGCCCGTTTGCCGAGATGATGCGGCGGATGCGATCGGGCTGACGGGCGGCAAAGCCCATGCCGACCGGGCCACCGAAATCATGCATGACGAGGGTAATGCCGGTGAGGCCGAGAGCCGCAACGAAAGCTTCCAGATTGGCGACATGGTCCTGCAGCCAATAGCTGCGGCCGGTTGGCGTTTCGCTCTTGCCGAAGCCCATGTGATCGGGAACGACGACGCGGTGCGTGCGGCTCAGCGTCGAGATCAGATGGCGAAAAAGGTAGCCCCAGGTGGGCTCGCCATGCAGGCAGAGGATGATCTCGCCGTCGCGAGGACCTTCGTCGACGTAATGCATGCGGAAGCCCGGTGCATCGGTGAAATGCGGTGTCAAGGGGAACGTGCCGGCAAATGTCGCATCAGAGGGAATCACGATTGTTCTCCTAATGTGGTTTTAGTTTGAAACCATGATTTCAGTATCTCTTGTGGTTTTAGTTTGCAACCGATATGCTGGAGTGACGATGCAGGTGCCTATCCGCGCCTGCTACGATACGGACATACGAAAGCAAGCGAGGGCAGGGCGGCATGGCCAAGAGAATAAGCCATAGGGATTCCATGTGCGGGGTGGCGCGGCCGCTGGATGCGATCGGCGACTGGTGGTCGCTGCTGATCATCCGCGATGCCTTTGATGGGCTGCGCCGGTTCGGCGAGTTTCAGAAGAGCCTCGGGCTTGCCAAGAACATCCTCTCGGCTCGGCTACGTAATCTCGTTGCGCACGGCATCATGGATACCGTGCCGGCCTCAGATGGCGGCGCCTATCAGGAATATGTGCTGACGCGGAAGGGGCAGGGCCTGTTTCCGCTGCTGGTAGCGCTTCGCCAGTGGGGGGAGGATTTCTTCTTCGAGCCGGATGAGCCGCATGTGACGCTGGTCGACAGGGTGACACACTTGCCGGTACGGCGACTGGAGCTGCGGGCGCAGGATGGGCGCATGCTGATGGCGGAGGATACGGTGATCGTGGTGCCGTCGCCCGCAGGTGAGTACGAATAAGTTGGTCGGCAAAAGTCTCGCTGGCTCTTCGGCAGAGTTTACTCGGCGACCAGACCGCTGCGGCGCAGGAGCGACAGGAAGAGAAGCGGATTGGCGCCGTCAGAGGATTGCCTGAGTGAATAAGGGCTGGCGTACCGGCCCCGGAGCAATAGTTCGGTCACGGCCGAACTATTGCAGGCGTCATGTTGGCTACATTGAAACTCTCAAAGGAGAGTTTGCAATGTTGACGAACACAGCCGAATTCCGCGCGACCGAGAGCGATGGCGGGCATATCGAGATCAGGCCGAGCGTACTTTATATCGGCACTCCCGTCGTGCTGATTACGAGCCTTAACCCTGATGGCACGACGAATATCTCGCCGATGTCCTCGTTTTGGGCCCTATATGACCGGGTGGTTCTCGGCCTGACCTCGACCAGCAAGGGCCGGGAAAATCTCATGCGCGAGCGGCAGCTGGTGTTGAATTTTCCGTCGCCGGGGCTGTGGCCGAAAATCGAAGCGATCGCACCGACGACGGGACGCGATCCCGTTCCGCCGCACAAGCAGAAGATCGGTTACCGTTTTGAGGCCGACAAATTCGATGTGGCCGGCTTGACGCCGCAGGCGGCCGACCTCGTGCGGCCTCTACGCATCGCCGAATGCCCGATCCAGTTTGAGGCGGAGGTGGTGGCGGCGCATCCTCCCGGCGCGGAATGGCCCTTCGAGCGCACCGAGGCGTTCTCCATTGTCGAAGCGAAAGTCATTCGCGTTCACGCGCACAAGGATATTGTTGTTGCCGGCACCAATCATATCGATACCAGCAGGTGGAGCCCGCTGCTCTATGTGTTTCGACATTACTTTGGCACCGGGCCGGATCTCGGCCGCACCTTCAAGGCTGAGAGATGATGTGCTCTCCGGCCTGGGCAGTCCGCGCGATCATCTGCCAGCTTCAGCCCCGGCTATCAGCAGTTCCAGACCGGCTTCGAACAGGGCCTCATGGCCGTTGGCACGGTAGAGCGACAAGGCCTTGGCCAGGTTCGGATGGCTTTCAGCGGCGATATCAAGCGCCGCCTGCTCCTGGGAATCGGCCATATCCGCCTGCTCCTCCAGCACGCATCCTACCACATAGCGGCTGATCGCAATCTGCAGCTCCAGCGCCTTTCCCGGATCAAAGCCGGCGACGAGCAGGCATTCGAGCTGGGCTTCGATCGCGTTGAGATGCGACGGATCGACCTCGGTGCCGGCATGAACGCGGGCACCATCGCGCCATGCCAGCAGGGCAGAGCGGAAGCTGCGGGCGTTGGCGCGCAGGAATTCCTGCCAGGTCTCCTCGGCCAAAGGTATGTTACGGGTATGATTCCGTTTCAGCATCTCGGCATTCATCGCCGCGAGCAGGGCCTGCTTGCCCTTGAAGTGCCAATAGAGCGCCGGCTGCTGGACGCCGAGGCGCTGGGCGATCAGCCGTGTCGACAGGCCGTCGATGCCGACTTCGTTCAGGATGGTCAGTGCAGCATCGACGATCTGGTTCCTGTCGATTTTCATGGCCTCTCCGATTGACTATCTTTCACGCATAATTTATCGACGATAAATTTCCTTATCAATGATAAGTTTTATAGTATGAACAAGATGCTTCTGACCATTCTGGCCGTCGTCGTTCTCGATGCTGCCGGCACTGGCTTGGTGATGCCCATTCTGCCGAAACTCCTCAAGAGCGTGGCGCATTCGTCCGAGCTCGGCTGGCGCTATGGTGCGTTCCTGTCTCTCTATGCGGCGCTGCAGTTTCTGGCCTCTCCCGTTCTCGGGACGCTGAGCGATCGTTACGGTCGCCGGCCGGTGCTGCTTATCTCGCTGGCGGGCGGCGTGATCGACTATGCCTTCATGGCATGGGCGCCGGGCTTTTGGTGGCTGTTCCTCGGGCGTGCCGTCGCCGGCCTGACGGCGGCCAACGCAGCGGTCGCAACCGCCTGCCTTGCCGACATCACGCCGGAGGAGCGTCGTACGCGCGCCTTCGGGCTTCTCAGCGCGTGCTTCGGCATCGGCTTCATTCTCGGACCTGTCATCGGCGGGGTGCTCGGCACGATTTCGCTGCGCGCGCCTTTCGTGGCGGCTGCGTTTCTGGTGATGGTGAATTTCATTGTCGCGCTTGTCGTGCTGCCTGAGACGCGGACGGTAAAGCCCGAGCGGATCGATCCAGCCGCCTTTCATCCACTGGCGCCGCTGCGCTGGATTGGTGCGTTTCCGCCGCTGCTGTTCATGTCCGTCCTTCTTGCCATCGTCGGCGAGGTCGGCGGCACCGTCTGGGTGCTCTATGGTCAGGACAAGTTCGGCTGGGATACGGCAACCGTCGGCCTGTCTCTCGCCGGCTTCGGCCTGTTCCATGCGCTGGCCCAAGCTTTCGTCGCCGGCCCCTTGAGCGAGCGCTGGGGCGAACGCTGCGCGCTTGTCGTCGCGATCGCCTGCGATGGCGCGGCCTATGTTGCCATCGCCTTCGTCACACAGGGGTTTCTCGTCTTTCTTCTGTTTCCGCTCTTCTGCCTCGGCGGGATCGGCCAGCCGGCGCTGCAGTCCTTGATGACGCAGCGCGTCGGTGCAGACGAGCAGGGGCGCCTGCAGGGCGTGCTGATCAGTCTGACGAGCCTCGCTTCCATGATCGCGCCATTGGCGATCAGCGAGATCTATTTCGCATCAAGACATGTCTTTCCCGGCCTGGTCTGGGTGATCGGGGCCGCGCTCTATCTCTTGTGTGTGCCGGTATTGTTTGCAAACCGGAAGCGGGCAGATGGGCCGCTGGAAGGAACGGCACATCGGCAAGGCGAGCAGCCCTGAAGGGCGCATGGCGGAATAATGCAAAGGAAGCGGGCGGCCAGCCAGCTATATGGCAGTGCCACGGTTTAGCATGAATGGCGCCACCGCTTGTCCGTGATCAGTTGACGGATTCGTCCGGATCGGTGTCCTTGGCCTTGGTGAAGAGGCTCTTCAATGCACTGGTCTTGGCTTTCGTCGCCTTGTTGGCCTTGATCGCCCGGGTCGCCGCCTTGGCCTGTTCCAGCATCATCTCGATCTGGATCTGCTGGATTTCCGTCAGTCGTTCCCATTGGCGATTAAGGAGATGGTCGACCTTTTCATGCAGGTGACGGATTTCCAGTTCGGCCTTCAGGTTGACCTTATAGTCATTGAGGGCACGCAAGCGATCCTTCTGTTCCTGGCGGCGCTGGCTCATCATGATGATCGGCGCCTGCAGGGCGGCGATCGTCGAGAGAATGAGGTTCAGCAGAATGAACGGATAGGCATCGAAAGCCTGTTTGTCGCCCATGAGGACATTGATGCCCATCCAGACGGCGAGAAACAGACAGAAGGAGATGATGAAGGTCCAGCTGCCGCCGAAGGACGCGACGCCATCTGCCATGCGGTCGCCGATGGAGCGGTGGTCCTCGTAATCCTCTTCGATATTCTCGGCCAGCGTATCATGCGTCTTCAGGCTTTCGACGACCTCGTCCTCGAGGTTGGAAAGCTCGCCGCGCTCCACCGTCAGCAGCTCGGCGATATATTGGGCGCGATAGTCGTCCATGACCTTGCGGCTGATATAGTCGTCGGCGCGAAGTTCGGGATGCTTCAGCCGCATGAAATCCGCCAGCGAGGGGCGGAGGTCGTCGACATGAACAGCATCTTTTTTCTTCAGCACCTGACCGGTGATGGCATCGATCAGCTTGACGGACTTGGCCTTCGCCTGCGCGAGGCTCTTGGTATAATCGTTCATTTCCACAACGGTCGGGCTCTCGCCCTCGCCCGCGTCGAAATCGACGATGCCTTCCGCCGGCTCAAAGGTCTTTGTTTCTGTCATCTAAGGGGCCTTCTTTGACGCTTTTTTCGTTCATCTAGCCAATAATGCGAACAGGAATATGACTGTTAGAAGACAGTGAAAATTGCGGCCGGTAAAAGCCATTGCCACCTATCCGCAACTTTCCTCTTCCGTCTGCTCCTGTAGGATTCTTAGCGCCATTATCCTAAGCAACGGCAAATGCAATGCATGGTTCCTGTTGTCCATGCGCCTGCTTCGACTGTGGGATTTGAAAGACAACTGTTCCGGGCGATTTCGTAAACGTTTCCGAAAGCGCTGCGTGTTTCCGTCAAAATTTCTACGGCTTCGATCAGGTTTTGAGTTTCTCCCCCCTTGACCAACAGCGGCCGACCTCTATTTGCCGCGGTGCAACAGATATTCGCCAGCGCGAATAAATATTGAAGTTTCAAAGGATTACGTCGCATCAACAGGAGTTGGGCCTGTTGCCACGGGTTTTGCACATGTGCGGAAAGGATAGCTATGCACAATCCCCCGGCAAGAGACTTGGAGTCCGTCGCCCGGCAGGGTAGCCGCTTCAAGCGGATGGCTGTTAGGATACCGACCTACCTGACTGATCTTAAAGAGAATCCGGCCTGGTTGCCTATGTTCCTGCTGGCCCGAACCCTGCCGTTTCGGCGGATGCATTGGTTTGCCACCAAGCAGCCTGTCAGGCTTTCCGTTTCCGGACCTTCGATGTTTGCGGACGTCGAGCGTGGTGCCGTCGTCAAGGCCTTGCGGACGGATGGGATCTATCCCAACCTGATGCTGCCGGATCACATTCATCAGGAAATTGCCGAATTCGCGCTGGCGACCGGCTGCTACGGCAATTTCAACCGGCAGCTCGAATTCGTCGCAAGCGAGCATCGGCAGGCGGAGGCTCGTTTCGGACGACCGATTCTGAGCGGGCACTTCTTCGAGCGCTCGCTCGATTGCGAGGCCGTGATGGCGGTCCAGCTCGATCCGCTACTGGTCGACGTCGCCCGCCAATATCTCGGCGGCCAGGCCAAGGTCATCACGACACGCATCTGGTGGAGCTTTCCGACCCAGGCTTCCGAAGCCGATAGAAGCCTCGCCTCGCTTGATAAATATCACTTCGATCTCGACGATTGGCGGATGCTGAAGTTTTTCTTCAACCTTGTCGATGTGGATGAAGGCACCGGCCCGCATGTCTTCGTCAAGGGAAGCCACAAGCGCCGCCGGGTCCGGCATCAGCTGACCTTGCTTGTCGGGCATCCGGCCAATGAAGTGCTCGACTATTACGGACAGGCGAATGCGCTGACGCTGACCGGCAAGGCCGGCTCCGGTTTCGTCGAAGATCCCTTCGGCTTCCATATGGGTACCGTGCCGACGCAAAAGCCGCGGCTGATGATGGAGGTCGGTTTCGGCGTCTCGAAACCGTCGCAGCGCCGCTTCCACGGCGAACCCGTGCTGCGCTGAAGTAGGTAACGCGAAAGTGCGCAGCGGTTTTCCGTCTGGAATTGCGTGAAAACAAAGAGATAGAGTGCTTCAGAGATTCTGTGAAAAGCTCTGTCGCTCTAGCTTGGCATCGCGGAGCGCCATTTGCCATTGGCACTCCCGTCTGACCGACCTCAGGCCGAGCGCGTGAATCGCTTGGCAATCAGATGATCGAGCGCGACGCGGCCAGGCCCGCCCGCTATGATTACCAGAAAACAGGTTGCCCATGTGCCATGCGTCGGCCAGGCATCCGGATAGACGAAGATCTCGATGACAACAGTCATGCCGAGCAGCGCCAGCGCCGAGAGCCGGCTTGCGAAGCCGATCACCAGCAGAAATGGGAAGAAGTGTTCGCTGAAGGCGGCAATATGCGCGGCGATCCAGGGATCGATCAGCGGCAGCTTGTATTCCGTCTGAAAGAGATAGACGGCATTGTCGGTCACATGCCAGCCGTCCACCTTTGTCTGGCCGGACTGCCAGAAGACGGCGGCGATCGATAGCCGCGCAATGAGCGCGATCACATCATGCGGAATGCGGTCGAGAAGCTTCAAGGCGCCGTAGAGCCTTTGGGGCATGGTTTCGCGTTCGGCCGGGGCGGCCGTCATCATCTGGTTCTGCATGTCGGTTCTCCCTGGAGCAGGATGCCGAAAAGTGTGATCGGTTTTTCGGACGACATCATGCTCCACTTCTTTGATTTTAGAGCGGATTCAGATTTTAGGTCGAACAGACCTAAAATCATCCGGCTCTGGCGTTCAGCGAATGGCCATGAAAGCGCCTGCCGTAAACGCACCGGCCAGGTTGGCGGAAAGATCAAAATTGGCGGCTTCCGCTAGAGCGGCCTCATAAGCCTCGCCAAGTGCGGCGCCGGCAAACAGCTGCTCCAGAAAGGTCGCGCCGCCCGGCGGCAGGCGATGCACCTCGACGATCATCTGCGGGCGGATGACGAGAGCATCCTCGGCGGTCCAATCGGTAATATCGGCAAGCTCGATTTCGCCGGTGTTCATCGCCCATATGGTGACGGCCGGATGGGCGGAACGCATAATCGAAGCGGAAGGATGCGGCATGAAAGCCAGCTCCGCCAGGCCTGCCGGCTCGATAGTTGCCAGGAGAGCCGCATCGAGCGGCACGGCATCCGCCGCGTGATAAGCTCGCCCCCGCAGCGCTTCCAATCGCATGACATCGGCCAGATAGGGGATTTCCCGCGCCGGCACGAAACTCTCGACGAAATCGGGGAAATCATCGCCATAGGCAAGCAGCAGCGGCGATCGTGGCGGGTGCAACTGGATAAATTCATGCGCCATGGCGGCGAAGAATTCCTCGCCGACGATCCTCTCGGCAGCCGGAAAGCGCGAGGCGAGCGCGCCGATCAGGCCGATGGCGACATTGTTGCGATAGACGCCGAAGCGTCGTGTGGGCTTCGGGCCATTCCAGGCGGTCAGCCCCTCGGGCACGGCGAGGCCGGGATCGATGAGCGCTGCGGCGAATTCGCTTTGCGTGGTGAGAGACATCATTCCCTCCTCAGGCTGCCCGAAGTGCGGCGGCGCGTTCCAAAATCGCGTCGGCAGCTTCAGCCTCTGCCCGCAAAATCGGCCATTCCGGCACGTCGTTGTCCCATTCTACCAGGCTGGCGATCGGCCCGGTGCGACTGATCAGTTCCTCGTAAAGTTCCCAGACGGGGTCCTTGACCGGCGTATCGTGGCTATCGATCAAAAGGGGCGCACCGGCATCGTCGATGGTCTCCGAATGGCCGCTTAAATGGATCTCGCGTACCCATTGCACCGGGAAGCACTTGAGATAGGCCCGCGGGTCCAGGTGGTGATTGGTGGCGGCGACGAAGACATTATTGACGTCGAGCAGCAGGCCGCAGCCCGTGCGTCGGGCGACTTCGGCCAGAAAATCCGTTTCCTCGATCGTGCTTTCCTCGAAGAGCAGGTAGGTAGCCGGATTCTCCAGCAGCATCTGGCGGCCGAGCAATGTCTGTACCTCATCGATGTGAGCGCAGACCTGTGCGAGCGTCGCCTCGGTATAAGGAAGAGGCAGGAGATCGTTGAGGAAGGCGGTGTCATGGCTCGACCAGGCGAGGTGCTCCGAAAAACTCTCCGGCTCGTAGCGATCGCAGACGATTTTCAGGCGGGCGAGATGCTCCTTGTCCAGTGGCTGCATCGAGCCGATGGAAAGGCCAACGCCGTGGATGGACAAGGCATAATCCTGCCGTAGTTTGCCGAGTTGGGCGTGCGGCGGACCGCCGGCGCCCATATAGTTTTCGGCATGGACTTCGAAGAAGCCGATCGGCTGTGTAGCGTCATTGATCGCGGAAAAATGCTCGGGCTTGAAGCCGACGCCGGCGCGGCGGGGAAGTTCTGACGGTTTCATTGCGGGCCTCCGGGTGAGAGTAATTCCAGCAAAGTTGCGAAGTGGTCTTGCGTTCGGAAGGCGGGCGGCGCCTGTAAAAGGCTGCGCCGCCCACGCGTTTGCGCTGCCTCGTCTGATCGGGGTCAGACCGGGGCCGGACCCTGCATCAGGGTGCCGTGACCATTCGGTGTCTTGATCGTCTCGCAGGTTCCTCCGGGAACCAGCTTCCACGAGTTCCGCTGGTAGTCGACCTTCGAGGTGCCGGCGCAGGTCGTGCCGGGGCCGGCGGCGCAATCGTTCTGGCCCTTGAGGGCGACGCCGTAGCATTTTTCCTTGGCGTCTGCGGCCGAGGTGGTCGTTGCGCCGGCAACCAGCGTCACTGCGGTTGCGACCGATGCGGCCAGGGCTAATGCGGACATCTTGTTCATGGCAAACTCCTTACGAGCGATGGTTGACAATCGATCCGGTTCCCGATCAGGCCGGCGTCAGCGAGCCGTTGCCCTTCGGGGTCTTCATGGAGGTGCAGGTGCCCGTCGGAACAAGCTTGAAGGACATCTTATCATAGCTCATGGTCGATTTGCCGGCGCAATCATGCTTGCCGGCGGCGCAATCGTTCTGGCCCTTGAGAGCGACGCCGTAGCATTTTTCCTTGGTATCGGCAGCCGATGCCGGTACGGCGACGGATGCAAGTGCCGATGCGATCGAGCCTGCGATAGCCAGGGTGATGATGCTGTTCTTCATGGATCTGTCTCCTAGATGGATGCGAGCCGTCATTGGCTTGCATCGGGGTCTACGGAGCGCGCTGGCGAGATGTTACAGCTGCGTCGGAATTTTTTTCGAGATGGCGCCGATCATATTACGCCGGCTATTCGTCCTGGCCAGTTTCAGGTGAGTCTGTCATGGCAGCGTGTCTGATATGCGTAAGGAGAGGTGCGAGAGGACGATGGGTACCGACGAACAGGAAAGGGCTTGAAAAATAAGTGCGGTTGCCGGTAACGAAAGCCTGCGATCCCGCGTAGAGGAGATGTCGGATGGATCATTCGGCGCGCGAAGAGGAATGGGCAGTCTGGATGCGCGCCGCCATTAGCGGCGATGCGCAGGCCTACCACCGTTTCCTGTCCGCGGTGACGCCGCATCTGCGTGCCATGGCGAAAAGACGCTGCGATCAGCTGGGGGCGCCGGTGAGCGAGGCCGAGGATGTGGTTCAGGAAGTGCTCTTGGCCGTCCATCTGAAGCGCGGCACATGGGATTCATCCCGCCCGATCGGACCCTGGCTGTCGACGATCGTGCGCAACAAGCTGATCGACAGCCTGAGACGGCGCGGGCGGCATATGAGCGTTCCGATCGACGATGTGATCGATTTTCTGGAGGCGGAAGAGTATGCGGACGCCTTGGACCGGCTCGATGTCGATCGTATGTTGGAGCAGTTGAAAGATCCGCAGAAGACGATCGTGCGTTCGATTTCCGTCGAGGGAAGCAGCGTCCGGGAAACGGCGGACCGGCTGAAGATGACGGAAGGGGCGGTGCGCGTGGCGCTGCACCGCGCGTTAAAGGCGCTTGCAGCCCTCTATCGGAGTGAGACCAGTGAAAACCGATGACCTCATCAATCTTCTGGCGCAGGACGCGCCGGTCCGCACGCGGATCGGCAAGGCCCTGACCATGGCGGTCGTCGCGGGCATCCTGATCAGCGGCGGTATCTTCTTCGCCATGATCGGCTTTCGAGCCGATATCGATACAGCGATGGAGACCGTCCGTTTCCTGTTCAAGTTCGTCGTCACGATCGCGCTTGCCGTGACGGCCTGTGCCGTCGTCTTTCGCATCGGTCGGCCGGGCGCATCGCTGCGCCTCTGGGGCTGGACGCTTCTGGCCGCACCCTTGCTGCTGCTTGCCGCCGTTGCCGCCGAAATGGCCGTCATACCGGCCGACAGCTGGAGCGCACGGATGATCGGGCACAATGCCCGCTTCTGCCTGACGCTCATCCCGCTTTTGTCGATCGGCCCGCTTGCCTGCTTCCTTTTCGCCCTGCGCCAGGGTGCACCGGAAAAGCCGGGCGCTGCCGGCGCCGTCGCCGGCCTCGCCGCCAGCGGCATCGCCGCGACCTTCTACGCCTCGAACTGCACCGACGACAGCCCGCTGTTCGTCATGCTCTGGTACCCGATCGCGATCGCCATGGTGACATCAGTCGGATATTTCCTCGGCAAGCGCCTGTTGCGCTGGTGAGGCGACCGAGGAGCGTTTGCAGGGTCGGTGAATGGCCTGCATCATCGGTCGCTGGATCCAGCGCTGGGGTGTTTGGAAAATCCATGAGAAGCCCGGCGCTCATGAGCTGTCATCACGTCCCGTCTCGAACCTTCAAAAAAACGCATCAGCCTGCGTTAAACTATTTGCATCCGCGGCAAATTCGATTATAGAGGCCCTGCTTCCCCGCAAGGACATAAAATGTTCGGCGGTGTTGGGGAATAGTTCAATGGTAGAACGACGGACTCTGACTCCGTTAATCTTGGTTCGAGTCCAGGTTCCCCAGCCAATTCTCCCTAAATGCCCTTAATTCCTTGATTTTCCAGTCGTGCCGGATATCGTTTGGCATCATTAGCGACTTGATGCCTAGAACTGTAGCCCACAGGTGATGCCCACGCGGAAGAAGCGTGGCGGCGTCACCGGTGGCAGGCAAGGGCAAACACCTCATGGCGGTCCGCCACGACGTCGAGAATCTCATCCGCCGCGGCAACATCTTTTATTGGCGCGCACGCATCCCGAACGCCTTCGGGCAATGCCGACCCGGCAGCCGGCTTTCATTGAGCCTTCATTGTTCTGATCATAAGAAAGCGCAGGCGATCGGTCTGAAGCTCAATATGCTGATGGCCGAGCTGAAGATGAATTCGAAGGAACCAATGTCCAAGGCGCAGCTCCAAAAGCTTTGCGAACACCAACGCGACATGATGCTCTTGCATCTGGAAGATGTCTCGACGGCCGCGCGGCGCAATTGCCGTCCCGAAGGGGAACTTTGGCACGCATGGAGATTTTGGCGGGTCAGGAACGCCGACGCGCTTGGTCTGACGAGCAGAAGCAGGAGATTTTGCGGGATGTTTCGTCGGGTGTTTCGACCGTCGCCGATGCGGGAATTGTCCGTAAAGCTGATAGATCTTGATGTTCGTATCCGGTCAGTTGATCTTCGGTCGCGTGAAATCTTTCGCAATAGCGAGCAATGCCAACGTCTTGGGGCATCCTCCGTGCGCTCCTTTCCGGGAGAGAGGAATACTCGATTCGGTTGTATTGATGGATCACCGCGAAATGAAGATGACATGGAACTCTATACTGGGGTTTAGCATCGCATTTTGCTGCCATCCACGCCTCTTGAGGCTTCACAGCTAGCCAGGTTGACCAACGTCAGACGATCTCGGCCATTCGGTGGTTGTGTGATGTAGTCCGCGCCGGACAGATGGATGCTTGAACAAGCGATAACCGTGTGGACATGAATATTTTCATGCGGGGGCTATCCTCAGTTTCCATCCTTTGCTACGCGTTCGCCTTAAAAAGGGCTGCATGTCTTTATCGTTAGGGCAAAAAAACGAACCTGAAAATGGATTGCCGGTGAAGAATTTTAAAATCGCCAAAAACGAAGTGCGTTATCATGGCGCGGAATGGGACATTGCAGAAGCATTGTCGAATTTTCGCTTGGCGGCGTTGCTAGGGTGGCAAGATGTCGCGCAGCGCTACAGGCGATCGCGTGTCGGCGCATTTTGGCTTACTATCAATATGGGTGTATTAATCGGAGCTCTTGGCCTTGTTTTTGGCACTATCTTCAATTCACCCATGGATGAATTTCTCCCCTTCATATGTGTGGGCTTAATATTTTGGGGGTACTATACCCAGATTGTTAGCGAGGGGTGCACCGCGTTTATATCCAATAGCGATATAATATTGCAATTAGATATACCATTTTTTACATATATACTGAGGGTTTGGTATCGAAATTCCGTAATACTTTTGCATAATCTAGTAATATTTCCAATTGTTCTTCTGATATTTTGGAAATCCATTGGGATTTCGGCACTATTGGTGATTCCAGGATTCGTGTTAGTCACGTTAAACATGACTTGGATTGCGTTGATATTGGCAATACTGTGTACACGTTATCGCGACCTCATCCAGATCGTTCAGAATATCATGCAGGTTATGCTTTATGTCACTCCGATCATGTGGATGCCGAATCATTTGCCACAGAGCGCTTCGCGCGGAATGCTCGACTTTAATCCGTTTTTCCATCTAATTTCAGTTGTCCGAAATCCGCTTCTTGGAGAGGTTGTGACTGCCACAAACTGGGCTGCGGCAATAGGTATTGCCGTTGTCGGCTGGACCATCGGACTTCTGTTGTTGAAAAAGTACCGAGCCCGCATTGCTTACTGGTTGTGAGCCAAAGCAACCGAGATTTCAGAGAGTACAGGCAAGCATGACATCGATTTCCTTGCAGAATGTCACCGTTGATTTTCCCATCTATAACGCGCGTGGCCGTTCGCTCAAAAATCGCGTCATGAACATAGCCACCGGTGGTTCGATCAACTCGGAAGGCCATGGCGCAGTGGTTGTCCGTGGCTTGGACGCGATTAATCTTGAATTGAAACGACATGATCGTATCGGCCTCATAGGCCACAACGGTTCCGGTAAGACGACCCTTCTTCGCGTGCTAACGGGTGTTTACATGCCGACATCCGGCAAGATCGACATCCAGGGTAAATGCACGTCGCTCATTAACATCTCGCTGGGAATCGATCCTGAGGCGACTGGTCGCCAGAATATCTTCCTTCGAGGAGCATTGTTGGGTTTCCGAAGGGACGAGATGAGGGCCCGGCTCGAGGAAATTGAGGAGTTCAGCGAATTGGGTGGTTTCCTAGAGATGCCCGTTCGCACTTACTCAAGCGGCATGCAGCTACGATTGGCATTCTCAATTTCTACCATCCTGCAGCCCGAAATTCTGATCATGGACGAATGGTTGGCGACGGGCGACGAAGGTTTCAAGGTTAAAGCTAATCAGCGCTTGAATGAGCTTGTAGAAAAAACTCAGATTCTGGTGATAGCGAGCCATGCCAAGGAGCTTCTGGAGAAGAATTGCAATCGAATCATTTGGCTCGAGCACGGAAAGGTGCGTATGGATGGTCTGCCCTCTGACGTGTTGAGCGCTTATTTTGGAGTTGACACTCCTTGACGAAAAGCAGTTGATTCCACTGAGACGTGATACCTTTTTGGAGTGATAATGTGGGCGCCTTGACGTCAGGCAGGTGAATAGCCCCGAGTTTCGTAGACACCTTGGGTCAGTTTTCTGCCGCTTCTCAAACTCGACGGGCGACAGCATCCCGTTCCTGACGTGTTTGCGTTTCGGGTAGTCGAACATCTCAATATAGTCGAACACGACCCGGTGAGCTTCATCGCGTGAATCGCAGATGTTGTGACGTGTCCGCTCTCGCTTCAGAAGATTGAAGACTCTGGGCCATCGCATTATGATAGCAGCTGCCGCGTCGGCTCATGGAATGGATGAGATTGTGGTGCTTCAGGAACGATGGCCAGTCCATACCGATGAACTGCGATTCTGGTTCGAGTGGATCAGCACCTTTTTCTTCGGCGTCGCCGCACGGCCATAAGCAGAGCATGTAGAACGACATCGGTGTTTTGGCGGCTCTGCAGCACACGACGCGAATAGAGGTCAATGACGCCGGCGAGATAGACGTAACCGGTGTTCTGCTCCCACATTGCGTGCGGATTCCGGGAATTAACCGGACGGGATTGGAGTGATGAGGTGGACGGCCTCCGCACGCGGCATCGTTGTGCCATACTGTGGCTGTCAAAGATCACAATCGGGAGAACCGTCCATGAATGAAGTTATCACAGTCGGCCTCGATATCGCCAAGCACGTTTTTCAGGTCCACGGCGTCGATCAAGATGGCACCACTGTTCTGCGAAGGAAGGTGAGCGTCCGGTGAACTCGATTTGCTGAAAGGGCAAATCAGTGGATGTTCTGGCATTAGAACCGGCATTAATACCAGAACTATGAGGATGGCATGGCCCGGCTGGAGTTATTTCCGGCATTGAACGTAGGCGGCGGTGGTCGGACGAAGCGAAATTGAGGATCTTGGCAGAAGCGGACGAACCTGGTGTTCGCATCGGCGATGTCGCCCCGGGGGACACGATGTCTATCCTTCACAGATCCGTTTGTGGCACTGCCCAACACTGGGCTAGAGTTCTCGTCAATCTCGGGCATGACGTTCGGCTGATGCCCGCATCTTGCGTTAAGCCGTATGTGAAGCGGCAGACGATGGGATTGTTGATTAACAATTTGGGCTACATGCCCCCGCGGCGCTTGACTATCGCCTTCTCGAAGAGACGCTCCAGCTGGCGCGCGCTTTCCGTCCAGTCGAATCGCGCGGCATTCGGCCTTGCATTATCAGCAAGACGCGCATGCAACACGTCATCGGTAGCGAGGCTTTCCAAGCCATTCCGAATGGATTGTACGTCGTTCGGATCAACAAGAATACCGGCTTTTGCAGCAACCTCGGGCATGGAGGATGTATTGGACGTCAGCACCGGAATTCCCATCGCATTCGCTTCTATGATCGGAAATCCGAAGCCTTCATAAAGGGATGGCATCGCGAGAAAACGAGCGTGACCGTACAGTTGAGCAAGATCGGTATCAGACACGTAGCCGGTCAGCCGAACAGATGATTCAATTTGCAATTCCGCCACATGCCCTTTCAGATCACCCAGCCTCCAGCCTTGGCCACCGGCAAGCACCAGAAGAAATTGTTGCCGCGTGGTCTCGGGCAACGCTGCATAGGCTTGCAGCAATCTGAGCAGATTTTTGCGAGGCTCAAGCGTTCCGACGAAGAGAATATAGGGTCGATCGATCCCAAACTGTGACAGATTCTTTGGCATCGCTACTCCGCCGATGCTCGTCAACCCAGGATAAATAATGCTAAGCTTGTCGCCGCAACTCGGAAACTGAGCCTTTAGCGCATCAGCCGTTGCAGCGGAATCAGCAACAATCTCGTCGGCAACGGCGACCCCCGGTTTCATTAGCCAGCGATCGGCCATCCAGGTCTGCCACCGCATGGTTGCGGCCATATCTCGCCAGACGAGATCATGAATCGTGATGACGCGCGCAATGTGGCGATCGAGAAAAAACGGTAGACGGTGAGCGGGACCCCAAAACACTTCGATCTTATCCTGCGCGGCACGGCGTGGTAATTCCGTCTGCGCCCAGATCATCCGCCTTATTCCGCCAGGAAAGCGCGCAACATCCAGTTTTGCCGCCGGTAGCTCTTTCAGATCGCCATATGGAGCTTCGGGCAAATAGAAATGCAGTTCATGGCCGCGAAACGCGAGATGCCGGCTCATTTCCAGCACGTACCGTCCGATGCCGGTCATGCTCGTTACCAAATTGCGCGCATCGATACCGATTTTCATTGGCGAGCTACCCATGTACCACTGCGTCTCGCGGTCGTCCCGTCACAATCGGACCCGTAGCGGATTACTCCACCAACCGACTGATTCTTGAAGCAAGCCTATATCTGCGAAAGCACCGCCCTTCCTCTTGAATGTCGAAGGGATCTCGATTGACATATATAGGCTGTCGCCAGGCGGCAATACGAATGGAATGCGAGACCTACGGTTCTCCGGGGACATCGCCTCTCCATTGTTCGACAGAATGCGATAGCTCGCCATCACCGCCAGCGAACCATCCGGAGCACCGACGCTTCCCCACAACTTTTGGGACAAGTTGACGACACGCACTATGTACTTCAGTGTGTCGTTGTCTGTGGCAATCGGCCCTTCCACTAACTCGATCTTATGCCGGGTTTCTTCGGAAGCCAGCGCTTCTCCCATTTTCGTGATGCCGATATTGCTTATTGGTACGTAAGTCGTATTCGACTGCGGCCTATATAGCCGATACCAATCGTCAGTAAGCACGACCCTCTGCAATTTTTCGGCACTTTCCTTCCAACTTGTCCCTCCATTGGCCCTTTGCGCGAAAGCCGGGGTTTCGATAGTGTTCGTTCCTGTACCAAGGAACGAACGGATCGTCTTTGCGAGCGACTCGGAGGAACCGACGGCAAAAAAATAGCAATTCTGGCCACTTGCGGTGACTTCGCGGAAAACTGGAATATCGCTTGCAATCACAGCTTTCCCAAAATGCGCGGCCTCAACAATGGGAAGGCCGAAACCCTCAGCATACGAGGCAGCAATCAAGGCATCGCTGTCGCTGTAGGCATTCTGTAATTTTTCATCCGAAATGCCGTTCATCCAGATCAGACGCTTCCCATACTCACGATGCTGTTCTATTCGCCGAACGAAATGCTCGCCCCCCCAGCCGGGCTTTCCGACAATCGTCAGCCCAACGTCTATCCCTTCGTCCCACAATCTATCGAAAGCCTCTAGAGCAATACCATGCCCTTTGCGCGGCTCGAGTGTGCCAACCATCAGGAACTGCCAACGTTCATTGCGGCGAACAGGCATAACATCAGCGGCAATGGTCGCTTTGGCAAAATCGGCACCGAGGTGCCAATAGCCTATCTTCATCTCCCGGGGAAACTGGATCGCCTCGAGTATCCTGATCAGTTCATCGGCAACGGCTTTTGAAATGCAGATAAACGCGTTCGAATAGGACAGGGCAGCCTGAAACCAGTTCGAGAAGGTGGGGGGCATGCCAGGGTCGCAGAAACCTGGGAATCTTAGCGGAATGGTGTCGTAGAGACATGAAATGACGATAGCGCCCCTCAAGCGGGCAGAGCGCAACGTCGCGTAGTGATGCCTATAAAACTCCCAGGAGCTATCGAGCATCAAGATGCGGTCATTCGGGGAAAATTCCAGCCGAGTATCTTCTGTAAAGTCAGTTGCGGTGTTGGTTTTTTCCAGCGTCTTCGGAATCGCAAACCACCCGTCGAGAGAATCGCTATATGCGACTATCCGTTCGACGCCATCACCCTGCGTTATGTCGAGATTGGAACAGATATTTTTGACAACGCGCTGAATACCGGTCTTGTGGTCCACGCGATATGTTGATGTCGCATCAACGATCAGTCGCGGCCGATCAGATTTGACTAACTCCGATCGTGCAAATGTCTGCGCGATGAAATTCGTCGGAAGATCCGTATTTCCAAGTCGCTGCAAAGCAGCATATTTAGCCGTTGAGATCGATTCAACCTTGCCGCTCTCCGCCGAGTTGGCCACGGCATCCTTCAGCGCAGCAACGGCGATAGCAGCGGATTTCGCCCAACTGAATGCTGCGGCACGATCGCGCTGTTTGTCGGCCACGGCCTTCATCGCTTGACGGTTGCCAAGTGCCTTCTTCATCACTCGCGCTATGTCCTTGACATCCGCGGGATTGAAAAGAAGTTCCCTGTCTCCAATGACTTCAGGCAGGGCGCCCGTGTTCGACGCAATGACAGGCGCGCCGCACGTCATGGCTTCCAGTGCGGTCAAGCCGAACCCCTCCAGTAGCGAAGGTTGAATGGCGAGGTCCGTCTCCCTGTAGAGCGCCACGAGCTGGTGGTCCGTCACATGGCCTGTAGCCACGAGATCCTGCTCGGGAAGCCCCAGCTTCTTCCATCTCTCTTGTTCGTCTCGTAACAGCGATTGCGGGTGATCGCCGGCCAGCACAAAACGGTATTGCTCCCGCAAATCTGCCGGCAATTGTGCGAATGCCTCAATGGCGGACCTCACATTCTTGCGCCAATCGAGCCCTCCGACGTAGAGGATGAAGGGTTTCTCGGTCAGCTTTGGCGCGTTCGTTTCGGTATGCTCCATCGCATCCCTGAAATCTCTCGATACGCCCGCAAGCATGTTGAATACACGAGGATTTCTTGAGATCTCGAAGCACTCGTGTTGGGAGTATTCGGAAATACAAAGATTCAGATTGAATTCTGAGTAGGAGGCGAGGCGACGGTCATAATAGGCACGCAAAGGCGAGGATGAGAGATATTGCTCGGGATAGCGATAAGGTATCGCATCATAAAAGATCGATGCGGAGGGAATTTTCGAGATACTATTTGGAAGGAGCGGAACAGCCTTGTCGAAGCTGCCTTCGAACGGGCTCGCAGACAGCGCCACGTCGGGATTCAGCGACGCCACATGATAAGCCAGAGCGATCTCGCTGAGCCGCCTCTTCTCTGTGTAGCCCTCTATCGCTTCTCCCCCTTCGGCAACACCATGCCACATGAAAATATTGACGGGCTTTATCCATTTCTGGAGATGGTCGCGAGCCGCAAGTGCTTCCAGCGGCATACCAGCATTGAGGGAAATAAGAAGTTCGACGTCGGGATGATTGTCGACAATACCAAGAATAAGTTCTTGCACGTAACGCCCGATTCCACGCCACTTGCTTGCGGTCTGGAAGCATTGTCCATCAATCCATAAGCGCATCGAAGATCGTCTTTCATTGCAATCTTGAAGTATCTCGAAGCAATATTTCCCATTGAGCGACCGTGCCCTTGGGCGCATCGATATACCACTGTCCTTCCTGACCGTCGTCCAACCAGTCAAACGGTTGAACTCCATACCCGCGGGCTGCCGCGAATGCCATAAGCCGACCCCTTATCCTTGGAAAGCGATAGGCTAGCCGAAGGCATTTATCCTTCACTCGTGGTCTCCGAGAAAGCCAACGAATGAGCTTTTCAAGCAGAGTCGTGACGACAAGACGCGGGAACCCTTTCACATTAAACAGCAATGAAGAACCCATACGGAGCGGTCGAGTAAAGCGCCAGGAAAGACTATTATAGATGCGATGCAACTGGGGTCCTCTTGAATGCTTGTGCCTGCTCGATGCATACGGTCATGCTTCCGCGTCAAGATATCGCTGGACAGACCCATCCGGCCATGCCTCACAAAAGATAGATCGAATAGGCGCACGGATGATTAACATTCGGCATCTCTGCCGCACGAAGTCAGCCCGGATGATCAAGAACATCAATGCCTGCGCTAGCGGACGGAGGATAAACCATAACGCACCCAGACGCGAACGCGGAAACAGTGTATGCAACTCGCCCCGGACGGAGGCGAGAATAAAATGCCCATACTTCCAAACACTGGCGAGCAAAATGCTTTCTTTCAGATATTATGAGCATATGATCGGTGACTGGGGACCGATATGGTCAGCGCACCACTCGGATCTTCCAATCGTCAAGCACATCGCCGAGTGTGCGGCTTAATTCTATTTCCGGCTTCCAGCCAAAGGCCGCCAACGCCGCCCTGTTATCGCCGGAAGCCGCCACGATTTCTGGTCCACGTAACCGCTGCGGATCTATCTCTATTTCCAACTTCAATCTGCAAAGTTCGATAAGCATGTCGAGTATCGACTGAATCTGTATCGACCGCCCCGAGGATAGATTGAACACGCCTCCAAGCATATCCGAGACATCCTCGACCAGAGCAGCATCGGCATAGGCACGTACAACGTCTCGCACATCAAGAAAATCACGGAAGCCCGAGAGATTTCCGACGCTGATACGAGGAGGTTTGGCACCCACCGATATTTCCGCGAGTTGCTTGGCGAAAGCAGAAACAACATAAGCATCCGTCTGGCCGGGTCCGGTATGGTTGAACGGACGGAAGCGGACGGATTTGAGGCCATCATGGGCAAGCTGCCCGACAAGCACGTCTGCCGCCGCCTTCGTTGCACCATACACATTCATCGGCTTGAGCGCCGCGCTCTCCTTTATCGGAGCATTTGCAGCATCAATGAACGAAGCGCCATAGGCTTCGGAGCTGCCCGCGAAGATGAAGCGCGCTTCCGGTGCAAACTCCATCGTGGCGTAGGCGAGGTTCATGGTGCCCTGAAAATTTACGTCCCAAGCTCGTTGCGGCATCTTGCGGGCATCCGCAGGGGCTGCAATTGCGGCGAGATGAATGATTGCCGTCGGGCGGCAATCACGGATCAGGGTCATAACTTGGCCCCGATCCGTAATGTCTGTCTTCCAGTCCGATGTATCTCCTTGGCCGGCGGTCAAGACGATGAGGTCATAACCCTGCTCCAGCCGCCGCTTGTCCAATTCGCGCTGTAACCACGATCCGACAAAGCCGCTGGCGCCAGTAATGAGAATACGATGTTCTCTCGGCATGGGGTGCCTCGTCATTCAGCCGAAAACTTACTTGCTCAATCGCTTAAGATCAGCTTCGACCATTTCAATAATCATCTCCTCAAGACCAATCTTAGGCGTCCATCCGAACTTTTTCCGAGCCTTTTCTGGGTTGCCAAGCAGTACATCCACTTCCGCCGGGCGGAAAAGTTCAGGATCAATAACAAGATGATCGTTCATGTTCAAACCGGCATGCTTGAAAGCAATGGCGCACATGTCGCGAACGGTTGTCGTGCGGCCGGTCGCGATCACATAGTCGTCGGCAACGTCCTGCTGGAGCATCATCCACATGGCGCGGACATAGTCTTTCGAATGGCCCCAATCGCGCTTCGCATCGATGTTTCCGAGCCGCAGCTCCTTTGCCAGGCCAAGCTTGATGCGAGCGACCGCGTCCGTCACCTTGCGGGTGACGAATTCAATGCCGCGAAGCGGAGATTCATGGTTAAAGAGAATTCCGCTCGACGCATGCAAGCCGAAGCTTTCACGATAGTTAATGGTGATCCAATGGCCGTATAGCTTGGCGACCGCATAGGGCGAACGCGGATAGAAGGGCGTTTCTTCCGATTGCATCGGCTCTTGAATGAGCCCGTACATTTCGGAGGAGGAAGCCTGATAGAAACGAGCCTCAGGCCTTTCGATGCGAACCGCCTCCAGGACATTCGTCACGCCGAGGGCCGTCACCTGACCGGTCAGCAGAGGTTGCTGCCACGACGATTTCACGAAGGATTGAGCCCCAAGGTTATAGACTTCGTCCGGCTTCACTTCCTTTACTGTGCGGATAAGACCGGAAAGATCTAGGAGGTCGCCATCGACAATGCGGACGTCGCGCTCGATACCCAGCCATTCCAGGCGAGTGAGATTGACATCCGCGGTGCTGGAGCGACGTGCAAGCCCATGCACTTCGTAGCCATTCTTTAGCAGCAGTTCCGCAAGATAGGCGCCATCCTGACCCGTGATACCCGTTACCAATGCTTTCTTTGCCAAGTTCCATCTCCAATTATTGCCGCGTTCATATTATTCGAATACGCCAAGTTCGCAGAACGCGCGCCGAGCGCGCACCATACTTGGCCATCAATTTTCTAGCGCCATTTAGCCCGTATGGAGCCTAATGACAACGACCATGAGCAACTCGCCGTGAATGCGCCCCTCAATGGCGCAAGACCAATTGCAGAAAATCGGTACGCCGATCTCTTGCTGTACGCGCAAACACTTTACAAGAGATTGGAGAAGTCGAAGCTCGTTAAGCTGCAGTGCCCAACTATTGCTTGTCTATCCTCCGAAAGATAAACCGGTAAAGCTCGCGGTACTCACTCAGCTGCCGAGATGGCTATATCATGGCAATGTCGAAGCATACGACAACTGGCGAACAGGAAAGAGCCGTCCACGTGCGACGTTTTCCAAGCTCAGCTTCCACGAGAGCCCGTCAATTCGCGATAGAGTCGGTCATAGGCCGAACACATCTTCTCTGCCGTGAAACAGGCAAGATAGCGACTACGCGCCGCTGCACCCATTCTAGTAGCCTCATGTTCGTTGTCCCAGAGAGATTTCATTGCGTTCGACAGAGCGTCGACGTCGTTCGGCGGCACCACGAACCCGGTCTGCTTGTCCAGATTGACGAAACTGGTCCCCGTGCCGATTTCGCACGAAATCATCGGCTTGCCGAACATTGACGCTTCGACGAGAGAAAGCCCGAAGGCTTCGGAGCGAAGATGCGAGGGAAACACAAACCCCGCACAAAGTTCGAGCAGAGCGATCTTATCGTTGTCCGACAAGGATCCGAGAAAATGGATATTATTCAGATTTTGCCCGGCAGCCTGCTTCAGTTCCGCCTCCGTCGGCCCACTGCCGACGATCACGATATCAAGGTCATTGCTTTTCGCGGCCTGCAGCAGGATATGGACCCCCTTGTAATATCGCAGGACGCCGACGAATAAAAGAAAGCGATTGGGAAGCTTACCGCGCCAACGGGCTACCCTCGCTTTATCCGCCTTCGGATAGTCGGCCTCGTCCAGGCCCAACGGGATCACCCTTGTTTTGGATTTGAACCTTTCTAGGACATCGCTCGACATTGCGTAATTCGGAGACGTCGCAACAATGCAATCGACGCTTTTCAGAAAGCGAGACATCAACGGCTTGTAGAATTGCAGCAAGACCTTCTGCTTCACGATGTCGGAATGATATGTCACCACGGTCGGCTTGCCGGGAGGAACGGTGAGATGGACGATATCCATCACCGGCCAGGGAAAGTGATAGTGGACAATATCAGCTTTCCGACTCAATTCCCGAAAACGGCCAAACACCTCGCGTGAAAAACCGGTGGACGCGAATTCAAAATCGAGTTTGGCCTTGTGAGCCATGTGACCATCGAATTCGACGCTGTTTTCGATCGGCGTTTCGCTCAGCGATAGAACATCAGATTCCACACCATATTTGGCGGTACCCTTGGCGATTGCGTGAATGGTCCGCTCAACCCCACCGAATGTGTCGGGCCAATATGTTTTGAAAAAATGTAAAACGCGCATTCCACTCCTGTATCGAAAAGCAATCGCTACGTCACCTGGGACATTGTAGAGCCGAAGCAGGTTCGACTGGAGCGCGCAAAGTAGGCTCTTTGTCGGCATCGGCGAAAAAATCCTGCTTTGCCGGCGCCGCTGGACTAATGCCGCGAATAATTTTCGGCCGGCGGCCGATCGACTTTTTGTGAGGAGATTTCGTTGAAATCCGGAAGCTTTTACAAGATTGGCGACAATGATCAGCGCCCTTGGGGCACATGGCATGTGCTCGATATCGGTGATCGGCATGTCGTCAAACGCATCGTCGTAAACCCCGGCGAGCGGTTGTCGTTGCAGTATCACAACCATCGTTCGGAGCGTTGGACAGCCGTTTCCGGTCGCGGCATTGCCGAAATCGACGGAACGGAACACGTTCTGCAACTCGGACATACCGTTGATATTCCGCTGAAGGCGACGCACCGGGCTTCATGCACCAGCAATACACCACTGGTTTTCATCGAGATTCAATATGGCGGACTGCTCGACGAAAACGATATCGTCCGAATCAGCGACGACTACAACCGAGTGTGAAAGCTGACCGATATCAATCGAATAGCTCGGCGTCCGCGAGTAGCGGCTGCCGCTGATCCTTGGCGGAAAGCGTGAGCGCATCTAGAGTTTTCCAGTCGATGCCGATCTGCGGATCGTCCCAACGGATGCCGCGATCGCTCTCCGGAGCATAATAATTGGTCGTCTTATACAGAAACTCCACATGATCACTCAACGTTAGAAAGCCATGGGCAAATCCCTCGGGTATCCACAACTGACGTTTATTTTCCGCAGACAGTCGGACGCCAACCCATTGCCCGAATGTCGGCGAGGACTTTCTGATGTCGACGGCAACATCATAGACCTCTCCGACCACCACCCGCACCAGCTTGGCTTGGGCATGTGGTGGCAGCTGATAGTGTAATCCACGCAGGACGCCCCTTCCCGAGCGGCTGTGATTGTCCTGCACGAAATCGACGCTGCGGCCGATCGCCGCTTCGAATTTCACCTTGCTGAAGCTCTCGAAAAAGAAGCCGCGATCGTCAACAAACACCGTCGGTTCGATGATCTTGACGTCGGGAATGGCGGTATCGATGGCTTTCATTCGTCGTCCTGTTGGGATTGTTTGCAAGGGAGATGCGGCAGCATAAAGCGGGCGTAGGTTAGAATATCTGCTCGCGCAAGATCCCAAGGAGATATTGCCCATAGGCATTCTTCTTCAGTGGATTCGCCAGCGCCTCGACATCAGACGCGCTGATCCAGCCGCTGCGATAGGCAATCTCTTCGGGGCAGGCAACCTTCAGGCCCTGCCGGTTCTCGATCGTCGCGATGTAATGGCTGGCCTCCAGCATCGATTCATGCGTTCCGGTGTCGAGCCAGGCATAGCCGCGGCCCATCGTTTGGACGTCCAGCCGGCCGGCCTGCAGATAGTGAACATTGACATCGGTGATCTCCAGCTCGCCACGTGGCGACGGACGGATGGATTTAGCGACGTCGACGACGGTTTCGTCATAGAAGTAGAGGCCGGTTACCGCATAGTTGCTCTTCGGCATCTTCGGTTTTTCCTCCAGGCTGATCGCCCGGCCGTTCTGATCGAACTCGACCACTCCATAGCGATGCGGGTCCTGCACGTGATAGGCGAAGACCGTCGCACCCGTCTCCTTGGCGCTCGCCTCGTGCAGCAATCTGGTAAAATCATGCCCGTAGAAAATGTTGTCTCCCAGAACTAGGGCGGACGGCGCGCCATCCAGAAACGCTTCGCCGATCAGGAAGGCCTGGGCAAGGCCGTCCGGGCTGGGTTGAACGGCATAATCAAGCTGAATACCCCATTGGCTGCCATTGCCGAGCAATTGTTCGAAACGAGGCGTGTCCTGCGGCGTCGAGATGATGAGGATTTCACGTATGCCCGCCAGCATCAAAGTCGTGAGCGGATAGTAAATCATCGGCTTGTCATAGATCGGCAGAAGCTGCTTGCTGACCGCAAGTGTCAACGGATAGAGCCGTGTTCCCGATCCGCCGGCCAGTATGATTCCTTTGCGTGCTTTCGTCATGATCCAGCGTCTCTTCTTCAGTCTGTCTACGTCTTATCGGCTCGTGGGGATGATCGAAATCATCATGGAACCTGCGGCTCTCAATTCCCCGCAGCTCGCAATCTGGCCAAAACATCATCAACGCCTTCCTGCCATTGCGGAAGGGCGATATCGAAGCGATCCATCAGCTTTTTGCAATCCAGCCTTGAATTGGCCGGACGCTTGGCCGGGGTCGGGTACTCCACGGTCGATATCGGCTTGAGTGCATCAAGGGGAAGCGCAAGCTTGACATTGGCAGTCGATGCCTGGCGCACGATATGTGCGGCATAGCCATGCCAGGACGTGCTGCCCTGTGCCGTGAGGTGATAGGTACCCTTTAGCTCGCCGGCTACCTCAGAGCCAGCGATGCGCTCGATCACCGTGCGTGTGACATCCGCAATCAGAGCCGCCGAAGTTGGCGCTCCCACCTGGTCGGCAACGACGTTCAACGTGCTTCGTTCACCAGCCAGCCGAAGGATGGTCTTCAGGAAATTGCTGCCATGATGACCGTAGACCCAGCTCGTCCGCAGGATAGTGTAGGAAGCTCCGGAGGCGCGCACCGCTTCCTCACCCAGCCATTTGCTTTCGCCATAGACCGATTGCGGGTTAACAGCGTCGTCTTCGCGATAGGGGGCGGTTTTCGTGCCGTCGAAGACATAATCCGTCGAGTAGTGGATCAGCCCGACGCCATTATCTGCTGCCCACCGCGCCAATATTCCTGGCGCAGTGGCATTAACCGCCATTGCCAGTTCTCTATCGCTTTCGGCGCGATCCACGGCCGTATATGCAGCCGGATTGACGATCACACGCGGCTTGTGCTCGCGAAGAGCGGCAAGAACGCTTGCCTCATTCGCAAGATCCATTTCTGCGCGCGTCAGGGCCACTACACTGCCTAATGCGCCTAACGAACGCTGCAACTCGAACCCGACTTGCCCATTGGCGCCAGTGACCAGAATGGTACTCACGCCTCGACCTCGTATTGTTTGCCTACCCATTCACGATAAGCACCACTGGTGACGTTTTGCACCCAGTCCTGGTTGTCGAGATACCATCCGACCGTCTTGCGAATGCCGGTTTCGAAAGTCTCCTCAGGCTTCCAGCCGAGTTCGCGTTCGAGCTTGCGGGCATCGATCGCATAGCGACGATCATGACCCGGCCTATCCTTCACGAAAGTGATCTGATCGCTGTAGCGACTGCCATCGGCCTTTGGCCTAAGCTTATCGAGAATCGCACAGATCGTGTGCACGACATCGAGATTGGGCTTTTCGTTCCAACCACCGACATTATAGGTCTCACCGACCGTGCCGGCTTCCAGTACACGACGAATGGCGCTGCAGTGGTCCCGCACATAGAGCCAATCACGAACTTGCTGGCCGTCGCCATAGATCGGCAGGCTTTTGCCCGAAAGTGCATTCAGGATCACCAGCGGGATCAGCTTTTCCGGAAAATGGTAAGGCCCGTAATTGTTGCTGCAGTTCGTCGTCAAGACAGGCAGACCGTAAGTATGGTGCCACGCCCGAACGAGATGATCGGATGCCGCCTTGCTGGCGGAATAGGGACTGTTCGGCTCATGGCGATTAAGCTCATTGAACGGCGCATCATTTTTCGACAGCGTGCCGTAGACCTCGTCGGTCGAGACGTGAAGAAAACGGAAAGCCTGTTTCTCGTTCTCGGGCAAGCCGTCCCAATGGCTGCGCACTGATTCCAGCAAGCTGAAGGTGCCAACGATATTCGTCTGAATGAAATCGCCGGGTCCGTGGATGGAGCGATCGACATGACTTTCGGCTGCGAAATTGATGACGGCTCGCGGCCTGTGCATCGACAGCAAATCGCTCACCAACTCGCGATCACCAATATCGCCGTGTACGAACACATGGCGATTATCGTCCTTCAGCCCCTTCAGGGTATCCAAATTGCCGGCATAGGTCAGCTTGTCGAGGTTAACGACCGTCTCATGGTGGCGCTCAAGCCAATCGAGAACGAAGTTTCCGCCAATAAAGCCGGCACCACCGGAAACCAGTATTGTCATCTAAGTTCCATTCCTGCTTTGCGTTAGGCTGAAGATCGCGACGTTCAGAGGTACTATTCGCAAGGATACGACGGCCACAAAGCCATTAAATCAACGCTTCGTCACAAGACCTACCCTAAGAATCTGGGTACTTCAACCTTCATAACCTACCATGATCGGCGCCG
Source organism: Martinezella hainanensis (assembly GCF_900094555.1). Classification (GTDB taxonomy): domain Bacteria; phylum Pseudomonadota; class Alphaproteobacteria; order Rhizobiales; family Rhizobiaceae; genus Rhizobium; species Rhizobium hainanense. Next base: position 167,389 of record NZ_FMAC01000004.1, read on the forward strand.
AGTCGGGGGCTGACTCATCTCTACCACGAGGCCAGCGGTGGACTTCGTGGTTACAACTCTATCCGTGAACGCCATCCACTTGCGCCTGCCTTCTACGTTGCCATCGAGCATGAGGAGTGCACTTTGACTTAGCCATGTTCAGTCCGCTGGGCTTCTCGTATCGATCTTCGCGATCTCCCAAAAGCTCTCAGGAGAAAACGGTTTCTCTGATTATTGCTTCAAGACGCTGCAAGGGCCGTTCCCATCCTTCTATAATCGGGGCGCGCCCACTTGCCCCCTCATCATGAGCTTGCTCTCTTATAAACCGGGCCAGATCGTGACTTAACGATTCTGGCGTTCCAACTGAAATATCCCTAAATTCCCAGTGAGCAGGTATATCTGAAGCTAGAACTGGTAATCCCATTGCCTGCGCTTGCCCAATCCCCAAATTATAACCCTCCCATTTGGAAAAATTCGCATAGCAATCTGCTGCAATGTAAAGCTCGATCATCTCTTCATCAGTTACATTAGCTTTGACCATAAAGCCTCGACGAACCATTTCGTCAATATCCTCGGGTCCTGCCTTCCCGCATAAAACGAAGACAGTAGTCGATGCCAATTCCGGATATGCGAGTTTAAACTCTTCCACAAACAGCTCGTACTGATCCACGCCCTTGTAGCTCCGCTCGGCATGGTGAAATCTACACACGTTCAGAACTACAAAACGACCTTCCAAACCGAGCCTTTGTCTCGCTTGAATGCGGATATCTGATTGTCCTTGCCAGACCGCAAGGTGCGAATTGCCGAGCCGAACCACCTCCATCGAAGCCATATCGGATTCGGCCTTCACAGCCTCAGAGATTCCGATAATTCTATCAGCCATAGGAGCGCAAAACTGCTTCTCGACGTTAATCATGCGACGCAAATCCGCGTCATTGAAAAACTCCGGATTTGGCTCCCCGTAATCAATCACGATTGAACGGATCGAACCACCTATCCATCGAAGAGTTGAAAAAAATGGAGGGGTGTGAACAATGACACAATCAATCTTGAGCTCAAAAGCGACCCTTGCAGCTTCCGCCGGATCTTCAATCACAATTCTGCGGCAGCCAGGATAACTAAACTCGTTGGCATTCTTATGCCCGCCGATAAAAACCTCGAATCCGCATTTCAAAAGATATTGCGCCTGTAGATCGACCACGACTGCAACACCGTGACCGACCTGATGGGTGACACTGAGCATCAAGACTCTAATCGGCTCACCATTTCGCAAGGCATGTTGGCGCCATGGCCACACAGTTCGCGGCGGATTTGCCAGCTTATACGTTTCGATTAGGCTCAAATTCGGGCTATAGTAGGGATCATTTTTAAAGAAGCTGCGTCCTTTCGAAAGCGCATAGTTCGCCTCTTTCCGGAAGAGTGCTTGTTTTGCGGGCGTATCATCTTGCCCCCTGGTTTTAGATTCATGATGAATTAGGAGCGGATCGTTAATCCCGATTACTCGATAACCGGCTTGAACCAGTTCGATATTCAACTTTACATCGTTAAACGCGACGGCAAGGGCTGGATCGAACCCACCGAGTTTAGTAAAAACTTCTTTCCGAATTGCCAGGCAAGCTCCTGTAACGGCCGACATCTCCCGTGTTGCATTCCCAAGTTCGGCGTATCCACCCTCATCAGGCTGCTTCCCTACGAGCGTATGCGCTGCCACGCCTTGGATGCCGACGACAGTCCCGCCGTGCTGAACAGTGCCATCGGGATAGAGCAGCTTTGCCCCGACCGATCCCACATCCGATTGGGCGAGATAACGAACAAGCTTTCGGATCCACAACGGATCGTTAACCGTCGTATCATTGTTGAGAAATATAAAAATAGAATTATTACACGCCGCTGCGGCAGTATTACAAATCTGCGCGAAATTGAACGCATGCTGATATGGAAGAATTCGAATAGAGTTCTCGCGCTCTATTTTCCTAAAATAGATTAATGTTTCAGGCATCATTGACTGATTGTCGACAATAACTATTTCAATTGCGTGTCGTGGATAGTCAGACTGTGACAGAATACTCTCGACACAGGCCCGCAGGATATCTACCGAATCGCGCGTTGGTATAATTATGCTGACGGAGGGGAGTGGATCTGGATCGCTGAGTTCAGGTGCTTTGTGAACCTTTGGCATATCCATTTTTGCCAAATGAAATAGGATCGACGGAACATGCAAGACCTCGCTGCGAGCTAGCGCGCTGGCACATGTCGCCAGTGCGTCCTCTACGTTGCCCCCTGCAGCAATTTTCTTGACAATTTGCTGCAAACGATCTGCGCCTTTGATCGCGGCCGCACTCCCGATATAGTTCAGCCAACGCAGTAGCTCGGGTGAGAAATCTGGTTTAAAGAATGGCTGCTCCCGCCTTCCGTCGATCGTGCGCCGATCGTCGTCCGCATAGATCAAGCAGCAATTTGTTGACGCCGCAGCGCCAGCAGCGATTCCGTATAGACAATGAGCTGAAAGGAGTGTTCCCCCGGCAACTATGAGCGTGACAGAAGATGTATCGAGGGCACCCAGAACATTGTCCGCCCCGCCTCTAACGAAGCTATCCTCGTCAGCGTGCCCCTTCTTAGATGTCGATCCATCGGCTTTCGACGATGGTTCCCAGTACACAACATTTTTTGCCTTAAATAATTGATATTCAAGCGATTTTTTTGTTTCCGCCCATGCTCCATTTACAACTACCAACACCGAAATCTCAGGCAATTCACCCGACGCAATATGGCGACGAATCTGCCTCTCATCGTCTGCCGATAAGGTGTCGAATTTATCGATCCAAACATCATATTCGGCGCTATTGGATACCTCATCAGTGATAACAGATGCCGGCTGCAGCGATTTGAGCTTAAGACGACGCCTAATGGAATTTCTGAGAACATCACGCGCATTGTTCCTACCTGCAGCGGCGTTCAACAAAAGCCGAATTCGCTGCGCTTGCGTTTTTAGCGGAAGCCTTGCCCGCCGAAGCGGTGCTGTAATTCTCCAGGAAGTGGAAGCATAGAGATCGCCTATGAGTTGATCACGATGACGAACGAGCACTTGAGCATGATACAATTCGGCGCGCAGCGCATCTAGCTCTTGCCTAAGAACCAGCGCATTTGATTTTAGCCCTTCTTTTAACTTCGCTTCCTGTTTGGATTTCTTATTCAGCCGATGATTATCTTCCTCAAGCACACTAATATTTTTTTTAAGCGCGTCAGCCTCCGCCGCCCAACGCTCGCCAACCTGGGCAAGGCGAATTTGCTCCGCCTCCGCCTGGGATTTTAAGTCCTCCAGGGCATCGTTTGCAGTCTGTTGGGACGCAAACTTTGTCCACGCTTCTGTCGCCGCCTGGCCAAGAACTGCGAAGCGATTTCTGAAGCGCTCCGCTTCACTGTTCCCTAGATGCGCCAAATCAACGATAGCGGCAGGCAAATCACTGCCGATTAGCAACACACCCAGCCCTGCGGAATGATGAAAACTGAAACTTGGGTAATGCTCCAGCAGTTCCGCCCATAGCTGATGAACGCCGAAACCCATCGATCGTACTGCTATATCATGGAACAGAACAATGCCACGCTGACGGGAAACCTTTGGAAGCCAGTTTTCAAAATCTTGGCGCACGGCCTCATATGTATGTAGGCCATCTATATGCAGTAGTTCGACGGAACCGTCGGCGAATTGACCCGAAGCCTCCGCAAACGTCATTTTTAGAAGGGTGGAAAACTCGCTATAGCGGGCATCATTAAGTTGTTTAACCTTTTCAAAAACCTCATGGCCATAAAATCCTGCATGCTCATCGCCTTGCCAAGTGTCAATCGCGTAACAAGTAGTATGAGCGCTAAGCTCCGACTGCTTTACCTCTTCACAAAAGGCTGAATACGAAACACCATTATGGGTGCCCAATTCGACGATACATGAAGGTTTCATTGCGGCCACAAGCCAGTGCGCAAAAGGTACATGACCGTGCCACCCACTTGCCTCCTCCGCTAACAAGTTTGTGCGAAAAACGGGGTCAATAGAATGTGCGAGTAAAGCCGCCAACGGATTGAAAGCCTGGTTCCCGGAAGCGTTGTCAGGAGTGGTGTTTATTTCCTGTGCTGGCTTATAATTCGACATTTTGTCCTCTGACGCTTGGAAAATGGCCGCTTTTTTTCAGATTGCCGTCTGATAGTCAAATGAGCGAGATGGTTGGAAAAGGATTGAAGTCAGATTTCAAAGGTGTCAATGCCGACTGAAAAATCCTCAAAAGTAGGTTCTTCCGCAATTTCGATGCAACTCAGCTTCCGATGATGCGTGAGCGCAGGAGGTCCATCCCAGTTCTTCCGTACATGGAACGCTTGGTGAGCTTTAGTTTATTGATCTTACCCTCGACCGGGCCGGTGCTCCAAGGCATCGTCAAGGCCGCTCGAACCGCCTCGACGTCGCGACGGGTTCCACGCGCGAACGACGATAGCGGCCCGGCAATCGCATCATTTAGCCACGGCTTCAGCGCAGCGATTTCCCGACTACAGATCAGGACCGGAAGCGCCGTGCCAGGTCGGCAGCAGTGGCAACGTCAGGTGAGGCCGAGGAAATCGCATTCACAAAGGCTCGCTCGGCGGAAAAGTATCGATTTCGGCGGTTAAGAGACGAACAGTCTGCCGGGATGAAGGCGTACGCCATGAAGATTTGCGCGAGGCACGAGACACTGCAGGTGCGGGGACGCCGTCGCGCAGCCTCACCTTCACCCACTGGCGAAAGGTCTTTACGCTCTCGCTGTAACATCGATCACACACCTCCCTGTAGAGACGGGTCGCGTTGCGGCAGCCTTCAAGCCATCGCCTACAGACGTAGTCTGCATAGGCATCGGCTGGGTTCTCCGGGAAGATCTTGCGTTCCCATGTTCCCGGTTGATTGTCTTTCACCCATTTCCGTATGGTTTTGAGGTCGACGCCGAATTCACGCTTGATCGCCAACTGGCTCCAGCCCATGCCGTTCAGTCGGATGACCTCATCGAAAAGAGCACGCCGATGTTGATGCCGGTTTTGCTGTTGCCGTGCTGTGTGTTTATGGAGCGGCTCTTCTTTCATTCGCTCGCCGCGTATTCGATCATCCGTATCGATCTGCGCCATAAGCGACTTCCCAACATCGCGGATAAGGCAGTATCACCGCTCCACGACATTCTGCAAGGCGTCGGAACAGTTGCGCAGAAGATACCAACGATCGGCGACTTGCTGCGCTTTCGGCGCCCCTCCCGAGCTCATCGCGCGTAAGCGCCAGCTCTGTCCCGAGCGATGACTTCAACACCGGGATGGTCCGTAAGCCAATCCGAAAGCGTGTCATTCTCGCGGTCGGGCAACAGATCAACGACGTTATTCGTTTCGAGATCGACCAGGATCGTTCTATAACGCTGTCCTCGGCGCCAGGTCCAATCGTCGACGCTCAGGACGCGAGGCGCCTCCCAATTGTCAGAGGGTCGTGTCCGCACAATCCGCAAAATGGTGTCGGCGCTCACAGGCACGCCAAGGCGGGCGACGAGCCTCATGCCTGCTTCTCCTCCCACTGCCATGCCGATAATGCGATGCACATCTCCCAGGCGTCTGGTGCGCCGACAATACCGCCAGATCACATCACCTACGTTCTCGGCAAATAAGCGCCTGCGGCATCTCGCGTTGCTGCAACGCAAGCGACGGACATTCATGGTTATTGTGACCGCACGTCCTTGCCACGGCAGGTCGGCGAGGCGTCGCTCGTAATGACTATGGGTGCGATGCGAAGCTTTGCGGCAGTCTGGACATTTGGCTCCTGTCGATCGGAAGCGACAATCGATCGATATTACCTCTTTCGATTGCTGAACGTGATCGACGACCAAAGACGGCGGGATCAACGGTAGAATGCGCTTGCCCATTTCCATACTCCTGCTGATTCGTGTGTCGAATCAACAGGATTCAGAAAGCTGCACCGAAATTGCGGAAGAGCCCGCTATTGAGGAGTATTGCTCCGGTAGTGACAAACCGCTCCTTCTCCGCGTCCGACCAGTCGCGCGGCTTGCGTCGCGCCCGCACCGCCGTAAAAACCTCGAATGTTCGTGGCTGATTCACGCTGTCGCTCATAAGATTCCTCGCATGATTCATGCAGAAGATTCCTGATCAACAGGCTAAATGATGCGTGGGGTTGCCTACGCGCTTACGCTCTACTCGACCAGCGCGCAATTGCAGCAGGAGCGCCGATCTGATGGTGCTGCGCGGACACTGCTATCTCAATCTAAAAATGTACGACGATGCCGAACGCATCTTCACCGCAGTCGCAGCCACCGGCAATCGCGATGGCAGCCGAGGCCTGAGAGACCTCATGCTCGCCAAACACCCGCCGCGGGGAGAATATTGACGTCGCCGGCCGATTCGGTGTCGTTGTTTAAGTTAGATGACCCGGATACGGTGTGAGCGTCCGGTGAATGCATTTTTGTGTCTACGAGGCGCGGTTTAGGACTTGCGGCATAGCTCATCCGCCATGACGCGCTCGATCATCTCGGGATCGCATTGTTCATCGACGAGGAACTGGCGGATTCCACCATCCCACGTCCGTATGTCAGCCAGGAGATCTCGAAGGTCATCAATTCCATTTTCGGTCAGGCCTTTTGTGCCATCTTCACTGTCATCGCGGACATATACCAATTCGCCCCCAGCGATATTGTCCGAGTTGGCGGTGACTTCCTCGAGTAGTTCAAGGTTCTCGCCGAGTATGACGGCGACTTCTTTGAGCGTGTAGATGAACCTCGAGCGTGCCATCACGCAGCTTCGTATCGGTCTTTCGCCAGCACCCACTGCCACGGAAGCAATTCCTGGAGCCGATTCTTGGGATGGCTCTGGATCCTCAGGACGATTTCAACGTCTTTGCATCTCGACCGAGCACTGCTCCTCTTGGAACCGTCACTCACGCTCTCCGACGCTTCGATAAGCGATACCGGGATGAGCGATGCGGCCTGGGGAGATTCGGGTGGCAAGAGCTACTTTCGCCAAGCGTAAATCTGCTGCGGAAGAACGTCATGCCGGCGCGCGACATCCGAAACGGTGCCATCCGCACTGAATGCTTCTTGCAATATCGAAAGCTTCAGTTCCGTCGACCATCGACGTTGTCGCTCGGCGCCCGTCAGGATCTCAACCTTGGCCATTCATACCCTGTTACGTCACGAACGAATCATCTGTGTCGTAACTTGCGCCAATCCCGCAACTGACCTTAAGGTCCTACCTATGCAAGCACGCCGTCATTCACGTAGGTCCGGCCCTCAAAGATACCGAACTCCAAATAGTGTACAAGAGGATTGATACCGGCAGCAGCGACATCAGGATAAAGCTTCAGGTAGCCCGCGGTATCAAAATTGGCGGACGGATCTCTTCCTTCATGCCAACCATACTGCAAATAATGCGTGAACGGATTAACGTCGGCAGCAGCCACATCTTTATACTTTGCCAAATACGCTGAGGTGTCAAAAAACGCGTTTGGATCGCGCCCCTCAAGCCAGCCATATTGATTATAGTGCTGCACCGGATCCAGATGGGCCGCTGCCACATCCGGATTGCTCTGGAAATAGTATGTACCGTTGATCAACAGCTCGGCTGCATTAAGAGGGCGGCCCTCATAGATACCGAAGTTTAGATAATGTTGAAGTGGATCAATCTTGGCGGCGGCGACGTCCGGATTGATCCGCAGATATTCCAACGTATGGAAAGCGTCGGACGGGTCGCGTCCCTCCTTCCACCCAAACTGATCATAATGCAGTAGTGGGTTGATTCCAGCAGCTGCAACGTCGTGATACTTAGCCAAATATTCGGAGGTATCGAAGAATTTATTTGGATCGCGCCCCTCGCGCCATCCGTAATTCAAGTAATGCTGATCCGCGTCGGCGCCCGCGTTAAGAACGTCACGATTATGAGTGTAATAGAACATATCGTCGACCAGACTGTCACCCTGAACAACGGTTCTATCAGAAAACTGCAGTTTCTCGATTGAAACCAAGCTTTCCGCCGCTCCACCGCCCTTGACCACCATTGCGCGATAGCCGTAGTCGACCGTCGCATCTGCCAGCCTGAAGTTGAGGACGGCTGTGTCAAAACCAACTCCGCCATCTAACCAGTCGTTGCCGGCGCCGCCATTCAGCCAATCGTTACCGGCGCCACCCTTCAGCGTATTGTTTGCGGCATTGCCGATAATCGTATCGTTGCCGGAGCCGCCAATTGCGTTTTCGATCAACGAGCGGCTATCGCCATTGTACTGGAGGGCATTGTAGACATTGCCGTGTGCGAAGTTGCCCTCTCCGAGGTAGGCGCTTTGTGCAGCGGACATCAATGACCAGCTGCCCGGTTGCAAATTTATAGACTGATTTGTGGTGTAGTTTGAGAAATCATAGGTATCGTTGCCGCCGCCATCCCAAATGGTGAGAAAAATGCGATTGTCGCCAGGCTTTCCCTGCCCTACACCATCGATGAACATTTCACCGGTCGTGGGTGAAAAGGTGTAAGTCGTATCTCCGGAATGCGTCGTGAAATTAGCCCCGTACAACTTCTGGATGGCTGCGATGTCATACATCATTAACGACTGAGCAAAGCCGAAATCTTCGTTTGTGTAACCAAAGCTCGTCGATGCCGCAAAATAGGAGCGGTAGCTCATGACAGTGAATTCCATGCTGTCATGCCAGATGCTCATCTCCGAGGAGTTATAAAATGAAGGCTCAAAAGAATGCTTGAGGCCAAATGCATGTCCGATTTCGTGCAGAGTGGAGATCCAGGCATAATTGCCTTTGATCGGATCGGTCATCGCACTTGTGCCGGTCTGCGTACCAAACCAGACGTCGCCACCAAGATCAGAACTCGATGGAAAATACGTATAGGCGGTATCTTGCGCCTCATCCGACATGCCAAACCTAATTGTGGCACTTCCCGCATCGGCTTTTTCGTTGAAGGAAAGATTCGAGACGGAGGCATATTGCGCCAACGCAGAATTCACCGCAGCCCGCATGGTTGCATTGAGTGGCTGAAACGTCAGCTGCTCCCCGGTGCTATAGCTGCCATACTGCGCGCCACTCGTCGTAAATGAAAAATCGAGTGAGGTTTGCGCCCAATACTGCCCGTAGATCAAGTCATCGGCATCGTCTCCAAAAACCGAAACCGGATAGGTGATTGTTAGCATTCAATAGATCTCCGAGAGCATGGCGACTTTAACGGCACATTTTTACTGAGCTGAATAAACGAGGCAGGAAGAGCTTGCAAGTAAGGGTAGCATCAACTTTGGCGCGATCATTAATTTCCCAGCATCATCCATTTCCACATCGTTACTGTTCTTTAAACGCGCGAACCACTTGATCGGATAACGGTTTTGCCAAATATGCCAACACCGTTCGCTGATCCGTCTGGATGAATGCCTCCACCGGCATCCCTGCCATCGGCATCAAATTACCGAGCCGTGCCCATTCGACCTCCGGTATAGTAACTCTTATATCATAGTAGCTCTGCCCGGTGCGTTGATCAGTTGTCAGGTCGGCCCCGATGCTCGTTATTCGGCCCGTCAATCCCGGCGTGGTGCGTTGATTGAAAGCCGAAAACCGAACCATCACCTCCTGCCCGACCGCCACTTGGTCGATATCCCGTGGTGATAGCTTAAGTTCCGGCGTCAGCGCATCCTTGTCGGGCACGATCTGCATGATCGCCTCACCAGGCGTAACGACTGTTCCGGCAGCATGAACGACAAGCTGATGAACGATCCCTTCCTGAGGTGCGCGAATATCGATATGTTTCAACTCATCTTCGGCGGCAACAAGCCGCTCGGAATATTCGCCGATATCACTTTCGGCCTGGCGTAATTGGTCCGATATCTCGGTTCTTTGATCATCATCGACTTGAATAATCTGCAATTGAGTTTCGGCGATTTTTCCATTGGTTTGAGCCGCGGAGGCGATCAGGCTCCCAAGCTGGCCGGTGAGGTCCGCAGCATCGCGCCGTAAGCTATAGACCCGCGTTGCGGGAATGATACCCTGCTCAAGCAATGGCTGAAGACTGGCGAGTTCGGCATTTATGATATCGATCGCCTGTCGTTTGCCTTCCTGCTGAGCGCCCAACCCCTCCGCCTCCTTCGAAAGCTGACGCACCCGCTCAGCTAACTGTGCCTTGCGGCCTGTCCTGGATGAGCGTCGATCTTCAAACAGCCGCCGTTCTCCATCGAGTATCGCCGCCACTTCGGCTATATCTTGCTCGTTTAGAAGGTCCTCTGGAAAAGCGATTGATTCTTTCGCATCTCGTTCTGCCGAGAGCCTAGCTACGCGCGCCGAAAGTTCCTTCAGACGCTTCGAGATGATGGCGCGATTGGCACGGGCCTGCGTATCGTCGAGATGCACGAGTATTTGGCCAGCTGCAACGAGATCGCCGTTTTTGACGAATACCTGGCCAACAGTACCGCCCTTTTGGTGCTGGACGGGCTTGACATAGCTGTCAACAACCAATGTGCCAGTGGCGATAACGGCACCCTGAAGACGAATGGTGGCAGCCAACCCTCCCAAAACGCCAACGAGAAGGACAACGGCGGCGAGCGCAACCAGCGTCAGGCGCCGGACGGCACGTTCAGCGAGCGGCGTAAGAGCGCCGTTCATTGTGCCATCTCCTCACCGCCGATAATCAGCCGGACGGGTTGAGGCCCCGCGGGTCCGGGCTGCGTTGTCCTCCTGAGAACCTCATCTTTCGGTCCGAAAGCCTGCATTTGGCCATTCGTCAACACGAGAACCTTATCGACCGCTGCAAGCGCGCTGGGACGATGCGCAACGACGACGACAATGCCTCCACGGGCCTTCACGCTCAAGATCGCTCGCGATAGCGCCAGCTCTCCATCAGCGTCGAGATTCGAATTCGGCTCGTCGAGAATGATCAGGAACGGCTCGCCATAGAGCGCGCGGGCCAGCGCAATGCGCTGCCGCTGCCCGCCCGACAAGGCAGACCCTTGCTCGCCAATCTTCGTTTCAAAGCCTTGGGGAAATTGCAGGATCATATCGTATACGCCCGCCGTCTTCGCAGCAGCAATGATCTTGTCCGATGTCGCATCCGGATCAAACCGGGCAATGTTTTCGGCGATAGTTCCGCCAAACAATGCGACATCCTGCGGCAGATACCCGATATGTTTACCAAGGGCATGCGGATCCCATTGCGGCAGCGCTGCTCCATCCAAGCGAACCGCTCCTCCAACCGGTGGCCAAAGACCGACGAGCCCCCGCGCGAGTGTGGATTTGCCGGATGCGCTTGGGCCGATCACACCAACTGAATCCCCCGCCTGGAGCTCTATCGAGATGTTTCGTACGATCGAGTTCTTGGACCCCGGCGCCGCAAGGTGCAGATTTTCCACTTTCAAGGTTTTCTCCGGCTTGGGCAAAGCGACCTCTCGCCCATCGACGGATATCAAGTCGGCGAGCCTAGTCAGACGCGACCAACTATCTCTGGCGGCGACAAAGCTCTTCCACTGGCTGATTGCCAATTCGACCGGAGCCAATGCTCGGCTGAGGAGAATGGAACTCGCAATCATGATGCCGCCCGAAGCTTCCTGACGAATGACGAGGATCGCGCCAACGGCAAGCACGGCTGATTGCAGCATCATCCGCAAAATCTTCGAAATTGTCCCGAGGGTAACGGTTACGTTTGACAAGCGTAAATGATTGCCCAGATAGCGGCTATTGATCTCATCCCACCTCGCGCCAAGCATATGACCGAAACCCATCGCAAGTACGGCTTCGGAGTTTCTACGCGTTGCTTCCGCCAGCGCCATTCGTTCCGAGACGATCTTGGCTGCTTCTTTTGCGGGCTCGCGCGACATCCGTTCGGCCAGGATCGTGAGGCCGACGAGCATCAAGGCACCGGCTAGTGCCGTGACCCCGATCCAGATATGAAAAAGGAAACACAGACCAAGATAAAACGGCATCCAGGGAATATCGAACAGAGCGGTTGGTCCCGGCCCCGAAAGAAATGTGCGCACGACATCAAGGTCCCGTACGGGTTGGAGGCCATCTCCGTGTACCTGCACACGCGCTGGGAACAGGGCAAGAGAATCGTAGACTGTTGCTCCAAAGCGCTCATCGACCGAAAGGCCCACGCGCACAAGCAGCATTGAGCGAACCACCTCAAGAATCCCTTGGAAAGCATAGAGCGTCGCCGCAATGATACCCAAGCCGATAAGGGTCGGCAGACTTCGTGCGGGTATCACCCGATCGTAGACCTGCAACATGAAAAATGAGCCGGTTAGCGCAAGAACATTGACTAGGGCACTCGTCGCTCCAATACCAAGGGAAGCCATTTTCAGCGACGATAGCGCCGCCATCAGAAACGATCGCGGCGACTTAATAATAGTATCGGACACCTCTAGATTCCGCGTCCGCTGTTGCGAGGAGAACACAAGCCGCCCTGCCAGAAAATTGCTGAAACCACATCCCTTAATAGAAAGAAGTTGTTCGCGTCCTTGACTATCAAGGATGCACTTTCTCGCTCATCAGTCATGTATTTCAGCCTTGCCCCAATTCCCTCAGTAATTGATCTGCCGACTGTCGCTCAAAGCAATCCCTTAGAACACAATAAGCCGCGTGGTGATCGATGCATCTGAAAGATGCTGTACGACTTACGTTATGCTACGGCAACAGCTGAACATCACTCTATGATCTCAACCTTAACCAAACCTAACGGCGGAATTCAAATATTACACCGGCGCAGCTTACAAAAGTTAAAAATAACCAGGTTCTTCTGAGCGACTTGGAGACCCGCAGAAATCTTCAGTAGCTGACGAGTGCCTAAATATTGGGCATATGGATGCGCAACCTCTTACACTATCAAACATCTGCTCAGCCTTCTTGAAAGCCACGCGCAGAAATTTACCGGTTTCCGACATCGACAAAAGGGACTATTGCCTAGGCGTCCTCAAGCATCTTAAAACGGAACCGGCATTATTCTTGATACACTTGCTGATCGACGCTCGTCGGATATTTCCCAGTCCCCGCGTTAGGCGATGTCTTGCTCAGATTCGACATGATTTAAGTTACTAGCGCAAGCCGTCGGCAAACGTCATCGCGTTCTGCGACCGCCAGTGGCTGCCAGATTGGCCCGCTAATTTCAAAGACTGGCTGTCGACTTTTCTCTCCTTGCCAGGATTCGTCACAGGCTTCAGCTTTGTCGCCAAAGCCTAGAATTTCACAAAACGATTGACCTTTGCCACCTCATTCAGCTCCTTGCGACGGAAATAGATCGCTCGTCCGCAGCGAATGGGACTGTGGCCCTGGACAATGATGATCTGCTCGTCCTTGCGCATCGACTGGGTGATTTCGTGCGGCATGATCAGCGGTCGGCGCTGGAAACTGATGCTTTCGGATTGGCGGGCGCTGCTATCGGAATTGCTCCAGCCGAGGTTGCGCGAACGTCCCCGGACTTCGACCGTCATGTCTCCACATAGGGCGGAGACATTGCGTGCTGTATAGAGCGCCTTGATTGCGGCGTAGGATGTGAAGGCGCAGCCTTCGATCCAGGAGGTCGCTCCGTCCTTTCCGAAATGACGCTCGAGCTGGCCGACGGATTGGTACATCAGCATCAGTGTGATGCCATACTTGCGCCCGCGATCGCGCGCTTCTTCAAGAATGCGCATGTAACCCAGTAGATCGACCTCGTCGAGCATGAAGAGCGCTCGGTGGCGGAAGTCGCCGTCGGCCCGAACCATAGCATTGATCAGCGAGCCGCTGATCACTCGGCCAATGCCCGGATAGGAGCGCAGGATCGATGCAGGGATATTGAGGAAGACGTCCTTCCGTCCGGAAGCGATGTCGCTCGATTTGAACGCATTACCGCAGACCAGTGCGGCATAGTTGTCGAGCGACAGCCATTGCGTATCCTTGGATGCGGTCGAATATATGCCGGAGAAGGTCTGCTCCGTCATGTTGGTGAAGACGCCGAGCGTCTCGCGGATAAAGGTGGACGCGGAGTTTTCCTGGATGTCGCGCAACATGGCAAGCACCGACGGTTCCGGCTCGGAAACGATCAGGCGCAGGCTACGCAAGTTGCGGCGGCAGGCATATTCGGACGATAGCATCACATGAGCTAGAAGCTCAGTTAGCAGATTGTGCGCTTGGTTCTGGAAATAAGAGCCAGTCGAAGCGTAGTCTTTCCGACAAAAGCGCATGGGCGATCCCAACGATGTCTTCTTCCTTGCGCGCCGATCTCTCGATCCCATCAAGAACATTGAAGCCCATGACCGGATTGGTGGGGTCGAGTACCATGACCTCGCGGTCGAGCGCATGGGTGCGATGTTCGAGAACCATCGGCGCGACCTCAGTCGACGGATCGAGACAGATCAGCGGTCCCCTATAGCGCAGCGCCGTCGGGATGACATTGCTGGTCGTCTTGAAGCCGCCGGAGCCCGCGAAGAATAAAATATGGGTGGAATCAAAATTCTGATTGAAAGTCATGAGTGGCGCCTCGCCACCTTGCCCCCAAGTCGCCTGATCGTTCGGATCAAAAGGCAACGCATGCACGCGATCACGGTCGACGCGGTAGCGCCCGCCGATAACGAACTCTCCGTCCGAGGGGAAGAGCTTAGCCACTTCCGGCATGGGCAGCCAATCGGCATCGCCGAAGATGCCGCGCTCGGCGCGCTTTATCGGATCGGAAACGACGAACGAGATGCACGCGGAGATTGCGACAATACCAAATCCGAGAATGGTCCCGGCAACCGCGAAGGCGTCGAGATAAGTGAGCACCTCGTTCCATATGATGACGCCATTCTCCACCCATGGAACCGACGGGAATATTCCCGTAGGGCGTAAAAGCCTGCCACGCATGAAAAACAAAGAAGGCTCGCAAAAGCGATCGGCCGACGGCGATGCAGCGGCAATGCCGAGACCGTCAGAAGTGAGGCGATAGAGCCGTCACACGGTCCGGCGCGTCCAACTTCAAGCGCTCCGATGCGGCAGTGAAGCTCGACGTGGCGGCCTGCAACGAAGTCATTATCTGGACCTCCGATGCAGAGCGCAGCGATGTTCGTAGTCTGCTCAAGGTTGCGGTCGATATCATTGTCCAGGGCAAGCGGATCGACGGGCGGTTTCGGGTGAACGAGATTTATTTTGAGCCGTGATCGAGCGGAGAAATGATTAGTCCCTGCATTTTACTATGTTCGCTTCAGCCGACGTTCCTTGTACGGAAATTAGGTGAAAAGGACATGAAACTTAACAGTCGCACTCACCCTTCAAAACAGCGAACATCACAATCAATGCTTCCGGAAGGACAGATCATCCTAGACTGGATCGTGGTGTTCTCTGTGTCGCAGCCGAGGTGTTCGTGCAACTATCATGATCACGCTTTCACGGTCGCTTTTTTCCTTTCCACCTTCGACATCGTCAGATAGTCCCCCTTCAGCCGCATGTGGCACCAGCAGGCGAAGGCGGAGGAGGCGAAGGCCAGGCCTTCGCCGATCGCCAGGCGGTTGTTGGAATTGCTGAGCAGGGTCAGCGAAAAGAAGAACAGGCAGGCGATATAGGCATGCCATGCGGCGCGCGGGATGATGCCGGCCTTGTGGGCGCGCCAGACAGCGCGGATGAAGACGCCGAGCATGAAGCCCATGATTGCCGCGCCGAACAGGCCGTAGCGCACCAGGATCTCCAGATAACCGTTGTGCAGCAGCGTGTACTGGATATGGGAATAGCGGGTCTCGGCCCAGCGCTCGAGCCATCTGTTGCCCCAGCCGAAAATCGGCGCGGAGGAAAAGACCTCCCAGCTGTTCGACCAGAGCTGCAGGCGCTCGTCCATTGATACAGGGGTGTTGGTCGAGCTGATGGTATTGGAGACCACGCCACCGAGATCATGGCCGCCGGTGACATTCTCCACCATGGAAATTGCCGCCGACACGGTCGGTCCCGCCGTCTTGTCGAGATTGTGCCTGACACCATAGATGCCGGCGATCAAAAGGGCTGCAACGGCAATAATGGCGACGACGCCGCTCTTCAGGCGCAGATAGGTCAGCGTAATCAGCGCCAGCAGCGGCAGGGTGATGCCGAGCGCCAGCCAGACGCCTTTCGATTTGGCGCCGTAGATGGCGATGAAACAGAGCGCGAAGATGAAGGGCGAGACGATATAGGCAAAGCGCGCGATCCGGCGGTCGCTCGATTTGTCCGTCAGGTAGTGCAATAGCCAGAACAGGGTGAAGATCACGATCATGCCGCAGGCGACGGCGCCATGGATCTGATTGTTCATGATCAGCGGGCGGATGGTCTCGCCGGCAAAGACCTCGCGCAGATGCTGCGTGGCGACCAGCATGATGAGGACCACGGCAAAATAGGCCGCGACGATCTTCTCCATCAGCTCTTCATAAAGCAGGAAGGCGACGCCCATGATGGGGAAGAAGAAGGGGAAGGCATAGAGCCAGTCCGAGGCGCCGATATCGTGCTGCGGTGTCAGCCAGAAGGTGATGAAGAAACGGGCCATGACATAGAAGGCCCAGCCCATGCAGAGCCAGCCGATCCAGTCCGTGCGCGGCCGTATGGGTGCCTTGACATAATAATAGAGGGCAATCAGGGACAGGAGAGCGGTGGCATAGCGATAGGCATCGCTTTCGACCACGGTCGGGGAGGCGACGAGTAGCCAGAGCAGGCCACCGATGATGGCGACCGGCTTTGCCATGCTGCTTGAGGCCTTTGTGACGCCGATCGGCTCAGCTGCGAGATCAGCATGCGGTTTGTTCATGCGCGAGTCGTCCAATGTGGTCCGCCTTCGTCTAGAGTCGGTTCATCATCCGGCATTTCTCGCCCCCATGACGGCCCCTATGGTCGCAAAGGGGCAGGAATACGGCATTTTCCCATGCCGGTGCATCAATGATGTCGATTTCGCCGGATGCTTGTTAATGGGCAACTCCATCGCGCCGGACCACTTTCAAGGCTGTCAGGAAAATGACCTTGAGATCGAAAAGAAAGGAGCGCCGGCGCAGATAGTCTTCGTCCAGGGCCACCTTCTCGGGGATCGGCAGTTCGTCACGGCCGTTGACCTGCGCCCATCCGGTCAAGCCTGGCAGCAAAGCGTCGACGCCGCACTCGGTGCGCAGGGCTATGAGGTCGTGCTGATTGAAAAGGGCAGGGCGCGGGCCGACGATGCTCATCTCCCCCTTGAGGATGCACCAGAGCTGCGGCAGTTCGTCGAGGCTGGATTTGCGCAGGAAGGAGCCGATGGGCGTCAGATAGATCTTGGGATCCTTCAGCAGATGCGTCGCGACCGCCGGCGTGTCGGTGCGCATGCTGCGGAATTTCGGCATGCGGAATATCTTGTTTTTGCGGCCGACGCGATCCGACCAATAGAGAATCGGGCCACGCGACGTCAGCCGCACGGCGAGGGCGACGATCAGGATCGGAATGAAAAAGACGATGGCCGCCGCAAAAGCGGCGAGAAAATCGAAAAGGCGCTTGGCGATCGTATAAAGCATCATCTCTTGTTGTTGCATCGTCGCCGCTTCAGGCGGCGATGAAGGTCGTCATTGCCCTGTGCATCTCATATCGCGAATTTAAGCACAACCATCCACGACAAGATTCCCTGCCCTTGTTCCGCGGCGCTATCCCGTGCAAAGCATGTTTGCGGTAATGGTGGTGCGAAAAAGCGGAGGCAGCGCAGGCATGATCCTGGTGACGGGTGCGACGGGTTTTGTCGGGCAGGCCCTGTGTGCCGAGCTTTCCCGCCGGCGGATGGACTATCGGCCAATCAGCCGCACATCCCGCCCCGGTTTTGTCGCGACCGGGGCGATGGATGGCCATACGGATTGGTCCGATGCGCTCGCTGGTGTCGATGTCGTCATGCATCTGGCGGCCCGCGTCCATGTCATGAACGAGAGCGCCACCGATCCATTGGCGGCATTCCGCGCCGTCAATGTCGACGCCACGGTCAACCTGGCGCGACAAGCCGCGCGCGCGGGCGTCAAGCGCTTCATCTTTTTAAGCTCGATCAAGGTCAATGGCGAGGAGACGGCGGCGGGAAAGTCTTTCAGGGCTTCGGATGTACCGCATCCGGAAGATGCCTATGGCCGCTCGAAGCTCGAGGCGGAGGAGGCCTTGTTTGCGATATCAGCGGAAACCGGCATGGAGGTCGTCATCATCCGGCCGCCGCTCGTCTACGGCCCGGGTGTGAAGGCGAATTTCGCAAGCCTGATGACATGGGCCGCCCGGCCGTTTCCCTGGCCGTTCGGGGCGGTTCGAAACCGCAGGTCGCTGATCTTCGTCGGCAATCTCGTCGACTTCATGTTGCTCAGCGCTCGCCATCCGGCCGCTGGAAATCGCGTGTTTCTGGTCAGTGATGGCGAAGATCTTTCGATCGGCCAACTGATCGCCAAACTATCCTTGGCCGCGGGGCGCAAGGCTTGGATGCTGCCGGTGCCCCCAGCGTTGCTGGAGGGGCTCGCCGCGCTTCTGGGGCGTCGAGCCGCCGCGCAGCGGCTGCTTGGCTCGCTTCAGGTCGATATCGGCGAGACGAGGGCGGTTACCGGCTGGTCGCGGCCCTATTCGATCGAAGAGGGGTTGGCGGCGACGGTCGCCGGTGCCGGGGCAAAAGCGCACTGAGCCGGCATTTCAGTCTTAGAGACTCCAGACCGAATGCCCGGCCAGCAGTGGATTGGCTCGATCCAGCGCCGCCTTCACGTCGACGACGACGCCGTTCTCGCTCAGGAGATCGAGGATGTTGACGGCACCTTCGGCCAGATAGGATTTGTGGGGAACGGCAAGGACGAGGGCGTCAAGCTTGCCGAAATCCTTCAGCTCCATCAGGCGGATGCCATATTCCTCTTCAGCCTCCGGGTGGCTCGCCATCGGGTCGTGCACGAGCGGTTCCAGGCCGAACTGATGCAGTTCACTGATAATATCGGGCACGCGGCTGTTGCGCAGGTCGGGCACGTTTTCTTTGAAGGTCAGGCCGAATATGCCGATCCGGGCGCCGTTGATCGGCTTTTTTGCCGCGACCAGCATCTTGATGAGCTTCTGGGCGATGAAAGCGCCCATGCCGTCATTGATGCGCCGGCCCGACAGGATGACTTCCGGGTGGTAGCCGAGCTCTTCGGCCTTCGCGGTCAGGTAATAGGGATCGACGCCGATGCAGTGGCCGCCGACCAGGCCGGGAGTGAAGGGCAGGAAGTTCCACTTCGTCCGGGCCGCCTTCAGCACATCGGCCGTGCGGATATCCATCTTCTCGAAAATGATCGAAAGCTCGTTCATCAGTGCAATGTTGAGGTCGCGCTGGGTGTTCTCGATCACCTTGGCGGCCTCGGCCACCTTGATGCTGGAGGCGCGGTGGATGCCGGCCTGGACGACGGCGCCATAGATGGCGGCGATCTTCTCAAGCGTTTCCTCGTCGTCGCCGGCGACCACCTTCACGATGCGCTCGAAAGTATGTTCCTTGTCGCCTGGGTTGATGCGCTCCGGCGAATAGCCGACATGAAAGTCTTTGCCCTGGCGCAGGCCGGAAACCTCCGCCAGCACCGGACCGCAGACTTCCTCGGTGACGCCGGGATAGACGGTCGATTCGTAAACGACGATCGAACCTTCACGCAGAACCTTGCCGACAGTGCGGGAGGCAGAAATCATCGGCCGCAGATCCGGCTGCCGGTTCCGATCGATCGGCGTCGGCACGGCGACGATGAAAATATCCCGATCGCGCAGGTCCTCGATCTCGCTGCTGATGTGCAGTCCGCTCGCCCGCAGCCGTTCGGCAGAAACCTCCTGAGTATCATCCTCGCCCGCCTTCAGTGCGGCGACACGGGAGGCCTTTATGTCGAAGCCGACCACATCATGGAATTTTTCGGCCAGCGCGATCGCGACGGGCAGGCCCACATAACCGAGGCCAATGACGGCAATTTTTTCGTTCAACACACCATACCTCGAACATTCCGC
Organism: Martinezella hainanensis; assembly: GCF_900094555.1. Classification (GTDB taxonomy): domain Bacteria; phylum Pseudomonadota; class Alphaproteobacteria; order Rhizobiales; family Rhizobiaceae; genus Rhizobium; species Rhizobium hainanense. The sequence goes on from NZ_FMAC01000004.1 coordinate 187,293, forward strand.
CTGAATTAGCGCAAATCCGAAGCGGATGTCAGCGCCTAATATTTGCCTTCAGGATCATTTCAGCTGTGGGTCGCATGAATGTGATGACCGGTCAGCGGCTTTGCAATGGCCCGGAAGTGCAGCCTTGTCGCATGTTGCGCCTCAGCTTTGGCGGAGATGCATAGGATGCCTATCGAAACTTTCTGGTTTCAACCCCATTTATTTGGGTGAGACCTATTTTCTCGGAAAGCGTGGTTCGCAATGCGAAACAGCTATCTTAAACATCTACGCACACAGCGCGAGCAGCTTGAAGCCAAGCTCGAGCTGCATATAGCCCGCTATTGTTTCGGCGACGAAGAGGTGGACGACGGCACAGAGGCGGAGCTGCGGCAACGTATCGCCGAACTGTCTGACGAAATCACCGAGCTTGAAACCCAATGGGGTGAATAGTCGGTCGGCTGCTGAACGCAGTCGCCGCCTCGCGGGCTTCGGACGGTACTCGGTGCGATAGAAGGTGCAAGGAAGTCCTGCGTGGGATTCAGTTGCCAATCCGCAAAGGGTGGATTGGCAAAGAGAGCCACCGAATCCGTGGATATGGGTGCTTGGCAAGCCGAAAACGGCTGGCCGGGCGCGCAGGCTCCGGCCTTTATCAGGTCGTCGGCGGAGGCCTGGTCGGTCATCAGCCTGATTTTCATCGCTTCATCCGGTGTAATCAGCCGTATAGAACTCGGAGTGGCACTCATTGCCATGTCGAGGATCGACCGATCGATGCCCATTTCCCTGAAGTAAGCGAGAAATTTTGATCGCTGTGATTTCGACAGCGTCGTGCTGTCGCGCAGCCCGATAAACTTGCGGCTGATTTCCTGGCGACTGATGAGGCGCTTCTTGCCGTTAACGATCTGATATTTCATCCGGTAGAGTATCCGCTCCTGATCATAGGTCGTCTTGACCTGATGGACGCCCACGATACCGAAGGGGCTGATGACGCGCCTGACGCCGGCGGCCAGTACGAAAGGGCAGGCTGAGAAACATCTGGCGCCAGCGGAATAGACGACGCCTTTTGCGCCGGCGTGCCAGCCATCGCCACAAAGTGGCTGGTCGTTCGGGCAAGATCGAAGTCTCGTGCCGCCCACGGCCACGGACAGGCCGCGCTTTCGGATGATTTCACCCATTTCCATTGCAGCCGCTACATTTCCGCCGGGCGAGTTCAGGATGATGGGCAGCTTCCTGTTGCCGATACTGACCAGAAGCTTGCGCAGATCGCCGGGGGATTTCGCATCGATCATGCCTTCGGCGGCAATCCAGTCGACGCAGCCCTCGGGTCGACAGCCGCCGGAGCCGGGATCGGCGTGTACGAGCATGAACTGCATGGGTGCGCCCGGCACCTGTGCTGCCGCCATCGTCGCCAAGGTAAAGAGCGCCAGTCCCGCCGCGGCGCCCAGCCGACAATTTCGAACAAGGAGGTGCGCAAGATGCGAGAAAACGACTGGAATCATGAAGCGATGCCTCCGAGCATCTTTGTGACGGATGGCCAGTAAAACACAACTCCGTTAAGCAAGTCGATGCAACCTTGATCTGCAGCATGCCGCCGCCGTCCGGTTGGCGTTCCACGGCGACGTTTCGTTTCGCGGCCACGCAAGCATCTCGACATCGGCGGCTTTTCGGCGCGATAAGGTCGGAGACGATCGAAGCGCGCGAGGAACCAATGAAGCCGAGCCTTCCCACCCTTCTGAGCATCAATGGTGGCTATGTCGACACCGCCGGGTTTCTTGCCCTGCATGGGCTGTTCACGGCGCATGTCACGGGCAATTTCGTTACGCTCGGCGCTTCATTGGTACTCGGAACTTCGGGTGCCCTTGCCAAGCTTCTGGCTTTGCCTGTCTTTTGCGTCGTCGTCATTCTTGCCCGCCTTGTCGGCGGCGATCTCTCGCGGCGTAATCTGCCGACCTTGCAGATCATCCTGTCGCTGAAATTGCTGTTGCTCGTGCTTGCGGCGATCCTCGCCATGTTTTTCGGTCCGTTTGGCGATGGGGACGGGTGGCAGCCGATTCTGACAGGGATGACGCTTGTCGCCGCCATGGCCATTCAGACGACGGCGCACCGCATTCATCTCGGCTCGGCGCCGCCGACGACGATGATGACGGGCACGACGACGCAGATCATGATCGACATTGCCGATCTGCTGCGAGGTACTAAGCCGGAGGAGAAAACCGCTATGAAGGCGCGGCTTGGCCGCATGGGTATCGCCGTTGGCGGCTTTGCCTTCGGTTGCGCGCTGGCGGCGGCGCTTTTCATGCTTGCCGGCATGGCTTGTTTCCTGCTGCCGCCGGTTCTGGCGCTTGCCGGAATTCTTATGCATACCGGCAAGGCAGAGGCCAAGCCGGCTTAGCTTCTTGGTCTCCGTCCATTCTTGAGACTACCAATCTTGCTCCTTTCTCCCGCCTTGCAAGTCGGCTACAGCTCTCTAAGTGTACGCGTCGGATCGAACTGATCCGCCGCGTCTGGGGCGGTAAATCCTTGTGAGTTAAGAAGGGATGGTCATGGCAGGAGAAACGGTGCTTGTGGTCGGCGGAGCCGGATATATCGGTTCGCACACATGTCTGGATCTGGCGAATAAGGGGTTCAAACCCGTCGTCTACGACAATTTCTCCAACGGTCATCGTGAGTTCGTCAAATGGGGTCCGGCAGAGGAAGGCGATATCCGCGATCGTGCGCGTCTCGATGAAGTCCTTGCCAAGCACAAGCCGGCCGCCATCCTGCATTTTGCCGCACTGATCGAGGTCGGTGAGTCGGTGAAGGATCCCGTCTCCTTCTATGAAAACAATGTCATCGGCACGCTGACCCTGCTTTCGGCAGCACAGGCGGCCGGCGTGAAGGCTTTCGTCTTTTCGTCCACCTGCGCGACCTATGGCCTGCCGCAGAGCGTGCCGCTTGATGAAAGCCACCAGCAGGTGCCGATCAACCCCTATGGCCGCACGAAATACATCGTCGAGCAGGCGCTTGCGGATTACGACCAGTACAAGGACCTGCGCTCCGTCGTGCTGCGCTATTTCAATGCCGCCGGCGCCGATTTCGAGGGCCGCATCGGCGAGTGGCATACGCCGGAAACCCATGCGATCCCGCTTGCCATCGATGCCGCCCTCGGTCGCCGCCAGGGCTTCAAGGTCTTCGGCAGTGACTATGATACGCGCGACGGCACCTGCGTGCGTGACTATATCCATGTGCTCGATCTTGCCGATGCGCATGTCCGCGCCGTGGAATATCTGCTTGATGGCGGCGATTCCGTCGCGCTCAATCTCGGCACAGGCACGGGTACGACCGTGAAGGAGCTGCTCGGCACGATCGAGACGGTGTCGAACCGGCCGTTCCCGGTCGAATATGTCGGCCGCCGCGAGGGCGATTCGACGACGCTCGTCGCCAACAACGACAAGGCCCGCGATATTCTCGGCTGGTCACCGCAATACGATCTGACCGAGATCATCCAATCCGCATGGAATTGGCATGCCAAATCCAACCAGCACTGAACCCTCCTCTTTGGTTGGTGTTGGGGGCAAGCGCCCGAACGTTCTGTTGATTTCGGCTGACCAGTGGCGGGGAGATTGCCTTTCCGCCGTCGGACATGAATGCGTGAAGACGCCCAATGTCGATGCGCTGGCAAAGGAAGGCGTGCTCTTTCGACGCCACTATGCCGGTACCGCGCCCTGCTCGCCGGCGCGGGCGACGCTCTATACCGGCCTTTATCAGATGAACCATCGCGTTTGCCGCAATGGTTCGCCGCTCGATGCCCGCTTCGACAATGTTGCGCTTGCGGCGCGCCGCGCCGGCTACGATCCGACGCTGTTCGGCTATACCGACACGGCGCCCGATCCGCGCGACCGCGATCCCCATGATCCGCATCTGACGACCTATGAAGGCGTGCTGCCCGGGTTTACGCCGCGACAGCTTCTGCCGGAGCATGAGAAGCAGTGGCTCTCCTGGCTGCGGTCACGCGGCCATGCCGATGCCGTCAGCCGCGATATCCATATTCCGCTCAGTGCCGAGCCCGGCGAAATTTCCAACAATGCGCCGGCCTATTCCAGGGACGAGACGCAGACGGCCTTTCTGGCGGGCGAGTTCATCCGCTGGCTTGGCGAGCAGGATCAGCCCTGGTTCGCGCATGTTTCCTTCCTGCGGCCGCATCCGCCTTTCTCGGTGCCGGAGCCCTATAACCGCATGTTCTCGACCGCCGATGGCCCGGCCTTTGCGCGCGCCGCCGACCGCGAGACGGAGATGGCGCTGCATCCCCTGCTCGCTTTCGGCCTGCCGCTGATCGGCAAGGGCGGCTTCATGTATGGCGGCAAAGGCTCCATCAACGAGTGGACGTCGGAGGATTTTTCGGCGATCCGCGCCATCTATTACGGGATGATCGCCGAGGTCGATGCGCAGCTTGGCCGGATCTGGCAGGCCTTGAAGGATGCCGGCGCCTGGGACGATACCGTCATCGTCTTCACGTCGGACCATGCCGAGATGATGGGCGATCACTGGATGCTCGGCAAGGGCGGCTTCTTCGACGGAAGCTATCATGTTCCCCTTGTCATTCGTGATCCCCGTCAGAGCGCCACGCATGGCCGGCAGGTGGCACGCTTCACCAGCGCCGCTGATATTTTCCCAAGCCTGTGTGACCGGCTGGGTGTCGCGCCGGCAAATCATGTCGATGGTGAAAGCCTGCTGTCGTTCCTCTCCGGCTCCGAACCGGAAGGCTGGCGTGATGCGGCCTTCTGGGAGTTCGATTTCCGCGATATTGCCGAGGGCATTCCCGAGCGGCATTTCGGCCTGCGGTCCAAGGCCTGCAATCTGGCCGTTATCCGCGATGAGCGTTTCAAATACGTCCATTGCGCGGGTCTTCCGCCGCTGCTCTTCGATCTTTCAAAGGATCCGGCGGAACTATCCAATGTCGCCGAGGACGGCGTTTACACGGCGATCAGGCTCGCCTACGCCGAAAAGCTTCTCTCGGTTCGGGCGGAGCATCTGGACCAGACGCTGGCCTATACGGAGCTGACGGAAAAAGGGCCGGTTTCGCTCCGGCCCTGAGTGGCTTCTGTCATTCGTTTTTGCGTAATTCCGGACGGAAAACCGCTGCGCGCTTTTCCTGGAATTGGTCCTTAGGCAAACGATCCGAGATAGTTCATCTTGCCGATGGACAGGCCGCGGCTGCGCAGGATGTCGTGTGCCGTGGTGACGTGGAAGAAGAAATTCGGCAGCGCGAATTTCGCCAGGTAGTCCTCGCCCTTGAAGACGATCTTGTTGCCTCCGGGCGAGATCGTCACTTCCCGCACATCGCTGCCTTCCATCGTTGCCGGCGTAACCGTCGCCAGGAAATCCTGCGTTTTCCTCAGACGCTCGCGCAGATCGGCGACAGTCGTTTCGGTGTCTTCGAAGCGCGGCGCATCGATGCCGGCAAGACGGGAAATGGTGAGCTTTGCAGTATCGGAGGCGCGCTGATACTGGCCGGAGAGCGGCAGCATGTCGTCGATCAGGCGGGCGGAAATGAGTTCCTCCGCCGCAACGCCTTTTTCAGCCGCATGGGCTTCGATCTTGTCGAGATAGGCCGAAAGGTTTTGGAGGCCGCGTTGGAAGACGGGGACCGAGAAACTGTACATCGAGGGCATGTGTGTTCTCCATTGCGGGCCGCGGCGCGGCCGGTTGGTCGTCTGCATTCTATTCCGTTCCCGTGTCGATGGAATAACCGTTCCACGGTGACGGGTGCCCGTATGTAGGTTTGATCATCCGATGTTGCAGTGTGAGCGGCAAGAAAACTCGTCTTCCCCGGCTCCAGCGATGCGCCCAGAATTTGCTGTTGACCTTTGCCCTGAAAAATGGAATGAATATTCCGCATAATGAATTTTACGGTTTGTTTGTTCCGTTTTTCGATGTGGCCGCCATGGGAGTGGCGGCCGAATTGAATAGAGGCCCCGCAGTCGAGACTGGGGGTTCCGGCATTTAGGAGGGGTGTGGCCGGGCACCTTATCTGGGAGGAAATCATGAAGAAATTTATCCTTGGCTCTGCGATGGCTCTTTTGCTCTCGACCGCTGCCCATGCCCAAACCATCGGCGTTTCGATGGCTCTGTTCGACGACAACTTTCTGACCGTTCTGCGCAACGGCATGCAGGACTACGCCAAGGACAAGGGCGTGACGCTGCAGGTCGAAGACGCCCAGAACGACATTGCCAAGCAGCAGAGCCAGATCCAGAACTTCATCGCCAGTAAGGTCGATGCCATCATCGTGAACCCGGTCGATACCGACGCGACGGCTGCCATTTCCAAGCTCGCAGCCGATGCCAAGATCCCGCTCGTCTATGTCAACCGCGAGCCGGCAAACGTCGACAGCCTTCCGGACAAGCAGGCTTTCGTTGCTTCGAACGAGCAGGAATCCGGTACGCTGGAAGCCAAGGAAGTCTGCCGCCTGCTGGGTGGCAAGGGCAAGGCCGTCATCATGATGGGCGAGCTTTCCAACCAGGCTGCCCGCATGCGCACCAAGGACGTCCATGACGTGGTAGCGACCGACGAGTGCAAGGGCATCCAGATCGTTCAGGAGCAGACCGCCAACTGGCAGCGCACGCAGGGCGCCGACCTGATGACCAACTGGCTCTCCAGCGGCCTCGAATTCGATGCTGTGATCTCTAACAACGACGAAATGGCGATCGGCGCCATCCAGGCGCTGAAGGCTTCCGGCAAGTCGCTCGACAAGATCATCGTTGCCGGCGTCGATGCCACGCAGGATGCGCTTGCCGCCATGCAGGCCGGCGACTTGAAGGTCACCGTATTCCAGGATGCCGCTGGCCAGGGCAAGGGCGCAGTCGATGCCGCGCTGAAGCTTGCCAAGGGCGATAAGATCGAGAAGAAGGTCTACATCCCCTTCCAGCTCGTCACGCCGACCAACGTCAAGGACTTCGTCAAGAAGAACTGATGACGAGAGTGATCGATGGGTGCGGGCTTAAAGCCCGCATCCTTTGAAATCCGATCTGCCCGGGAGGGAAAAATGGTTGTGAGCCCATCCACCATGGCGGCGGTACGCGCCAGCGGCGCTGTCCCCAATGCCGCCTATCTGCTGAGCGCGGAAGGCATCCGCAAGGAATTTCCCGGCGTGCTCGCCCTTGATGACGTTTCCTTCCACCTGAAGCGCGGAACGGTGCATGCGCTGATGGGTGAAAACGGCGCGGGCAAGTCGACGCTGATGAAGATCCTTGCCGGCATCTATATCCCCGACCAGGGCGAAGTGCGCCTCAAGGGCGTCGACATCCGGCTGAAGTCACCGCTCGACGCGCTGGAAAACGGCATCGCCATGATCCATCAGGAACTGAACCTGATGCCTTTCATGACTGTTGCTGAAAATATCTGGATTCGCCGCGAGCCGAAGAACCGTTTCGGTTTGGTCGACCATGCCGAGATGAGCCGCAAGACGGAGGAACTCTTCCAGCGCCTCAACATTGCCATCGATCCAGAAATCCAGGTGCGCGAGCTTTCGGTTGCGAGCCGGCAGATGGTCGAAATCGCCAAGGCGGTTTCCTATAATTCCGACGTGCTGATCATGGATGAGCCGACTTCGGCGCTGACCGAGCGCGAAGTGGCGCATCTCTTCCAGATTATCCGCGACCTGCGCGCCCAGGGCATCGGCATCGTCTACATCACTCACAAGATGAATGAGCTGTTCGAGATCGCCGACGAATTCTCGGTGTTCCGCGACGGCAAATATATCGGCACGCATGCTTCCACCGATGTGACCCGCGACGACATCATCCGCATGATGGTTGGCCGCGAAATCACGCAGATGTTCCCGAAGGAAGAGGTGCCGATCGGCGAGACGGTGCTGTCCGTCAAGGATTTGAGCCTCGATGGCGTCTTCTCCAATGTGTCCTTCGATGTCAGGGCTGGTGAAATTCTCGGCGTGGCCGGGCTCGTGGGATCGGGGCGGTCGAATGTCGCCGAAACCATCTTCGGCGTCACGCCGGCCTCGTCGGGCACGATCGAGCTTTTCGGCAAGAAGACCGAGATTTCCTCGCCGGCCGCAGCGATCCGCCACGGCATGGCGTTTCTGACCGAGGACCGCAAGGATACGGGCTGTCTTCTCATTCTCAGCGTGCTCGAGAACATGCAGGTGGCGGTGCTGCACGATAAGTTCGTGCGCGGCGGCTTCGTGCAGGAGGGCTCGATCGAGCAGGCCTGCGAGGAAATGGCAAGGAAGCTGCGCGTCAAGACGCCGAATCTCGACGAGCGGATCGAAAATCTTTCCGGCGGCAATCAGCAGAAAGCGCTGATCGGCCGGTGGATGCTCACCAATCCCCGCATTCTCATCCTGGACGAGCCGACGCGCGGCATCGATGTCGGCGCCAAGGCGGAAATCCACCGTCTCGTCACCGAAATGGCGCGCAACGGCGTCGCCGTTATCATGATCTCGTCGGAAATGCCCGAGGTGCTCGGCATGAGCGATCGCATCATGGTGATGCATGAAGGACGGGTGACCGGATTCCTGGATCGTGCGGACGCAACTCAAGTGAAGGTGATGGAACTGGCCGCGCAGTGACGCCGCCAATCGTCGCAAGGGAGGATTGAACCATGGTTAGCAAAGTTGCAGAGGCGACCGCCCCGGCAGTCACACGGCCAAGACGCCGTCGTGTGCCGCCTGAGCTCGGCATCTTCCTGGTGCTGATCGGCATCGCGCTCCTCTGTGAGATCCTCGGCTGGATCTTCGTCGGGCAGAGCTTCCTCATGAACCTCCAGCGCCTGAAGATCATGATCCTGCAGGTCTCGGTCATCGGCATCATCTCCGTCGGCGTGACGCAAGTCATCATAACAGGCGGTATCGACCTCTCATCCGGCTCCGTCGTCGGCCTGACGGCCATGGTCGCCGCGAGTTTTGCCCAGTCGTCGACCTGGGCGAGGGCCGTCTATCCCGCGCTGACCGACATGCCCTTCTTCGTGCCGATCGGCGTCGGCCTGCTGCTCGGGCTTCTGGCTGGCTATATCAACGGCCAGCTGATCACGAAGACGAAGATCCCTCCCTTCATCGCCACCCTCGGCATGATGGTTTCGGCCCGCGGCCTGTCGAAGCTTTATACCAAGGGCCAGCCGATTTCGGGCCTGACCGACCAGTTCAACTTCATCGGTTCGGGTATCTGGCCGGTTGTCGTCTTCCTCATCATCGCAGTCCTCTTCCACGTCGTGCTGCGCTACACGCGCTATGGCAAGTTCACCTATGCGATCGGCGCCAATGTGCAGGCTGCGCGCGTATCGGGCATCAATGTCGAGGCGCATCTGGTCAAGGTCTATGCCATTGCCGGGCTTCTGGCAGGTCTTGCCGGCATCATCACGGCCGCCCGCGTGCAGACGGCGCAGGCCGGTATGGGCGTCAACTATGAGCTGGATGCGATCGCGGCTGCCGTCATCGGTGGCACGTCGCTCACCGGCGGCGTCGGCCGCATCGCCGGTACCGTGATCGGCACCGTTATCCTCGGCGTGATGATCTCGGGCTTCACCTTCCTCAACGTCGATGCCTATTATCAGGAAATCGCCAAGGGCTTCATCATCGTCGCGGCTGTGGCCATCGACGTCTACCGCCAGAAGAAGCGGGCCAAGCGCTGAAATGCCCGACACATCGTCAGCGTTCTAATGCATATTCTCAAGGCGGGGTTTTACCCCGCCTTTTCCGTTTGAACGCGCCATTCCATGCAAATGCAAATTTTTTTCATTTGGGTATGGCGAATCCCGTCAGCTTTTCTATTCTGGCCGCTTTCCATGCGCTCCCCCGAGAGCGCCTCACCCAGGATAGACAATGCAAGCCGTATTCGATGGTCACAACGACGTTCTCTTGAGACTCTGGCATCACCAGCGCGACGGCGCGGATCCGATCGCCGAATTCAGGGACGGGACGTCCAGCGGCCATATCGACGCGCCTCGGGCGCGGGCCGGCGGCCTGGGCGGCGGTCTTTGCGCCATCTACATTCCTTCGGGCGATCTCGTCTTTGCCGATCCGGACAGCAACGGCCACTACGCTACGCCGCTCGCGGCCCCGCTGGAGCGGGCGCCGTCGCTCGATATCGCGCTGGAAATGGCGGCGATCGCGCTGCGGCTTGACCGCGCAGGCGCCTGGAAGCTTTGCCGCTCCACCGCTGATATCCGCGATTGCATGGAGAAAGGCATTTTCGCTGCCGTCATGCATATGGAAGGCTGCGAGGCGATCGATGCCGATCTGACCGCACTCGAAACCTTTTACGCGGCGGGCTTGCGCTCGCTCGGCCCGGTCTGGAGCCGCAACAACGTCTTCGCCCATGGCGTGCCCTTTGCCTATCCAAGCTCGCCCGATACCGGACCTGGCCTGACGGACGCCGGCTTTGCGTTGGTGCGGGAATGCAACCGCCTCGGCATCCTCGTCGATCTCGCCCATATCACCGAAAAGGGCTTCTGGGATGTAGCGAAGACTTCTGACCAACCGCTGGTCGCCAGCCACTCCAACGCGCATGCGCTGACGCCGGTCGCACGCAATCTCACCGACAAGCAGCTCGACGCCATCAAGGAAAGTCACGGCATCGTCGGTCTCAACTATGCGACGGCCATGCTGCGCGACGACGCGCGCTCGGATGCCGATACGCCGCTCGAGGCGATGGTGCGGCATGTTGATCATCTCGTCAGCCGCCTCGGCATCGATTGCGTCGGCCTCGGATCGGACTTCGACGGCGCCACGATCCCAGCCGAAATCGGCGATGCGGCCGGCAATCAAAACCTGATTGCCGCCCTTCGTGACGCTGGTTATGCTGAGGCCGATCTTGTAAAGCTGTGCAGGGAGAACTGGCTTCGCGTCCTGGCGTCCGCCTGGAAGGAAGGCAGCCGGTAACGTGCGTGCCGATATTGCGTAGAGTTTAAAAAAGGGGAATGAAAACAATGATGATTACCAGGATGAACCGCGGTTTCCGCGCACTTTCTGCCGGCGTGGCTCTCTCGCTTCTGCTGATGGCGGCGCCGAACGCATATGCTGCGACGCCCAAGGATACGCTGGTCGAAGGCTTCGCCTTCGATGACATACTGAGCATGGACCCGGCCGAGGCTTACGAACTGTCGGCTGCCGAAATCACCGGCAACACCTATAGCCTGCTCGTGCGCCTCGACATCAACGACACCTCGAAGATCAAGGGCGACCTTGCCGAGAGCTGGTCCGTCTCCGACGATCACCTGACCTATACGTTCAAGCTGAAGCCCGGCCTGAAGTTCGCTTCCGGCAATCCGATCACCGCCGAGGACGTTGCCTGGTCCTTCGAGCGCGTCGTCAAGCTCGACAAGAGCCCGGCCTTTATCATCACCCAGTTCGGCATTAACGGCGACAACGTGACGGAAAAGGCCAAGGCGACCGACGCGAACACCTTTACCTTCACCGTCGACAAGCCCTATGCGCCGAGCTTCGTGCTGAACTGCCTGACGGCGACTGTCGCCGAAGTGGTCGACAAGAAGCTGGTCCTGCAGCACGTGAAGCCGGCAACGCCGACCGCCGACTACAAATACGACAACGACTTCGGCAACAGCTGGCTGAAGACCGGCTTTGCCGGTTCCGGTCCGTTCAAGCTGCGCGAATGGCGTGCCAACGAAGCCGTCGTGCTGGAGCGCAACGACAACTACTACGGCGAAAAGGCCAAGCTGAACCGCGTCATCTATCGCTTCATGAAGGAAAGCTCGGCGCAGCGCCTGGCGCTGGAAAACGGCGATATCGACATCGCCCGTAACCTGTCGCCGACCGATCTTCAGGCAGTCGAGAAGAATGCACAGCTTGCTACGACCAGCGCGCCGAAGGGCACGATCTACTATATGAGCCTCAACCAGAAGAACGCCAATCTGGCCAAGCCGGAAGTGCAGCAGGCGTTCAAGTATCTGGTCGACTACGATGCCATCGGCAAGACGCTGATCAAGGGTATCGGCGAGATTCATCAGACCTTCGAACCGAAGGGCATGCTCGGCTCGCTGGATGAAAATCCGTTCAAGCTCGACGTTACCAAGGCCAAGGAATTGCTGGCCAAGGCAGGCCTGCCTGATGGCTTCTCGATCACCATGGACGTACGCAGCATCGAGCCGGATACGGGTATCGCAACCGCGATCCAGCAGACCCTCGGCCAGGCCGGCATCAAGGTGGAAATCATCCCTGGCGACGGCAAGCAGAAGCTGACCAAGTATCGTGCCCGCAATCACGACATCTACTTCGGCAACTGGGGTCCGGATTATTGGGATCCCCATTCCAACGCCGATACCTTCACCACGAACGACGACAATTCCGATACCAGCACCAACAAGACGCTCGTCTGGCGCAACACCTGGACCTCGCCTGAGCTGGAGAAGGAAGCCAAGGCTGCGCTCTTCGAAGGCGATGCGACCAAGCGCGGTGCCATGTATCAGGACATCCAGAAGAAATTCCTGGAAGCAAGCCCCTTCATCATCCTCTATCAGCAGACGGAAGTCGCCGGCTATCGCAAGGACGTGAAGGACTTCAAGCTTGGTCCGAGCTTCGACAACAACTTCGTCTGGCCGATCTCCAAGTGATAATCCGGCGGGATTAGTTCTTTGAGCACCGTCGAACGGAAAATGCAGGTGCGGCCCAAAAAGGGCCGTGCCGCTCCCTTCTTCATGGGTCTGCTGCGATTTCTGGTCGTAGCGGTCACGACCTATCTCGGCCTACTCGCCGTCACCTTCTTCATCGGGCGTGTCATCCCGATCGATCCGGCGCTGGCGATTGCCGGCGACCACGCGCCGCAGCAGGTGCTGGAGCGCCTGCATCGAGAGATGCACCTCGACCAACCGCTCTATCTGCAGTTCTATTATTATCTCTTGAGCGCGCTGAGCGGCGATTTCGGTACTTCGGTGCTGACGACCAATCCGGTCATGGACGACATCAAGCGCGTCTTTCCCGCGACGATGGAGCTTGCCACGGTCGGCACGATCATCGGTGCCGTGTTCGGGGTTCCCTTCGGCGTCCTTGCCGCCGTGCGCCGCAACAGCATCATCGACCAGATCGTCCGCGTCATCGGCCTCGTCGGCTATTCCGTGCCTGTCTTCTGGCTGGCCATGGTCTCGCTCGTCATCTTCTACGCGGAGCTGAACTGGGTCGCCTATCCCGGCCGCATCGATATCGCTTATGAATATACTTTCACGCCGATCACGGGCTTTTTCCTGCTCGACAGCGCGATGCAGGGGCAATGGGACGTCTTCTGGGACGTGTTCCGCCACATTATCCTGCCGGCATCGCTGCTCGGCTATTTCTCGCTCGCCTATATCAGCCGCATGACGCGCAGCTTCATGCTGAACGAGCTCGGCCAGGAATATATTGTCGCGGCTCGCGCCAAGGGACTTTCCGAGACGCGAGTGATCTGGGGCCATGCCCTTCGCAGTGCCGTCGTGCCGTTGATCACGGTGATCGCGCTTTCCTATGCCGGCCTGCTCGAGGGCTCCGTGCTGACGGAGATCGTGTTCTCCTGGCCGGGCATCGGCTTCTACATCACCAGCTCGCTGCGCAATGCCGACATGAATGCCGTTCTCGGCGGCACCATCGTCGTCGGCACGGTCTTCATCGGCATCAACCTGATTTCCGATCTTCTGTATCGGACGCTCGACCCAAGGACCCGACGTAAATGACTGTCGAGACCACCCAACCCAGCTTGAGGGACTGGCTGCTCTCCGACCGGCCACAGTCGCGCCGGCAGGCGAGACTAGGGCGCGCCTACGTCACCTGGAGGCAGTTCTCCGCCAATCGCCTGGCTGTGATCGGGCTTGCAATCATCATCGCGCTCGTGCTCGTGGCAGTGCTCGCCGATGTCATCGCGCCGCATTCGCCCGTGATCGGCGATCTCACAAATGCCTATCTGAAGCCGCCCGGCACGCCGGGCTATCTGCTCGGCACAGATGATCTCGGCCGCGATATCCTCTCGCGCCTCATCTACGGCTCGCGCTGGACGCTCTACATCGTCGTGCTCGTCGCTATCATCTCGGCGCCGATCGGGCTGATCATCGGCATGGTGTCGGGCTATATGGGCGGCTGGGTCGATGTGATCCTGATGCGCATCACCGATATCTTCCTTGCCTTTCCGAAGCTGGTGCTGGCGCTTGCCTTTGCGGGTGCACTCGGTGCGGGTATTGAGAATGCCATCATCGCCATCGCCATCACCTCCTGGCCGCCCTATGCGCGCCTAGCGCGGGCCGAAACGATGACGGTGCGACGCTCGGACTATATCGCCGCGGTCCAGCTCATGGGCGCCTCGCCCTTGCGCATCATCTTCCGCCACGTCATGCCGCTCTGCATTTCCTCGGTGATCGTCCGCGTCACGCTCGACATGGCGGGCGTGATCCTGACTGCCGCCGGCCTTGGCTTCCTTGGGCTTGGCGCGCAGCCGCCGTTGCCGGAATGGGGCGTGATGATTGCGACCGGCTTCAAATACTATCTTGACCAATGGTGGGTGGCGGCCATGCCCGGCATTGCGATCCTTATCGTCAGCCTCGGTTTCAACCTGCTCGGCGACGGCCTGCGTGACGCGCTCGACCCGAAGGAGAGCGGACAATGACAAGGCTTCTGACCGTGGACAATCTTCGGGTTCGCTATCCGACGCGCACGGGTGTTATCGACGCCGTGCGCGGCGTGTCCTTCACGCTCGGCCGCGAGCGGCTGGGCATCGTCGGCGAGAGTGGCTCCGGCAAGTCGCAGACCGGCCGCGCCATCATGGGGCTGACGCCGCCGCATGGCATCGTTACGGCCGACAAGCTTGACTTCAGCGGCATCGATCTTCTGTCGATCTCGGCTAGAGAGCGCCGGTCGCTGCGCGGCAAGCGCATCGCCATGGTGCTGCAGGACCCGAAATATTCGCTCGATCCTGTCATGACCATCGGCAAACAGATCACCGAAACCTTGCGAACGCATGAGAAGGTGAGCAAGGCTGAGGCTCGCGACCGCGCCCTTGCCATGCTCGAAGCCGTGCAGATCCGCGATCCCGGCCGTGTCTATGAGCTGCATCCGCACGAGGTTTCGGGCGGCATGGGCCAGCGCGTCATGATCGCCATGATGCTGATCGCCGGGCCGGAGCTTTTGATCGCCGACGAGCCGACCTCGGCGCTCGATGTGACGGTGCAGCTCGATGTGCTCAAGATCATGGACAAGCTCGTTTCGGAACGCGGCATGGGGCTGATTTTCGTCTCGCACGACCTGCGGCTGGTGTCGTCCTTCTGTGATCGCGTGATCGTCATGTATGCAGGTAAGGTCGTGGAAGAGCTCAAGGCTTCCGAATTGAACACTGCACAGCATCCCTACACGCGCGGTCTGCTGAACTGCATGCCCGTCATCGGCGAAAACAGGCATCCACTGCCGGTGCTCGACCGCAAGCCGGAGTGGGCGGCATGACGGCGGCACTTGCAGTTGATGGCCTCAGCGTCGTCTATGACGGTTACTATGCTCTCGATGCCGTCGGCGTCGAGGTCAACAAGGGCGAATCTTTCGGCCTGGTCGGCGAGTCCGGTTCGGGAAAATCGACATTGCTGCGGGCCGTCGCCGGCCTTGCACCCGTCACGGACGGAACGATCCGCGTCGACGGCGAGCTGCTGAAGGGGGCAAGGCGCAGCAAGGCCTTCTATCGCCAGGTGCAGATGGTGTTTCAGGACCCTTACGGCTCCCTGCATCCGCGCCAGACGATCGACCGGCTGCTGCTGGAGCCGCTCGCGATCCACGGGATCGGCGACACCGAAACCCGCATCGCCAGGGCGCTGGACGAAGTCGGTCTTGGGACCGGCTTTCGCTTCCGCTATCCGCATCAGCTGTCCGGCGGCCAGCGCCAGCGCGTCGCCATTGCCCGCGCGCTGATCGTCGAGCCGTCGATTCTGCTGCTCGACGAGCCGACCTCGGCACTCGATGCTTCGGTACAGGCCGAGGTGCTCAACCTGCTCGAACAGGTACGCAAGGATCGCAATCTGACCTTCGTGATGGTGAGCCACGATCTCGGCGTCATCACCCATATGTGCGTGCGCCTGGCCGTCATGCGCAACGGTGCGGTCGTCGAGCGGCTGACGGCGAAGGAGCTGGCGGCCGGCGACGTGAAGGAAGACTATACGCGCAATCTGATGGTCGCCAGCAAGGGGTTCGTCCGCGCCTGAGCGGACGGCTTTTGCCCTCCGAGGGGCGTTAACGAATGGACCGTTTAAACACGACCAATCGTATAGACTATTGACACCTGCCGCAATTCTGTCATGATCTCGTTAATGGCAGTTAACTTTCGTGATCCTGATCAAGGGGTCAGACGTTAAGTGGAGGCAGGCATGTTTTTCATGGGTGGCATGACCATGGGCTATCTTCATCCGCCGGTTCCGGCGAAACGGGAAGATGCACGGTCCGCTACTCTTTCTGATGAAAACAGCCGCCGCCAGACCGGACCTGCCGAAGAGCAGACGGTCGATACCAGCGCCATTGAGCGCAGTTTGATTTGGGCCCGCCGCATTCTTTGCTGATTAGGCGTTGCCGATCTTTCGGGTCCTCGACATCCAATGGTTTAATTTTTCTCGGCTCGCGTTCTGGACGGAAATTCATCTCTACCTAATTGATAGGAAATGTATGAATGTCCGTTCTGGGCTTGGCCCGGAAAACATATAAGAAACGAACGGAGGCAACACATGGCGAATTTGGGTATGTCGAATACGCATGTGAATCAGTTCGATGGTTCCAAGCGCGCCGCCAAGACGCGGCAAAAGATTCAAACGGCGATTCATGTCGTCCTGTTTTCGGCTGCATTCCTGTTCGTTGCGGCCATTGTTTGCGGCATCGTCGTTTAAGGCGACGTTTTGTTGAGTGGCGGCTTGTACTGCCGCTGATGTGAGGCCGATGCGGCCCATCTCCTGAAATTCGGGACGTTTGCGGCTCTGGTCGATCAAGACTGGCAGCTTGTTTTTCGCGCAGCTTCCGATCTCGTTTCGCTGGCATAGTTTCGCCGGGCAAAGAAAATTTGTCCGGCCGATGGAATATGCCGTGTGAAAACAGTAAACTTCACCCCCAAAACATGAGGAGGTTCACGAAGGCGATTGGCGCAGCCAAGCCTTGGTGATGCGGAGGGATCAAGCGATCTTTTGCGTTGAGCTTTCCGGGATCGGGAAAGGGGCCGTCTTTTGTGGCAGGCATGGGATTGGGCCAGATCGGTTTTGGCGTGCTGGCTTCGAGCCAGGCCATGCGCTGCCGTGAAAGCGATGCGCTCCGACAGGAATTTGCGAATCTTTTGAGGGGGTTCAGTTTAAGTTCATCTTCTGCGGGATATTGAGAGGTCAATATGCCGAACCATGCTGAATTTCCGAAAGCGGATCCATCAGCCGAAGGAGAATGCCTCGTGACCTTGATTGATTGTCGTTGACGTCTGCGGATCGCTGCCGGAACCATTTGGCCGCGTATCCAGTTTCATGGGCACCCAACCGGGATAATGGCAAAGCGCCACGATCCTTAAGAATGGCCCCGTGAAAATCTTCGCCTCTGTTTGTTTGTTCTAAGCCGTCATTTCGAATTCACCCCCTTCGCCCGCCGGGAAGCGAAGCAAAAGGGTCCAAATGCGTGAATTCTTGTGTCGGGCAGGGCAAAGACGATAAAGGCGATAATGCCACTCACTCTGTTTGGACCCAGAACCCGAATCCATGACATCTCAAAATCTCTCCACCGTTACGCCGCGCGATTCTGAAGCCAAGCAGATCGATCATAACGATGCGATCCGCGCCACCTATTTTTCCAATGAGCAGATAAGGGAATGCGGCGCGACCTTCGCCCGCAATGGCGCGAAAACCAAGCTGCCGGGCTTTGCGCCCTTCGATTTCTTCGCGCGGCACAAGGAAAACGAAAAAGAGATCCTGCGCGTCTATCGCTCGGCCAATGCCGATGTCGACGCTGGTGAATCGATTACGCCGGCGGCTGAATGGCTGCTCGACAACCACTACATCATCGAAGAAGCCATTCAGGAAGTCCGCCGCGATTTTCCGAAGAAGTTTTACGACCAGCTGCAGACGCTGACCATCGACGGCATGGTGATGCCGCGCACTATGGCGCTTGCATGGCTTTACGTCGCCCACACGCATAGCACAGTATCCAATCAGGGCCTGCTGGCGCTCGTCGAAGGTTTCCAGTCTGTCGAGATGCTGAAGATCGGCGAGCTTTGGGCCGTTCCTTCGCTGGTGCGCTACATCCTCGTCGAAAACCTGCGCCGCATTTCGATCCGGGTCGAGCAGAGCCGCATTACCCGCAAGAAGGCCAATACCGCCGTCGACGAGCTGATCCGTCTCAACGACGATGCCAAGGTCGCCGAGTTCCTGAAGACGCTCGAGCCTTTAACCTCGGATAATACCTTCGCCACACAGTTCCTCTATCGCCTGCGCGACGGCTCACATACGTCGGGTCTCGCCGTCACCTGGCTTGAGAAGCGGCTTGCCGAGGCCGGCACCGACGCCGAAAGCGTCATGATGGCCGAGCATAATCGCCTGTCGTCGGGCAATGTGACGATGGGCAACATCATCAAGAGCCTGCGTCTCATCGACGATACCGACTGGTCCGTCTGGGTCGAAGAGGTCAGCGCCGTCGACAAGCTGCTCTGGGACGAGACCGACTACGCCAAGCTCGATCCGGGCTCGCGCAACAGCTACCGCCGCCGCATCGAAAAGCTCGCCCGCCGTTCCGACAAGACCGAAATGGAGATCGCCCAGGTCGCCATGGCGATGACCGAGGCCGCCAAGGCATCGGGCGAAGGGCAGGCGCGCGAGCCGAATATCGGCGATTTCATCATGGGTCAGCAGACCCAGAAGCTGGAAAAGGCAATCGGCTACCGTGCGCCGATTTCGGTCAGTTTCGTGCGCCAGTGGCGCAAGCTCAACTGGCTGTCGATCGCAGCCCCGGTGCTGTTCCTGACCGTCGTGGCGCTGGTCGTCGTCGGCTATTTCATGCTGCATGCCGGCATGGGCTGGGCCGAGACCATCCTGCTGCTACTGATGTTCTCGCTGCCGGCGTCGGAAGGCGCCACCGGCCTCTTCAATTTCTTCGTCACCATGTATCTGACGCCGGCGCGTCTGGTCGGCTACGAATTCAAGGACGGCATTCCGGAAGAAGCCCGCACGCTGGTCGTCGTGCCGACGCTGATCGGCAATCGCGACAGCGTCGACGAACTCGTGCGCAATCTTGAAGTCCATTACCTCGCCAATCCGGGCGGCGAGATCTACTACGCACTGCTCAGCGACTGGCCCGACAGCCAGGAGGAGGAGAGCGAGCGCGATCTGGAAATCCTCGATTATGCCCGTCGCGAAGTGGCCAATCTGGCTGCGCGCTATGACGAGGATGGCATTCAGCGCTTCTACCTGCTGCATCGCCGCCGTCTCTATAATCCGTCCGAAGGCGCGTGGATGGGCTGGGAGCGCAAGCGCGGCAAGCTGCATGAGTTGAACATGCTCCTGCGCGGCGACCGCGACACCACCTTCCTGCCCGGCGCCAATATCGTGCCGAAGGACGTGCAGTATGTGATGACGCTCGATTCCGATACACGCCTGGTGCGCGATACGGTAACGAAGCTCGTCGGCAAGCTGCATCACCCGATCAACCGCCCGGTTTTCGACCCCGAGAGCAAGCGCGTCGTGCGCGGTTACGGCGTGTTGCAGCCGCGCGTTACCCCGTCGTTGACGACAGGAAAGGATGCGTCGGTGTTCCAGCGCGTCTTCTCGGTCAATCGCGGCCTCGACCCTTACGTCTTCGCCGTTTCCGACGTCTATCAGGATCTGGTCGAAGAAGGCACGTTTACCGGCAAGGGCCTCTATCATGTGGATGCCTTCGAGGCGTCGCTGAAGGGCAAGATCGACGAAAACGCCGTTCTCAGCCACGATTTGCTCGAAGGCTCGATGGCGCGCTGCGCTCTCGTCACGGACTGCGAACTCGTCGAAGACTTCCCGATCCGCTATGAAGTGGAAGTCTCGCGCCAGCATCGCTGGGCGCGCGGCGACTGGCAGCTCCTTCCCTATCTCTTCAATCCGAAGCGCGGCGTCACCGGCCTCGGCCGCTGGAAGATGATGGACAATCTGCGTCGTTCGCTGACGCCGATCGCCTGGTTCTTCGCCTCAGTGCTCGGCTGGTACTTCATGGAGCCGCTGGCGGCGCTGATCTGGCAGATCCTTCTGATCTTCTGCCTGTTCGTCGCGCCGACGCTGTCGCTCATCAACGGCATCATTCCGCGCACCAGCGATATCGTCGCCCGTGCCCATCTCTACACCGTCTGGTCGGATATCCGCGCCGCCAATGCGCAGGTGGCGCTGCGCATCGTCTTCATTGCCGACGGCGCCTGCATCATGGCCGACGCCATCGGGCGCTCGCTCTACCGCGCCTTTGTCAGCCGCAAGCTGATGCTGCAATGGCGAACCGCGGCAAGTGCCCAAGCGGCGGCACAGACGACGATCCTCGGCCACTACCGCGTCATGTGGCATGCGCCCGTGCTGGCGCTGCTGGCTCTGGCTTTTGCGTCGCTCTCCGGCGACAACGCCTTCTTTGTCGGCATTCCCTTTGCGCTGCTCTGGGTCCTGTCGCCGGCGATCGCCTGGTATGTCAGCCAGTCGGCCGAAACCGAAGACCGGCTCGAAGTGCCGGAAAGCGTTTCGTTCGAATTGCGCAAGATCGCGCGGCGCACCTGGCGTTATTTCGAGACCTTCGTCGTCGAACAGCAGAACCATCTGCCGCCCGATAACGTGCAGCAGACCCCGAATGCCGTCGTCGCATCGCGGACGTCACCGACCAATATCGGCGTCTACCTGCTGTCCGTCATTTCGGCCCGCCATTTCGGCTGGACGTCCTTCGAGGAAACCATCGATCGCATGGAAAAGACCATGGCGACCGTGGCAAAGCTCGAAAAGTTCCGTGGGCACCTGTGCAACTGGTATCACACCGATACGCTGAAGCCGATGGGCGCGCGCTATATCTCGGCTGTTGATAGCGGCAACTTCGCCGGCCACCTGATTGCCGTTTCGTCCGCCTGCCGCATCTGGGCGGAAGCGCCATCTGCGCATATGCAGGGCAATCTGGACGGTATCGGCGACGTCGCCGGCATTCTCGCCGAAACGCTTGCCGAGCTTCCGGACGACCGCAAGACGGTGCGGCCGCTGCGCCGCCGCCTGGAAGAGCGCATCGCCGGCTTCCAGAACGCGCTTGCCGCCGTCAAGCGCGAGCATGAGTTCGCCTCGATCCGCGTCATCAACCTTTCGGTGCTGGCACAGGATATCCAGAAGCTTGCGGCAAACCTCGATCATGAGGTGAAGTCGACGCAGAGCGGCGAAGTGCTCACCTGGTCGCAGTCGCTGGTTAGGGTTTGCGAAGGCCATATCGCCGACAGCATCTTCGATCTCGCCAACGTGGATTCGCTGCGCCAGCGCCTGGCGAAATTGCGCGATCAGATGCGCGAACTCGCCTTCGGCATGGAATATGCCTTCCTCTATCGTCCGGAGCGGCGCCTGCTTTCCATCGGCTTCCGCGTCGAAACCAACGAGCTCGATGCGGCCTGCTACGACCTTTTGGCCTCCGAAGCCCGCCTCACCAGCCTTTTCGCCATCGCCAAGGGCGATCTGCCGACCGAGCACTGGTATCGCCTCGGCCGTCAGGTCGTGCCCGTCGGTTCGCGCGGAGCGCTGGTCTCCTGGTCCGGCTCGATGTTCGAATATCTGATGCCGCCGCTCGTCATGCAGGAGCGTCAGGGCGGTATCCTCAACCAGACGAACAATCTGGTCGTGCAGGAGCAGATGAACTACGCCAAGCGTCTTGGCTCCGACATCCCCTGGGGCATTTCGGAAGCGGCCTTCAATGCCCGCGACCATTACATGCACTACCAGTACACCAATTTCGGTGTGCCCTCCCTCGGCCTCAAGCGCGGCCTCGGCCAGAACGCCGTCATCGCGCCTTACGCCTCGATCCTCGCCAGCCAGTATCGCCCGGCCGCGGCGCTGGAAAACCTGCAGAAGCTGCGCAAGGTCGGCGCGCTCGGCATCTACGGCTTCCACGATGCCGTCGATTTCACGCCGACCCGTGTTCCCGAAGGCAAGAAATGCGCGGTGGTCTACAACTATTATGCGCACCATCACGGCATGTCGATCGCCGCGATCGCCAACGTCGCCTTCAACGGCCGCCTGCGCGAGCTCTTCCATGCCGATCCGGTGATCGAAGCCGCCGAACTGCTGCTGCAGGAAAAGGCGCCGCGCGATATTCCGGTCATGGCCGCCAAGCACGAAAGCGACCAGCCGGCCAATATCCAGGAAGACATGCTGCGCCCGGAAATCCGCAAGATCGCCGACCCGGCGACGCAGGATCGCGAGCTCGCCTTCCTCTCCAACGGCCATTATTCCGTCATGCTGACGGCGACCGGCGCCGGCTACTCGCGCTGGAACGGCCTGACCGTCTCGCGCTGGCGCGCCGATCCGACGGAAGACCGCTGGGGCACCTTCATCTTCCTGCGCGACACCGCCTCCGGCCAGTGGTGGTCGGCGACGGCCGAGCCGCGCAGCATCGAAGGAGAAAAGACCAAGGTCTCGTTCAGCGATGAAAAGGCCGAGTACAGCAAGACGGTCGGCGATCTCACCAGCGACGTCGAGTGCATCGTCGCCACCGAGCACGATGCCGAAGGCCGACGCGTCACGCTGCTCAACATGGGCACGGAAGATCGCTTCATCGAAGTGACCTCCTACCTCGAGCCGGCGATTGCCAGCGACGACGTCGATTCCGGTCACCCGGTCTTCACGCGCATGTTCGTGCGCACCGAGATCGGCAAGAGCGGCGACGTGATCCGCGCCGAGCGCAACAAGCGCGACTACAATGAGCCGGACATGTCAGTCGCCCATCTGGTCGTCGACAATGCCGGATCGGAACGTCCGACCGAATTCGAAACCGATCGCCGCAAGTTCCTCGGCCGCGGCCGCACGCTTGCGGAGGCCGCCGCCTTCGATCCGGGCGCGACGCTCTCCGGCACGGACGGCTTCACCATGGACGCCTGCCTGTCGCTGCGTCGCGTCGTTCGCGTGCCAGCCGGCAAGAAGGTCAGCATCATCTTCTGGACCATCGCCGCGCCGAACCGGGAAGAGGTCGACAAGGCTGTCGAGCGTTACCGCAATCCCGACACCTTCGGCATCGAACTCACGCAGGCCTGGACCCGTACGCAGATGCAGATGCGCCATGTCGGCGTCACCTCGCAGCAGGCGGCCGCCTTCCAGAAGCTCGCACGCTATCTCGTCTATCCGGATATGCACCTGCGCGCCGATGGCGCCACCGTGCAGGCCGGTCTGCATTCGCAGTCGGCTCTCTGGCCGGTGACGATCTCGGGCGATTTCCCGATCTTCACGCTGCGCATCAATGACGATGTCGATCTCGAAATCGCCAGGGAAGCGCTGATGGCGGCGGAATATCTGCGCTCGCGCGGCATCAACGCCGATCTCGTCATCGTCAACGAGCGCGCCGTCGACCATGCGCAGGACATGCAGCGCGAACTGGACAAGTTCGTCGAGCACGTTCGCCACAATCAGGGCGATGGCCTGAGGCCGAACATCTTCTCCGTTCGCAAGGACCTGATCGAGAACGAGACCTATCAGGAGATTCTTGCCGCATCGCGGGTGATCTTCCATGCCCGCAACGGCAAGCTCGTCGATCAGATCGCGCGTGCGGCGACGCTTTTTGCCTCGGCACAGTCCGACGAGCCAGCGTCGGCCAATCGTCTCACCGTGCCTGCCGCGCTGCAGGAAACGGTCTTTGCGGCCGAGCCTCTCGAGGCGCAGGACGATCTCGATTTCTGGAACGGTTACGGCGGCTTCTCCAAGGACGGGCGCGAATATGTCGTGCGTCTGCCGGGTGGCCAGTCGACGCCGCATCCGTGGGTCAACGTCATCTCGAACGAGCGCTTCGGCTTCCATGTTCCTGCCGAAGGCGGCGGTTTCACCTGGAGCCACAATTCGCGCGACTACCAGCTGACACCCTGGACCAACGACATGGTCATCAACCGTCCGGGCGAGGCGCTTTATGTCGCCGATCTCGACAGCAACAAGGTCATGACGCCCTATGCCGGCCTGTCGCGCAATGCGAAGGTCCGTTTCGAGGCGCGTCATGGTCTTGGCTATTCCGTCTTCTCGAGCGAAGAGGATGGCGTCGCGCTGGAGCTGACGCAGACCGTCGATCGCGAGCGTCCGGTCAAGCTCTTCCGTCTGCGGCTCAGCAATAACGGTGCTGATAGCAAGCGCTTGCGCGTCTATAATTATGCCGAGTGGGTGCTCGGCATCAATCAGAACAAGACCAGGCCCTTCATCCTGTCGACGCTGGATGAGGAAACGGGCGCTCTGTTTGCCAACAACCCCTACAGCATCGATTACTTCAAGCGGACCGCCTTCATGGCGGCGAGCGAGACGCATTCGAGCTTCTCGGCAAGCCGCCGCGAGTTCATTGGCCGCCATGGCACGATCCAGATGCCGGAAGCCGTGGTGACGGGTGCAGCACTCTCCAACTCGGCCGATCTCGATGGCGACCCCTGCGGTGCTCTGGCCTTCGACGTGGCGATTGCCGCCGGCGAGCAAAAGGAAATCTGCTTCTATATGGGCGATACGGCGACCGTCGAGGAAGCCCGGGCGCTCGTTTCGGAAATCCGCAAGGCCGATTTCGAGGCCGTACTTTCGGCAGGCCGCGAGTTCTGGAACGGCTTCACCGGTCATGTGAAGATCTCGACGCCGGACAAGGCGATGAACAACATGATCAACGCCTGGCTGCCTTATCAGAGCCTTGGCTGCCGCATCATGTCGCGTACCGCCTTCTACCAGTCGTCGGGTGCCTTCGGCTTCCGCGATCAGCTGCAGGATACGCTGGCATTCCTGGTGCATAAGCCGGAGCTTGCCCGCAACCAGATCCTCAATGCGGCCCAGCGTCAGTTCCGCGAGGGCGACGTGCAGCATTGGTGGCTGCCGGGCAGCGGCGCCGGCGTGCGCACGCATATCTCCGACGACGTCGTCTGGCTCGCCTATGCCATCGACCAGTACTGCACGGTGACGGGCGACAAGTCGCTTCTCGACGAGGAGCTCGCCTTCGTCGAGGGGGCGGCGCTGATGCCGGGAACGCATGACGTGTTCTACCAGCCGAAGGTGTCGGAGGACAAAGTCAGCGTCTACGAACATGCGGCCTTGGCCCTTGATCTTGCGATCAAGCGCAAGGGCGGCAACGGCCTGCCGCTGATCCTCGGCGGCGACTGGAACGACGGCATGAACCGCGTCGGCATCCAGGGTCGCGGCGAAAGCGTCTGGCTCGGCTGGTTCCTGGCCGGCATGCTTACCGCCTTCCTGCCCTATGCCGAAGCACGCGGCGACAAGGAGCGCGTCAAGCGCTGGTCGGATCATCTGCCGGAACTGCGCAAGGCGCTGGAATCGGCTGGCTGGGATGGCGGTCACTATCGCCGCGGCTATTTCGATGATGGCAGCCCGCTCGGCTCTGCCGAGAATTTCGAATGCCAGATCGATTCGATCGCGCAGTCGTGGAACATTCTCTCCGGCGAGGGTGACAGGGCACGCGGCGAGAAGGCGATGAACGCTGTGCTCGACAAGCTGGTGGATGACGAAAACCGCATCATCCGGCTGTTCACGCCGCCCTTTGCCAAGTCGGCCCGCGATCCGGGCTACATCAAGTCCTATCCGCCGGGCGTGCGCGAAAATGGCGGCCAGTATACCCATGCGGCCACCTGGGTGGTCATGGCGCTGGCGGAGATGAATCGCGGCGACGATGCCTGGCATTGCTTTGACATGCTGAACCCGATCAACCATGCACGCGATCGTGATCAGGCCGATACCTATCGTGTAGAGCCCTATGTGGTCGCTGCTGATATCTACGGCGAAGGACAATTGACGGGCCGTGGCGGCTGGACCTGGTACACGGGATCCGCCGGCTGGCTGTATCGCGTCGCTGTCGAAGGCATTCTCGGTATCCGCGTGAAAAACGGACGGCTTTTCGTCAAGCCGGCCTTGCCTTCGAACTGGGACGGCTTTGCGGCGGATATCGAACTGCCGAGCGGAAATTACCGTATTTCCGTCTCAAAAGCGCCCGATGCAGCGACATACTCGGTCACCATCAATGACAGGGCGGTCGCCCATCCCGAAGAGGGCTATCCGGTCGGACAGTAGCGTTTCTGCACTGTTTCGCTTCGACGATCGGGGCCAAAGGGGGAACTCTTTGGCCCCGATTGCATTTGATTGTCGGAACAGGAGAGTTTTATGAATTCGAGGGCGAACATGAGCCCGGAGCCGGCACAACGCGTGAGTTTGCCGAAGCCGGTCTCCCAGAGGGATACCCGACTGGATGTTCTCAGAGCCTTGGCTCTGATCATGATCTTTATCAACCATGTGCCGGGGCAGATTTTCGAGGACTTGACCTCGAAGAATTTCGGATTTTCCGACGGCGCCGAGGCTTTCGTGCTGATTTCCGGCATTTCCGTCGGCCTTGCTTACGGAACGAAATTTCTTCCAGGCAATCGGCTGAAGATGGCATGGAAGGCGGTCAGACGCGCCTTCACGCTTTATACCGCGCATATGATCACGACTTTCGTGACGTTGGTGCTCTTCATTTCCGGCGCGTGGATTTTCCACCAGAAGGGCCTGCTCTGCGAGGTGAATATCCTTGCCCTGCTGATGGACCCGGCGCGCGGCATACCCGCGCTGCTGACGCTCGGGCACCAGATCGGCTATAACAACATTCTGCCCATGTACGGCGCTCTGTTCCTGATGCTGCCGCTGATCATGCTGCTCGAGGCAAGGAATCCCCTGCTTCTGCTCGCAATTTCCATCGGTGTCTGGCTGGTGTCCGGCATCTATTACATCGCGCCGCATACGACGCTGCTTGACGGCTTCTGGTTCCTCAATCCGCTGTCCTGGCAGCTGCTGTTCGTCATCGGCTTCGTCGCCAGCATGCATGTCAAGCGCGGCGGGCAGATTCCTGCCCATCCGGTTTTGATCGCGCTGGCCTTCGCCTATGTGCTCCTGTCCTTCATCTGGGTGACCGACAAGCTCTGGATCCTTGGCGACTATCTTGCCACGCTTGGCCTGCCGACCGTCGTTACCGGCTTCGACAAGACCTTCCTGTCGCTGCCGCGGCTGCTGCATGTCTTGGCGCTCGCCTATCTGATCGTCAGCATCCCGTCCATTTCCGCGCTGCTGCGCCGTTCGGCAAGCCACCCGCTGACGATCCTCGGGCGGCATTCGCTGAACATCTTCGTTGCGGGAACGATCCTCGCGATGGCCGGCCAGGTTCTGCTCTATATAACCAACAAGAGCCCCGTCGTCGGCGCAATCTATGTCGTCGTCGGCATCGCCGCGCAATTCCTTTATGCCTATCACCTTGAGCACAAGCGGCTTGAGCTTGCCGGCCAGCGTGTGGCGAAGGCGCCTGCGGCGCGGATCGCAATGCCCGCTCATTTCGGAAAGCGTCATTGAAGGCTTCCAGGCTTCTGCCGTGCCGCGTGCCCGCACGCGGTTCGGTCCATCGATCTTACCGCCGTTGCCGAGGTTGCGGCGACCAGGCTTACGGGATCGGCTCTGGCAAATGAGCGGCATGTTCAGCTTCGAGTGCAAGTTCTGATCCGATGCTAGTCGGGTGCCGACCCTAACTCCAGTCGGCATTCGCCCGTATTGACCTCCGATCAGAAAACGGAAAGGCCCGGTTTTCCCGCCGGGTCTTTCTTCGTATTTGATGGGCTGTGTTTTCCGGAGTTGGGTTTCTGCAGGCAAAGCCCCTCACCCTAGCCCTCTCCCCGTTGAAACAGGGAGAGGGGACCTGTTCCGTGTTTGTGGCACCTGCGGATAAAGGTGCTGATCTTGTGCGGTAAACTCCCTCGCGCCGCTTGCGGGGAGAGGGCTGGGGTGAGGGGCATACATCGAACATGCCATCGCGCCTGAGCGACAATCGTTACCACGCTCAAATCCTCGACAGCAAAAAGCCGGGAGAGCATCGCTCTCCCGGCTTCGATCTTGGGCTCCTTGCGAAGATCAGGCCGCTTCGTTTTCCGTTGCGTGTGCCTTGCGGACTTCCTCGTCCGTCAGGATGCCGCTGGCGCGCAGGAGGGCGGCGAAGCGACCGTTGCTCTGGCTGAGCTCGTTGAAGCTGCCGTTCTCGATGATGCGGCCGTTGTCCAGGAATAGGACCATGTCGGCCTCGCGGACCGTCGACAGGCGGTGCGCAATGATGAAGGTCGTGCGGTTCTGGCGCAGGTTGTCGATCGCCGTCTTGACCCGGTTTTCGGTTTCGACGTCGAGCGCGCTGGTCGCTTCGTCGAGCACGAGGATCGGCGCATCCTTGAGGATGGCGCGAGCGATGGCGATACGCTGGCGTTCACCACCCGAGAGCTTGTTGCCGCGCTCGCCGACGCGGGTATCGTAGCCGCCTTCGCGGGTTTCGATGAAGTCGTTGGCAGCGGCAGCCTGGGCGGCACGAATCATTTCCTCCTGCGTCGCACCTTCGCGGCCGAGGCGGATGTTGTCGCTGATCGAGCGGTTCAGCAGACCGGCATCCTGGAAGACGGTGGCGATGAAGCGGCGCAGCGACTTGCGCGTCACCTTGGTGATGTCGTGACCGTCGACGAGGATCTGGCCCTTCTGCGGGTCGAAGACGCGCTGCAGCAGGTTGACGAGCGTCGTCTTGCCGGCGCCGGTCGGGCCGACGATGGCGACGGTCTGACCTGCCTTCACCGTGAAGGAGATATCGTGCAGGCCCTGCGACGAGTTGGCGAAGCCGAAGGATACGTCGCGGAATTCCACTTCGCCCTTGACGTCCTTGATTTCGGCAAGGCCGGCCGGTTCTTCGCGGTCGCGGACCGAATCTTCCAGCGTGTAGAAGTCCACGAGCTTGGCGCGAGCCTCGAAAATCTGGTTGGCGAAGTTGCGCAGCTGTTCCAGACGGCCGATCAGCACGTTGGCGAAAGCGATGAAGGTGATGAGAGCACCGAGGCTCAGGCTGCCATCCTGTACGAGGACGGTGCCGATCATCAGGATCGCCATCATGGCGACGGTCGAGGCCGTGCGGTTCAGGGCACCGGCAAGCGCCCACCAGTCGAGGACCGGATACTGGGCCGCCAGCAGACGCTCGGTGAACGACTTCAGCGCCTTGGTTTCAGCTTCGATGCGGTTGTAGCTGTGCAGCACCGATACGTTGCTGATCGAGTCGCTGACATGCGAGAAAACCGTGTTGTAGTGGCTTTCGACCGAGGTCTGGCCATCCTTCGTACGGCTCATGACCAGACGGCCGATGATCCAGTAGAAGACGCCGAGCAGGACGAGGACTGCGGACAGGCGCAGGTCCATGGCCATGGCGGTTGGAACCATGATGACGAGCGCGACGGCGGTCGACAGATGGTTGCGCATGAATTCAAGCCACAGGCCGAACAGCGCTTCGCAGGCGCGCAGAAGCGTGTTCAGCGCGCTCGCCGTGCCGCGCTGGCTATGCCAGGAGAGCGGCATCGAGATGATGCGGCCGAATGCTTCGGTGAGCAGGGAGGCGCGGCGGCCATGCGCAAGGCGGTCAGCCTCGCGGGACACCACGATGAAGGCGACAGCACTGAAGACGGCAAAGCCAGCCCACAATATCATCGTGGGCGTGACAGCCTCTTTCTTGGCAATGGCGTCGAAGATGCGGCCGAACAGAACCGGTTCGTAGATGGTGGTCATCGCAAGCGCGATGTTTGCGATCACGACCATCCAAACGCGGTATCGATACGCGCCAAGATACTTCAGGGCTCTTGCATAGACTTTGAACAGTGACACGTCAGGCACCCTCTGTGCATCAGCAAAACTCGGAATGCTGCGACACTACAGATCGGTACCTGAACCGGCGATTAACGGAATCTGCCGCTGTTTTTTCAAGGGAATTTCTCGCGTAGCGCGTGCCGACGCAGCGAGGTGCTATCGGCCGCCGCAGAAATGTGACAATTTGGGGACGACCCTGCCGCGGCATCATCCGTTACTATTAAGTCACGCCGAAGGCGGCCATTCAGGGTTGAATGGTAAAAAAATCGCCAAAGGCGTTCAATTTCGCGCCGGCCTGAGTATGTTGCCGGCGATTAGGCGCGCTATGGGGCCAGCGAGCAGGGTGGCAATGCTCGTCCGCCGATAATTCAGGCTGCGAGGCCGAGGGGTAAATGTGAATATCCATTCGCTAATACAATTGCTTGTCGTCATCGAAGAATGCAAGCGTACCAAGGATGTCGTGGCCGAACTCGAGCTTGTGCTCCGCTCCTATAAGTTCGATTTCTATGGCGTATTGAAGCAGACGCGACCGAATGTCGATGTTGCGAATTTCATCCTGGCAGGCCGCTGGCCTGATCAATGGCCGCTGACCTATGTCCGCAAGAGATATATGCTGGTCGATCCGGTCGCGCGCTATGCCACCCAGGCACAGCGCCCCTTCCGCTGGAGCGATGCCGTGGCTGCGCAGAAATCGGATCCGCTCCGGCGCCGGATGGAGCAGATGATGGCGGATGCCCGCGCCAACGGGCTTATCGATGGCTATATTTTTCCGATTCACGGACGAAGCGGTCTGCTTGGCAGCATGACGATCGGCGGTGAGGCGGTCGATCTCTCTCCAACGGAGCTTTCGCTCTTCGATGCCGTTGCCAGAAAGACCTTCTGGCGGCTTCTGGAGCTGCGTGACGAAGCGCAATCGCTCGAGGCGCAGGGAAAGGTCGATCTGAAACTGACCAAACGCGAGATGGAAGTGCTCAACCATCTGGCCGACGGCATGACGTCGATCGAGATCAGCCGGCTGCTGACGATCTCCAATCACACCGTCGACTGGTACATGAACAGCATCCAGGACAAGCTGAAGGCCAGAAATCGGCAGCACATCGTTGCCATCGCTTTCAGAAACGGACTTATTCCGTAACAGCAACTATTTTGATGTCGGATGTCGCAGGAGAAATTGAACTTCCCGTGACAAGAAGTTAAGAATTCTCTTCGCGGGTGCAGCATTGCCCGTTTCGATGCCGTGAGGAGACAGCATTGCCCATTTCCAAGATCCTGGTTGCCAACCGTTCCGAAATCGCCATCCGCGTATTCCGCGCCGCCAACGAGCTTGGCATAAAAACGGTGGCCATCTGGGCCGAGGAAGACAAACTCGCGCTGCATCGCTTCAAGGCGGACGAGAGCTATCAGGTCGGCCGCGGCCCGCATCTTGCCCGCGATCTCGGGCCGATCGAGAGCTATCTGTCGATCGAGGAGATCATCCGCGTCGCCAAGCTTTCCGGTGCCGATGCCATTCACCCGGGCTACGGCCTGCTGTCGGAAAGCCCCGAATTCGTCGATGCCTGCGATGCCGCCGGCATCATCTTCATCGGCCCGCGCGCCGACACGATGCGTCAGCTCGGCAACAAGGTCGCGGCGCGCAATCTCGCAATCTCGGTCGGCGTGCCCGTCGTGCCGGCAACCGATCCGTTGCCTGACGATATGAAGGAAGTCGCCAAGATGGCGGCCGCGATCGGCTATCCGGTCATGCTCAAGGCCTCCTGGGGCGGCGGCGGTCGCGGCATGCGCGTCATTCGCTCCGAGGCCGATCTCGCCAAGGAAGTGACGGAAGCCAAGCGTGAGGCGAAGGCCGCCTTCGGCAAGGACGAGGTCTATCTCGAAAAGCTCGTCGAGCGCGCCCGCCATGTCGAAAGCCAGATCCTTGGCGATACGCATGGCAATGTCGTACATCTGTTCGAGCGCGACTGTTCGGTTCAGCGCCGTAACCAGAAGGTCGTCGAGCGTGCGCCGGCACCTTATCTCACCGATGCGCAGCGCCAGGAGCTGGCGGCCTATTCGCTGAAGATCGCCGAAGCCACGAATTACGTCGGCGCCGGCACCGTCGAGTATCTGATGGATGCGGATACCGGCAAATTCTATTTCATCGAAGTCAATCCGCGCATCCAGGTCGAGCACACGGTGACCGAAGTCGTCACCGGCATCGATATCGTCAAGGCGCAGATCCATATTCTCGACGGCTTCGCCATCGGCACACCGGAATCGGGCGTTCCACGCCAAGAAGACATCCGCCTCAACGGCCATGCGCTGCAGTGCCGCGTGACGACGGAAGATCCGGAACATAACTTCATCCCGGACTACGGCCGCATCACCGCCTATCGCTCGGCGTCCGGTTTCGGCATTCGCCTTGACGGCGGCACGTCCTATACCGGTGCGATCATCACCCGCTACTACGATCCGCTGCTGGTGAAGGTAACGGCCTGGGCGCCGAACCCGCAGGAGGCGATCGCCCGCATGTACCGGGCACTGCGCGAATTCCGCATCCGTGGCGTCGCGACAAACCTCACCTTCCTCGAAGCGATCATCACGCACGAGAAATTCCGCGACAACAGCTACACGACGCGCTTCATCGATTCCACGCCGGAGCTGTTCCAGCAGGTCAAGCGCCAGGATCGTGCCACCAAGCTTCTGACCTATCTCGCCGACGTTACGGTCAACGGCCATCCGGAAACACGCGGCCGTCCTGCACCGTCGCCGAAGGTTGCCCAGCCGGTGCTACCCTATATCGACAGCAATGTTCCCGATGGCACCAAGCAGCTGCTCGACAAGCTCGGCCCGCAGAAGTTTGCCGAATGGATGCGCGGCGAAAAGCGCGTGCTGATGACCGACACGACGATGCGCGACGGCCATCAATCGTTGCTTGCCACCCGCATGCGTACCTACGATATCGCGAGCATCGCCGGCACCTATGCCCGCGCCCTGCCGCAGCTTCTGTCGCTGGAGTGCTGGGGTGGCGCCACCTTCGACGTTTCCATGCGCTTCCTGACGGAAGATCCATGGGAACGTCTGGCGCTGATCCGCGAGGGTGCACCGAACCTGCTACTGCAGATGCTTTTGCGCGGCGCCAACGGCGTCGGCTACACCAACTATCCCGACAATGTCGTGAAATATTTCGTCCGCCAGGCGGCCAAGGGCGGCGTCGATCTCTTCCGCGTCTTCGACTGCCTGAACTGGGTCGAGAACATGCGCGTGTCGATGGATGCCGTGGCCGAGGAGAACAAGCTCTGCGAGGCGGCGATCTGCTACACGGGCGATATCCTCAACTCCGCCCGCCCGAAATACGATCTGAAGTATTATACGGATCTCGCCGTCGAGCTGGAAAAGGCCGGTGCCCATATCATCGCGCTGAAGGACATGGCGGGCTTGCTGAAGCCGGCTGCGGCCAAGGTGCTGTTCAAGGCGCTGCGCGAGGCGACTGGCCTGCCGATCCACTTCCACACGCATGACACGTCTGGCATTGCAGCTGCGACGGTGCTTGCCGCTGTCGACGCCGGCGTCGATGCCGTCGACGCAGCGATGGACGCGCTCTCCGGCAATACCTCGCAGCCCTGCCTTGGCTCGATCGTCGAAGCCCTCAAGGGCTCCGAGCGCGATCCGGGCCTCGACCCCGAATGGATCCGCCGCATCTCCTTCTACTGGGAGGCCGTTCGCCACCAGTACGCCGCCTTCGAAAGCGACCTCAAGGGACCGGCCTCGGAAGTCTATCTGCATGAAATGCCGGGCGGTCAGTTCACCAACCTCAAGGAGCAGGCCCGCTCGCTTGGCCTGGAAACCCGCTGGCACCAGGTGGCGCAGGCCTATGCCGATGCCAACCAGATGTTCGGCGATATCGTCAAGGTGACGCCGTCCTCCAAGGTGGTCGGCGACATGGCCCTGATGATGGTAAGCCAGGACCTGACCGTTGCCGATGTCGAGAACCCGGCCAGGGACATCGCTTTCCCGGATTCGGTCGTCTCCATGCTGAAGGGCGATCTCGGCCAGCCGCCGTCGGGATGGCCGGAAGCGCTGCAGAAGAAGGCGCTGAAGGGCGACAAGCCCTACACCGTCCGACCGGGTTCGCTGCTTGCCGAAGCCGATCTCGATGCGGAGCGCAAGGTCATCGAGACCAAGCTGGAGCGCAAGGTCGACGATTTCGAATTCGCCTCCTACCTGATGTATCCGAAGGTCTTCACCGACTATGCCCTGGCGGCCGACACCTATGGCCCGGTCTCGGTGCTGCAGACGCCGGCTTACTTCTATGGTCTCAAGGAAGGCGATGAGCTGTTTGCCGAGATCGAGAGGGGCAAAACGCTCGTCATCGTCAACCAGGCGATGACGGCGACTGACGAAAAGGGCATGGTGACGGTGTTCTTCGAACTCAACGGCCAGCCGCGCCGCATCAAGGTGCCGGATCGTGCCCATGGTGCTTCCGGCAGCGCTATCCGCCGCAAGGCCGAGACCGGCAATGCCGCTCATGTCGGCGCGCCGATGCCGGGTGTCATCTCCACGGTCTTCGTTTCGCCCGGCCAGGCAATCAAGGCCGGCGATGTGCTTGTTTCCATCGAAGCCATGAAGATGGAGACGGCGCTGCACGCCGAAAAGGACGGCACGATCTCCGAGGTGCTGGTGCGCGCCGGCGACCAGATCGACGCCAAGGACCTGCTGGTCGTTTATGGCGCCTGAGCGTCCATAAAGATACGAAAGGGGCCGGCTCCGATCCGGCCCTTTTTGTGCAGTTTTCGGGCGGAGGCGTAGCCATGAGTGGTCATTCCCTGCATATCGGCCAATATGGCGTTACCCTTCTGCTCGACGGGCTCTTCGAAGCACCGGCTGATGTGTTGATCCATGTCGATGGCGAAGCTGCAAGGCAGCAGGCGATCGCAACCTGGGGCAAGCCGACGCTGCAGGTGGATGTGAATTGCTTCCTCCTCCGCGGACCCGCCGGCGCCGTTCTCGTCGATGCCGGGACAGGCACGTCCTGGGGACCGAAATACGGCCATGCGCGCTCGGCATTGCACGAGGCGGGCGTTTCGCCGGAGAAAATCCAGAGCGTCTTGCTCACACATATCCATGGAGACCACGCTCTTGGCTTGTTCGATGGAGACAAGCCGTATTTCCCTCATGCCGACATCTTTGTATCGGACCGCGATATCGCCTTTTTCACCGATCCCGTCGCCCGCGAGGCGATGCCGGAGGCGCGGCGCGGTGGCTTCAAGGTGGCCGAGCAGCTGCGGCGCGTCTACGGGTCGCGCATAAAGCGGATCGGAGAAGGCGAAGTGTTACCCGGCATAGAGGCGCATCCTCTGCCGGGCCATACGCCCGGCCACACCGGCTATCTGCTGCATGGTGACGATAATTCTCTCCTGATCTGGGGAGATGCCCTGCATCTGGGGGATCTGCAGCCCGGCGATCCGAAGATCGGCCTGGTCTATGATCTCGATCCTGAGCTGGCCGTTAGAACCCGCCGAGCTGCTCTGGACGCCGCCGCCCGCGAAGGCTGGATCGTCGCCGGCGGTCACATCACCGGCTTTGGGCGCGTAGAGCGGGAGCTGAAGGGCTACAAGATTCTGCCGGCGTGAGATTGGTGCCGGCAGGGAAATCGACCGGCTTGCGCAGTTCCACGAAGACGACGCAAAAGAAGTTCAGGTGCTATCGGAGGCAGAGGAGTGACGGCAGCGATTTCCTTGCGGGCAGCGACGGATGCCGATGTCGACGCCGTGCGGGCTTTGACACGCGAAGCCTATGGCAAATGGGTGCCTGTCATTGGCCGCGAACCTTTGCCGATGACGGTCGATTATGCCGAAGCCGTGCGCAAGCATCGCATCGATCTCGTGGAGGCCGATGGCGAGCTTGTAGCCTTGATCGAGATGGTGCCAGGAGAGGATCACCTGTTGATCGAGAACATCGCCGTATCGCCGCGCCATCAGGGGCGGGGCATCGGCAGGAAGTTGCTGGATCATGCCGAGCATGTCGCAGCTACGCTCGGCCTGAAAGATATCCGGCTCTACACCAACAAACGCTTTGCCGAGAATGTGCAGCTTTATCTCAAGTATGGCTATACGATCGACCGCGAGGAGCCGCTGGAAGACGGATTCCTTGTCCATATGAGCAAGAATATCGGATAAGCCGCAATTACCTCCGTTTCCCGATCGAGGCTGCCCAGATCGCGGCCAGCAGCGCAAGCACTGCGGATATCAGCATGAGGGCGAACAGGGTGTGGATCGTTGCCGACTGCGCGATGAAC
The DNA here is from genome assembly GCF_900094555.1 of Martinezella hainanensis. Taxonomy (GTDB): domain Bacteria; phylum Pseudomonadota; class Alphaproteobacteria; order Rhizobiales; family Rhizobiaceae; genus Rhizobium; species Rhizobium hainanense. The sequence continues at coordinate 223,325 of NZ_FMAC01000004.1, forward strand.
AAGCCGCCAATCGATCCGATGAGCGCGCCGCCAGCAATCCGCATGGCGGCGGCAAGCCCTGCGGCCGTCCCGACCATATCTGATCTGACCGACATGGCGCCGCTGTTCGCGGCCGGCATGGTCAGGCCGTTGCCGATACCGATGAAGATACAGGGGCCGAACAGCGCCAGAACCTCCGTCATGCCCGACAGCGACAAGGCGAGGCCAACCGACAGGCCGATGCAGGTCAGAAGTCGGGCGATGACGAGGATGGTGCCGAGGGGGATTCTTGCGCCGTAGCGGCCAGCCAGATAGCTGCCGAGAATGAAGCCGGCGGGAACCAGGCCCATGTAAAAGCCGAGCCTGGCGCTCGAGCCGCCGAGTGCATTGCCTATCGTGAGCGGTGCTCCGCCGAGGAAGATGTAGAGCACGCCCATCGAGCAGGCCATGCAGAGCGTATAGGCCCAAAAGCGTGCCGAACGCAGAAGCAGCGCATAGGAGGCAAGATAGTTCTTACTCGTAGCTGATGCGGGCGCTCTCGACCCTCTTAACTCGCTCATGGAGAGGAGGAAGGCGGCGATGCCGAGGATCGCAAGGACGACAAAGCTTGCCCGCCAGCCGAAGAACTCATCCAGTGAGCCGCCGAACAGCGGACCGACCATAGGCGCCAGCGCCCACCCCATGGCGAGATAGCCAAATTTGCTCGCGGCTTCGTGCTCATCAGAGGTTTCCTTGATGATGACGAGAGCGACGGAGTAGCAGGGGCCTATGCATGCCTGCATCATGCGGCACAGCAGGAAGATGCCGATATTCGGAGCGAGAACGCAGCCGATCGACGCGATGATGAAGATCGCGAGCGCCGTCAGGACGACCGGCCTGCGGCCGAACCGATCCGATATCGCCCCGCCGATCGCCTCAAGCGTTGCGGTGACGATGGAAAAGCCTGCGACCGAGAGGTTCACGAGGGCGAAATCGGCATGGAATGCCGCTGAAATCTTCGGCAGCGACGGTAGGATCATGTTGACTGGCAGCACGGCAAGCGCCGAGAGCAGGATGAGGATTATCAGCCGCGGTTGTGCGGCGGCTCCTTTTTTCGTTGGATCGTCGATTGCCTGTGTGGATGAATGGTCTATGCGGCTTTCGGTGCGCGTCATGGCCTTGTCCGTCGTGTGGTTGGGAAGTCGGGGAAGATCTGACGAGGTGCGCCCGGATTCCGGGCAATAAAAAAGGCCCCGCCAGGAGCCTGCTTACCGCGCATGGGTGCTTTCGCCGGATGGCTACGCCATCCTGCCCATGCGCCTTCCTACCACTACGAGAACGAGTGCCGTGTTCATGGCATTAGAGCTAACCGCAAAGCCGCGCAGCGTCAATGCGCGGCTTATCCATCGGGTTAAACCTGTGTACCCGTGCGGGTCTCTTAGATGTCGTAGCTGAGCCCGGAATTCAGCGTCGAGATGAACTGCTTCGTCCGCTCCTGCGAAGGGTTGGAGAAGAGGTTGCGCGAGGAGCCGGTCTCGACGATGCTGCCCGCTTCCAGGAACACCACATTGTTGGCAATCTTCGACGCCAAGCGCAGGTCATGCGTCGCCATGACCATGGTCGTGCCTTCGTTGGCGAGCTTGCCGAGAACGTCGACCACTTCTGCCGCCAGTTCCGGATCGAGCGCCGAGGTCGGCTCGTCGCAGAGCAGCACGCGCGGCGAGGGGGCAAGCGCCCGGGCGATGGCGACGCGCTGCTGCTGGCCGCCCGAGAGCGTCGAAGGCCAGGCATCCATCTTGTGGGCCATACCGACCTTGGTCAAAAGCTCGACGGCGCGGGCGCGGGCCTTTTCGGCCGGCCAGCGCAGCACGGTCGTCAGACCTTCCATGACGTTACCGATCGCGGTTTGATGCGGAAAGAGCTGGAAATTCTGAAAAACCATGCCGGTCTGGCGGCGGATCTTCTGAATTTCTTGCCAGGACGGCTTCTTGCCCGGCTGGAAGGTGGCTGTCTCTCCGCCGATGCGGATCGTTCCGGCAGTCGGGATCTCGAGCAGGTTGATGCATCGCAGGAGCGTGCTCTTGCCGCCGCCCGAAGGCCCAACAAGCGCCGTTACCGTTCCCTCGGGGATCATCAGGCTGATATCCTTGAGGATGACGTTATCGCCGAAGCGTTTTTCGATATGCGAAAGCTCGATCATGCCTGTGCCTCCAGCGTGCCGCCGGAGCGGGCGAAGCGGCGTTCGAGGTAACCCTGCAGCGTCGACAGGAAGGTGCTGAGGACGAGATAGATGATGGCGGCCTCGATGTAGAGGATCAACGGCTCGTAGGTCGTCGCGACGATGCGCTGCGCGGCCTGGAACAGCTCCGGCACGGTGATGGCGGCGGCAAGCGAGGTGTCCTTGACCAGCGAGATGAAGGTGTTCGATAGCGGCGGCACGGCGACGCGCGCTGCCTGCGGCAGGATGGTGCGGCTCATGGCCTGGCGCCAGTTCATGCCGATCGAATAGGCGGCTTCCCATTGGCCCTTCGGCACGGAGGAGATGACGGCGCGGATAATTTCGGACGTATAGGCGCCGACGCTGAGCGTAAAGCCGATCACGGCAGCCGGGAAGGCGTCGAGCAGGATGCCGAGGCTCGGCAGGCCATAGAAGATGACGAAGAGCTGTACCAGAAGCGGCGTGCCGCGGATCACCCAGACATAGAAGCGGGCGACGGCCACCAGCGGCGCCGGGCCGAACAATCTGACGACGGCGGTAAGCAGACCGAGCAGCAGGCCGAGGACAAAGGTAATCAAGGTGAGCGGGATGGTGAAGATGAGCCCTGCCCAAAGCAGCGTGCTCAGTGACTCCCACATCAGTTGCAACCAATGCTCCACGGAGAAGCCTTTCGATAAGAGAATGCGTCCGGAGGTGACCCCGGACGCATCTTTTTCACAGTTTTATGTCGCTGCCTATGCTTTCTTACTTCGAAACGTCCTGTCCGAAGTACTTCTTCGAGATCTTGTCATAGGTGCCGTCGGCCTTGATATCGGCCAGCGCCTTGTTGATGGCGGCGAGCAGCTCCGGCTCGCCCTTGCGGATGATGGCGGCGGAGAAATCGGCATTGGCCTGCTGGGCGACGATCTTTACCGGCGCGTCGGGCTTGTGCTTCTTGAAGTCGAGGAAGGAGAGGCTGTCGTTGATCGTGGCGTCGGCGCGGCCGGTCAGCACGAGCTGGATCGACTGGTCGAAGCCGTCGGTGCCGACGAGTTCGGCGCCGGATTGCGTCGCGATCTTGCCGAAGTTGCTGGTCAGCGACTGCGCGGACTTCTTGCCTTTGAGATCGGCGAAATCCTTGATGTCGGTGTTGCTGTCCTTGACGATCAGCACGGCCTTGGACGCGATGTACGGATCGGAGAAGTCGTACTTCTGCTTACGGGCATCGGTGATGCCGACTTCGTTGATGACGGTGTCGTAGCGGTTGGCGTCGAGACCGGCGATCAGGCCGTCCCATTTGCCTTCCAGGAACTGCGCCTTGACGCCGAGCTTGGAAGCGATCGCTTCGGCGATTTCGACGTCGAAGCCGGTGAGCTTGCCGCTCTCGTCATGATAGGTGAAGGGCGCATAGGTGCCTTCCGTGCCGACCTTGAATACGCCGGCCGACTGGATCGCCTTGAGGTTTTCGCCGGCATGGGCGGGGAGCAGGAATGCAGCCTGCACGAGGGCGGCGGCGGCAACGGTCTTCAACCAGTTCATCGTTCTCTTCCGTTTCTGGAGCGGTTTCATTCAATGTCGCATACATCGCAGAAAAATTGCATCGCGAAAGCGTAGAAAACTGCGAGATAAATGGGCAATTGCGAATATTTTTCTCAAAGATTGGAATTGCGCCGCTGAGAGAGCCGCCGCTTCCATCTGCCGCCAATGATCGCCGATGGCGGCGACATGAGCCGCATGATGACAATTCTAAACGCTGCCCTATTTCGTCATCTGATTATTGTTCCCGTGCGTCATCCTTCGCGCAGGGCGTGTGCGTCGAATAATGCGTTCTGGCCGCTCGCCACGACGCAGCCGGCGATCAAACTGCGTTTATATTAGAAAGCGAAAATACAGGAATCGATCCGACACAGCCGAAGAGGTGGCGAATTGTCTATCGGTGCGCGCTGGCGGCCTTGGCCGGCTATCAGGCTTGATGTCGCGGTTGCGTCTCTCTTTCTGGTTTTATGTACATCCCCACCGATCTTTGCCGCGGAAACGATCGAGCGGCCATCGAAATGGATCGGCCGCGTTGCAGCCAGCGATGCTGTCTTTGGCTGGCCCGGCAGCGGTTTTACGCTGCGTTTCGAAGGCACGTCGCTCTCGATTACCCTCGTTGATGCCGGGCAAAACAGCCTGGAGATCGAATTAGACGGTGTTCCCCAACGCCTCGATCTGCAGGCGGGGCAGCACCGATATCAACTTGCCGATGGTTTGCAGCAAGGCGCCCACGTTGTTCGCGCGACGCGTCGCACCGAAGGATGGATTGGCGATACCTTATTCGTTTCGGCCGAAACCGACGGGTCGTTCCTCCCGGCGGAAGCATCGGCCGAAGAGATGGTGGCAATAGGAGACTCCATCACGGCTGGCTATGGCGTCGAGGGTGTCGGTCCCGGATGCAAATTCACCCCCGGGACTGAAAATCAATATCTGACATATGCAGCTGTCGCAGCGCGTAGCCTCGGGATGGAGCTTACGACGCTCGCGGTTTCGGGAATTGGCCTTTCGCGTGCTCGCAAGGGCACCAAAACCATGCTTGACGTCATTGACAATGGAACGCTGTCGAGAAGCGGTGCGCCTGGTCTTCCTGACGAGCGTGTTTCCGCAGTGGTTATCAATCTGGGGACGAACGACTTTTCGGACGGCAAGAATCCCAGCGATTTCGGCGGGGAATACGCCAAGCTTCTCTCCAGACTCAGATATCAGTTTCCAAAAGCGTATCTCTACGCCGCGCTCGGCCCGATGATGCCTCAGAAGGATTTCGATACGGCCGAGAACGCGATCAAGGCCGCCGTCCAGACGAGCGTCGCAAAAGGCGAAAGTCGCCTTCGCTATCTGAACTTACGCGTCAAACCGAAGGACTTCGGATGCAATTGGCATCCAAGCCGCAGCACCCAGGCGGCAATGGCGGATTTGTTGGAACAAGCAATCAAAGCGGATCGGGGCCGTCATGGTTAACGAGCAGGTGCTTTCCACTCGGCGGCCAAACTCGAAGCAATTGGACTCTCTCCAGTTTCTCCGGTTTGTGGCCGCCTTTTCTGTCGTTCTCTTTCATTTCGGGCGCACTCTTGTGCTCGAGTACCATGTCGATCGCAATTACTTCGACATGGGCGCAGTCGGCGTCGACATTTTCTTCGTCCTCAGCGGCTTCATCATCAGCTACTCCTCCGATCCGGGACGCGGGCTTGTCTATTTCGCACGCAAGCGCGTTGCGAGAATAGTTCCACTCTACTGGTTGCTGACGCTGGTGGTCGTCTTGATTGCGCTTGTGAAGCCCAACCTGCTCAATTCGACTGTTGTGACCGTGGACACGGTCATCAAGTCTCTTCTTTTCATCCCTTATCAGAAAAGCGGAGGCGCCATACAGCCGATCCTTTTCCTGGGCTGGACGCTCTGTTACGAGGTGTTTTTCTACATAATCTATGGCGCCTGCCTGATCTTCGGCGCCAAGGCAAGCTGGTTCGCCTCCGCCGCCATCCTCGTCCTGATCGCGCTGCATGCGATTTGGCCGAAGGGATCTGTCGAATGGCGTTTCTATACAAATCCGATATTGATCGAATTCGTTCTCGGCATGATGCTTCATAAGGCGTATTCGGCCTCCAGCGCCATCAGGGGCGGATCGAATGTCGCCGCCAGTGTGCTCGTTCTCCTGGCATGCGCAGCCTACTTCTTCATCGTGACACTCGCCGGCCCCAGCCTCTTCGCTTCAAGCCTGTTTGCGGTCCTGTTCGTTTCGGGCTTCCTGCTCATGCGGATGCCGTCCGGGAAAATATGGGCCATTCTGGTTCTGCTGGGAGACGCGTCCTACTCGCTCTACCTCATTCACCCCTACACGTTTCAGCTTCCGGTCAAATTGCTGGGCAAGCAGCTCTCCCTATCCGCTGCCACGGGAATATTGGCGCTGGCCACACTTTGCACGATCGGGATCTCGGTGGTGCTTCTCAAATTCTTCGAACGGCCGATGCAGGCTCTTCTGATGCGGCGGCCGCGACCTATCGAGGGGGCTGCCGCTGTGGCGGAGTGAAATCCAGCGTCTTGCCGCGGGTTGGAAACTTCGCTCGCCGGGCAGTTTGCGCTTGCAGAAAGCGCATCGATCCGACTTAGGTCGCCGCTGTGCGCCGCTTTTCCCATTCTTCGATTATGATCGCGACCAATGCGTCGAGCGGCCGGGTGGTGTCGACTTCGAGATCGTATCGGCAATAATCGTGTGTTTTCAGATGGTAACGGGCCTCGCCGATGTAGCGGTTACCACGTTCTCTCTCGCGACGTTCGATCTCCTCGACCGGCGCATATACGCCGACCCAGAACACGTCCAGGCGCGCGAACAGATCGTTGAGCTGGTCGGCCCAGCTCTGTTCCTCGACGATATGCTCCACGATCAGATCGTTGCCGGCGTTGGCGAAGGCGACGATGGAGCGATGAAATCCATCGAAGAACCTGCTGCGTTCATTTGGTAACTCCGCCGTCGGGCCACGTTTGGTTGCCCGAAAACCTGCATCGGCCAGTTGATCCGAGGCATAATAGCAAAACTCCGGTAGCGCTTCCCTCAGCGCCTTTGCCAAAGTCGATTTGCCTGCGCTGGACGTGCCATTCAGGAAGATGATGCGGCCAGGGATCATGCGGTATCCTATTCCAGTCACTTTCAAAGGGCCGCAATATTCTCATCGCAACCCGTATATGTATCGGAGCAGACTATAGACTTTTGTGATTGCAGCAATGATCGACCACCCTCAAGCACGTAGCCGAGCAAGAGACCCCAGACGAGCGAGGTACATTCGAATGGCGCCGGCACCGAGACAGGCGTCTGGCGCATGCCTTCGAAGAGAGCGAGCCGGCCTGCACTTCCGCTTTCCCGGCCCAATGCTGCAAATTCAGGGGGCTTAAGCCCTTTGGCTCATCCCCCTTCCCAAAGCCATTTTCGCGGGATCACATCACCTGCAACATCCGCTCTTAGAGCTGACTAAGCTGACCCGATACCATCTGCATGATGAGGGTGATCCGTTGAGACCGGAAAGCGGGTCTTATTCTGCCGTGACGCTCAAGCTCCGCCAATCCGTGAAGTGCCGCCCAGAAAGTTTCAGTCGCAGTATCCACATCCTGGGCGAACGGCGCGATCACCGTCGCCATGGCTCCGAAGCCCTCACGGAGCTGTGCCGGCGTATCCGACCTGGCGAAGCGGAGACCGGTTGGAAGGATAAACATCGCCTCGTACATAGCAGGTCGGGCGAAAGCGAAATCGAGATAGGCGGTCGCGACGTCTTCCACTGACTCCCCCGGCGTGGAGGATGGCCGAATGGCCGCACGGAGTATCGTCGCCAATTCGCCGAAACCCTCGAGAGCGACGGCTCCGACGATTTCGTCGCGATTTTGGAAATGCGAATAAAGAACCGGCTGGCTGTATTCTATCTCGTCGGCGAGGCGTCGGATCGTGACCGAAGCCCAGCCGTCTCGTTCGGCAATCGTCCTCGCAGCGACAACGATCCTGCGTCCACGTTCATCCCTTTCCCGGGTCTTGCGTTCGCTGATGCCCACGTTGTTCCTCTGTCTTCACTCGCGCGATTTCGCTGACGTCATGGCTATCAAAAAGAACACCGGTTGACAAACTAGCAATGCTAGAATAAATGATATGGCTATAATAATTTGTCGCGCTATGGATCGCCGGAGAAGAGAATATCCATGAATTTTCCAGTTCAAATTTTCACGGGCGCAACGGTGCTCGATACCGTCCTCGTCTGGCTACCCGCAGCGGCGTTTCTCGTTGGTGCTATCGTCAACGCGACCGGACATCAGAAAATCCGCGCGGGCTTCGTGCGACTTGGATTTCCATTCTGGTGGTGCTGGGTCACGGCCGCCCTTGAGCTCTTAACCGCAGTGCTGTTGGTCACAGCCGGCATCCGATACATCGGGGTCGCGTTGGGCGCCTGCATCATGCTCACCGCGATCGCGGCTATCGTCCGTATCCGGAATTATCGGGAGCTCCCGCCACCAATGCTGTTCCTACTGCTGCTGATGCTAGCCGATATCAGCGGCTACGCCTGAACATTTCACGGCAAGCAGAGGCGGGCACACATGAGAGCCGGCGTGCAATCGGCTGGGTAACGCTCTCCGTCGCCGAGCATCGGGCGCCATCCAAACTTCAATCATCAACTCATCTGAAGGAACACGCCGGACGGAGCGAAGTCGCTTCCGGACAGCGCAAAGCAACGGCCTGAAGGAGGCCAAAATCACCATGTCGAATCGCACAGCAACTACAGTCGTCGTCTATCATTCGGGCTACGGTCACACCCAGCGGATGGCGGAAGCCGTTGCGGAAGGTGCGGGCGGTACGCTTTACGCCATAGATGCCGACGGTAATCTCTCGGATGACGGGTGGGCAGCGTTGGACGCTGCCGACGCCATCATCTTCGGATCGCCGACCTACATGGGCGGCCCGAGCTGGCAGTTTAAGAAGTTCGCGGACACTTCCTCGAAGGCCTGGTTCACCAACAAATGGCAGGACAAGGTTTTCGGAGGTTTCACCAACAGCGCCAGTTTGAACGGCGATAAGCTCAATACCCTCGAATACTTCGTGCTTCTGGCGGGACAGCATGGCGGCCTGTGGGTCAGCCTGGGGCTGAAGCCAGCGAATGTGAAGGCGTCGAAGCGCGACGATGCAAACAGGATGGGATCATACATCGCGCCAATGGCTCAGTCCGATGCTGACGCAGCCCCGAGCGAAATGTCGATCGGCGACCTCGAAACTGCCCGCGTTTACGGCAAGCGCGTGGCACGCGTCGCAGATCGGTTCGCATCGGCTCGGGCTGCCTGATGCGTGCACCAATGCTGGCGAGTACGGCGATCACGACACGCTCTCACGTCAAGCCGCCGCCGTGCGTCGCTTCATCCGTTCGCTGATAATGATGATGAACCCGGCGCTGAGGATCAGGATGGCGCCGATGAAGGTGTTGGCGCCGGGGATGTCGCCCCAGATCATGTAGCCGAGCAAAAAGGCCCAGACGAGCGAGGTATATTCGAACGGCGCCAGCACAGAGACGGGGGCTTGGCGCATGCCTTCGAAGAGGGCGAGCTGGCCGGCGCCGGCGATGACGCCGGTCAAGGCCAGCAGGACGATCTGAAAGAGCGTTGGCGTCTGCCAATGGGCGATCGCCATGCCGGCGGTCAGGATGATGAACATGATATTGGAGACGGCCATCTGGATATGGCTCTTCTCGTGCAGCGCGGTTTTCCGCAACAGCACCATGCCGCATGCCCAAAGGACGGCGGCCTGCAGCGCCAGATAGACCGGCCAGGAGATCGAAAGCCCTACCGGATTGGAGGCGATCACCACGCCGCAGAAGCCGACGCCGACCGCCATCCAGCGGGCAAATGTTACCTTTTCGCGCAGCACGATGGTCGCGAGGATAGTGCCGATGATCGGGGCTGCGTAATAGAGCGTCGTCACCTCGGCAAGTTGCAGGTAGGAGGCGGCCGAATAATAGGAAATCCAGGCAACCAGGATGATGACGCTGCGCACGATCATCGGCTTGATGATCGGCGAGCGTGCCACCTTGCGAACCAGCGACGGGCCTTCGAAGACGAAGCAGCCGGCAAGGATGGTGCAGCTTCGGATGAACAACACCTGCCAGACGGGGATGGAGGCAACAAGCAGCTTCACCGCCGAATCATGGGCGGTGAACAGCATGTAGGCAAACACCGTAAGCAGGATGCCATAGCCGATGGAGTTTTTCACGGGGATGCACCAGAGGATGACCCGACTCGGGGTCGACTGAATAATCTTTCAGGCCTCAACCGATAGGAGCCTACTTTTTCGCCGTCAATAGGACATTTTGCCAATGGCGTGCGTATATGAATGATTTATTCGGGTTGTGGCGTGTTTGCCTCCGCTTTAACAGACGGAGACGAAATGTGACCGTTCCGGCTGTTTTCGATCGTTGCGATTTCAATCGATTTAAATAGACTGCGGCCACTGATTTGGGGGAATTTTATGGACGATATGACGAGATTGGAGGGTCTTGAGGCGAAAAGGAGCGGATTCTTCACAAAACCGCGTGCGGCCGTTTCGTTGATGTTCCTTCTGAACGGCTTCATGGTCGGCTGCTGGGCGCCGAAAATTCCGGAGTTTGCCGAGCGGCTGCAGCTTTCGAAATTCGAGCTCGGCCTGATGATCCTCGTCTTCGGCGTCGGTTCGCTCATCATGATGCCGCTGGCCGGCGCGCAGATCGCCGTGCGCGGATCGCATATCGTCGTCAAGATACTTGCCGTGCTGACGCTGCCGATGATTCTGGCCTTGACGCTGGCGCCGAATGTCTGGACTGCGGCGGTGGCACTCTTTCTCTTCGGCGGCTTCATTGGTGCGATGGATGTGGCGATGAACGCCAACGCCGTCTCGGTCGAAAAGTCCATGCGGCGCGCGATCATGTCCTCATGCCATGCCTTCTGGAGCCTTGGCGGTCTGCTGGGTTCGGCGATCGGCGGGCTGCTGATCTCGCGCTGGGGCGTTCTTGGTCATGCCGAGGCTTCGACCGTCATTGCGGTTCTTTTCCTCGTTGTCGCCTGGCCGATGGTCCTCAGCGACCAGCCGCATCATGATGAGGCCAAGCCGAAGGCGAAGTTGCCGATGATTCCGCTGCCCTGGCTGCTCGGCATGGTGGCGCTGTTCTGCATGGTGCCGGAAGGCGCGGTGCTCGATTGGAGCGCGCTTTATCTCAGCCAGGAAAAGGGGGCATCGGTGGCGCTGTCCGGCTTCGGCTTTGCCGCCTTCTCGGCCACCATGGCGACCATGCGCTTTGCCGGAGATTTCGTGCGCGACTGGCTGGGCGCCATCAGGACGCTGCGTGTCTGCACGGTCTTCGCCATCGTCGGCATGCTGACCGCAGCACTGGCGCCAAATGCGGAGATCGCCATTCTCGGCTTTGCGCTCTGCGGCATCGGCATTTCCAACATGGTGCCGATCGCCTTTTCGGCTGCCGGCAACATTCCCGGTCTACAGCCGGGCATCGCCATTTCGGTCGTCACCACGCTCGGCTATTCCGGCATGCTGGTGGCGCCTTCGGCCATCGGCTTTGCCGCCGAGCATGTCGGCTTCTCGCCTGTCCTGATGGCGCTGCCGGTGTTGCTGCTCGTCGTACTGGCCTTGTCGTCTTTGGCGCGCTACGCTGACGGCATCGGCGAAAGCAAGCATTAATTTCGTCGCTTTTGCCCGGTAACTGCTAGGTTCCGTCCGATCAAAAGAGATTGTCGCAGCGGTTGACAACGACCGCTTGGTGATCCACCTGAAAGGCACCCATTTTCGAGGCCTGCGAGAGCTTTCCATGTCGTCCGCCACCGATTTCGATCCGAAACCGCGCCGTTCCTCCGTTGCCGTCGATGTCGGCGGCGTGATTGTCGGCGGCGGTGCCCCCGTCGTCGTGCAGTCCATGACCAATACCGACACGGCCGATGTCGATTCGACCGTGGCGCAGGTCGCCGCCCTCTACAAGGCCGGCTCCGAGCTCGTGCGTATCACCGTCGATCGCGATGAAAGTGCTGCCGCCGTGCCGAAGATCCGCGAGCGGCTGCTGCGTCTCGGCATGGACGTGCCGCTGATCGGCGATTTCCATTATATCGGCCACAAGCTGCTCGCCGATCATCCGGCCTGCGCCGAGGCGCTGGCGAAATACCGCATCAATCCCGGCAATGTCGGGTTCAAGGACAAGAAGGACAAGCAGTTCGCCGAAATCATCGAGATGGCGATCCGCTATGACAAGCCGGTGCGCATCGGCGTCAACTGGGGTTCGCTTGACCAGGATCTCCTGACCGCGCTGATGGACAAGAATGCCGCCGAAGGCTCGCCGCTCTCGGCCCGCCAGGTGACGCGCGAGACGATCGTGCAGTCGGCGCTGATCTCGGCCGACCTTGCCGAGGAAATCGGCCTGCCGCGCAACCGCATCATCCTGTCGGCCAAGGTCAGCCAGGTGCAGGACCTGATCGCCGTCTATTCCATGCTGTCGGAGCGTTCCGACCACGCGCTGCATCTCGGTCTCACCGAGGCCGGCATGGGGTCGAAAGGCATCGTCGCTTCCTCTGCCGCCATGGGCTATGTGCTGCAGCACGGCATCGGCGATACGATCCGCGTCTCGCTGACGCCTGAGCCGAATGGTGACCGTACCCGCGAAGTGCAGGTGGCGCAGGAGCTGCTGCAGGTCATGGGCTTCCGCCAGTTCATCCCCGTCGTCGCGGCTTGTCCCGGCTGCGGCCGCACGACGTCGACGGTCTTCCAGGAACTCGCGCAGAACATCCAGAACGATATCCGCAAGAACATGCCGGTCTGGCGCGAGAAATATCCGGGTGTCGAGGCGCTGAACGTCGCCGTCATGGGCTGCATCGTCAATGGTCCGGGCGAAAGCAAACATGCCGATATCGGCATTTCGCTGCCGGGCACGGGCGAGACCCCAGCTGCCCCGGTCTTCATCGACGGCCAGAAAGCGATGACGCTGCGCGGCCCGAACATCGCTTCCGATTTCGAGGCGCTGGTGACTGACTACATCGAGAAGCGCTTCGGCCAGAAGAACGTCGCGGCGGAGTGATCTGCTATCGCATGTGAATAAATGCCCCTCACCCCAGCCCTCTCCCCGTTTTGACGGGGCGAGGGAGCGATCTCGTCAAGCCCCTTCGCCCCGTCAAAGCGGGGAGAAGGTGGACTCGAACAGTCAAGCGAAGCGGACTGTGAGAGGACGGTTGAGGGGCTCACCTATCCATTTGTGTTGATGCAATTCCGGGTGGAAAACCGCTTTGCGCTTTTTCTAAATTAATTGGGCAGGATCACATATTGCTCGTCAGCAGCTTGATGCCGGCGAAGCAATAGAAGCCGGCCATGGCGCCCTCGATCCAGCGGCGCGCATTGCGGTAGACCTTCAGCGCATGCGATGTCGAAAACAGGATCGCATAACCCATGAACGCCAGGAAGCCAGTCGCGCAGCAGACGGCGACAATCAGCACCGCCACGGACGCGGGCGCACCCTGCGGCATGCCGAGTGCAATAATGGCGAGCCAGGCGAAGATCGCTTTCGGGTTGGTGACGTGGATACCGTAGCCGCGCAGGACCAGCGATTTGAAGCTTGGCGTCTTCGGCCCCTCGGCGGCCGTCGGCAGTTCGCCGCTGGTGCGGACGGCGCGGAATGCCTTGTAGGCGAGGTAGAGCAGATAGAGGCCGCCGAAGATCTTCAAAAGCTCCAGCGCCATCGCATAGGTCTGCAGCAGCGTTGCAAGGCCAGCCGCTGCGGCAATCGCCCAGGTCAGCGATCCCCCGAAGATGCCGAGTGCCAGGGTCATGCCGGCCTTGCGGCCATGGGTCATCGACGTGCCGATGATAGCCATGATGGCCGGGCCTGGACTGACGACGGCGACGATGTAGGCGATGTAGGCCGGCAGGATCTGCGGCAGGTAGGCGAGGGTGTCGTGCATGGAGACTATTCCCGGGGGGCGCGGCCGGCGCGGAGAATTCCGCGTCCAAAGGCCAGTTCCGGATGGGAATGTGTCATAAAACACAGTGGAAATCACCCGGCGCAGCGATGGATTCTTGTGATGGTGACATTCCAGAGCTGAATGGGTGACCGCGGCCGGTACCATAGCCGGGAGGATGGCAGACGCCTATCGCTATCCTGCCTGAAGGTCAGTCGCCTGCCGTCAGGCAACACCGTGCGGAAGCCTTCGGGCTCAGTTCTTGCGGTTTGCGACGAACCGGGCGGTTTCCGTCAGAACATCGGCCTTGTCGCCGTAGCCGGACAGGAGGTCGGCGGCTTCGCTGACCAACCTTGCCAATGTCGTTTCCGCCCATTCCCGGCCGTGCAGAGCTACCAGCGTCCCCTTGCCGCGTGCGGCATCCTTGCCGGTTGCCTTGCCCATCGTGGTGGCGTCGGCTGTAAGGTCGAGAAGGTCGTCGGCGAGCTGGAAGGCAAGGCCGATCTTTTCGCCGAAGGTCCGAAGGCGTTTGCGGTCCTCGGCCGAGGCGCCTGATATGATGGCGCCGGCCTCGCAGGCGAAGCGGATCAGCGCGCCCGTCTTCATCGCCTGCAGCGTGGTGATGCCGCGCTCGTCGGGCGTTTCTTTCTCGGCGGCGAGGTCAAGAGCTTGGCCGCCGGCCATGCCGCCAATGCCGGCCGCGCGCGACAACGCCAGCACGAGGGCCATTTTCCGATCCGCCGGCAGCTCCGTTTCAGGCGCTGCGATGATGTCGAAGGCATAGGTCAGCAGGCTGTCGCCCGCGAGAATCGCCGTGGCGTAGTCGAAGGCGATATGCACCGTCGGCTGGCCGCGGCGCAGGTCGTCGTCGTCCATGGCAGGCAGGTCGTCATGGACGAGGGAATAGCAGTGCACGCATTCGAGTGCCGCGCCGACCCTGAGCGCCGCCTCTGCATTGCCGCCGAGAAGGGCTGCGGATTCCATGACGAGGAAGGGTCGTAGCCGCTTGCCGCCGTTCAGGACGCCATGGCGCATCGCGTTCAACAGCCTCTCGGGGCGGACGATCTCGTCATTGAGGCTGGTGTCGGCCAGCAGCCGGGTCAGCAGTGCCTCGGTCTTGCCGGCATTATCCCTGAGGCGCTGTTCGAATGAAGTATCGGTGCTGTCCATGGCCGCTGTTTGGCATGAGAGGCGGTTGCTGGCAACGAGAATTGTCAACAGCCGGGTGGGGAATTGCGTCGCACTCTGGTCATCGCTTTGTGTAGACGGTATGACGGGTCAGCATCAGAGCGTTTCCCGGATGCACTAAGGCTGTACCGGGATGGAGCGACCGTGGACGTCAGGCATTTGGACATATCGACGGACAATGAGGAGGAGGAAGCCGAGGTGCCGCGACGCTCCTCCGTGTTGGCTCGCTTCCGAGACCGTCCGTTCTGGCAGCGTATCGTCCTCGTCCTGATCGGCTTCTTGCTGCTGCCCTATTTCTTAATCGTCGTCTATGTGCTGCCGTTCATCCACCCTGTTTCCACCCTGATGATAGGCGATGCCGTAACCTTTCAAGGATATGAGCGTCGCTGGGTTCCGCTGGATAGGATCGCGCCGGTGCTGGTCAAATCCGTCATGGTCTCGGAGGACGGGCAGTTCTGTTTTCACGGTGGCGTCGATTGGGGCGAGATGCGGGTTCTCGTCGAGGAGACGCTGAGCGGCAAATCCACCCGCGGCGGCAGCACGATCCCGATGCAGACGGTGAAGAACCTGTTCCTGTGGAACAGCCGCTCCTTTGTGCGCAAGACGCTGGAGCTGCCGCTCGCGGTTTCAGCCTCGGCCGTCTGGTCGAAGCGCCGGATGATGGAGATCTATCTCAATATCGCCGAATGGGGGCCGGGCATCTACGGTATCGAGGCGGCGGCACGCTACCATTTCAAGGTGCCGGCTTCCAAGCTGACCGCGCGCCAGGCCGCGCTCCTTGCCGTCTCCCTTCCCAATCCGATCGATCGGGTCGCGAGCAAGCCCGGGAGAGGGCTCAGCCAGCTCGCCTCGTTGATCCAGCGCCGTGCGCGAAACGCCGACGCATACATCAAATGCCTTTATGACTGAGATCAGAACTTGTCGTTCGATCGGCTGATCGTCATCTGGCATTCTTGGCCATGACGTAAGGGCGGGTGATCTGCCAATGATGATCGGATAGCCCATGGATTTCGACGCCTTCTCGCCCGAATTGCTCCAATGCTCCAAAAGCCTGCATCCGGCGCCGCCACGCCATCTCGGCACGCGCTATGATCGCTCAGGTATCTTCCAGCCCGAGCCCGGCAACACGGTCGTCTGCCATCTGTCGGAGGGGTCGGCGACGCAGCGCGCTATCGTTGCGGCGAGGCAGAAATATCTCGACATGCCGGAAGCCCGGCAATTCGCCTTCACACCGGTCTCCAGCCTGCACATGACTCTCTTCCAGGGGATCATCGAATATCGCCGTGCTCGGCCCTATTGGCCCGCGGACGTCGCGCTCGACACGCCGATCGATCAGATGACGGAGATCATGGGCGAACGGCTGAAGGCCTTTTCCGGACGCGATCCATTCGAGGTGACGGTGATCAAGGCGCGGCCCAGCGGTCTGGTGGTTGCCGGCGCCACCGAAAAGGATCGTAAGGTTATGCGCGATTGGCGCAATGCCCTTGCGGATCTCTTGGGCTATCGCCATCCCGATCATGAGACTTATGTTTTTCACATCACGTTCACCTATGTCATCGAGCGACTGGCCGACGAGGCTCTGCCGCCCTGGCAGGCGATGTTGGACGATGCCGCTGATAGGCTTCGCGCCGAGGTGCCCGTTATGGAGTTGCGGCCGCCGGCCTTCTGCTCGTTCGAGGACATGAATCATTTCGAGGAGCTCCTCGTCTTCGAAGTCCGAGACTAAGAAAGGAAATATGCGATCATGGACAAGCTCACTCTCTATATCGGCAATAAAAACTATTCTTCCTGGTCGTTGCGACCGTGGATTGCGCTGGAGGGTTGCGGCATTCCTTTCGAAGAGGTGCTGATACCTTTCGATTTTCCAGGCGGCAATCCGCGCATCCGCGAGGTGTCGCCGACGGGTAAGGTGCCGATGCTGGTCCACAGCGGCTTCAAGGTATGGGAATCCTTCGCCATCATCGAATATGCAGCCGAGCTCCTCCCGGATGCCGGGCTTCTGCCGAGGGACCGTCAGGCGCGTGCGTTGGCACGATCCTACAGCATGGAGATGGTTTCGGGTTTCAGTGCCTTGCGCAACGCCTGCCCGATGAACATGCGCCGGCCGATCGCCCGCCGCGATCTGCCCGATGGGGTGATAAAGGACGTAGCGCGCATCGAGACCATTTGGCGCGAGGCGCGAGCCTTTTCAGGCGGGCCTTTCCTGTTTGGGAGCTTTTCCGGCGCGGATGCCATGTTTGCCCCCGTTGTCAGCCGTCTGGAACGGTATGACATCGCGGTTGCGGCGGATACGCGGGACTATATGGCGGTCATGAAGGCGCTGCCCGCCTGGCAAAAATGGGAGGAAGCGGCATTGCGGGAAACTTGGACCGTGCCGGAGGATGAGGACTGATTCGGTCTCGAATATCCGCGAATCTGGTTCGGCGGGCAAAAAATGCTGGAAGGGACTGGTCAAAGCCCGGCAAGCCATGTATAAGCCCGCCCAATTTCCGAAATTGATGCATGTCTGTTTCGGCCGCCTTGCTGGCCGTGGATATGTTTCGTCCGTACATGGAGTAACGAGAATGGCTGTACCGAAGAGAAAAACGAGCCCGTCCAAGCGCGGTATGCGCCGCTCTGCTGACGCCCTGAAGGCTCCGACCTACGTCGAAGACAAGAACTCCGGCGAACTGCGTCGTCCGCATCACATCGACCTGAAGACCGGCATGTATCGCGGCCGTCAGGTTCTGACGCCGAAGGAAAGCGCATAATCTAGCGCTGCCTTGACGGCATGAATAAAAAAGGCTGGCGGTTCGCCGGCCTTTTTCTGTTTTCGTTGGGATGTGCTGGGTGCGTGAAAAACAGGCCGTTCGTATGCCGGACCTCTGACACCCCCCTCTGTCACTGACGTGACATCTCCCCCATAAGGGGGGAGATTGTTGGGAATAGGTTGCCGGCTCTCACCAAACCAACAAGCAGCAGTTTCGCGGATTCGATATTCGCTTGAGGCGAGGGGATTCTGCGGGTTAACAATCTCCCCCTTGTGGGGGAGATGTTACGTCAGTGACAGAGGGGGGTGAAAACTCTCCACGAGTTCACGGGCGAATTGCCCTATCTCACAAACTATCCAGCTTGTTCTGCATGGCGCGGAGCTGTTCCTTGAGCTCGTCGATGTCCTTGGCTTCGGCCTTGCGGCTTTCCTTGGCCGGCGGCTGCATGAAGGGGGAGAACATCTGCATGGCCTGCTGGAACATTTCCGTGTTGCGGCGGACCTGTTCCTCGACCATCTGCATGGGCAGCTGCAGGTTCTTGCCGAGCGGCGTTTCGCCGAAGGCCTTGTTGATTTGTTCGCGCATCTGCGTCTGCTGCTCGGTAAAGGCGCGCATCGAGTGCTCGAGGAAGCTCGGCACGACCATCTGCATCTGATCGCCGTAATAGCCGATCAGCTGTCTCAGGAAGGATATCGGCAGCAGTGTGTTGCCGGTTTTCGATTCCTGTTCGAAAATGATTTGCGTCAGGACCGAATGCGTAATGTCTTCGCCGCTCTTGGCGTCCTGGACGATGAATTCCTCGCCCTTCTTCACCATCTCCGCCAGATCGTCCAGCGTCACATAGGTGCTGGTGCCGGTATTGTATAGGCGGCGATTGGCATACTTCTTGATTACGATCTGGCCCTCATTCTTTGCCATTATCAGTCTCCTGGCCCCGTCTGATTGTATGGAATATTCCTCCACCTCGGAGTGTAGACGCAAAAGAAGCTTGGTGACAATCGGTTTGTGCGATGCGGCAAGGCCTTTCCTTTGATTGGATTTTTTGAAGGCGGTGACAGCTTCGTGAAATCTGCACGATGAAAATTCTTGCTGTTTGACTCAGGAGCAAAGCTTTGACAGTTTCGCCTCATATACGTGTTCATTCTGTGAGGAGGCTTCCATGAGCAGTTCATCCATCGTCGTCGCCAGCGCTGCCCGCACTGCGGTCGGTTCGTTCAATGGTGCTTTTGCGACCGTTGCGGCGCATGAACTCGGCGCTGCCGCGATCAAGGGGGCGCTGGAGCGCGCCGGCGTTGATGCCAAGGAAGTTGACGAAGTGATTCTCGGCCAGGTGCTTCAGGCCGGCGAAGGCCAGAACCCGGCCCGCCAGGCCGCGATGAAGGCCGGCATTCCGCAGGAAGCGACCGCCTGGGGCGTGAACCAGCTTTGCGGCTCCGGCCTGCGCGCCGTCGCACTCGGCCTGCAGCAGATCGCAACGGGTGACGCGAAGATCATCGTCGCCGGCGGCCAGGAAGCGATGTCGATGGCGCCGCATGCCGCAAATCTTCGCTCCGGCACCAAGATGGGCGACATGAAGATGATCGACACCATGATCAAGGATGGTTTGACGGACGCCTTCTACGGCTATCACATGGGTATCACGGCGGAAAATATCGCCCGCCAATGGCAGCTTTCGCGCGAGGAGCAGGACCAGTTTGCCGTTTCCTCGCAGAACAAGGCCGAAGCCGCGCAAAAGGCTGGCCGCTTCAAGGATGAAATCGTCCCCTTCACGATCCAGACGCGCAAGGGCGATATCATCGTTGATGCCGACGAATATATTCGTCACGGCGCGACGATGGAGGCCATGGCAAAGCTGCGTCCGGCCTTCGACAAGGAAGGTTCTGTCACCGCCGGCAATGCTTCCGGCCTCAATGACGGCGCGGCTGCCGCCGTGCTGATGACCGAGGCGGAAGCCTCGCGCCGCGGTATCCAGCCGCTTGCCCGCATCGTCTCCTGGGCGACGGCCGGCGTCGATCCGCAGATCATGGGCACAGGGCCGATCCCGGCCTCTCGCAAGGCCCTGGAAAAGGCCGGCTGGTCCGCCAGCGACCTCGATCTCGTCGAAGCCAATGAGGCGTTTGCGGCTCAGGCCTGCGCCGTCAACAAGGACCTCGGCTGGGATACATCGATCGTCAACGTCAATGGCGGCGCGATCGCTATCGGCCACCCGATCGGCGCCTCCGGCGCCCGCGTCCTCAATACGCTGCTGTTCGAAATGAAGCGCCGCGGCGCCCGCAAGGGGCTCGCTACCCTGTGCATCGGCGGCGGCATGGGTGTCGCTATGTGCTTCGAGGCGCTCTAGAATCAAGCAAGTAGAGCATGACGTCGTCCGAAAACCGCTCACGCTTTTCGGCATCATGCTCCAAGGCGTCTCGAACGGAATTTTCCGGAAGAAGTGATGAAAGCGGAGCGGGCGACCCGGCATTCGGGCGTCCAGTCTCCGCAGCAACAAAGGGGAGTGGCACATGAGCAAAGTGGCATTGGTAACCGGGGGTACGCGCGGCATCGGCGCCGCTATTTCGATGGCGCTGCACAATGCAGGCTATAAGGTGGCGGCAACCTATGCCGGCAATGACGAGAAGGCCCGGGCTTTCCACGATGTGACCGGCATCTCCGTTCACAAGTGGGATGTCACTGACTACGAGGCCTGCGGCAAGGGTATCGCCAAGATCGAGCACGATCTCGGCCATGTCGAAATTCTGGTCAACAATGCCGGGATCACCCGCGACGCCATGTTCCACAAGATGACCCCGCAGCAGTGGCACGAGGTCATCAATACCAACCTCACCGGCCTCTTCAACATGACGCACCATGTCTGGCAGGGCATGCGCGACCGCAGCTTCGGCCGCGTCATCAACATCTCCTCGATCAATGGTCAGAAGGGACAGATGGGGCAGGCGAACTATTCTGCCGCCAAGGCCGGCGATCTCGGCTTCACCAAAGCGCTGGCGCAGGAAGGCGCTGCCAAGAACATCACGGTCAACGCGATTTGCCCTGGCTATATCGGTACGGAGATGGTGCTGGCGGTGCCGGAGAAAGTGCTGAACGAGCGTATCATCCCGCAGATCCCCGTGGGGCGTCTCGGCGAGCCGGAGGAAATCGCCCGCATCGCGGTCTTCCTTGCCAGCGATGATGCCGGTTTCATCACGGGATCGACGATAACAGCCAATGGCGGCCAGTTCTTCGTCTAAGTGATTTCAGGAAAAGCGCAGGGCAGTTTCTCGCCCGGAGCCGCGTAGAGGCAATGAAATGGAGCGGTTCAAGCCTTCACCGAAGGCTGAGCCGCTCCAACTCGTTTATGGGATGGATGTTTATGGGATGGATGAAGTTAGCGGCCTAAAGCACGTTGCGATCTTTCAGCTTCGCTTCTCACGCTCTGGTGCCTTTCCGCTTTTCTTCGAATCGCGAAAACGCTCTATCCCTTTGTTTTTACGCAATTCTCGACGGAAAACCGTTCTGCACTTTTCCTGGAGTTGCTCTGGGTCTTTAATTTTGCGCATGTCCTTGCCGCAAAACCGCTGCACACTTTTGTGCCGCATGTTTTAAGCCCGGCAATCATCCCCGGTTTGAATTTGCCTGCTGTCGCTGCCGTGGCTTGAATTCCAGGATAACGGCTTCAAGGGCTATCTGCCGCTTCTCCTTGCCTCGTGCTCTTGCCGCGCTTGCGAGCGCGTAGAAAGTTGTGCCGATGAGCGCGAGTGCTGCAATGCTTGCGATGATTGCGGCCATGATGCCGTTCCTTTCTCAAAACACTGCTACCTTCCCGCGATTAATGGCGCGGGAAGAAGATTTCCTTGGGGAACCGTCGTTCCCTGAATTTGTTCCAACAGATGGTCCTGACCGGCCCTCAAGAACGATCGGTCAGGCGATGTTGGCCTTAGCGGCAACGAGCCTCGTAACGGCGACCATAGCGGTCGCGATAGATGCAATAGCCGCGGCGATCTTCCGAGCGTCCGATGAGGTTGCCGACCACGCCGCCAGCGACTGCGCCGACAGCGGCGCCACCCCAGCTATGCGTGGCAACGCCGCCGATGAGCGCGCCGGTACCGGCGCCGATGGCCGTGCCCTTTTCCGTTGATGTGCACGACGCCAATGCGCCGACGAGGGCGATCGCGACGATGATCTTCTTCATGGTGTTAGCTCCCTGGTGTTGCGAGGTTTGGATAGTAACCTGTGGATCAGATCCGCCCCATCAATAACAGAATGAGGACAATGACGAGAACAAGCCCGAGACCGCCCGATGGGCCGTACCCCCACGCCCGGCTGTAACCCCAGCTGGGTAGTGCGCCAATCAGCAGCAGAATCAGTATGACAAGCAATACCGTACCAAGCATGTTATGTCTCCTCCATGTCCATCGCTTGAATATCCCGCCAATATCGCTGTTCGATCCGGCGTTATCCTTCCAGCGGCTCGAGCTCAAATCTGTTTCCAGTGAATGGGCTGAGTTCCTCAATTCTGTTCATAGAAACTTGCGTGCTCGATAATTGTTCCGGCTAAGAAATAAAAATGCGGGCACACAGCGGCCCGGATGGCCACTGAAACGTTAACGTGAACACGTCGTACGGCGGTTGCGGGAGCAGTGCGAGATCTGCTTCTATGGTTAAAATATGATTAAAATACAATAGGTTGCGGTGAACGAAACGGGAAAGGCCCGATGTCTGTGATTCGTCGGCGATTCGTTCTCTCTTTGGGCTTGGGTTAACGGCGAGCCTTCCCCGGGCGCGCCGTCATCGGTGGAAGCAGGGCGAAGCGGAACCGAAGGCGGATCACAGAGGTGGTGCTTCCATCAACCGATTGGTTAGTTTGCAGCAGGCTTGCGGGTGGCTCGTCTATTCGTGCAGCGCTACTTCGCGATGTTGTTCCGGCGAAATACAACAGGTAGCCGTGAACAAATATGACACCTGCCCTTATCCGCCATTCGTCACCGATTCGTTCCGGCTTTGGTCGCTGTGTTAACGATTGCACCTTTTGCGTGCATTTGTTGATTCATTATAGCTGGGCTCGCTAAAAGGTTAATCGCAATCGCAGATTCGGCCCGGATTCGGGTCTCAACCATTCAGAGTCCTGCATGTCCTTGCTGGGGAAACGCTAGATGTTGTGGAGAACAAAAGCGGAATCGCTTGGAATCCGCGATTCGTCTCCGATTCGTTCCGGCTTTGACCTATTTGTTAATATTCCCAGCGGATTGACGAGAAATGCCGCTATTTACAAATAATTAACCATGATTTGACGTGAAATTTCGCTGGCCGGGGATTCTCCGCTTGACTCCTTTTTCCATGGAAAAGCTGCGTAAACAAGATTCAGCATTTGGTGGGAATCTTTTCATTGAAATCCATATGTAGTCGTGAACAAATAAGGAACTCATCGGAGTCAGCGATTCGTCTCCGATTCGTTCTCAAGCTGTTCCGGAATCGCCGGGACTCGCATGGGATGCAGTGGAAATGTATCTTATGGTTGAAGCGATCAAATATGAAATCGATTGTTGCCGTATCTGTTTTTTCATTCAGGTCTTGCCTTTGTCACATATGGTCGTCATCTGTTCGTTTCCTCCAGGAGGAACATGCTGATCGGAAGACGGCGGTTTCTCGCCCATGCACGGACCTATGACTCAGACTTCGCAGCCCATGATCCTGAGCGGACGCGGCGTGACCGCGGTGCTCGGACCGACCAATACCGGCAAGACCCATTATGCCATCGAGCGCATGGTGGCGCACGGCAGCGGCGTGATCGGCCTGCCGCTGCGGCTGCTTGCGCGCGAGGTCTATACGCGCGTGGTCGAAAAGGTCGGAGCGCACAATGTCGCGCTCGTCACCGGCGAGGAGAAAATCTCGCCGCCGAATGCACGCTTTTCGGTCTGCACCGTCGAAGCCATGCCGCGTGATACGCGCGCCTCCTTCGTTGCGATCGACGAGGTCCAGCTTGCCGGCGACTTGGAGCGTGGGCATATCTTCACCGACCGTATCCTGCATCTGCGCGGGCGCGATGAAACGCTGCTGCTCGGCGCAGGCACCATGCGGCCGATCCTCGAGCAGCTTTTGCCTGGCATTACCGTCCTGGAACGGCCAAGGCTGTCGCACCTGTTTTACGCCGGGCAGAAGAAGATCACCCGCCTGCCGCAGCGCACGGCGATCGTCGCCTTTTCCGCCGATGAGGTCTATGCGATCGCGGAGCTCATACGCCGCCAGCGCGGCGGTGCCGCCGTCGTCCTCGGGGCGCTCAGCCCACGCACCCGCAATGCGCAGGTGGCGCTCTATCAGGCTGGCGATGTCGAATATTTGGTTGCGACCGATGCGATCGGCATGGGTCTCAATCTCGATGTCGATCACGTCGCCTTCGCCCAGGATCGCAAGTTCGACGGCTATCAGTTTCGCAACCTCAATCCGGCCGAGCTCGGCCAGATTGCCGGTCGCGCCGGTCGCCATCTCAAGGACGGCACCTTCGGCGTGACGGGGCAGGTCGATCCTTTCGACGACGAACTCGTGCGTCGGATCGAAGGACACGAATTCGACATGGTCAAGGTGCTGCAATGGCGCACCAAAGAACTGAATTTTGCTTCGATCGCGGCACTGCGCAGCAGTTTGGAAGACGCGCCTCGCGTGCAGGGCTTGACGCGGGCGCTGCCTGCGGTAGACCAGCAGGCGTTGGAATATCTGTCACGCGATCTGGAGATAGTCGATCTTGCCAGCAACCCGGCCAGGGTTGAGAAATTGTGGGAGGCCTGTGCGCTTCCCGACTATCGGCGCATTACGCCTGCCCAGCACGCCGATCTCATTGCTGCCCTCTTTTCCGATCTCGTGCGCTATGGCACGGTGAAAGAGGATTTCCTTGCCGAACAGGTGCATCGCGCCGATCGGACGGATGGCGAGATCGACACGCTTTCGGCGCGAATCGCGCAGATAAGGACTTGGACCTATGTGTCGAACCGGCCCGGCTGGCTTGCCGATCCGACACACTGGCAAGAAAAGACGCGGGAAATCGAAGATCGATTGTCAGACGCGTTACATGAGAGGTTGACGAAACGCTTTGTTGATCGCAGGACATCTGTGCTCATGAAGCGCCTGAGAGAGAATGCGATGCTGGAAGCTGAAATCAGTGTGAATGGAGATGTCTTCGTTGAGGGACATCATGTGGGACAGTTGACCGGATTCCGGTTCACGCCTATCGCAGGGACCGAAGGGCCGGATGCCAAGGCTGTTCAGACGGCCTCGCAGAAGGCGCTGGCGCTGGAATTCGAGGCACGTGCCGCACGTCTGCATGCGGCCGGCAACGGCGATCTCGCCATCAGCGCCGATGGTCTCGTGCGCTGGCTGGGCGACCCCGTGGCGCGGCTGTCGGGCAGTGATCACGTCATGCGTCCGCGCGTCATCCTGCTTGCCGACGAGCAGCTGACGGGCAATGCGCGCGATCATGTGGCCGCTCGCATCGAGCGTTTCGTGAACCATCATATCAGCACGATCCTGAAGCCGCTCGACGATTTGCAGCGTGCCGAGGATCTGCAGGGCCTTGCCAAGGGGCTGGCCTTCCAGCTCGTGGAAAATCTCGGCGTTCTGTTCCGCCGCGACGTCACCGAAGAAGTGAAGTCGCTGGATCAGGACGGTCGCGCTTCCATGCGCCGCTATGGCGTTCGTTTCGGCGCATACCATATTTTCGTGCCTGCACTGCTGAAGCCGGCTCCGGCCGAACTCATCACGCTGCTCTGGGCGCTGAAGAACGACGGTCTGGACAAGCCGGGCTATGGCGATCTGATTCCGGTTCTGGCTGCCGGCCGCACCTCGGTTGTCACCGATCCAGGCTATGAGCGCACATTCTACAAGCTCGCGGGCTTCCGGTTCCTCGGCAAGCGCGCGGTGCGCATCGACATTCTGGAGCGCCTGGCGGATCTCATTCGTCCGTTGCTGCAGTGGAAGCCCGGCCAGGCGTCGCGCCCCGAAGGCGCTTATGACGGCCGCCGCTTCACGACGACGACCGCGATGCTCTCCATCCTCGGCGCAACGCTCGAGGATATGGAGGAAATCCTCAAGGGTCTCGGTTACCGCGCCGATTCGGTAAAGGCCGAAGAGGCGACAGCCTTCCTCGCGCAGCAGGATGCGGCGGCTGCACCGGCGGCGCCGGCTGCGGACGCCGTTGCCGAAAAGGCAGATCACGATGATGCCGATGCCGCGAGCGAAGAGCCGGCTAAGGAAGTAGAAGTCGTTTCGCAGGAAACGGCAGCTCCCGCCGAGGCACCTGTCGAGACAGAGGCCGCTGTGGCTGTGGAAGCTGTTGCCGTTGCGGAAGTTACCGCAGAGCCGACGGAACCGAAGCCGGTTCTGCTCTGGCGCTTGGGTGGCCGCAGCGACAATCAGCAGCGTCAAGGTGGCCGTGGCCATGGCGATCGTCGCGGCCAGCAGGGCGAGGGACGTGGTCACCACGGCAATCGTCGTAGCGGTGGCGGTGGCGAACAGCAGGCGGCCGGTGAAGGCAATCGCGAAGGCGGTCGTGATCGCCGTGACGGACGCGACAATCGTGAGGCTCGCGGCGGCGACAAGGGTCCGCGCGGCAACCGCGAAGGCGGTCGTCCGCAGCATCAGGGCAATCGCGGTGATCGTCAGGACCGTGGCGAACGCAACGACCGGAACGATCGCAACAATCGCGGCGCGTCGCAGCCGCTGCGCTTCGAGGCCAAGCCGCCGCGCAAGGAAAAGCCGATCGATCCGGATTCTCCTTTCGCCAAGCTCGCTGCCCTCAAGGAGCAGATGAAGAAATAGGCCATGACGGACGAGAAACAGCCATTTACCGGTTCGCGCCAGCGCATCGACAAATGGCTGTTCTTTGCTCGCATGGTGAAATCCCGGTCGCTGGCGCAGCTCTATGTGCAGAACGGCAGTGTCAGGGTGAATGGCGAGCGGGTCGTGCAGCCGAGCTTCGGTGTCAAGATTGGCGACCGCATAGAACTGTCTCTGGAGCGTCGGGACGTCGTCCTGATCGTACGCGCACCCGGCGATCGCAGGGGGCCTTTCGAAGAAGCCAGGCTGCTTTACGAAGATCTGACCCCACCGCCGGATGAGACAAAACGTCTCACCCCTTTCGAACAGGCGTTACGGGCGCCGGGCAGCGGCAGACCGACGAAACGCGATCGCCGGGCAATCGATCGCTTAACCTCGGACGATGATTAGAAAACTCTGCCTGTCGTGGGCGGTTTTCAAGATTGTTTGTCCTTGAAATTGACTGACAAAGTCGATACCTCACGATCAACCTGCCGGTAACCCGCCGGACGGCGCGTTTGCGCGTGACGCATTCGTCCGCCCGTTCGGCACCGTGGGAAGGTGCGACGTTCCAGGTTGCGCATCCGCGGAAAGCTAGAGACATTCCTGGAGTGCTTCATGACATATGTCGTGACCGACAATTGCATCCGCTGCAAATATACCGACTGCGTGGAAGTCTGCCCCGTTGACTGCTTCTACGAAGGCGAGAACTTCCTTGTCATCCATCCCGACGAATGCATCGATTGCGGTGTCTGCGAGCCGGAATGTCCTGCCGAGGCGATCAAGCCCGATACGGAGCCGGGTCTCGACAAATGGCTGAAGATCAATGCGGACTATGCCGCGATCTGGCCGAACATCACGGTCAAGCGCGATCCGATGCCGGAAGCCAAGGAAATGGACGGTGAACAGGGTAAATTCGAGAAATATTTCTCGACCAATCCCGGTGCGGGCGACTGATCGAAGGTCGTGACAGGCCGTCGATAAAGGTGTAGTCGATATCGCAGAAAGCGAATCATTGCCGTTGGGCCGCTGGTCGGTCAACGTGGCCATTTTGGCGCGCGCGCAGCAAATTATTGATTTCCTCAGATTTTTGTGATAGGTTCCTCACACTGATCCACCGCGGCATTTCGCGTGCCCAAAACCATCACGAAAGCAAATCACCAATCCGTACGCGGTTTCCTTGACATATCAACGTATTGTGTTGTCGGGTCCTGGATCGCGATGGATGGGTTTCTGTTTGCATAAGTCTGGCTGGACCAGGATGAAGTGACCCGACGGTACGTCCGTCTCATCCGGGCCTGACTGACCCGGCACCCCGGCCCTAACGGGGCGCGTAACAGGGAGTTTTTGAAAAGAATGACGACCCAGCAGAAAAAACCTTCAGCAGCACGCCACGGCTTCAAGACTGGTGAAGCGATCGTTTATCCGGCCCATGGTGTCGGCACGATCACTGCGATCGAAGAACAAGAAGTCGCAGGCATGAAGCTCGAGCTGTTCGTAATCGACTTCGAGAAAGACAAGATGCGTCTGAAGGTGCCGGTGGCCAAGGCCATGAGCATCGGCATGCGCAAGCTTTCCGAGACGGATTTCGTTGAGCGTGCATTGAAGGTCGTGCAGGGCAAGGCCCGCGTGAAGCGCACCATGTGGTCGCGCCGCGCGCAGGAATACGATGCCAAGATCAATTCCGGCGATCTGATCTCGATCGCAGAGGTCGTTCGCGATCTTTATCGCGCCGAGAACCAGCCGGAGCAGTCCTATTCCGAACGCCAGCTTTACGAAGCTGCTCTCGACCGCATGGCGCGCGAAATTGCCGCCGTCAACAAGATGTCGGAAACCGAAGCCGTTCGCCTTGTCGAGACCAATCTCAACAAGGGGCCGAAGCGTGGCAAGGTCATCGACGACGACGACTCGCAGGACGAAGCCGCATAAGGCCAAGGCGCCAATATTGCTGCAAAAAACCCGGCCTTCGTGCCGGGTTTTTTCTTTGGAACCTTTTCCGTTCTGCCGCGTTTAAACCTCGTGTTGGCGGTCGGTGTGGGTGTGCTCCTGCGGAGAGGGGGTTCCATACAGGCCGTATTATAGACATTCACGAGGACCGGCCTATGCGTTTTCACTCGAAGCTCCCCGGCGATCTGAAGATGCTTCAATCGTCAGACCCGTTCGATGAGATCGAACTAGACTAGTCATCGATCATCCGGCGCGCCGGATATCGATTTCCAATTCGCAATTTCATTCATTGATTTCCATCCGAGCAGCGATGTTCGGAAACGATGCTTGCTGCCCTTTTCGTCAACCGCGGCATAGAGACGATTTGAGGCCGAACCCAGGAGATGCATATGACGAATATGTCTGCAGATCGGCGCATGATCAAAGTTGCGATGGCTGCTCCCTATCTCGATCGCGACGAAGAACACAATCTCGCCATTCGTTGGAAGGATCACGAGGATCGCGGCGCCCGCAATCAGATCGCAACCGCCCATATGCGCCTCGTCATTTCCATGGCGGGGAAATTTCGTAATTTCGGATTGCCGATGAGCGATCTGGTGCAGGAAGGTTATGTCGGCTTGCTGGAAGCGGCTGCCCGCTTCGAACCGGAACGGGAGGTTCGCTTCTCTACCTATGCAAGCTGGTGGATTCGCGCTTCGATCCAGGACTATATCCTGCGCAATTGGTCGATCGTGCGTGGCGGCACGAGTTCCGCTCAGAAGGCGCTGTTCTTCAATCTGCGCCGTTTGCGCGCCAAGCTTGCCCGCAGCAATTCCAGCGTTACCGTGCAGTCGATCCATGAGGAAATCGCCGTCACGCTCGGCGTCAGCCTTGCCGATGTGCAGACGATGGACGCGCGCCTTTCCAGCAGCGATACCTCGCTGCAAGCACCGTCGATCGCAGGTGATTCCGAAAGCGCCGAGCGTATTGATTTTCTGATCAGTGACGAGCCGCTTCCCGACGAGCAGGTCTCGGACATGATCGATGGCGAACGTCGCCGCATCTGGTTGGCATCGGCGCTGAAGCATCTCAACGAGCGCGAAATGAAGATCATCCGGGCGCGTCGTCTTGTCGAAGATGGAGCGACGCTGGAAGAGCTCGGCGCCGATTTAGGTATTTCCAAGGAACGCGTGCGGCAGATCGAAAGCCGGGCCATGGACAAGCTCCGCAATGCGCTTGTCGATGCCGACCCGCGCATGGCGAGCTACGCCTGAGCTAAAGCGCGTCGTGCTCTTTCAGATTCGCTTCTCGCGCTTTAGGTCTTTGATTTTGCGCATGTCGTTATCGCAAAACCGCTGCGCACTTTTGCGCGACGTGCTTTAGATCTTCTCCCGGATGGAAGAAGAGCCGCTCATTATTCCGAGATAATTTTGACCCTGTCGCCCGGCGCAATCGTCGCCCCGGTTGGCAGGGCATTGATCAGTTTGAACAGGTCGAGTTTGCGATCGGTGCCCATCATGCGGGCGGCGAGCGTGGTGATGGTGTCGCCAGGCTTGACGGTGACGACGCGCACGCGCAGCGGCTTCAGCGAGGCAGCCTCTTCCGGCGTCATATGCCGGAAGCTCGCGCGCAGAACATTGGCAGTCTGATCGAGCTGTGTGATATTTCCCTTCGGCACCGCCGTCAGGAAGCGGAAGATCTGCGTGCGGTCGCGGATGACAGTCACATCGAAATCCCAGCGATCGGCGGAGGCGCGCGCAGTTGCGGCCGGCATGCCGTTGACGGTGATCGACTTGATCGACGATGGATCGAGGCCCGTGACCCAGCCGCTGGAAATATAATTCGTCAGATTCTGGTTCTGGGTATCGGCAACGCCGTCGAAGCGGATGGCGATATCGCCCGGGCCGGTCGCCATGACGGCTTCGACCTTGTTGTCGATACGGAAATCGGGTGGCACGTCGAAGCGGATGCCGAGGCCGCCATGCAGGAAGGTCTGGCCACGCACATAGCCCTCCTCGGGACTGTCGCCATAGAGCAGGCCGTCGATGCCGTTCAGGTAATAATCGCGGCCGATGTCGCCGACCTTGCCTTCCTCGCCGAATTCACGGGCATGCGCCTTGGCAAGATCGATGCGCTGCGGCGTGCTCGGGTGGCTTGAAAGGAAGTCCAGGCTCTGGTCGACGTCGGAATTGGCCGACATGAAGCGGCTGTAGTCCTCCATCGCGTTCAGGAATCGAGCGGCGGCATAAGGATCATAACCGGCCTGGCCGAGCGTGCGGATGCCGATCTCGTCGGCCTGCAGCTCCTGCTGGCGGGAGAAGGCGGCCAGACGCAGCTTGCCGCGCGCGAGCGCCTGCTTACCGGCGAGGTCGCTCGACAGGACTTCCGAAACGACGCGGCTGGCGATGACCTCGGCTTCTTCGCGCTTCTGCCGCTCGATGCCGTGATTGGCTGTCACGTGCGCCATTTCATGTGCCAATACGGCAGCGACTTCGGAAGCGTCGTTGGCAAGAGCCAAGAGGCCGCGCGTCACATAGAGATAGCCACCCGGCAGTGCGAAAGCGTTGATTGATGGCGAATTGAGAATGGTGATGCGGTAGGACTGCTGCGGATTTTCCGACACGCTGGTCAAGGCGCCGGCGATGCGGGCAACGAGCCGCTCGGTCTTGGCATCCTTGTACTCGCCGCCATAGCTTGCAAGAATGCGCGGATGCTCGCGAGCGCCCATCTGCGCGCGCGGATCGTTCTTCTGCACCTCGGAAACGATCTGCGGATTGGCGGAGGGGGAAACGCTCGGCTGATAGGATTGGTCCAGCACCGTCTGGCAGCCATTCAATATCATTGCGGCCGCAAGGAAGGGGACAAAGCGGCGCAAACGGGCTGCGACGGTCGCGCTGATCCTTCGTTCTGCTCGCTTGCTCTGCTTCAGGACCTGTATCCTACTCATTTCGCTGTCATGCCGGCTCGGCGCCAAATCCGGTTGATCGTTACCGGGCCGATCATCGTCGCGCGCCGACAAAGGTTACGTCCACCCCCATCGATCCGAATTTACCCGGACGGTCTCCACCCCTTGCTGTAGCCGATTTTGGCACCGGTTGCATAGCGAGACTCCGTTTAAATGTGGCGGCGTTGTATTTTAGCAAGCATTCCCTAGGACTTTCAGCCGCTTGCCGCGACGAAATTAAGGCAAAACCGGCGACAAGAAGCTGCGGCGCAATCAATGTTGCAGAAATGTGGTCAATGCCGGGATGCCGTCCGTCTCCAGAAAGGTCCCGATGGGAGCGGCGAGCTCGATCGTGCCGCCAGCGATGAACGCGGCATGGTCGGCAAGGCGCCGTACCTCGGCCGGATCATGCGAGACGATCAGCACCGTATTGCCGGTCTCGCGATGCAGGATTTTCAGGAGTTCGACCATGCCCGAGCGCAGGCCGGGATCGAGGGCGGCGAAAGGCTCGTCCAGCAGCAGGATCGGCTTGTCACGCACCAGCGCCCGGGCAAAGGCGGCGCGCTGCCGTTCGCCGCCCGAGAGCGTTCCCGGCTTGCGCTTCTCGAAACCGGGCAGCCCGACGCGCGCCAAGGCTTCCGAGACCCTTTGCCGGTCCTCTTTCGAAAGTTTCAATGACGGGCTGATGCCGAGGCCGACATTGGTGAAGAGATCGAGATGGGTAAAGAGGTTGTTGTCCTGGAAGACGAGGGAAACCGGCCGCTCGGCGGGGTGCAGGCCGGTCACGTCCTCTCCGGCAAGCACAATGCGGCCGCGGTTGGGCTGTTCGAAGCCGGCTAGCAAATTGAGGAAGGTCGATTTTCCCGATCCAGAAGGGCCGGCGACGGCGATGATCTTGCCCTGCGGCAATGTGCAGTCGAAGCGGAAGTCATGCGTGCCGAGGCGCAGCTCGACGCCGGCCATCGCAATGCCCTGTTCCTTCATGTCCCTGCTATCATCCATTTCGCCTGCTTTCGTCATCACGTACGCCCTGGCCTGCCGTACCGGCGATGGTCAAGAGAAGGCAGACCAGGCCGAGGATCAAGGCATATCCGTCGGCATCGTTGGTGCGATAGCTGCCGAGCTTGCTGTAGACCAGCCAGGGCAGGGTCATCAGGCTATCCGAGCCGAAGAGCGCCACTGCGCCGAGATCGCCGAGCGAGAGAGCCATGGCGAAGGAGAGGGCGGTGAAGAGCGGTTTGCGCAAACCCGGCCAATCAATCAGGCGAAGGCGGGCAATGCCGTGAAGGCCGAGGCTTGCCGCCAGCCGTTCGGTACGAAGGCGATGGACCACATAGGCCGGCTCGATGACGCGAATGACGAAGGGCAGTGCCATCAGTGCATTGATGACAATGATGAGGCCAGCCGCAAACCGGCTGGGATCGCCCAATGGCCTTAGGGCCAGGAACCAGCCGGTTGCCAGCACGATCGGCGGCACCAGCAAGATGAGCGACGCGCTCGCGCTCAATGCGATCGCCAGGCCGCGCAGGCCGAGGGTCTTATGGCGATCCGCCGATATGACCGATCGGGCGCGAATGATGGCAAAAGATATCAGTACGGCTAGAAGGCCCGCGGCAAGCGCAACGACCAGGCTGGTGGCGGCCGCTTGCAGGAAGATCGGCTGACCGGCGAGCTTGAAAAGATTTGCCTCGAGGCCGGTCACGACGATGGAAGCAAGCGGCAGGCCGAGAAAGAGTGTGGCCGCCGATAGCATGATGGTATCGATCCATCGAGCGGCCGCTCTTTGCCCATCGATGCGTCGCAGGGTGCGACCACTGGTGAGTCCGTGATCGTCCGGCGCGCGAAACAGCATCATGGCGCCAAGGACGAAGAGGGTGATGACGATCTGCAACAGCGACAGCATTACGGCGCGGCCGGGATCGAAATCGAAGCGCAGCGCCTGATAGATCGCCACTTCCAGCGTCGTCGCGGCCGGGCCGCCGCCGAGGATCAGGACCAGCGTGAAGCTGGTCGCGCAGA
Source organism: Martinezella hainanensis (assembly GCF_900094555.1). Classification (GTDB taxonomy): domain Bacteria; phylum Pseudomonadota; class Alphaproteobacteria; order Rhizobiales; family Rhizobiaceae; genus Rhizobium; species Rhizobium hainanense. The sequence goes on from NZ_FMAC01000004.1 coordinate 256,566, forward strand.
GCATGAAGATCAGGCCGGCAATGCCCGGGATCAGGCCGCGCAGGATAGGCCATTCGATGAAGCGAAAGACCGAGATGGGCCGCATGCCCAGCTCATCGGCCACGAACCAATATTCCGCGGGAACGCGCTCCAGCCCCGCGAGCATCAGTCGGCAGGCGAGCGGCATGTTGAAGAAGACGTGTGCCAGCAGGATGCCGGTGAGGCCATAGATGCTGACGGGCTGCGATAGGCCGAGTGCTGCAAGCGCCTGATTGAGCAATCCTTGCCTGCCCCATATGCCGAGCAAGCCTAATGCACCGATCAGCACGGGCAGACCCATCGGCACGGCCATCAGACGGATCAGCCACAACCGGCCCGGAAAGCGTGGCTGGCGTGCCAAGGCGCGCGCGACCGGAATGGCGAGCACGACGGAAAGCAACGTCGAGAGCACTGCCTGCAGCAGCGTGAAGCGCAGGACGCGCAACAGGTAGGGATCGGTCAGAGGATTGGCGCCGCCGGATTCGATGCCGGCGGCGAGCAGAACGAGCACGGCGATCCCGACGAAAAGCGCGATGCCGGCGAGGCTGAGTGCCCCGCCAGAAATGACGCGTTTTCGTTCGGGTGCCGTGAGTATGATCAAGGCGTCAATTGCCGCTGGTGGCCGTCAGCCATTCATCGATCCACGCCTTGCGGTTCTTGTCGACGTCGGCCGGGCTCATCAGGAAGGTCTTCGAAGGCACCACGAGCTTGTTGAAGGCGTCCGGCAGCGGCTCGGAAGTTGCCGAGACCGGCATCATCCAGTTGGCCGTCGGGATGATGTCCTGGAAGCCGGTAGAGATCATGAACTTCAGGAAGTCGCGGGCAAGCTCCTTGTTCGGCGAGGACTTGATAAGGCCGGCGACCTCGATCTGGATATAGTGTCCTTCCGAGAAGGCGGCCGCCTGATAGCGGTCGGTCTTGTCCTCGATCATGTGATAGGCCGGTGATGTCGTGTAGGAAAGCACCATCGGCGCTTCGCCCTTGGTGAAGAGATCGTAGGCTTCCGACCAGCCGGGAGTGACGGTCAGGATGCGACCCTTGAGCTTCGTCCATGCGTCGGCCGCCTTGTCGCCATAGATCGACTTGACCCAGAGCAGCAGGCCGAGGCCTGGCGTGGAGGTGCGCGGGTCTTCGATGACGATCTTCTGCGAGGGGTCGCCCTCGACGAGATCCTTCATGCTCTTCGGCGGGTTCTTGACGGTCTGGCTGTCGTAGATCACGGCGAAGTGGCCGTAGTCGTAGGGCACGAAGACATCGTCCTTGAAGCCACCGGGAACCTTGAGGGCCGAGGTATCGACGCCGTTCACATCGAACAGGCCGGTATCTTTGGCCTCGTCGACGAGATTGGTGTCGAGGCCGAGGACGACATCGGCCTTGGTGCCGGCGCCTTCCAGCTTCAGGCGGGAGAGAAGCGCCACGCCATCGGTGACGCTGACATAGTTGACCGTGCAGCCGCAGGTCTTCTCGAAAGCGGCCTTGACCTTGGCGCCCGGACCCCAATCGGCGGTAAAGCTCTCATAGGTGTAGATGGTCAGGGTCTTGTCGGCTGCCTGAGCAGGCTGTGCGGCAAAGAAGCTTGTTCCGGCGGCAAGGGCCAGGCCGGCGAAGAATGACAATGGCGAACGGTGTTGCATGACAGCGCCTCCTTTTTTGGTTTCGTCTTGAAGGGGAAAGGGCGCCATGATTTCGTCACGCGTCTAATCCCTCCGCCGGTGTTAGCCGGATCAGGTTCCGCGGGTTGGCCGGTTAGAGCCTCTCAGCCAGATATCCGAAAGGACATAAGGCACCCCGTTAGAGCGTCGGCAGATTTAGCCCTGTGACGAAGGGATGACAAGGGAAATGATTCCCTTGTCGATTGCGGGCGGAGGGATGTTACTCGGCTGCGTGCGCAGCGGCCGTGGTGCTGCTGTCGAATTTCTGCGTCGCCCCCGGAAGTTGCACGTTCTTCAATGTCAGCGAGGTCAGCAGACCGATGAGGCAGATGCCGGCCGCCGTCATGAACAGCGGGCTGAAGGCGCTCGCATAGGCGTTGGCGACGGCCTCGCGGGTTGCTTCGGGCAATGCGGCCATCATCTTCGGCGTCAGTTCCTCGATATTGGATACGCCCGCGATCGAGACGCCGACATTGCCAAGCTTGGCGGCAATGATGGCGCCGTAGATGGAGATGGCGATGGAGGCGCCGCCCATGCGCGAGAGCGTGACGGCGCCGGTCGCAGCACCAACGTCGCGGGCTGCCGCGGCATTCTGCACGCCGATGACGGGTACCTGCTGCGCAAGACCGATGCCGATGCCGTGCAGAAGCATCAGGCCGCCGATGAAGACGACGGGCGTGCCGGCAGGCAGGACGGCGATCGAGGCAAATGCGATGGCACTGCAGGCAGCACTTGCGATGGCGAAGGGCTTGTAGCGCCCCTTCGCGGCGATCAGCCGGCCAGCCGATAGCGAACCGCAGACGATACCACCAGTCAGGAGAATGAACAGCAGGCCGGCCATCGAGGGCGAAAGGCCCGTTGTCGTCTGCAGGAAGAGCGCGAAATAATTGACCATGCCGATCGCAACGGCGCCGCTGGTGATCGAGATGATCAGCAGCAGACCGAATGTCGGATTGCGGAACAGCGTCATCGGTACGATGGGCTCGGGTGCGCGGCGCTCGATGAAGACCCAGGCAATGGCGCAGATCACGCCGAAGGCGATGATGCCGAGGCATTGCGGCGACAGCAGCGATCCGAAGAGTTCGGTGCCGTCGGCGGCAAGCACGATGCTCGTTGTCGTCAGGGCAAGAACGATCGCGCCGGCATAATCGATCTTCGGGCGGCGGGCCGGCTTGCGATAGGGAAGCATGGTGGCAAGGCCGGCCAGCACGATGAAGCCGATTGGCACATTGACGAGGAAGATGGAGCGCCAGCCGAAGAGATCGCTCATCGTGCCGCCGAGAACGGGGCCGATGGCGCCGGAAGCCATCAGTACGAGGCTCGAATAGCTCTGGTAGCGGGCGCGTTCCCGCGGTTCGAAGAGGTCGGCGTTGACGGCGAAGATCGACACAAGGATGCCGCCGCCGCCGAGGCCTTGAAGGACGCGGGCTGCGATGAGCGTATCCATCGAAACGGCGAGGCCGCAGACGGCTGAGCCGATCGTGAAGATCGCGATCGCCGTCATCATCACGTATTTGCGGCCAAAGAGATCGCCGAGTTTGCCGTAAACCGGCATGACGGCTGAGAGGGAGAGAAGATAGGCCGAACCGATCCAGCCGAAGCGCTCCAGATGGCCGAACTCGCCGACGATCGTCGGCAGTGCCGTCGAGACGATCTGGTTGTCCAGCGTCGCCATGAACATGGCAGTCATCAGAAACAGGAAGAGTATAAGCCGCCGTTTATGATCCGCCACAAGCGGCGCGAACTTTGTCTGCATGTCCATGGGGCAAGAAATCCGAGCTTGGCCGAAACGCTGCGCGGTCGATCGAATGCGCGGGACGCCCCGGTTTTCATACTTGAGATATATGTGCCATTAGCATATAATTGTCAATGACAGGTGAATGCTGTTTGCATGTTTTATTTGTTTTCTGCCTCTGATATGGTGGAAAGATGACATCTGCGACCAATACACGTGAAGTTGAAGCCTCGGAGCTGACCGAAGACGAGAATCTCCTGCGCATCGGGCAGGCGATGACGCGCATGCGGCTGCTGACGGGCCGCCGCATGATCGGCAGGCTTGCCATCCAGAGCGTGGCACCGGGCCTCGAGCTTTCGCATCTCGACGTGCTGGATGTCGTGAGGCGGGCGGAGGCGACGGGCGAAGTCACCGTTGGCACCATCGCCGAGATGCTGCGCATCGATCCCTCGCGAGCAAGCCGCATCGTTGCCGACATGGTGACGCGCGGCGTGTTGCGCCGCAAGGCATCACAGGCGGATGCGCGGCGCATCGTCGTGGTGCTGACCGCGCTCGGCCAGAGATTGCTGTCGGAGATCCAGGCGCAGAAGTTCTCCGTCATCGGCAGCATTTTTGCCGATTGGACAACGGAGGAAATCGAGAGCTTCTCGTTGCTGTTCGATCGTTACGTCAGCGGCTACGAGCAGGTTTTCCAGGCGCGCATCAAGGAAACGGACGACTGAGCGGTCGACGCGGCCGTTCTTGCCTACGGTGCTCTTCCCTAGGGATATGACTTTGCGCTATGGGCTTGCCTCATGAGCCAGTCCACCACCTTCACCATCCTGCTCGGCGGCGAGCTTCGTCTGACGGAGCGGTTGCGCGATGCGGTTTCCGGCAGCCGTTTCATCGCAGCCGATGGCGGTATGCGCCATGCAATCGCGCTTCAGGTGCAGCCTGAATTGTGGGTCGGCGATTTCGATTCCACGCCGGCCGATTTGCAAGCTGCGTTTCCCAATGTGCCCAAGCAGCCTTATCCGGCGGCGAAGGCTGCGACAGATGGCGAGATTGCCGTATCGGAAGCGATCGATCGCGGTGCCACCAGGCTGATCCTTGCCGGCGCCATGGGCGGTGAGCGATCCGATCACGCGATCCAGCATCTGCTCTATGGCGTGCATCTGGCCGAAAAGGGTCTCGATGTCTTGCTGACGTCAGGTGACGAGGAGGCGGTGCCGTTTCCGCCGGGCGAATTCACGCTGGCGCTGCCGGCCGGTTCGCTGTTCTCGGTTCTCGGTTTCAGCGATCTGACGGGCCTCTTCATTGATAACGCCCGGTACCCCTTGCGCGATTTCCATTTGCCCTTCGGGGCATCGCGCACCATTTCCAACGTGGCGGAAGGCGACGTGCGCTTTTCGCTCGGCAGCGGCAGGGCGATCGTTCTTGCGCGCCCTTATGACCTTTCCGGAGTCTGATCTTGGCCCCTCCCATTCTGAAACTCGACGGCATCTTTCTGAGCTTCGGCGGTGCGCCCTTGCTCGCCGGTGCCGGCCTGCAGGTGGAGCCGGGCGACAAGATCTGCCTTGTCGGCCGCAACGGCTCCGGCAAGTCGACGCTCCTGAAGATCGCAGCCGGCCTCGTCGAGGCACAGTCGGGCGAGGTGTTCCGCCATCCGTCGTCTACCGTTCGCTATCTCGAGCAGGCACCGGATTTTGCCGGTTACAAGACGGTTGCGGCGTATGCCGAAGCTGGTCTCGGACCGGGTGACGACCCCTATCGCGTGACGTACCTGCTTTCGCATCTCGGCCTGACCGGCGAGGAAGACCCGAACAACCTCTCGGGTGGCGAGGCGCGCCGCGCGGCTCTGGCGCGTGTCCTGGCACCGGAACCGGATATTCTGCTGCTTGACGAGCCGACGAACCATCTGGACCTGCCGACCATCGAATGGCTGGAAGGCGAATTGCAGAAGAGCCGTAGCGCGCTCGTCTTGATCTCGCACGACCGACGCTTCCTCGAAAAGGTTTCGACCGCGACCGTTTGGCTCGATCGCGGCACCTCGCGCCGACTGGACAGGGGATTTGCCCATTTCGAAGCCTGGCGCGACCAGGTGCTCGAGGCCGAAGAGCTGGAGCAGCACAAGCTCGGCAAGCAGATCGAGCGCGAAGAGCACTGGCTGCGCTATGGCGTGACGGCGCGGCGCAAGCGCAATATGCGCCGCCTCGGCGAGCTGCAGGACATGCGTTCGCGCTATCGCAGCCATAAGGGCGCGCTGGGCACCGTGCAGGCGGCTGCCTCCGATGCGCAGGAAAGCGGCAAGCTGGTGATCGAGGCGGACAAGATCACCAAGACCTATAATGACCGAACTATCGTCGCGCCGTTTTCGATCCGCGTACATCGTGGCGATTGCATCGGCCTCGTCGGCCCGAACGGTGCCGGCAAGACGACGCTCCTGAAGATGCTGACCGGACAGCTGCAGCCCGACAGCGGCACGGTGAAGCTCGGCACCAATCTGGAAATCGCCACGCTCGACCAGAAGCGCGAGGAGCTGAACCCGGAAGATACGCTCGCCAACTACCTGACCGACGGCCGCGGCGAGAACCTGCTCGTCAACGGCGAGCAACGGCATGTGACCGGTTACATGAAGGAATTCCTGTTCCAGCCGGAGCAGGCGCGTACGCCGATCAGGAATCTCTCTGGCGGCGAGCGCGCCCGGCTGATGCTGGCACGCATCCTGTCGCGGCCGACCAATCTCCTGATCCTCGACGAACCGACGAACGATCTCGATATCGAGACGCTCGACCTCTTGCAGGAAATCGTTGCCGGCTTTTCTGGCACCGTCATCCTCGTCAGCCACGATCGTGACTTCCTCGATCGCACCGTGACCTCGACGATCGCTCCCGCCGATCCGGAAGAGCCCGATGGCCGCTGGATCGAATATGCCGGCGGTTATTCGGATATGCTCGCGCAGCGCAAGGGGGCGATCGAGGAGCGCAAGCGGGCGGAAAAGGCAACCGAAAAGCCGAAGGCTGCGGAGACCGCACCGTCTTCCGCCGATGCTTCGAGGGGCAAGGGAAAGCTTTCCTACAAGCAGAAATTCGCCTTGGAAAACCTGCCGAAGGAAATGGCCAAGGCCGAAGCCGAAATTGCCGCTCGTGAGCAGAAAATGGCCGATCCGAACCTCTTTTCCAAGGATGCCGCAACGTTCAACCGTCTTGCGGCGGAAATGGAAAAGCTGCGCGAAAGCCTGACCAGGATGGAAGAGGAATGGCTGGAGCTCGAAATGCTGCGCGAGGAGCTGGAGGGCTAGGGCTCATATCCGCTCATCCTATGCGCGTCTTTACTATGCAGTAAAAACAATCGGTTGCGCTCGACCGCAGCCGGTTCATTCCCTGTTGTCGAATCCGATAAACCGTTTATACATTAACGCATGCTGCCGGACGACGAGCCGGTTGATACCCCCGGGCCGACGTGGCCCGTGGCGCATGTTGGGGAAGTCCGAAGCGACCTGATTGGATTGCGCCTGATGGCGACAGGTCCTTCGCTGAAAGTTGCAAGCAAATTTCGTGAGCGCTTACCGTGATGACGGCGCGTGATGCCGCATGCGGTTTTTCGAGGGGGCCTTCATGCCGATGCTGCCGCGTGCCGTTTTGTTCAGCTGTGTTTTTGCCGTTTTTTCTGGTGCCCAGGCACTGGCGCAGGGCGCTCCGCCGGCCCCGCCCGTCACGGTCGCCAAGCCTGTCGTTCGCGATGTCGTCGACAGCGACGAGTTCATCGGGCGCTTCCAGGCGGTCGATGAAGTTTCCGTGCGCTCGCGGGTGGGCGGTTATCTGCAGGAAGTGCATTTCAAGGATGGCACCATGGTCAAGCAGGGCGACCTGCTCTTCGTCATCGACCAGCGGCCTTTCATCACTGCGCTCAACGAGTCGACGGCCTCGCTCGAAGTGGCAAACTCGTCGCTGACGCTCGCCGACGCGCAATTCAAACGTGCCCAATCGCTGTCGACGACGGGCAGTCAGTCGGCATCGACCCTCGACGACCGCCGCCGTGATCTCGTTTCCGCCGAGGCGAACGTACGCGGTGCGCAGGCAGCCGTCGATCGTGCCAATCTCGACATGGATTTCACCAAAATCACCGCACCGCTCAGCGGCCGCATCGACCGGCGACTGATCTCGGTCGGCAATCTTGTACAGGCCGACCAGACCGTGCTGACGACCATCGTCTCGCTCGATCCGATCGATTTCTATTTCGACGTCGACGAGCGCCGGCTGCTCTCCTATGCCGACGAGGCCCGTAAGAACGGCAGTGCCCTGCAGCAGGGCGGCGGCGGGCTTGATGTCACTGTCACGATTGCCGATTCCAAGCAGAAGCCGTTCAAGGGCAAGCTCGATTTCGCCGAGAACCGCGTCGACAACGAAACGGGCACAATCCGCGTCCGCGCCAGCTTTCCCAATCCTGATCTTATCCTCCAGCCCGGCCTCTTCGGGCGCGTTCAGGTGCAGGGTTCCAACAGCTACAAGGCGATCCTCGTTCCGGACGAAGCCATCGGCTCGGATCAGAACCAGCGCGTCGTCTATACGGTCGATACGGCGGGTAACATTACGCCGAAGTCCGTCCGCCTCGGACCGAAGCTCTATGGCTACCGCGTCATCCGCGACGGCATGACCGGCGACGAGACCATCGTCGTCAACGGGTTGATGCGCATCCGGCCTGGCGTCAAGGTGACGCCGCAGCTGATCGAACTGCCGCAGCAGGCGACGAATGACGAGCCGCCGGCTCAGGCCGATGCACAGGGGACGAACCAATGAGGTTTTCCCACTTCTTCGTCGATCGACCGATCTTTGCATCGGTCCTCTCCATCGTGCTGCTGATCGTCGGCGGCATCGCCTATTTCCAGCTTCCGGTGGCGCAATATCCCGAGGTTGCGCCTCCCACCATCGTCATTCGCACCTCTTATCCTGGCGCCGATGCCCAGACCATCGCCGATACGGTGGCAACGCCGATCGAGCAGGAAGTCAACGGCGTCGAGGACATGCTCTACATGTCCTCCTACTCCAGCGCCGACGGTTCCATGTCGCTGACGATCACCTTCAAGCTCGGCACCGATCTCGACAAGGCACAGGTGCTGGTGCAGAACCGTGTGGCCATCGCCGAGCCGCGCCTGCCCGACGATGTCCGCCGCATCGGCATCACGACGGTCAAGAGCTCGCCTGACCTGATGATGGTCGTGCATCTCCTGTCGCCGAACAATCGCTACGACCAGCTCTACATCTCCAACTATGCCCGCACGCGCATCCGCGATGTTCTCGTGCGCCTGGATGGCGTCGGCGACGTGCAGCTCTTCGGCGAGCGGCAATATTCGCTGCGCATTTGGCTCGATCCGGAAAAGCTTGCCGCCTACGGTATGACCGCCGGCGACATCGTTCAGGCGCTCAGGGACCAGAACGTGCAGGTATCCGGCGGATCGATCGGCGGGCCGCCGGTTTCCGGCACCAACGCCTTCCAATATACCGTCACGACGCAGGGGCGCTTTTCCGATGCACGGCAATTTCGCTACGTCATCGTCAAGGCGACCGGCAACGGCCGCCTCGTGCAGCTGCAGGATGTCGCGCGCATCGAGCTCGGGGCGCAGGATTACGTCACCAACAGCTATCTGAACGGCAGTCCGGCGGTGGCGCTCGGCGTCTTCGCCCGACCCGGCACCAATGCGCTCGCCGCTGCTGCCGACATCCAGAAGACGATGGAGGACCTGTCAAAGGATTTCCCGCAGGGGCTTGAATATCGCATCATCTACAACCCGACGGAATTTATCGCCGAGTCGATCCATGAGGTCTACAAGACCATCTTCGAGGCGGCCGTTCTCGTCGCCATCGTCGTGCTGGTGTTCCTGCAATCCTGGCGGACGGCGATTATCCCGATCGTCGCAATCCCTGTTTCACTGATCGGTACCTTCGCCTTCCTGCTCGCCTTCGGCTTCTCGCTGAACATGCTGACGCTGTTCGGTCTGGTGCTGGCGATCGGTATCGTCGTCGATGATGCGATCGTGGTGGTGGAGAATGTCGAGCGTAACCTCGCGCTCGGCATGACGCCGAAAGAGGCGTCGCATGTGACGATGAATGAGGTGGGCACCGCCGTTCTGGCAATTTCGCTGGTGCTCATCGCCGTCTTCGTGCCGACTGCCTTCATCCCTGGCATCTCCGGGCAGTTCTACCGGCAGTTCGCCGTCACGATCTCTGTCGCCACGGCGATCTCCTGTCTCAACTCGCTGACGCTGTCGCCGGCAATCGCCGCGATCGTGCTGCGCCCGCACAGTCACGAGAAATCCAAGAATATCTTCGCGCGCTTCGGCCGCGCCTTGGGTGACGGGTTCAACCGCGGCTTCGAGCGGATGAGCAGCGGTTATTCCTGGATCGTGCGCCACCTTGTGACGACATGGGCGGCGCTCGCCTGTGCGCTTCTCGTCTTCGCCGGATTGCTGGCCGGCACGTGGTATATGGGCAGGATCGTGCCGCAGGGCTTCGTTCCGACAATGGACCAGGGCTATGCCATCGTCGTGGTACAGCTGCCTGACGGCGCGTCGCTGGCGCGCACCAACGCCGTCATCCAGAATGCGACCGAGATCATCAGCAAGACGCCAGGTATCGCCAATGCCGTCGCTTTCGCCGGCTTCAACGGCGCGACCTTTACCAATGCTTCGAATTCCGGCGTCATCTTCACGCCGTTCAAGCCGTTCGAGGAGCGATTGAAGACCGGCGACACGGCCACCAAGATTATCGGCCAGCTTTATGGCAACCTGCAGGGCATCCAGGAGGCCTTCATAATCGCCATTCCGCCGCCGTCGATCCGCGGCGTCGGCAATTCCGGCGGCTTCAAGATGCAGATCATGGACCGGGAAAATCCGGACATGCGCCGTATCCTGCCGCTCGCCTATCAGATGATGGGCGTTGCTGCGCAGAACAAAGGCGTCAGCGGTGTCTTCACCACCTTCTCTGCCAATAGCCCGCAATATTTCCTGGCGATCGACCGCGACAAGGCGCGGGCGCTCAACGTGCCGATCCCGAATATCTTCGAGACGCTGTCGATCAATCTCGGCACATCCTACGTCAACGACTTCAATGCCTTCGGCCGCGTTTACCAGGTGCGGGCGCAGGCCGATCAGCAATATCGCATGGAGCGGGAGGATATTCTGGCGCTGAAGGTTCGTTCGGCGACCGGTGCGCTGGTGCCGCTCGGCACGCTGGTCGACATCCGCGATACGACCGGACCGACGCTCGTGCAACGCTACAACATGTATGTTTCGGTTCCCGTGCAGGGCAATCCGGGGCCGGGGGTCTCCACCGGTACGGCGCTCGACACCATGGAGGGGATAGCAAAGAACCTGCTGCCGTCGGGCACGACCTTCGAATGGACGGAACTCGCCTACCAGGAGAAACATACCGGCAATACGGCGATCTACATCTTCGCGCTGTCGGTCATCTTCGTCTTCCTGGCGCTGTCGGCGCAGTATGAGAGCTGGATCCTGCCGCTTGCCATCATCCTCATCGTGCCGCTGGCGGTTCTGGCGGCGCTGATCGGGGTGCATCTGAGAGGCATGGACAACAATATCCTCACGCAGATCGGGCTCATCGTGCTGATCGGCCTTGCGGCCAAGAACGCGATCCTGATCGTCGAGTTCGCGCGGCAGGCGCAGGCTGAAGGAAAGAGTGCCGTCGAGGCGGCGATCGAGGCCAGCCATCTGCGTCTGCGCCCGATCCTGATGACAGCCTTCGCCTTCATCTTCGGCGTCGTGCCGCTGATGATCGCCACCGGTCCGGGCGCGGAAATGCGTCAGTCGCTCGGTACGGCGGTCTTCTCGGGCATGCTCGGGGTGACGCTGTTCGGCCTCTTCCTGACTCCGGTCTTCTACGTCGTCCTGCGCCGCCGGCGCAAGCGGGCGGAAGCAGCACAGGAGCCCTCGGCCACCGATGCCGCGGCACAATGATGGCCAACAAAAGGGCCGAGCGTTTCACGGGAATCGCTCGGCCGCTCTATTCATCTGATTTTACCCAATAAAAGACGTCAAACCGTTGGCCGCTCAGAGATGCGGATTGCGCGGCCGGTATTTCTTGACCAGCTGCTGGTTGGTTTCCTTGGCGCCCGGCATGTTGGCGCTGAGGTAGATGGGCGGATTGCCATCCTTGCAGAGTTCGGCGGCGACATCGGCGAAGATGGCGTTCAGGACTGTCGTGCCGACGGCCGTCGAGGCCGGTCCGACCTTCAGCTCCGTTCCCGGCAGGTCGATCATGGCGTCGCCCGGCGGCAGGCCGTTGTCCAGCACGATATCGGCGATATCGGCAAGTCTCCTGCGGCCATTGGCAATGGCGGCCGAATAGGCGAGCGAGGTGATGGCAATGACCGTCGCACCGATCTCGCGGCCATAATCCGCCGCCTCGATCGGCGCGGCATTGACGCCGGAATTGGAGGCGATGATCAGCACGTCGCCTGGCTGCATGCCGTAGCGCTCGAAGACCGGGCGGATGAGGCCTTCGGTGCGCTCATAGACCGAGCTGATGACGGCGCCTTCATGCAGCATGGCGGAGCCGACAAGTACGGGGATGGTGAAGGCGAGGCCGCCGGCGCGATAATGCACCTCCTCGGCCAGCATATGCGAGTGGCCGGTGCCGAAGACATAGACACGCTGGTCGGCGCGTGCCGCGGCACAAATGGCGGCCGAAGCCTTCGACATGGGCTCGGCCAGCGTTTCACGCAGGGCCTCCAGCCGACCGATGAGGGCGGAGAAATAGCTGTCCGTGACTGCGCTCATGCCGCGCTTCCTCTTCGAATGTCTCGGAGCATTTCGCGTTTCCTTGAAGCGCGAGATGCTCTGTCTGTTTGTTCCCACGCAATTCCGTACGGAAGACCGCCGAGCGCTTTTCCCGGACGCGGCCTAGGCTGACGGTTGGCCGGAGATCCATGTTTCGGTGACTTCGATGCCGTCGTTGATGTGAACGAGATCGGCGCGCATTCCCGGCGTGAGGTGGCCGCGATCCGCCAACCGTAGGAAACGGGCGGGATAGGAGGTCGCCATACGCAGGGCTTCCGCCAGCGGCAGCTCGAGGATGTTGACGCCGTAGCGGATGGTGGAGGCCATATCGACATCCGAGCCGGCCAGCGTGCCGTCGTCGAGCGTCAGCTTCGAGCAATAGCCGCCCTTGGTGCGATAGACCGTGCGGCCGTTCAAGGCGAAGCTCGGAAGGTCGGTGCCAACAAGCGACATGGCGTCGGTGACGAAGAACAGCCGGCCCTCGCCGCGCTTGGCGCGCAGCGCGACGCGCAGCGCCGTCGGCTCGACATGATGGCCGTCGGCAATGATACCGCACCAGGGGGCAGGGTGGTCGATCGCCGCGCCGACGAGACCGGGCATACGGTGACCCATCTGGCTCATGGCGTTGAACAGGTGGGTGACGCCGCGGGCGCCGGCATCGAAACGCGCATCGGCTGCTTCCGCCGTGCAATCGCTGTGGCCGATGCTGACGATGACGCCGCCTTCGGCGAGTGCCTGTACCTGCCGCTCTGTGACCTGCTCCGCCGCCATGGTGACCAGCAGCGTGCCGATCGCCTCGCGGGCACGGATGAAGGTTCTGACGTCGCTATCCTCGACCGGGCGCATCAGTTCGGCGAGATGCGCGCCCTTGCGAGCCGGCGCCAGATGCGGGCCTTCGAGATGCAGGCCGGCGACACCGCGATTGGCCTTCACCGCAACGACGGCTGCCTCGATCGCCGCCGTCGTTGCGGTTGAGACGTCGGTGATCAGCGTCGGCAGCAGCGATGTCGTGCCATAGGGGCGATGCCCCTCGGCAATCATGTACATCGATTCGGGCGAGGGTCCGTCGTTCAGCATGCGGCCGCCGCCGCCATTGACCTGCGCGTCGATAAAGCCGGGAGAAAGAACGCCACCCGTCAACTGGATCGTTTCGGCATTATCGGGGACATCGTTTACGCTGGTGATCGCATGGATACGGCCATTGCCGATCACCAGTGCGCTGTCCTCGTGAAACCGGTCGCCATCGAAGATGCGAGCGCCGGTAAAGACCTTGTAGTCCATCACATGGTCTCCGTTACCTTGAGAAGATTAGCCGGCTTATCCGGATCGAAGCCCTTCCGCCGTGTCACCGACTCGATGAGGCGATAATAGCATAGCAGCGACACCAGCGGATCGAGCAGGCCGTTGCCCGTCGTCGGCATGCGCAGGTTGATGCCGGCAAGCGGCGCGGTCGAGAAGGAGACGGCGGTTGCGCCGAGCTTCTGCAGGCGCTCGAGCGCCTGGGCGTTGTTGGCGAAGGCGGCGTCATCAGGCGAGAAGGCGACGATCGGGAAGCCCGGCTGCACGAGGCGCATCGGTCCATGCATGAGCTCGGCCAGAGAGAAGGCTTCGGCATGAAGCCCGGCGGTTTCCTTGGCTTTCAGCGCTGCTTCGAGCGCGATGGCGAAAGCCGGGCCGCGGCCGCCGGTATAGAGCGAGGAGGCATTGAAGAGCACTGCTTCTGCGGCCTTGCCGTCGATGCCCGAGGTGGCAGCCAGCGCTTCCGGCAGCTTGGCAAGGCCATCGATCAAAGCCTTATCCTGCGAAACCGCAGCGGTGACGCCAGCAAGGGCGGCAACCGAGGCAATAAAGGATTTGGTGGCCGCGACGCTCTGTTCCTTGCCGGCATTGAGGCCGAGCACGATGTCGGCTTCCTTGGCAAGCGGGCTGTCGGTGACGTTGACGACAGCGATCGTGGTGGCGCCACCCTTCTTGGCCGCAGCCTGTAGCGCGATGATATCGGGGCTGCCGCCGGATTGCGACACGGTGAAGTGGATGCCGCCCTTCAGGTGCAGCGGCGCGCCATAGACAGAGGCGATCGACGGGCCGACAGAGGCGACCGGGATGCCGCAGGAGATTTCGAACAGATACTTGAAGAAGGTGGCGGCGTGGTCGGAGGAGCCGCGCGCCGCCGTCGTGATCAGCGACGGACGACCGGTCGAGAAGAGCTTCGCGATCTCCGCGAAAGCCGGCTTTTCCTTTTCAAGCAGGGTCGCAACCACCTCAGGCGATTGGCCGGCTTCCGTCAGCATCAGGGACTGGGTCTCGCTCATAGGTCATCTCCAATTCTCAATTCGGCAACAAAATCATAAGCATCGCCGCGATAGTGCGAGCGGGTATATTCAACGACGCGCTGGTCCGCGAGGCGGGAGACGCGTTCGATCAGAAGCGCGGGCGCGCCGGCCTTGACGGTCAGGATCGATGCGGAAGTGGGGTCGAGCGTCACGGCGGTCAGCCTCTGCTGGGCGCGCACCGGCTTGAAGCCCTTGGCGGCCAGCGCATCATAAAGGGACCCCTCGGATATGGCGTCTTCGCCCAGGAACTTGATCGGAACGACCGCGCGCTCGATGGCAAGCGGCTGACCATCGGCGAGCCGTAGTCGGTCAAGCCGCAGAACAGGCTCATCGACGCCGAGGCCGAGAAGGAAGGATTCCTCCGGCGCCGGTGTGCTGATGGTGCGCTGGAGGATGCGGGCTCCTGGTTCGCGGCCGCGCGAACGCATATCGGCGGAGAAGGAGGAGAGACGCCAGAGCGGCTGTTCGATGCGCTCGACATGCTGCGAAACGAAGGTGCCGCTGCCATGGCGGGATTCGATGACACCCGAGGTCAGGAGGTCGCGATAGGCGGTTCTGACCGTGACCCGGCCGATCTGCAGGGCGCCGGCGAGATCGCGTTCGCCCGGCAGCGCCGTTCCGGCTTTCAACAGCCCTTCCTGGATGAGGCCCGTCAGGGCCTGCGCCAGACGCTTGTACAGCGGCCCGCTTCCGGTCCCTTCGCTGAGACCGCGATTGTTCAATTCGGCGATCAAACTGGTTCTATCCATGGTGGACATCTAGAACCTATTTAGAACCAATTCACAAGATGATTCTGGCCTTATCGCTAAAAAGAATCGGCCGGGCGCTTTGGACGCCCGGCCGAAATTCACGAGAGCAAGGCATGCTCCAGAGCGAATTCAGATTTCAGATCTGTTCGGTCTGAAATCTGAATTCGCTCTGGAATCAAGGAAGTAGAGCATGATGTCGTCCGAAAGTTGTCTACACTTTTCGGCATCATGCTCGGCCTCAGTTCTTGGTGAAGATGTAGTCCGTTTCCTGCCGCAATACCTCGCCCGGGCGGAGCACGGCATTGGGGAAGCCTTCGTGGTTGATGGCGTCGGGCCAGACCTGCGTTTCCAGGCAGAAGCCGGCAAAGGGGCCGATCTTGCGGCCGTCATGGCCGGGAACCGGCACATCGAGTTTGAAGCCGGTATAGAACTGCACGCCGGGCTCGGTGGTGCGGACCTCAAGCGATACGCCGGAATTGACGCTGCGGGCGAGGACAACGGAACGTTTGACAGTGCGTTCGGTCGAGAGGCAGAAATTGTGGTCGTAAAGCGCCTGCTCGCTGCCGTCGAAACGCTTCATCGGCGACATCTCGCGGAAATCGAAGACCGTACCTTCGACGGAGCGGATCTCGCCGGTCGGGACCTGCTTGTCGTCCGTCGGCGTATAGTGATCGGCGGCGATCATGATGTCGTGGCCGAGCGCATCGTCGCGACCGTCGAGGTTGAAATAGGCGTGCTGGCAGACATTGGCGAGTGTCGGCTGGTCGGTGGTCGATTCGTAGGTGACCGACAGTTCGCCGTTGCCATGCACCCAATAGGTCGCCTGGATCGTGCAGTTGCCGGGATAGCCGGCGCGGCCGTCGGGATCGACGATCTTCAGGACGACGCGGTCGGTATCGTGCTCGACGATGGTCCAGTTGCGCTTGGCGATATTGTCCTTGCCGCCGTGCAGATGGGTGACACCCTTTTCGTTGAGCTCGAGCTGGTATTGCTTTCCATCCAGCGTGAAGCGGCCACCGCCGATGCGGTTGGCGCAGCGGCCGGGCGTGGCGCCGAAATAGGAGGAATGGGCGGGATAGTCAGAGAAATTATCGAAACCAAGCAGAAGCGCCGGCTCATGACCATCAAGGCGAAGATCCTGGATGGCCGCGCCCCACGACATGATATGGGCGGTGAGGCCGCCACCGACGATCTTGACGCGATAGACCGTATCCCCATCGGCCGTCGTCCCAAAAACTTCCCGCTGCAAAGTGCTTTCCGTCATATCAACTCATCCATTGCTTTTGAGTATGTGAGGCCAGACCCTGCCTCCATTCGCGCCGTTCCGCAACCGGTTCCCTGGCGAAATCTAGGGGCGGATAGCAGGGGATCAAGCAGGGCTGCGGCTTTCGAGGCGCTACGCTGCGCCGGAAGTATGCAATGCCTATGACAGAGCGGCAGGTTTCCGTGAGGGGCCAGGCACAAAGGTGCAGCAGGACACCGGGCGTCTGACTATGGCAAACTCGGGCTGATCCGCTCAGCGCGACAATTCTTTTGTCGCACTCTCCAGCCCACCGAGCGTCAGGGGATACATGCGCTCGCCCATCAGGCGGCGGATGATGGAGATCGAGGTCGTGTAGCCCCAGTAGTTTTCCGGCACGGGGTTGATCCAGATGCATTTGCGGAAGTGGCCGGTCATGCGGCCAAGCCAGACTTGGCCTGCCTCCTTGTTCCAATGCTCCACTGAGCCGCCTGCCTGAGTGATCTCGTAGGGGCTCATCGAAGCATCGCCGACGAAGACGACGCGGTAGTCGGGGCCGAAGGTGCGAATGAGGTCGGTCGTTGCGGTAATGTCGACGCGCCGGCGGCGATTGTCCTTCCATACGCCCTCGTAGAGGCAGTTGTGGAAGTAGAAATATTCCATGTGGCGAAATTCCGCGCGGGCGGCGGAGAAGAGTTCTTCGACCACCCTGATGTGATCGTCCATCGAGCCGCCGACGTCGAAGAACATCAGGAGCTTCACCGCGTTGCGGCGCTCGGGCCGCGTCTGGACATCGAGATAGCCATGTTCGGCGGTGGAGCGGATGGTGCCGGAGAGATCCAGCTCCTCGGCTGCTCCCTCGCGGACCCAGCGGCGCAGGCGCTTCAGCGCCACCTTGATGTTGCGGGTGCCGAGCTCGACGCCGTCGTCGAGATTCTTGAAGTCGCGCCGATCCCAGACCTTGACCGCGCGGCGGTGGCGCGAGGTTTCCTGGCCGATCCGTACGCCTTCGGGATTGTAGCCATAGGCGCCGAAGGGCGAGGTTCCCGCCGTGCCGATCCATTTCGAGCCGCCCTGATGCCGGCCTTTCTGCTCGGCCAGCCGCTCGCGCAGCGTCTCCATCAGCTTCTCGAAGCCGCCAAGCGCCTCGATCTCTCTTCTTTCCTCTTCGGTCAGATGTCGTTCGGCAAGCTTGCGAAGCCATTCCTCGGGGATAGCGGTCGGCTCAATAGCTTCTCCATCAGCATTGCCGCCGATTGCTTCGACGCCGTGGAAATAATCGGCGAAGACCTGATCGAAGCGATCGATGAAGCGCTCGTCCTTGATGAGCGTTGTGCGCGCCAGATAGTAGAAGGTCTCGACATCGTAATCGGCTATCCCCTCTTCCATTCCCTCAAGCAGCGACAGAAATTCCCGGAGCGTCACCGGGACCTTTGCTTCCTTGAGTTTCAGGAAGAAGGGAATGAACAAGCCTCAAATCCTTTCCTGGCCGATCTCCTCCAGATCATACGGCGTGGTCTGGTAGATCTCGTTGATCCAGTTGCCGAAGAAGAGATGCGCATGGCTGCGCCACCGGTTCTGCGGCGGGATTTCCGGGTCGTTATGCGGGAAGTAGTTGTGCGGCATCTTGATCGGCACGCCCGCATTCACATCCCGAAAATATTCGTCCGCCAGCGAGGTGGAATCATACTCCACGTGATTGAACATGTAGAGCCGGTTGCAGGCCTGTTCGTGCACGAGGCAGACGCCCATTTCGCTCGAATCCATCAGGATCTGCAGGCCGGGCACTTTTTCGATGTCGGCGCGCTTCACCTCCGTCCAGCGCGAGACCGGAATGGCGAAATCGTCGGAAAAGCCGTTGAGATAGACCGAGGAGGGCTTCAGGTTCTGGTGGCGATAGACGCCGAAGGCTTTTTCCTTGAGCGTGTATTTCGGCACGTTGTGGAAATGGTAGATCGCCGCCATCGCGCCCCAACAGACGTTCAGCGTCGAATGAACATTGGTCGTCGTCCACTCGAAGATCTCCTGCATTTCCTTCCAGTAGGTGACGTCTTCATATTCAAGCAGCTCGATCGGAGCGCCCGTGATGATGAAGCCGTCGAACTTGCGGTGCTTCACCTCTTCCCAGGTCTCGTAGAAGGCAAGCAGATGCTCCTCGGAGGTGTTTTTGGCTTTGTGGGCGCCGATACGCACCAGCGAAAACTCCACCTGCAGCGGCGACGCACCGACGAGGCGCGCCATCTGGACCTCGGTCTTGATCTTGTTCGGCATGAGGTTGAGAAGCCCGATCTGAAGAGGGCGGATATCCTGACGGAACGCCACCGTTTCGGTCATCACCCGCACACCCTCGCTCTGGAGGGTCTCAAACGCGGGGAGCGTATCGGGAATCTTGATGGGCATTTTTTCACTCGCCAAATACAAAAAAACCGGCCGCGATCATGAATCGCTACCGGTCCGCACGCGGCCCTTTAGCGACTTATTTAACGTGGCTGCAAGCCGGCCGGCCAAATCACCACGAGAGAGATTTCATAAACCTGTCATTCCGGCGGGTCAATGGGTAAGCCCTTGAGGGTAAGGCTGTGAACTCGGGTGAATTGAAGATGTCCGGGAGCCTCGGCGGGTTGCCTATCCTTTGCTCGTTGCGCTGAAAGATGGTGGCGAATGGCGGATCGACAGCCTGAAACACAGTCATTTGGGTACAGAACGCGGGATTGTCATCATTCTGATCTAGACTGTATGTCCACAACGTCTGCTTTCGAGACGCAAGCCGACTTTGTAGAATGGAACGAACATGACGCTGGATACGATACTGCCTTTTCTAGGCCATTCCGAACAAGATCCAGGGCTGGCCGACCTGTTGGCCTCCGTCGGGTTCGACGTTTCCCTGATGCCCGGGCGAGCCCAGCGTGGTGCCGGCACCGGACACTGCGAGCTAAACTCCCTTGGCATTGAACTCGCCTTCGACTTTCATACTGGCTATAAAACCAGGTTCGGAATGCCCAGGGATGGTGGCAAAGCGATCCTTTCGGCGATCTTTGCGTATGGCAAGCCCAGCGACATGCGTGCAGCCTATGTCGGGCCGATACCGTTCAGCCGCGGTCCGATTCACAACCGCGACGACGCTTTGCTAGAATTCGGTTTGCCTGTGCGGACCGAAGAAGAGGATGGCACTGTCGAATGGGACCAATGGGTGAAAGACGGCGTGCAGGTGCGTACGGAATACTTTGACGACGGCTCCCTTTTTATCTGCACCTACTCGGTACCCTTTATCAAAACCGTATCCAGCTAGCACAGCCACGGCAGATGAAGGCAATTCCGACTCGCGTTGGTGGCCCTTACAGGTGCTCAAGGAAGTGCTGCATACCATAGCCGAGGCGCTGCCTTGCCACGGCGATCGGCAGCCAGAAGAAGCGGAAGCGAATGGGGTCGCTGCCGTCGAACGGCGTCATCTCGAAATGGAACCAGGTATCCGGTGTTGCTTCGGGCAGGGTGCAGCGGAAATAGTGTCTCTGATGATGGTATTCGCGCCCGTCCTTTTCTAAGCGGTAGTCATGAATGCCGAGCGGATATAGATCGCCCGCCGCAAGCCCGGTCTCTTCTTCGAATTCGCGCGCTGCCGCCAGAGCCAAATCTTCGCCATCCTCGACCGTGCCGCCCGGAACCTGCGGCTCAATGGTGGGAAAATCCGGTTCGTCAAAAACAAGCAGATGCCCGTCCCGAACGGCGTAGATCAGAACCTTGACGGCATCGGGCTGCATCACTTCCCCTGCCCGCGCGCCATGAAGGCTAGCCGCTCGAAAAGGTGCACATCCTGCTCGTTCTTCAGCAGTGCGCCATGCAGCTTCGGCAGCGCGTTCTTCGCATCGGCGCGCAGCGTTTCGGGGTCGATATCGTCGGCGACCAGCAGGCGAATCCAGTCGAGGGCTTCCGAGGTTGAAGGCTTTTTCTTCAGGCCCGGCACGTCGCGGATCTCGAAGAACTGCGTCAGCGCCGCATGGACAAGCGCCTGCTTGATGCCGGGATAATGCACCTCGACGATGCGCTTCAGCGTCTCCATGTCGGGAAAGCGGATATAGTGGAAGAAGCAGCGACGCAGGAAGGCGTCCGGCAATTCCTTCTCGTTGTTCGAGGTAATGATGACGATCGGGCGGATCGCGGCCTGGATGGTCTCGCCGGTCTCATAGACATGGAATTCCATGCGGTCGAGTTCCTGCAGGAGATCGTTCGGGAACTCGATGTCGGCCTTGTCGATCTCGTCGATCAGCAGCACGCATTTCGCCGGCGAGGTGAAGGCCTGCCAGAGCTTGCCCTGGCGGATATAGTTCCTCACATCGTGAACTCTGATGTCGCCGAGCTGGCTGTCGCGCAGGCGAGAGACTGCATCGTATTCGTAGAGACCCTGCTGCGCCTTCGTCGTCGATTTGACGTTCCATTCGATGAGATCGAGACCGAGGGCGGCGGCTATCTGGCGCGCAAGTTCAGTCTTGCCCGTACCGGGCTCGCCCTTTACCAGGAGCGGGCGCTCCAACCTAATGGCGGCATTGACGGCGACCATCAGATCCTTGTCGGCGATATAGTCGGCAGTTCCCTGGAATTGCATCGGAAGGCTTTCTCAATCTTTCGAGTGCAAGCTAATTGCTGACCTTATTCGGTTCAAGACGCGAAACCGTGTATATAGGAATGTGATCCCACCGATCTATTGCAAGGGTGGACATGAGGGCGGGTCATGATTAATTGACGGGACGCGTCGCAGGGAAGTGCTGATGGCAGTTGAAAAGCAAGCCAAGCCGAATATCCAGGGAAACGAACAGGTCGGATACGATTTGAGCCTTTTCTTTCGGCTGAGGATGATGTTCTCCGCTTTCTGGAATTCGGCTGTTCGCATCAAGATCATTTCCCTGACCATCGCGCTCTTCGTGATCATTCTGGTCACGGCCTATGTCCAGGTGCTGCTTAACAACTGGAATGCGCCTTTTTACGATTCACTGGCAAGGCGCGATATCACCGCTTTCTTCCATCAACTCGGCGTCTTCGGCATCATCGCCGGTTCGCTGCTCGTCCTCAATGTCGTCCAGGCCTGGCTGAACCAGATGACCGCGCTCTATATGCGCGAGGGGTTGGCGCGGGATCTGGTGGATCAATGGCTGCAGGCCAAGCGCGCGCTTCGCCTTGCCTCTTCCGGTCTCATCGGCGTCAATCCCGACCAGCGGCTGCATGAGGACGCCCGCAATCTTGCCGAAAGCTCGACAGGGCTTGCCATCGGTCTGGTGCAGGCGACAATCCTGCTTTTGAGCTTCATCGGCGTGCTCTGGGAGCTCTCCAGCGGCATGGTCTTTCATCTCCGGGGCATGAGCTTCTCCATCCCGGGCTACATGGTCTGGGCCGCAATCCTTTATGCGGGCTCTGCTTCCTTTCTCAGCCAGTTCGTCGGCCGCCGTCTCGTGCGGCTGAATGCGGATCGCTATTCGAAGGAAGCCGAGCTGCGCTTCGCGCTCATGCATGCCAACGAACATATGCCGGCGATCACGATTGCCGGCGGCGAGGAGAACGAGCGCCGGCGGATCAATCTTGATATTTCGGCCGTGCTTGCCGTCATCCGCCAGCTCGCCATCGCCAATACCAATCTGACCTGGGTGTCGGCCGGCTACGGCTGGCTGGTGCTGATCATTCCCATCCTCGTTGCCGCACCCGCCTACTTCTCCGGCGGCCTGACCTTCGGCCAGCTGATGGTGGCGGTTGGTGCCTTCAATCAGGTCAATTCGGCGTTGCGCTGGTACGTCGCCAATTTCGGGCCGATCGCCGAATGGCGCGCCACGCTGATGCGTGTGACCGATTTCCGCAAGGCACTGACGGAAATGGATGACAAGACGCCGATGCCGCACACCCTCATCTTCGAAAAGGCGGCACCGGGCACGATGGTCTGGACCGATCTGGAGATTTCGACGAAGACCAGTGACGAAGCGACGGAAAACGGCTTCCGGATCGCGGAAGGTACGGTCACGATCAATGCCGGCGAGCATGTGATGATCAATGGTGATCACGGCGTGAACCGCAGACTGCTGTTCGAGGTGCTGGCGCATCAATGGTATAGTGGTTCCGGCACGGTCAGCCTGCCGCCGATGGACGATATGCTGTTCGTGCCGCACACGCCTTATGTACCGACCGGCACGCTGAGGGAAGCAATCTGTTTTCCTGATGATCGGGATGCCTATGACGATGCCGCCGTCGATGCCGTCATCGACAAGGTGGGGCTTGGCCGCCTGAAGAGCCGTCTCGACACGCAGGCTCGCTGGGATCGATTGCTCGATACCGAAGAGCAGAAAGCCGTCGGCTTTGCGCATCTGCTGCTCGCGAAGCCGAAATGGGTCGTCTTCGACGATGCCCTGGAAGGGTTGGAGGCCGAGGTACAGGCGAAGGCGTTTGCTCTGCTGGCGGAACTGGAAGATGCAACCCTGATCTATATCGGCCGCTCCGATGCCTTCATGCACGCCATGTCGCCGCGTGTCCTGCATCTGCAGTCTTTGGCTCCGCATGAGCACAGCACCGACACGCAAACGTCTTCCGAAGCTAGCGTTGCGGCACAGACGGATGAGAAAAAGGCCAGTGCGCCGTAACCAGGTGCGCTGTAACTAGGACGGCTCGGTAAGTCTTCACACCGCCGCTTTGGCTTCAATTCGCCCAAAATGCAAAACGCCCCGTCACCAGGACGAGGCGTTTTTCAATGCGGAGAGAAACTGATCGCTCAGTCCTTGGCGCGCTCGACGTAGGAATTGTCTTCCGTGGCGATGACGACGCGGGTGCCGGCGGTAATGTGCGGCGGCACCAGGGTGCGGATGCCGTTCGACAGTATGGCGGGCTTGTAGGAAGAGGATGCCGTCTGGCCCTTCACGACCGGCTCGGTCTCGCTGATTTCGAGCGTGACATGGCGCGGCAGTTCGATCGCGAGCGGGATGCCTTCGTGGATCGACAGGATGCAGGTCATGCCTTCCTGCAGATAGGCCTTCTGGTCGCCCATGGTTTCGACGTCGACGACCACCTGGTCGTAGGTTGCCGGGTTCATGAAGTGGAAGCCTTCGCCGTCTTCATAGAGGTACTGGAAGTTCACGTCTTCGACGAAGGCGCGCTCGACCTGCTCGGTGGTGCGCCAGCGCTCGGAGACCTTCACGCCATCGACGATGCGGCGCATGTCGACCTGGGTAACCGGAGTGCCCTTGCCCGGATGAAAGTTCTGTGCGGTGAGAACGACGTAGAGCTTGCCGTCGACGTCGAGAACGTTGCCCTTGCGGACGGAAGAGGCGATGACCTTGACCATAAGACTTCCTTGTAACGCTGCGTTTTGCGTCGTAGAGGGACTGTCTGAATGCTCTCCGAGACGCAGCTTTTGTTTGCTTGGGGGCGCAACTACCCTAAATCAATGGAAATTGCCACCCCCCAACGTGGCCGGTGCGCTGAAGAAAGCTAGGAATGAAGCCAAAGACGAGCAAAGCGTCCCCCTGGTGGACCCGCAACGTCCATGCGGACCGGCGGCCGTTCCTCATCGGTCGCAATGCCATTCAGGCGGCATTGCGCATTTTCTTCGCGCGCAACGACTTCATCGAGGTCGATACGGCGACGCTGCAGGTGTCGCCCGGCAACGAGGCGCATCTCCACGCCTTCGAGACCGAAGCGCTGACGACCGACGGCAGGGCATTGCCTCTCTATCTGCACACCTCGCCGGAGTTCGCCTGCAAGAAGCTGCTTGCGGCCGGTGAAGAGCGCATCGCCTGCTTTGCCCATGTCTACCGCAATCGCGAGCGTGGACCGCTGCACCATCCGGAATTCACCATGCTCGAATGGTACAGGGCGGGCGAGAGCTACGAGACCCTGATGGCGGATTGCGCCGCGTTGCTTGCGCTGGCGGCGGAAACTGTGGGTGCAAAGAAATTCAGCTACCGGGGCGCTGAAACGGATCCATTTTTGCCGCCTGAGCGCATCAGCGTTGCCGCCGCCTTCCAGCGCTATGCCGGTATCGATCTCTTTGCCTCCATCGGCCTCGATGGGTCGACGGATCGCGAGCGGCTGGCGGCGGATATGCGTAAGGCGGGCATTCGTGTTGCTGATGACGACCTCTGGCAGGATCTCTTCAGCCGGATTCTGGTCGAGAAGATCGAGCCCAATCTCGGCTTTGGTCGCGCCACCATTCTCGACGAATATCCCGTTTCCGAGGCGGCACTTGCGCGGCCGTCGGCAGCCGATCATCGCGTTGCCGAGCGTTTCGAGCTCTATGCCTGCGGCGTCGAGCTTGCCAATGCCTTCGGCGAGCTTACCAATGCCGAGGAGCAGCGGCGACGCTTCGAGATCGAGATGGCGGAAAAGCAGCGCGTCTACGGTGAAACCTATCCTCTGGACGAGGATTTTCTGGAGGCGCTTGCCGTGATGCCCGAGGCGAGCGGCATCGCGCTCGGTTTCGACCGGCTCGTGATGCTGGCAACCGGCGCTTCGCGGATCGAACAGGTCTTGTGGGCACCCGTCGCGGAGTATGACGCATGAATGTGATGCGCCCGATCCGGACTATCGGCGAGCTTGAACGCGCCGGGCTGATCGATGCCGATCAGGCGGTTGCGTTGGAAGCCGTGGCGGAGCGCTATGCCGTTGCCCTGACGCCGACCGTGGCGCGCCTGATCGATCCCGCGAACCCAGCCGATCCCATTGCCCGGCAGTTCGTGCCTGATGCCGCTGAACTCATCGTTACGCCCGACGAGCGGGCCGATCCGATCGGCGATCACGCGCATAGCCCGGTCGAAGGCATCGTGCATCGCTATCCGGACCGCGTGCTTCTGAAAGCCGTGCATGTCTGCCCGGTCTATTGCCGCTTCTGCTTCCGGCGCGAGATGGTCGGGCCACAGGGGCTCGGCACGCTTGATGGAGATGCGCTCGACGGTGCCTTTGCCTATATCCGCGACCACAAGGAAATCTGGGAGGTTATCCTCACCGGCGGCGATCCGCTGGTGCTGTCTCCGCGACGGCTCGAAGAGATCTTGAGGCAGCTTGCCGATATCGACCATGTGAAGATCGTCCGCTTTCACACGCGCATCCCGGTCGTTGACCCATCAAGGATCGATGCGGCGCTGATTGTGGCGTTGAAGGCGAGCGGCAAGACCATCTATGTGGCGCTGCATGCCAACCATCCGCGCGAGCTGACCGAGGAGGCGCGTGCTGCCTGCGCGCGGCTGGTCGATGCCGGCATCGTGCTCGTCAGCCAGTCGGTTCTCCTGAAGGGCGTCAACGACGATGTGGACGTGCTGGCGGCGCTGATGAAAGCTTTCGTCGAAACGCGGGTGAAGCCCTATTATCTGCATCATCCCGATCTTGCGCCCGGCACCAGCCATTTCCGCCTGTCGATCTCTGAGGGGCAGGCGATCGTGGCGGCATTGCGCGGCCGCATTTCCGGCCTCTGCCAGCCCACCTACATCCTCGATATTCCCGGCGGCTATGGCAAGGCCGATATCGGCCAGAGCTCGGTGCGCGAGCTTGGCGAAGGCTGCTATTCGATTTCGGACTATCGCGGCGGCGAACATATCTATCCGCCGCAAAGCTAAAGCGTACACTTATGATCCTATACTGCGCTGACGCTCTGATTGTGGTGATGATTTTCGAATAAAACGTAATGGCGAATTTTGGTGCGTTAACCTTCTTCGTGATCCCGTTCTTCCAAAAATCGTCAGGATAAAATATTAGAAAACATTAATATTAATGCGGAAGTCGTCATTTAGATGGCTTACACATGGTAAATTTTAATCAGAAAAGTCTCGAATATAGCAATTTCCTACAAAGTATAAGTTGTTTGTATTTACCACGTCGCTTAGCGGAATGTTCTATTTTGCCTGTTACTTCTTGGCGAACGATAAGACGGCGTAACTTCGGTTATGCTTACCATTGCCAGAAGGGACTAGACTATGAACAAGACGATTCGCGATTTGCTGGCCAAGTTCGGCGCGCTTCCCGTTGCTATCGATCAGATCGAAGACGATGCCGATCTCTACGCAACCGGACTGTCTTCCTTCGCTTCCGTGCAGTTGATGCTTGGCATCGAGGAAGCCTTCGACATCGAGTTTCCCGACAATCTGCTGAACCGCAAGTCCTTCGCCAGCATTGCCGCGATCGAGAGAACCGTCGGCATGATCCTCGACAGTAGAAAGGTCGCATAATGACTGCGGCGGTCGCTTTACTCGAGGTTGGGGCGGGCGAGGGAGCGGCGGTACGCGCCGCCCGTGTCGCAGCGATCGCCAGCCAGCATGCCGATGCCGTCGATGCCGAGGGCCGGTTTCCACGTGAAGCTGTCGACGCGATGCGCGCCGAAAAGCTGCTTTCCATCCAGATCCCCGCCGATCTCGGCGGCGAAGGCGCGTCGATGACCGAAATCGCCGAGCTCTGCTCGATCCTCGGTCAGGCTTGCGCCGCAAGCGCCATGGTCTTCGCCATGCACCAGATCAAGCTTTCGAGCCTGGTCGAGCACGGCGCCGAGAGCGACTGGCACCGCGACTTCATGCGCCGTATCGCGCGGGAACAGCTGCTGCTCGCTTCGGCGACGACCGAAGGCGGGATCGGTGGCAACCTGCGCAACAGCATCTGTGCCATCAAGGTCGAGGGTGACACCTGCTACCTCGAAAAGGATGCGACCGTCATTTCCTATGGCGCCCATGCCGACGCCATCCTGATTACCTCGCGCAGCCATGCCGAGGCGGCGTCCTCCGATCAGGTGCTGACCTGCTTCCTGAAAGACCAGTACGACATCAAGCGTACGGTCGAGTGGAACACGCTCGGCATGCGCGGCACCTGCTCCGACGGCTTCCTCTTCAAGGGCGAAGCTCCGGCCAGGCAGATCCTGCCGAAGCCATTTGCCGAGATCGCCGCGCAATCGATGCTGGCAAGCTCGCATCTTCTTTGGAGCGGCGTGTGGTACGGCATTGCCGCCGACGCTGTTTCCCGCGCGCAGGCATTCGTGCGCGCCGCTGCCCGCAAGTCTCCCGGTGCGCCGCCGCCCGGCGCGCTGCGTCTCGCCGAAGCCTCCAGCATGCTGCAGATGGTGAAGTCCAATGTGGTTGCCGGGCTGAAGGCCTATGAAGAGGCGAAGCTCGATGCCGATCGCCTGTCGTCCATGGCCTTCGCCGTGGCGATGAACAACGTCAAGATCGCTTCGTCCGAGATGATCCTGCCGATCATCAACCACGCGATGCTGATCTGCGGCATCATGGGCTACAAGAACGGTACGCCCTATAGCCTCGGCCGCCACCTGCGCGACGCGCACTCGGCGCAATTGATGATCTCGAATGACCGCATTCTCGGCAATACGTCGACCATGCTGCTCGTCCACAAACAAGATACCAGCCTGTTGGGGTAATTCGTCATGGATATGCAATCCTCGTTTCTCGACCGTCTTTTTGATTCCGGTTTGCTGATCGATACCGGCGTTGACGGTCTCTATGGCCGCAGCGGCCAGTTTGAAGACGTCATTGCCGCCTTCGAGCGTCTGATCGACACGTTCGGTGGCGCCGATGGCGCCGAGGCCATCCGCTTTCCGCCCGGCATGAACCGCGCCTTCTTCGAGACGAGCGGCTACATGAAGAGCTTCCCGCAGCTCGCCGGCACGGTGCACAGCTTCTGCGGCAACGAGCTCGACCATATGAGCCTGCTGAAGTGCATGGAAGTCGGCGACGACTGGACTAGGGATCAGCAGGCGACCGATATCGTGCTGACGCCGGCAGCCTGCTATCCGCTCTATCCGACGGTTGCCAAGCGCGGCGCCATTCCTGAAAACGGTGCGCTCTACGACCTGCAGTCCTATTGCTTCCGCCATGAGCCTTCCAAGGACCCGGCCCGCCAGCAGCTCTTCCGCATGCGCGAATATGTCTGCATGGGCAGCGAAAAGCATGTGACGGATTTCCGCCAGAGCTGGATGGACCGCGGTGTCGAGATGATGAAGGCCGTCGGCCTCGACGTGACCATTGATGTCGCCAACGACCCGTTCTTCGGCCGCGCTGGCAAGATGCTTGCCAACAACCAGCGCGACCAGAACCTGAAATTCGAGCTGCTGATCCCGATCACATCTGTTGCCAAGCCGACCGCCTGCATGAGCTTCAACTACCACCAGGATGCCTTCGGCGCGAAGTGGGGCCTGAACTTTGCCGATGGCAGCGTCGTGCACACGGCCTGCGTCGGTTTCGGCCTGGAGCGCATCGCGCTGGCGCTGTTCCACACCCACGGTCTCGACGTCAAGGAATGGCCCGAGAGCGTGCGCAAGGCGCTGTGGGGCTGATCGCTCCCATGGCTTCCGTGTTTCAGGGACTGGATCCCGCCGCCTACAAGCCACATGCGCTGCACGACAGCGAGCGCATGTGGCCCGAGACGAATTGCTACATCGATCTCTGGATCGAGGTGCTTTCGACCTTGAAGCTGCCACCGGAAGCCATGCTCGGCTTCACGGTCACCCAGGATTTCGAAGGCGACCAGTTCACCTTCTTCAAGGCGCCGCTCGAGGATCTGGAAGCGCTCTACGGCGTGCGCTGCACCGAGCTTGCGATCTACGACAAGGTTCAGAACCATGTCGCCGAGCAGATCGGCCGCGGCCGACTTTGCCTGGTGGAGATGGATTCTTTCTTCATGCCGGATACGCAGGGGGTCGGCTATCGCCGCGAACACGGTAAGACGACGGTTGCGATCAACCGGCTCGACATGCAGGGCCGCGCGCTCGATTACTTCCACAATGGCGGGTTCTTCCAGCTGTCCGGCGAGGATTTCGACGGGCTATTCCAGCTGCATCTGACGGATGAAGACCTGCCCTTCTTGCCCTA
This sequence comes from Martinezella hainanensis, assembly GCF_900094555.1. Taxonomy (GTDB): domain Bacteria; phylum Pseudomonadota; class Alphaproteobacteria; order Rhizobiales; family Rhizobiaceae; genus Rhizobium; species Rhizobium hainanense. The sequence continues at coordinate 285,896 of NZ_FMAC01000004.1, forward strand.
CACGGAATTTGCGAAATTCCCGGAGAAGGCGCCGGCCGAGGCCGCGATCCGCGAGACCGCGCGACAGCTTCTCTCCTTCCATTTCCGTCGTCGCCCGCAGGCCAATCCGATCCGTGCCTTCGCAAACGTCTTCCCCGCGCAGGTGGAGGCGATCGCCGAGCGGCCTTTCGGCTTCTTCCACAAATATGCCTTCAACACGCTGCGTCAGCTCGGCGCAAATTTCGAGCTCGCCGGCAGCCACTTCGACTGGCTTTCGACCGATCTGGCAGATGCGGCCGGAGAAGCACGGAAAATTTCCGAGACGGCGAAGTCGGTGCAGTTCCAGCTGGCCCGCGCCATCACGCGCAAGAAATTCGAGCCGCTGCGTACGGCCCTTGATCCCGCCGCAGATGCGTGGGATTCCATGATAAGCGAGCTCGAACGGAAGCTTTGACGGGCTTCTGTTCGATCGCGATATGGCTGGGTTATTTCTGAACATATTGGGGCGAGGGAAATCCCTCGAAAATGTCATGGGCGGGCGCTTGGCGGATCTCGGCGGTGGAATGCGGCTGAGCGAAGGATGGAATCTGGTGTTGACGGATGCAGGCACCTGCATCTTGCCGTCGGATGTGCCGCTGACCTCTGGCTTCATTCCAGCACCAGTGCCGGGCACGGTGGCGGAAGCTTTGGAAAAGGCTGGGCGTGTCGACCGGACGAAGCCGCAACCGCTTCACGACCATGACGCCTGGTACATTTGCCGTTTGGTGGATGCGGAAGCGGGCGAGGCGGTTTTGCGGCTGGAGGGGCTGGCGACACTCTGCGAAGTTTTCCTCAACGGCCAGAAAATCCTCGTGTCCGAGAGCATGTTCGAGGCTCACGATGTCGACGTCACCTTGCTTGGTGGCGACGAGCTGGCGCTTTGCTTCCGCGCGCTGGAGCCGAAGCTTTCTGAGCCCGGTCCGCGCGCCCGCTGGCGGCCGCAGATGATTACGCCGCAGGGGCTGAGGACAGTGCGCACGACGCTGCTTGGCCATATGCCCGGCTGGTGCCCGGAGGTTCAGGCCGTCGGCCCTTGGCGCCCGATTTCGCTGCTGCGGCCGAAAGCGCCCGTCATTCGTGATCTCTCGCTTCGGCCGGATTTACTCGAGAATAGCGAGGGCCGGCTTTATGCCTCGCTTTCGATCGAAGGCGATATCAACGAGCTGCTTTTGCGATGCGGGGAGGCGGAACAGCCCTTCGAGAAGGACGGCGCCAACCGTTATACCGCAATCCTGAAGATTCCCGATGTGGCGCCCTGGTGGCCGCATACGCATGGCGTGCCGCAGCTCCATGATGTCACGCTCGTCGTCGATGGCACTGAACATTCGCTCGGCCAGACCGGTTTCCGGCGGCTGTCGGTGGATCGCGGTGCCGATGGGCAGGATTTCGCCCTGATGGTCAATGGCGAGCGGATCTTCTGCCGGGGTGCCGTGTGGACCACGGCGGATATCGTGCGCCTACCCGGTGGCCGCGATGATTACGAGCGCTGGCTGCGGCTGGCGGCCGAGGCCGGCATGAACATGATCCGCATCGGCGGCACCATGGCCTATGAGACGCCGGACTTCTTCCGTCTCTGCGACGAACTCGGCCTCATGGTCTGGCAGGACTTCATGTTCGCCAATTTCGACTATCCGAAGAATGACAAGGCGTTCAATACCCATGTTGAGGCCGAGGTTTCACAGCTTCTGAGCCACACACGTCTGTCGCCGTCATTGGCCGTTCTTTGCGGCGGCAGCGAGATCCATCAGCAGGCAGCGATGATGGGCCTGCCCGAGCAGTTCTGGAAAAGTCCTGTTGTCGAGGAGATCATCCCGCCGCTGGTGCAATCGCTGCGGCCGGATGTGCCCTATGTCGTCAATTCGCCATCGGGCGGGCCGATGCCGTTTTCGCCGAATGCCGGCGTCACGCATTATTACGGCGTCGGCGCCTATATGCGGCCGCTCGCCGATGCTCGCCGGGCCGATGTCCGCTTCGCCGCCGAGAGCCTGGCTTTCGCGCATGTGCCGCAAGCCCGGACGCTCGGCCAGCATTTGCCGGTCCCCGCAGTCCATAGCCCACTATGGAAAGAGCGCGTGCCGCGTGATCGCGGCGCGTCCTGGGATTTCGAGGATGTGCGCGATCATTATCTTCAGGAACTCTATGACTTCGAGCCCAACCGGCTGCGACGGGAGGATCCGGATCTCTATCTGAACCTCTCGCGCGCCGTGACCGGCGAAGTGGCCGAGGAGACCTATGACGAGTGGCGCTGCCATGGTTCCGGCTGCAATGGGGCGCTCGTCTGGACGCTACAGGACCTGCTTCCCGGCGCCGGCTGGGGGGTGATCGATTCGACCGGGGAGCCGAAGCCGGTTTGGTATGGATTGCGCCGTGCCTTCCGGCCCGTGCAGGTACTGCTGATGGATGAGGGCACCAACGGTCTCGACGTGCATGTCATCAACGAGAGCGATGCGGCGCTGGAGCTGACCGTCCAGGTTTCCTGCCTGCGCGACGGTCGCCAGATCGTCGTCGGCGGTGGCCGCGATCTGGTGCTCGAAGCCCGCGGCAAGCAGAAGATAGCCTGCACTGAACTTTTCGGCGCCTTCTTCGACACGACCTATGCCTTCCGTTTCGGCCCGCCATCGCATGATGTCACGGTGGCGCGGCTGACGGCGCCGGCAAGCGGCGTTGTCATCGCTGAGGCCTTCTATTTTCCGCTTGGGCGCACCAAGGCGTTCCATGATGCCGAGATCACGGCGTCGGCAGTGCTGGAGGGCGAGGACTGGTTCCTCGATTTGAGCAGCGATCGGCTGGCGCAATCGGTGCAGATCGATCTGGAAGCCTATCGGGCGGAGGATGACTGGTTCCATCTTGCACCGGGCAGCAGCCGGCGTGTTCGGCTGCATCGGCGCGATGGCGTTCCGGCCGATGTCATTCCATCCGGCCAGATCCGTTCCATCGGCAGCCGGCGGATCGTCGAGGTTTGAAGGAATATCTCGCCCCTGGCGGGCGAGAGAGATCCTGCGCTAGCCCCAACTACAAAGTCACGCCGTCCGGGCCAAACAGATGGCAGCGCTCGGGATCAATATGGATGCTGACCGTTTCGCCGGCGCGGATGCTCTGCTGATCTTCCAGTGCGACCGTCAGTGCCTGGCCGCCATGCAGCGTCACATAGAGGATGGTCTGGCCGCCGAGGTGCTCGACGAGATCGACGCGGGCATTGCCGAGTCCTACGCCACGATCGCCGACATTCAGATGTTCCGGGCGGGCGCCGAGGGTGACGGGCTGTCCAGGCTGCAGGCCGCCCAACCGACGCGGCAGGCGCACCGTCTGGCCGGCGAGATCGATAACGGCGGAACCGTCGTCGGAGGCGACGATCTTCGCGTCGAGGAAATTCATTTTCGGCGAGCCAATAAAGCCGGCGACGAACTTGTTTTTCGGCTTGTTGTAAAGGTCGAGCGGCGCACCCACCTGCTCGATCTTGCCGCCATTGAGCACGACGATCTTGTCGGCCATGGTCATGGCCTCGGTCTGGTCGTGGGTGACGTAGATCATGGTGTTGCCAAGCCGCTGATGCAGCCGAGCGATCTCGACGCGCATCTGCACGCGCAGTTCCGCATCGAGGTTCGAGAGCGGCTCGTCGAAGAGGAAGATGTTGGGCTCGCGCACGATGGCGCGGCCGATGGCGACGCGCTGGCGCTGGCCGCCCGAAAGCTGCTTCGGCTTGCGCTGCAGCAGCTGCTTGATCTGCAGGACCTCGGCCGCCTTTTCAACGCGCGGCTGGATGTCCTGCTTCTTCATGCCCGCGGTTTCGAGGCCGAAGGCGAGGTTTTTGTAGACGGTCATATGCGGGTAAAGCGCATAGGACTGGAAGACCATGGCAATGCCGCGCTTGGAGGCGGGGACATCGTTCATGCGGCTGCCGTCGAGATAGAGCCCGCCGCCCGAAATCGGCTCGAGGCCAGCGATCATGCGCAGCAGCGTGGACTTGCCGCAGCCGGAGGGACCGACGAAGACGGTGAATTCCCCCGGCTCGATTTCCAGGTCGATCCCGTGAACCACCTGAAGCTCGCCATAGCGCTTGATAACCTTCTGCAGCGATACGCTTGTCGCCATGGGCGCCTCCTCCTTGTTTCTGATGGCTCGCGGGGCAATGTTCATGCCGGCCTCCAGCTCTTGTATTTCTTGGCTTCCGGCCCGACGGGGAAGCGGACTTCCGTGTGGGTTTCCGACGATTCATAGAAGGCTGTGACCAGCTCCAGCGCCTGGCGGGCATCGGCCGTGGTCACCGGCAGCGGTCCGCCCGACACCAGCGCTTCATGGAACAGCCTCATCTGCGTGTTGAAACGGTTCGGGATCGGCGACCAATTGGCAAGCAACGCGTCGATCTTTGCGCCGATCTCGTCATTGGCGGGAACGATCTTCCAGGGGTCCTGGCCAGGGCTGTATGGCTCGTGGTTGCTTTCGATCAGGACGTTTTCGAAGGCGAGGCGCAGGCGGCTGATCTGCTCCTGCGAGCCGAGCGTGGCGCTGATGGTGGCGAGCGCGCCGTTTTCCATCAGCAGGCTGGCGCTGGCGCAATCCTCCACTTCGATGTCGTTGACGCGGGTTGCGACGCGGCCGAAGAGGCCTGCGATCGGCCCCATCAGATAGGTGAGCATGTCGTGCAGATGGATGGAGTGGGTCATCAGCACGCCGCCGAGTTCGGTCTCCCACTTGCCGCGCCAGGGAACCGCATAATAATCGGCGCCGCGCACCCAATGCGTCTCCGATGTGGCGACATAGGGCTTGCCGGCAATGCCTGAAGCGATGATGCGCTTGGCCTTCTGGATGCCGTCGCCATAGCGATACTGGAAGATCGGCATCAGTCGGCCCTTGGCTGTCTTTTCGGCCGCGATGACGGCATCGACATCGGCGAGCGAGCCGACGAGCGGCTTTTCGCAGACCACATGCTTGCCGGCTGATAGTGCCTGCATGATGAGCTGGAAATGCGAGCCGGGCGGGGTGCAGATGTCGATAATGTCGATATCGGGCATGGCGAGGACTTCGGAGAAATCCTTGACGCGCTTTTCGATGCCGAATTCGTCGCCGACCGCGTTCAGGCGTTCCTCGTTAAGATCGCAGAGAACGGTAACTTCGTAGCGATCGGCATGCGGCAGATAACCTTCGGTGATGTGGGAGCGGCCGATACCTAGGCCGATGATCGCGACTTTCTTGATGTCGGACATATCGAGATTACCTCTGAATGCTGTTGAGCGATGTTGCCTCGGCGAGCGCCTGCGCCTTCAGCGCCAGCTCCATGGCCTTGAAGCAATGTTCCTGACCCATCGCCGTTTCGGTGCGGTCCCTTATGTCGGCGGCAAGCTGGCGGCCGTAAGGCAGCTCCACTCCGCTGCAATCGATATGCTGCATGCCCTTGCGGTCGGTGAGGAAGAGATGATCGGTGCCGGGTCTGCCGGCAACGTCGATATATTTGCGCAGCTCGATCGTGCCCTCAGTGCCGACGATGAAGAGGCGGCCGTCGCCCCAGGTGGAAAGCCCATCCGGCGTGAACCAGTCGACGCGGACATAGCCTGTCACGTCGGGCGTCCTCACATGGAAATCGCCATAGTCCTGCAAGCCGGGCGTTTCCGGATTGGCGCGATTGGACACCGTTGCCGACAGCACTTCGGCTTCGAGGGAATCTGCGAAGAACAGGAACTGCTCGCATTGATGCGAGGCGATATCGGCGATGATGCCGCCATAGCGCTTGCGGTCGAAGAACCATTCCGGCCGGGTCGGCTTGCGCAGCCGGTGCGGACCGAGGCCTGTCGTGTGGATGACCTTGCCGATGGCGCCGGCCTTGACCAGCTCGCCGGCCTTGACGGTCGATGCCGTCTCGAAATGCTCGGAATAGAGGATGGAGACGATGCGCCTGGTTTCGGCCTGCACCTTCTTGACGTCTGCGAGCTGATCGAGCGTCACCATGCCGGGTTTGTCGAGCATCACGTCCTTGCCGTGGCGCATGGCCTCGATGGCAAGTCCGGCGCGTTCGCTTGAGATCGCCGCGCTGACGATGAGCGCGATGGAGCTGTCTTCCAGGATTTCTCGTTTGTCGGCAACGCGTTTCGCCTGCGGAAAGCGCTCGGCGAAGATTTTGGCGAGATCGTCTTCCACGGCATGGAAAGCGACCAGCTCCGCGCCGGCGCGCAGCATGACGTTGACCTGGCCGTAGATATGATCGTGATTGAGGCCGATGGCGGCAAAGCGCAGCGCGCTCATGCGACATTCCTTTCAATGGTTTCTTTGTTTACGGTCCCGAACCTTGGGTATTCGGAACCGCGGGGTTCATAATCAGCGTTTCAGGCCGGCGGTCGCGATGCCGTCGATCAGCAGCCTCTGGAAGAAGAGGAAGATCAGGAAGACCGGGATCAGCGACAGGCTCGACATGGCGAACAGGCTGCTCCAGTCGGAACTTCCGGTGGAGTCCACGAAGGAACGCAGGCCGAGCTGCACCGTGTAGGTGTTGATGTCCGAGAGGTAGATCAGCGGCCCGAAGAAATCGTCCCAGGTCCAGATAAAGGAGAAGATGGCGGCCGTCGCCAGAACGGGCAACGACAGCGGCAGCATGATGCGCCAGTAGATGCGCCATGGGCTGCAGCCGTCCATCATCGCGGCCTCGTCCAGCTCGCGCGGAATGCCGCGGAAGAACTGCACCATCAGGAAGATGAAGAAGGCGTCGACCGCGAGGAATTTCGGCACGACGAGCGGCAGCATCGTCTTCACCCAGCCGAGCTTCAGGAAGAGGATATATTGCGGGATCAGCGTGACGTGATAGGGCAGCATCAGCGTGCCGAGCATCAGCGCGAACCAGAAATTCTTGCCCCAGAAGTTCAGCCTTGCGAAGGCGTAAGCCGCCAGCGAGCAGGAGATGACGTTGCCGATGACCGAGAGCACGGCGATGACGGCCGAATTCCAGACGAACGTACCGAAGGTGACCTGGCCGCCGAACCAGCCGCGGGCATAGGAACTGAAATCGAAGTGCGACGGGATCAGCGATGCCGTGCCGAAGATCTCGTTCTGGTCCTTGATTGAGCCGGAGAGCATCCACAGCAGCGGATAGAGCATCACGATCGACGCGGCGATCAAGGCGATGTGGATGAGGGCGGAGAGGAACCACGGGCGCTCGCGCGGTGGCTTCATGTCCTCGGCAAAATGGGTGAGCTTCGCGTCAGTCATCGTAGTGGACCCAATAACGAGCGGAGAGGAAGGAGAAGGCGGTGAAGATGGCGATGATAACAACCAGAACCCAGGCCAGCGCTGAGGCGTAGCCCATGCGGAAATAGCCGAAGGCTTCCTGATAGAGGTAGAGCGTGTAGAACAGCGTCGAATCGATCGGGCCGCCGGTGCCGGAGGAAATGACATAGGCCGGCGTGAAGGCCTTGAAGGCGTCGATCGTCTGGACCACGGCGTTGAAGAAAATGACAGGCGTCAAGAGCGGCAGGGTGATCTTGAAGAAGATACGCGTCTTGGAAGCACCGTCGAGGCTGGCCGCTTCGTAGAGATCGGTGGGGATCTGGCGCAGGCCGGCAAGGAAGATGATCATCGGCGAGCCGAACTGCCAGATGGCGAGGATCACGAGCGTGTAGAGCGAATAGTCCGGATTGGAGATCCAGCTCGGCCCGTTGATGCCGAAGGCATACCAGAGCAGGGTGTTGACGATGCCGTCAGCATCGAAGATCTGCCGCCACAGCACCGCGATCGCGACGCTGGAGCCGAGTAGCGACGGCAGGTAGAAGATGGCGCGATAGACCGGCAGGCCCTTGATGCCGCGGTTCAGCAGCAGCGCCACCAGCAGCGCGAAGGCGAGCTTCAGCGGCACGGAACAGACGACATAGAACAACGTCACCTTCATCGACGAGAGAAACTTGTCATCCGCCGTCGCGATCCGCACGTAATTTTCGATGCCGACGAGGTTCGGCGACTGGAGCAGATTGTAGTCGGTGAAGGAGAGATAGAGCGAGGCGATCGCCGGCCCGAGGGTCAAACCGAAAAAGCCGATGAACCACGGCAGAAGGAAGAGATAGCCGGGTGCGTTGCGCGCGAAAGCGCTCGGCGCCTTATAGGTGGTTTCCACGCGCAACGGCGCGGGCGCGCCGACGACCAAGTCGCCGGCAACGCTCTTGCTGTTTGTACCCACGGTATCAGCCTCGCGTAATGTTTGCTGCTGCCTGTTCGGTGAACTTCGTACCAGCGTCCTGCGCGCTGGTTTTGCCGAAAGCCACTTCCTCGGCGATCTTCTTCAGCAGGAATGCATTCTCGCCGGCGCCGTTCGGCGGCGACGGCGGCAGTGCGCCGACATGCGGCGTCAGCCGGCCGATATAGTCGACGACCTGTTTGCTTGTCGCATCGAGATCCGGGGTCAAAAGATCGCGAATCTTCGGCGAGGCGGGAACGCCGCGTTCGAGACCGAGCGTCTTCGTGCCCTCAGGATCCTCCACCAGATAATTGACGAAGGCGACGGCGGCATCCTTATTCGGGGATGTTGCCGAGACCGACATGAGCATGGAGGGCTTCAGATACTGGCCGGGTTTGCTGTCCGCATCCGCGACCGGATAGGAGACGATATCGAGCTTTTCCTTGTTCAGGCCCTGAATGGCCACGAACTGGTTGGAATGGGCGAAGCTCATCGCTGCCTTTTTGGTGACAAGCATATCGGTTTCGAGCGTCTGCTGATCGAGCGCCTGCACGTCGGCCGGAACGCAGGCGCCGATCTTGCGCATATGGCCCCACAGATCGAACCATTCGGTCGCGTCCTTGGCTTCGAAGGCGAGCTTGCCGTCCGTCGTATAGAGCGCCTTGCCGCGCTGGCGTAGCCAGCATTCGAGCGCCGGCTCCCCACCGCTTGCATCGGCCGTGCCGTAAAAACCGCGACGCTTCTTGGCGGCGGTTACCTTGGCGCAGGCATCGCCGACCTGTTCCCACGTCATGGCATCATGTGGCGGTTCGACACCGGCTTCGGTCCAGGCGGCCGTGTTGAGGACGACCATGAAGGAGTTCACGCCAAGGCTGACGCCGTAGATCTTGTTGTCGACCTTGCCGGAATCGATGTTGGCCGGGCCGAAATCCTCGATCGCCAGGCTCTTGCCGAGATAGGGCGTCATGTCGAGCAGCGCGCCACGACGGGCATATTCGAAGATGTAGCGATAATCCATCTGGATGAGGTCGGGCGCATTGCCGCCACCGGTCTGGGTGGCGAGGCGTGTCCAATAGCTGTCCCAGCCGAAGGATTCGCCTGCAATGGTGATATCCGGGTTCTTCGCCTGATAGGCCTTTACGGCTGCAAATGTCCGGTCGCTGCGCTCCTTCGATCCCCACCAAAGAAGGCGCATCGCGGTTGCCGCATTGGCGCGGGAAAGTCCGATACTGCTGAAAGCTAGCGTGGCTGCCATTCCGGCAAGCAACTGCCGGCGGTCGATCGTCAACGTCATCCTGGTCTCCTCCCCAGCGAACCGATGATTTACGAACTGCTTTGCATGATATAACTATTTGGTTACAAGTTGGATAGAAACGCGATCGCTGTCAAGCACCAATCGCGTCGCAATGAAAACGAGGCGTGCGGGACCGGCGGCATCCATCGCTGAAGGCACCGGTCGGGAAGGAGATCGTCCATGGCGGGCAGGGCGAGGCAAGCGACTGAAAATGCAGCACAAGCCGACACCGACAAGGCCATCAAAACACGGTCGAAGAAGGTGTCGCGCAATCCGCAGCGCACCCATGCCACGATCCTGGAGGCCGCGACGGAAGAATTTGCCGCGCATGGTTTCGGCGGCGCCCGAGTGGATGCGATCGCAGCGCGAGCGCAGACCAACAAGCGGATGCTGTATCACTATTTCGGCGACAAGGAGGGGCTCTATCTCGCCGTGCTGGAGGCGACCTATGCGACGATCCGCAACGCGGAAAAACAGCTCGATCTCGCGCGCCGTCATCCGGAGGAGGGAATGCGGGAGCTGGCCTTGTTCACCTGGCGGCATTTCCTTGCGCATCCGGAATTTCTGAGCCTGCTTGCCACCGAAAATCTGCATCATGCGCATTATCTGCAGCGATCGGACAAAGTTTCGGCCATGCATTCGCATCTGATCGACGAGCTTGCGGATGTGCTTCGTCGCGGCGAGGCGCTCGGCATTTTCCGTCCAGCGGTCGATCCCATATCCGTCTATCTGACGATCGCGGCACTTGGCTTTTTCTATTTGTCGAACCGTCACACCTTGTCGACGATTTTTGCGCGGAAGCTGACGGCGCCCGATGCGCTGAATGACTGGGGCGAGCACATCGTTGCCGTCACGCTCGCTTCGATCCGCGCGTAGTGCCCGGCAGTTTGGCGTTTCGAGAAATTTTCAAAAGGTGATTGACAAGGCTGACGACAACGCGCGATCTTGTAACCATATGGTTACATTGCTTAGGTGGCCAAATATTTGCTTTTCCTGGTTCTGGAGGGAACCGGACATGGAGGAGATAGCGTGAAGCGTGTTGGCTACAATGTATGACGTGGTCGGCGATGTGAAGAACTTCTTCTGCAACTATCCAAATGGCCCCTCACCCCAGCCCTCTCCCCTTTTCAACGGGGAGAGGGGGCGCCAGAGCAAGCCAGCTTGCCGTTACCGGTTTCGTACTGGTCACGGGCTTGAAGACTCCCTCTCCCCGCTTGCGGGGAGAGGGCTGGGGTGAGGGGCCATGCAACGCAATGCGTACACGAACAGACTTGCCTGACCATCACGGGAGCCGACCAGCATCATGAACGATCCATTGAAAATCAGGCTTGTCGAAGCCGAGACGTTCGAGCGTCCGGTCAAGCTACGGCTTCCATTCCGTTTCGGGGCGGCGACCTTGCGGGAGGCGCGGCAGATTTTTCTGCGTGTACGCATCGAGGATGCGCAGGGACGCTCGGCTAGGGGCATGGCTGCCGAGCTGATGGTGCCGAAATGGTTCGATAAATCGCCCGAGCTTTCCAATGCCGACAATGAAAACCAGCTGCGCCGGTCGCTGGCTCTGGCGCTCGATACGCTGAGGAGTGCGGGGTTAGGAACGGCTTTCGGCCTGCATGCGGCTGTCGAGGCCTCGCATCACGCCCGCGCAGCGGCGGAGAAGCTGAACGGACTGGTTGCCTCCTTCGGTCTGGCGCTTGCCGACCGAGCCATCCTCGACGCGCTTTGCCGGCTGGAAGGGCTGACGATCGCGCAGGCGATCAAGGCAAATCGGCCCGGCATCGATCACTCCACCGCGCGCGATCTTTCGGGCTTCGATCTCTCCGGCTTTCTGTCGACCTTGGAGCCGGCAGCGAACCTTGCCGCCCGCCACACGGTCGGTCTGGTCGACGCCATCGTTCCTAGCGATATTCCGGCAAGCGAGCGCCTGAACGATGGGTTGCCGGAAAGCTTTGAGGAGGCGATCGATGCCTATGGCCTGACCTTCTTCAAGGTCAAGGTTTCGGGTGCGCCCGAGGCGGATATCGATCGTCTCTGCCGCATAGCTGCTGTCATCGATGCCAAGGTGCCCGACTACTCGGTGACGCTTGATGGCAATGAACAGTTCTCCTCCGCCGAGGCGGTCGCCGATCTGCTTGCCCGCGTGAAGGCGGAGCCGAGGCTGGCAAGATTTGCCGCCTCGATCCTGTTCGTCGAGCAGCCGATCGCCCGCGCCCATGCCTTCGAAAAGCCGGTGAAGGCGCTTGCCGCCTTCAAGCCGGTGGAGATCGATGAGTCCGATGCCGACATCGATGCCTTCGTTACGGCGAGGGCGCTCGGCTATACCGGCATCTCTTCGAAATCCTGCAAGGGTTTCTATCGCTCGCTATTGAACCGGGCGCGCGTCGCCAAATGGAGTGCGGAGGACGGCATTGCCTATTTCATGTCGGCGGAGGACCTGACGACGCAAGGGGGCCTTGCCGTGCAGCAGGATCTGGCGCTCGCTTCCCTGATCGGCATGACGCATATCGAGCGCAACGGCCATCACTATGTCGACGGCATGGCCGGCGCGCCGGAGGCGGAGCAGGCCGCCTTCGCCGAGACGCATTCTGATCTCTACCGTGTCAGCAATGGCCGCACGCGACTGCGGATCGAGGCGGGGCAGCTTGCGATCGGCTCGGTCATCAATGCGGTTGGCCTCGGCTCTTCGGTCGAACCTGATTGGGCGGCAATGGAGAGGTCGTCGACATAGGATTTTGGTCGATATCATGGGGCTTTGAGTCTTTTTGAGCATGCCCCTCACTCCAACCCTCTCCCCGCGAGCGCGGAGAGGGTTGGAGTGAGGGGCACACCACCGAGATAAATTCAGGCCGCCAAGGCCTCATCATCGTTGTTTGCAGATTCTGGAGGAGCAGATGCAGTCATCGAAGAAACGCTACGTTCTGGTCGGCACGGGAAACCGTGGCGCGACCATGTGGGGCAAGGATCTTGTGGAGCGCTGGAGCACCGAGGTCGAGCTTGTGGCGGTGTGCGATCTCAATGCCATGCGCGCGAAGCGGGCGCTCGACTATATCGGCGCAATGGTGCCAGTTTATGCCGACTTCGACGAATTGCTGCGGACGGAAAAGCCGGATCTGGTCATCGTCTGCACCCGCGATTCCACTCATGACGATCTGATCGTCAAGGCGATGGAGGCCGGTGCCGATGTCATCAGCGAGAAGCCGATGACGACGACTGTCGACAAGATCAAGCGCATCCTCAATGCCGAGGCGCGTACCGGCAAGCGGCTGGATATTTCCTTCAACTATCGCTTCGCGCCGACGGCGGCAAAGATCAAGGAGTTGATCAATTCCGGCGTCATCGGCGAGGTTGCGTCCGTTGATTTCCATTGGTATCTCGACACCAGCCATGGTGCCGACTATTTCCGCCGCTGGCATGCCTTCACGGAAAATTCAGGTAGCCTCTTCGTTCACAAGGCGACGCATCATTTCGATCTGCTGAACTGGTATCTGGATTCCGATCCGGAAACGGTCTCCGCCTTCGCCGATCTCAAGCATTACGGCCGCAAGGGTCCCTTCCGCGGCGAGCGCTGTCGCAGCTGTCGTTACAAGGAGGAGTGCGACTATTATCTCGACATCAGCGCAACGCCTCTGCTCGAGAGCCTCTACGAGGAGCCGTCGACCGTCGATGGCTATGTCCGCGATGCCTGCGTCTTCCGCGAGGATATCGACATCCCCGATACGATGGTTGCTTCCATCCGCTATCGCAACGGCGTCAACGTCTCCTATTCCCTCAATACCTATATGCCGATCGAAGGCCATCACATCGCCTTCAACGGCCACAAGGGGCGTATCGAATTGCGCCAATACGAGAAGCAGAACTGGACGACGCCGCCGGCGGACGAGATTGTCGTCATGAAGAATTTCGGCGATGTCGAGCGTATCTGGGTGCCACACTCATCCGGCGGGCATTATGGCGGTGACGACCGGCTGCGCAACATGCTCTTGCGCGCCGGCCCGAACGACGAGCTCAAGCAGCGGGCCGGTTCGCGCGCTGGGGCGATGTCGGTTCTGTGCGGTGTCGCAGCATTGCAAAGCAGCCGTACCGGCCAGCAGGTGTCGATTGCCGATATCTGGGGTAAGGATGATGGCTTGAATCTTTTGGAGCCGCGGCCTTAGGGCTTGCGGCGCCGCCATCCAATCGATCAGTTGCAGCTCGGCAGCTGCTGCGCGTAGATCCGCGTTATGCCGTTGAAGCGCTTGGCGCCGGCGAGAGCGGTCGAATTGCCGCGCCATGATCCCTGCAGGTAACCCTTGGGGCCTGAATAATAGGCAAGATAGAGATCGTAGGAATTGTTCAGGGCAATGCCTGTCTGCAGGTGGGTCTGGTAGTGATACCAGCCGACGAAGTCGATAGCGTCGGCGAAATTGGTGCGGCTTGCCGTCCAGTTGCCCGTCTCGCGCTTGTACTTGTTCCATGTGCCGTCGAGCGCCTGCGAATAACCGTAAGCGGTCGTCGGGCGCTTCCAGGGAATGAAGCCGAGCAAATAGCGCCGCGGCGGGCGCGCGCGCGGCCGGAAGCCGGATTCGGTGTAGATCGTTGCCATGAGGATCGGCACCGGCACGCCGTATTTGCGTTCCGTATGTTCGGCGGCCCGCTGCCAGTTGTTGAACCAGCCGTCGCGCTGATCGAAGATCGCGCAGATGTTGCGGGTGCGCGACGGCGCGGTAGCACAGCCCGCCAGCACGCTGAGCAGCATTACGGCCAGAATGGAAAGGACGCGGGTACGCATTACTAGAACCTCTTCATTGCTGCGCCGCGCGTCGTGAAGATGCGCAAAGGACGCAGCAACAACCTGTTGGCGCATAATCCTTTCCAAAAATTCGCGGACGAACTTTTGGGGGCATGCGCTGAAGAGATTGCTACCGCGGAATGATTAAAAACGGGTTGTTCGCCTGTGCCGAAATGGGGCGATTTCAGGGTGTTTTCATGGATTCGCTGCGTCGCATCATGCCATGCGCGCCATGTACTCGCGACGGACCTCATAGAGCAATGGCTTGCCCTCGATGAAGCGGATGGCTTCGTCGATCGCCATCTCGCCAAGGCGGGTTCGCTCCAGCCCGACGGCACCAGCAATATGTGGTGTCAGGAAGACATTCGGCAGATCGTAGAAAGCCGATGCCACCTCCGGAATTTCCGGATCGGTGACGTCGATGATCGCGTCGATGCGGCCAGTTCTTAGCACGGCGATCAGGGCGGCTTCGTCGACCAGCGCGCCGCGCGCCGTATTGATGAACGTCGCTCCATCCTTCATCAGCGACAGCCGGCCCGAGTCGATCATGTGCCGCGTCGCGGGCAGGGATGGCGCATGCAGCGAAACGATATCGGCTGATGCCATCAGCGTGTCCAGCTCGGCCTTTTCGACGCCGAGACGTGTCGCTTCAGCCTTCTCGACCATCGGGTCATAGAGCAGAATGCGGTAGTCGAAGGGGGCAAGCAGCTCGATCACCCGCCGGCCGATCCTTGAGGCGCCGATGATGCCGATGGTGCGGCCATAGTTGCCGATGGCGTCGGCCTGCATCGGCACCGTCCGCTGGCGATTGCGGTCGGCAACGTAGAAGTCGCGGAACCGGAAGACCTTCTTGCCGGCAAAGATGATGGCGGCAAGTGTGAATTCGGCAACCGGCAGGGCGTTGGCCTGGGCGGCGTGGCTGACTGAAATGCCGCGATCGAAGAGGCTGTCGCCGAGCAACCCTTTCACCGTGCCGGCGGCGTGGACCACCAGCTTCAGATGCGGCGCCTGCGCCAGTGCGGCGGCATCGATCGTCGGTGAGCCCCAGCCGGTGATGAGGATTTCGGTTTCCGCGAGCAGCTTGGCCGCACGCGCGTCGTCGAAGCGTTGCATTGGAGATCTGTCGAGCACCTGGCCGATCGTATCGAGACGCTGAATGAGCGCCTCCGGCAGGACATGCCGGGTGCGCGATGGCTGCATGGCAAGGGCAATGGCCGGGCGGCCGGAAGCAAATTGCGTCATGGCAGGCGACCCGGTGCCTCGATGGCGCTGACCGTGATCCCCTTGTCTTTGACGAGGGCGCGCAGGGCGTCGATATCGGGCTTCGCGGGCGGCTTGTTCCAGGCATGATCGACGGCAGCGGGGTCCTTCTCCGCAAGCACGGCGGAGACGAGAATGGTCTCGCCTGCGGGAATGGTGCCCCGCAACTGCGGCACCAAGGTCTTTGCGACGATGAGGTTGGTGTTCGGCGGCGCTTTCTGGGCGACGCCCTCCCGCCTGATCGTCGAGCCGAGGTCGACAATGCCGCTGAAATCCTCTTCGCCGATTGCATAGGCGGCGCCCGTTTCGGAAGAGAGCGTGTCAGCCTCGAAATCACGCCTTGCGATGGCAAAGCCGCCTTCCGCCGTTTGCAGCGGCCGCGGCGCGCTGATCTTGTGCAGGCGGACATGCCAGGGTGCGGCCGGGACCAGCCATGTCTCCACCGTCACATCGGGGTACGGCGACCATTTGGCGTAGAGCGTATCGCCGGCAAGCTTGGCTTCTTCATTGGTCTCGCGCACGCGGTAATGCAGGCCGTCGTCGCTGAAGGCGAGCATGCTGTCGAAGGCGCCGCCGGTAAAGATGCGCTCGTCGCTCTCGACGCTGAAGCCGTAGCGGGCTGAATAGGCGAATTTCGAATATTTTTCCGCGCCGAAGCGCATCTGCTGGTTTTCCTGGCCGGAGGAGAGTGCGACGACATCGGCCTTGCTGCGCATCAGCACCATACCAGGATGCGTTTGAGGGATGATAGCCGGCTCACTCTCCGGCGGTTTTTCTTTTGCAGTCCAGAACGGATGCGTTTCAGGCAAAGCCAGCGGCAGAAAAGCCTTGAAGGCCCAGTAGGGCGAGCCGGCGGAATTATAGTTCTCCGACATCAACAGATTGGGATAGGCAAAGCCGATCGGCAGGGTGCCGTCGCGGTGGGCAATCGGCTTGTCGGCCCACCAGCGCAGGTGCCGGAGGCACAGGCCCTTGATCTCGCCCCATGGCAGCGCCTCGACATCGGCAAAGGCAAGCGCCGACCAGAAGCCGGCGCAAGCGAAGCGATAGGTGAGGCTTCTGCCGAAGGGGATCGTGGCGCCGTCTGGCGCGAACCAGTGGCGAAAATCCTTGGCGAAGAGGACGGCGCGCTCGCGGTAGCGTTCGGCGCGGTCGTCCTTGACGAGCTTGGAGTAGATCAGGCCATAAAAATGCATAGCGAAGGGAATGTAGTGGTCGATGCGCCGGACATTGCCGTCGCGATACCAGCCGTCAGCGATGTAGAAGCCATCCAGCTCGTTCAGATAGGTTTCGGTCAGGCTGCGGTCGAAGGAGACGCCGAGGCGGTCGAGTGCGATATCGACGAGGATGCGGAAGAATTTCCAGTTGTTGTCGGCATAATCGAAGGTGCGGGCGTGCTTGAGATAGTTGATCAGATTGTCGCGGGCGCGCTGGTCGAGCGGCTCCCAGATCTTTTCGGGTACGAGCGCAAGCGCGAAGCCAAGCGCAGCCAGCTCGACCATGCGCTGATCGCGGCCATGGAGCGTACCCCAATATTCGGGGTGCTTCGGATCGACGCCGTTGGCGAGGCCTTCCGCAAAGCGGTGCCAATGACGGAAGTCGCCATTCCCGGCGCCGAGCGGTGCAAGACCCCAGAGCGGACGGGCAAAGCCCTCGAGATCGGCGGCGGCGCGGTCGAAGTGGGCTCCCGCACCATCGATGCGGACACGGGCGTTGCCTTCGGAAAAATAGGGCAGCAGCGGGTCGAAGAGGTCGGTCAGTGCGCGGCGCATGTCGGCAAGGTTTGCAAGCGGGTTGCCGGCAAGCGGATTGGCGCTGGCGGGGTCGTAGATCATCGGCATGGCTCTCTCGATTGTTTCCGCTTTGGGGAAGGCTCAGCTTTCGGGTGGAAGAGTGCCGCCGGCGATCGATTGAACGCCGTGGCAGATGTGGCGGGCCGGCGCATCGCGGTCGCGGAAGCGCGCGATCATCAGGCCGATGGCCTCGCGTCCGAGCGCTGCGCGGTCGACGCGCATGGTTGCCAGCCGCGGGTTGGTCATCAGGGCGCAGGGAAGGTCGTCGAAGCCGACAATGGCGAAATCCTCCGGCACTCGCAGGCTGGCTTCCGTGACAGCGTCGAGCACGCCGACGGCGATGAAATCGTTCATGCAGAAGGCCGCCGTATAGCCCTCGCCGGCGGCTAGGATCTCGGCGGTCTTGTCATGGGCCTCGTGGCTGGAGCTACCCCGGAAATTCATCGGCACGATGCGGCCCTCTGCACCTTCCACCGAGGCGATTGCCGCCTCGAAGCCACGGATGCGCTCGCGGATCGTCTGGCGATGCGAGCCGGTCAGATGCAGGATGCGGCGGTGGCCGGCATCGAGCAGGCGTCGGGTTGCGTTATAGGCGCCGAAGAAATTCGAGGGCGAAACACCGTCGAAACGCAGCTTCGGATCGGTGCCGTTGACGAGTACGGTCGGCGTGCCGCTGGCCTCGAGCCAGCGGCACAGCTCTTCCGAAGGGTCGATGCCGACGAGAAAGAGACCCTCGGCGCCGGCGGTCTGCAGATATTCACTCACCAGATCAGGCTCGGTCCTCGCCTCGCGGACGAGACGGATGTCGAAGCGCATGCCGCGCTCGGCAGCACCCGCCCGCAGGCCTTCCAGAATGCCCTCGTAGAAGACGCTCAAGCCGCCGGTGACGCTGTCGCTGGCGATCAGTGCCAGGCCGCCGGCCGTCGTTTCTGCTGCGGTCTTCAGCGGATAGCCGAGATCGCTCGCGACCTTGAAAATGTGCTGACGGATCGTCTCGCTGATGCCGGGCTCATTGGTGAGAACCCGCGACACCGTCGAGACGGAGACACCGGCGGCAGTGGCGATATCGGCCTGCCTGATGCGTTTGGAGCGAAGATCGTTCATAGCGCAAACGGTATGCAAAATTATGCAAATTTGCAATAGAAAGATTTTTTATTGCACAATGCTGTGAAGTTGCATATCGTCGCGCCAACTTGTCCGCTGAAGGCGTCGGGGAGATCGCCGCGGATGACAACGCAAGAGAAGGAGGAATCTCATGCGCATGAATCGTCGTTCGTTCATGATCGGAACCGCCGGAGCCGCTGCGGGTCTTGCGTTCGGAGGCGGGGCAATGCCCGCCTTTGCCGATGCGACGCAACTCCGGGCAATGTGGTGGGGCTCGCCCGATCGCGGCAAGCGCACGGTCGCGGTGGCCGAGCTGTTCCACAGCAAGAACCCCGACCTGTCTGTCATCGGTGAGAGCATCAGCGGCGACGGCTACTGGGCCAAGCTTGCAACCGGCATGGCCAGCCAGAACATCGCCGATGTCTTCCAGCTCGAGCCGAGCACGATCTCCGATTATTCCAAGCGTGGCGCCTGCATGCCGCTCGACCAGTTCGTGCCCTCGACGCTGAATGTCGACAGCTTCGGCAAGGACGTGCTGAAGCTGACCACGGTCGACAACAAGCTTTACGGCGTCGGCCTGGGACTGAACTCCTTTGCCATGTTCTATGATGAGGACATGTTCAAGAAGACCGGCCTGACGCCGCCCGGCCCGACGACGACATGGGCCGAATATGCCGATCTCGCCGTGGAAATGACGAAGGCGGCCGGCAAGCGCGGCTACTGGGGCGGACCTTATGGCGCGCGCTACAATTATGTGCTTGACGTCTGGCTGCGCCAGCGCGGCAAGAGTCTCTTCACCGAGGAAGGCGGGCTCGGCTTCGGCGTTGACGATGCCAAGGAATGGTACAGCTACTGGGAAGAGCTGCGCAAACGCGGCGGCACCGTCTCGGCCGATGTCCAGACGCTCGACCAGAACGTCATCGAGAGCAATTGCCTGGCGCTCGGAAAATCTGCCATCGGCATGGCCTATTCCAACCAGCTCGTCGGCTACCAACTCGTGGTCAAGAGCAAGCTCGCCGTCACGATGCTGCCGCGCGAGAAGAAGGATGGTCCCTCCGGCCACTACTATCGCCCGGCCCTGATCTGGAGCGTCGGCGCCACCAGCAAGAACGGCGAGGCTGCGGCAAAATTCATCAATTTCTTCGTCAACGACGTCGATGCCGGCAAGATCCTCGGCGTCGAACGCGGTGTGCCCATGTCGCCCGCCGTGCGTGCGGCCATTCTGCCGACGCTCAATCCGGTGGAGCAGCAGACGGTGCAATATATCGAGCTGTTGAAGGATCAGGTCGGCACCTACCCCGTGCCGGCACCGCTCGGCTCCGGAGAATTCGACCAGAACGTCGCCCGCCCCGTCGCCGACCAGCTCGCCTTCGGCAAGATCACTGTCGCGGAGGCAGCGAAGCGGCTGGTGGAAGAAGGTGCGACGAAATTGAAGCGGAAGAGTTGATTGATAGTTGGCTATAT
This sequence comes from Martinezella hainanensis, assembly GCF_900094555.1. GTDB lineage: Bacteria > Pseudomonadota > Alphaproteobacteria > Rhizobiales > Rhizobiaceae > Rhizobium > Rhizobium hainanense. The sequence continues at coordinate 305,746 of NZ_FMAC01000004.1, forward strand.
GAGTGAAGATCAGGTGAGTTCGGTCTTGCCGAAACGCTCTGCCTGGCCCCTCACCTAGCCCTCTCCCCGCTAAGCGGGGCGAGGGGACGACTGGGCAAGACAATCGACTCCTCCAAGCAGCAGCATTTGGCATTGTAGCACTCCCTCTCCCCGCAGTGCGGGGAGAGGGTTGGGGTGAGGGGCCAGGCACAGAGTTGCCACAGCCACGAATTCACCTGACAGGTCTTTATCGAGGAAGGTCACTTCCCATCCCAGGGCGTCAGCGCATTCTGCTTCATCCGGCGCTGTTCTTCCGGCGGCAGCTTGTAATCGCCTTTGTAGGGTGCGCTTTCGAACGAGCCATAGGTCGGGTTGGCGATGGCGATCCAGTCATGGCCGAAATGCGCCTTGTTGGCCTCGAACACCTTCTGCCGCTCCTCGACAGTGCCCTTGTAGTCGTCGGTGAAGTCGCCGAAATTATCGCCAAACATCAGGAGAATGCGATAGTTCTTGGCGATGAAGGCGCGGCGCGTGCCTTTGGCGGAGCCCCAGTCGGGCTGCTCCTTCGCGCTGAGGAAAGTGTCGACATTGTCGCCCATCGGAAAGCCGAAGTGCTTCATTTCCTCGACGGTCGGGCCTTCCTCATCGGCGGTTCGGTTGGTGACGTAGAAGACCTTCACGCCCTTTGACGCTGCATATTGGGTAAATTCCACCGCGCCGGGAATCGGCTTATCCTGCTGGGCATTCACATATTGCGTCCAGGTTTCCGGCTTGAAGCTCGTACCCGTCGTTATGTTGCGCGCTTGGTAGGGCGAGGTGTTGAGGATGGTGTCGTCGACGTCGAGGATGATGGCGGGCGGAAAATCCTGGAAATTACCTGTCTGCTCGACAGGGGCTGCAGTCCAGGTCTTGTCAGCCAATGCTTCGTCAAGCCTGATGCGGCCGAGTGCGTAGGCACCGAGTGCGTTGGCTTGCGCCTCGACCGAAGTCTGGTCCCAAAGAACAGCGTTGAGATTGTCGTCGGGCATGGCGTCCGGTAGATCGGCGGCAAGGGCCGGCAAGGCGGCAAGACCAATGGCTGTAAAGAGCGCCCACCGCCCACAATATCCGCTTCTCATGCTGTTCTCCTTTTGTTGAAATCTGTCATGGACATCCGAAATCACCGGCGTCGGAATTTCATGACCCGGATAAGGATAGTTTGTGGGTTGTTGGAGTGTGTCAAGTCTGTGACAGAGGTCGCGGTGCTTCTTTCGGTTCTTTAGCCTCGTTTCGACTCAGACATCTGGTGTTTCGGCAAAAAAAGCCGGGGCCTTTTCAGGCCCCGGCGCTGCCGCATCTCCGGATACGGGTGCTTATTGCTTGGCGTCGGCCCAGCTCTTGACCAGCTCGTCATAGTTGATGGTGACGGGCTTTTCCTTTTCGTCGGCGACCTTCAGCTGCGGAGCGAGATGACCGTTCTTGACGGCATCGGCGTTCCAGTAGGCGAGATCGTGCTCCTCAGCGAGCTTCGGGCCGATGTCGCCCTGCACGCCCGCGCGTTCGATGCGCTGCATCACCTTTTCCTGATCGGCGCAGAGCGCATCCATGGCGCCCTGGGCATCCTTGGCACCTGATGCGGCATCGCCGATCGCCTGCCACCAGAGCTGCGCGAGCTTCGGATAGTCAGGAACGTTGGTGCCGGTCGGCGACCACTGCACGCGGGCCGGCGAGCGATAGAACTCGATCAGACCGCCGAGTTCCGGAGCGCGCTTGGTGAAGCTCTTGTCGCGGATGGTGGATTCGCGAATGAAGGTGAGGCCGACATGGCTCTTCTTCACATCGACAGTCTTCGAGGTGACGAACTGCGCATAGAGCCATGCCGCCTTGGCGCGATCGACCGGGGTCGATTTCATCAGCGTCCAGGAGCCGACGTCCTGATAGCCGAGCTTCATGCCGTCCTTCCAGTAGACGCCATGCGGCGAGGGAGCCATGCGCCACTTCGGCGTGCCGTCGGAGTTCATGACCGGCAGGCCGGGCTTGACCATGTCGGCGGTGAAGGCCGTATACCAGAAGATCTGCTGGGCAATATTGCCCTGCGACGGAACCGGACCGGATTCGGAGAAGGTCATGCCCTGTGCTTCCGCCGGAGCGTAGGCCTTCAGCCAGTCGAGATATTTCTGGATCGAATAGACCGCAGCCGGGCCGTTGGTGTCGCCGCCGCGGGCGACGCAGGAGCCGACAGGACGGGAGCTGGCATCGACCTTGATACCCCATTCGTCGACCGGCAGGCCGTTCGGAAGGCCCTTGTCGCCGTTGCCGGCCATAGAAAGCCAGGCGTCGGTGAAGCGCCAGCCGAGCGACGGGTCCTTCTTGCCGTAGTCCATGTGGCCGAAGACCTTCTTGCCGTCGACGTCGCGGCCGGTGAAGAACTGGGCGATGTCCTCATAGGCCGACCAGTTGACCGGCACGCCGAGCTCGTAGCCGTATTTCGCCTTGAAATCGGCCTTGTTCTTCGGGTCGTTGAACCAGTCGTAACGGAACCAGTAGAGGTTGGCGAACTGCTGGTCGGGAAGCTGGTAGAGCTTCTTGTCCGGAGCGGTGGTGAAGCTGCTGCCGATGAAATCGGCGATATCGATGCCCGGATTGGTGACGTCCTTGCCCTCGTCGGCCATCCAATCCGTCAGGTTGCGCACCTGCTTGTAGCGCCAATGCGTGCCGATCAGATCGGAATCGTTGACCCAGCCGTCATAGAGGTTCTGGCCGGTCTGCATCTGCGTCTGGATCTTCTCGACGACATCGCCTTCCTGGATGACGTCGTGGGTGACCTTGATGCCGGTGATGGCGGTGAAGGCCGGTGCGAGAACCTGCGATTCATACTGATGGGTCGTCAGCGTTTCCGAAACGACCTTGATTTCCATGCCCTTGAAGGGCTTGGCCGCATCGATGAACCACTGCATTTCCTTTTCCTGGTCGGCGCGCGAGAGCGTCGAGAGATCGCCGATCTCGTTGTCCAGGAATGTCTTGGCTTCGTTCATGCCGGCATGCGCCGTGCCGGCCAGGGCCAGCAGGGCAACTGCCGTTGTCGTCAAGAGATGCCGTCGCATATATTCCTCCCTACAGGTTGCGAGTGCATTGTCAGCCGGCCGGACTTCCGGCCATCTGTATCGATTTGCCTTACTGCTCCGCATGACCGAATGGGCAACGGAGCGGTAACAGGTTGATTCCGCGCTAGACCAGACGGAAGACGCCGATGGCGTAGACCACGGAAAGAGCAAGAGCCCACCACAGGCTGGGGCCTCCCAGGCCCAGCCAGGCGAGATGGATGAAGGCGGCGCCGAGCAGCGAGATAAAGAGCCGGTCGCCGCGCGTCGTTTCGAAGCGCAGAATGCCGAGGCGCGGATTGCCGCCCGGCGAAAAATATTCCCAGACCGCCATGCCGATCAAAAGCAGCAGGATGGTCGCGAAGAACAGCGCCGTCGGCAGGGTCCAGGCCATCCAGGAAAAGTCTGTATTCATGGCGGTTTTCCTTCAGACGCGGCCGAGCGCGAAGCCCTTGGCGATGTAATTGCGGACGAAATAGATGACGAGCGCGCCAGGCACCAAGGTCAGCACGCCGGCAGCCGCAAGCAGGCCCCAGTCCATGCCGGCGGCCGAAACGGTGCGCGTCATGATGGCGGCGATCGGCTTGGCGTCGGTCGTCGTCAGCGTGCGGGCAATCAGCAGTTCCACCCAGGAGAACATGAAGCAGAAGAAGGCGGCGACGCCGATGCCGCTTGCGATCAAGGGAATGAAGATCTTGATGAAGAAGCGCGGGAACGAATAGCCGTCGATATAAGCGGTTTCGTCGATCTCCTTCGGCACGCCTGACATGAAGCCTTCGAGGATCCAGACCGCCAGCGGCACGTTGAACAGGCAGTGCGCCAGCGCCACGGCGATATGGGTGTCGATCAGCCCGAATGCCGAGTAGAGCTGGAAGAAGGGCAGCGCGAAGACCGCCGGCGGCGCCATGCGGTTCGTCAGCAGCCAGAAGAACACATGCTTGTCGCCGAGAAAGCGGTAGCGCGAGAAGGCATAGGCTGCCGGAAGGGCACACGCGACCGAGATCACCATGTTCATGACGACATAGGTGATGGAGTTGATATAGCCCTTGTACCAGGACGGATCGGTGAAGATGATCGCGTAGTTGCGCAGCGTCGGTTGGTGCGGATAGAGCGTCAGTCCGCCGATGATTTCCTCGTTCGTCTTGAAGCTCATATTGACGAGCCAGTAGATCGGCAGCAGCAGGAAGATGATGTAGATCGTCGGCACCAGCCAGGCCCATCGTCCCTTTTCGCCGTGACGGCGGGCAACCTGCGCGCCCGCAGCAGCGGTCGCATTGGCGGCGGCATCGGAAGCGGCCAGCGTGTGAATGGTGGCGTTGTCGGCCGTGGTGGAGAGGGGTTTGCCGCTCATCGGCTTGCTCCCGCATCGTAATTGGTCATGACAGTGTAGAAGACCCAGGACAAGAGCAGCACGATCAGGAAGTAGACCAGCGACATGGCGGCTGCCGGGCCGAGGTCGAACTGGCCGAGCGCCATCTTCACGAGATCGATCGATAGGAAGGTCGTCGAGTTGCCGGGACCGCCGCCTGTGACGACGAAGGGTTCGGTATAGATCATGAAACTGTCCATGAAGCGCAGCAGCACGGCGATCAGCAGCACGCGGTTCATCTTCGGCAGCTGGATGTAGCGGAAGACGGACCAGCGCGAGGCGCCGTCGATCTTTGCGGCCTGGTAGAAGGCGTCGGGAATGGAGGCGAGACCGGCATAGCAGAGCAGTACGACGAGGCTCGTCCAGTGCCAGACGTCCATGATGATGATCGTCGCCCAGGCGTCGGCCGGATCGGAGACATAGTTGTAGTCGATGCCGAGATTGACGAGGACGTAGCCCATCAAGCCGATGTCACTGCGGCCGAAGACCTGCCAGATCGTGCCGACGACATTCCACGGGATGAGCAGCGGCAAGGCCATCAGCACCAGGCAGACCGGGACACCGAGCCCCTTCTTCGGCATATTGAGGGCAATGAAGATGCCGAGCGGCACCTCGATCGCCAGAATGACGAAGGAGAAGATCAGGTTGCGGATCATCGAATCCCAGAAGCGTCCGGAGCGAAGAATTTCCTCGAACCACTGGGTGCCGGCCCAGAAGAAGACGTTGTTGCCGAAGGTGTCCTGCACCGAATAGTTCACGACCGTCATCAGCGGAATGACGGCGGAAAAGCCGACGAGCAGCAGAACCGGAATGAGCATGAACCAGGCTTTGTTGTTCCAGGTCTTCTCCATCGTCAGGCTCCCATCTCGATGCGCCAGGAGTCGGCGTAGATATTGATGCCGGCCGGATCGAAGGCGATGTGCGGCTCGGCCGGTACCGTCTGGTCCTCGCCGATGACGGCAACGATGTCCTGGCCGTCGAGCTTGGCACGCACCACCTTGCGGCGGCCGAGATCTTCAACCTTCGTCACGGTGGCGGGCATGCCCTCGCGGCCGATGCGGACGAATTCCGGGCGGATGCCGAGTTCGGAACGGCCGCCCCGCTTTTCCGCAGGCGCACCGGGAAGCGCGATCGTGCGATTGCCGATCCGTGCGCTGCTGCCCTCGATTTCAACAGGCATGACATTCATGCCGGGCGAGCCGATGAAATAGCCGACGAATGTGTGGCGCGGGCGCTCGAACAGGTCGTTCGGCGTGCCGATCTGCACCACTTCGCCGTTGTACATGACCACCACCTTGTCGGCGAAGGTGAGCGCTTCGGTCTGATCGTGGGTGACATAGACCATGGTGAAGCCGAAGCGGCGATGGAGCTGCTTCAGCTGCGAGCGCAGCACCCATTTCATATGCGGGTCGATGACGGTCAGCGGTTCGTCGAAGAGGATGGCATTGACATCCGAGCGCACCAGGCCGCGGCCGAGCGAGATCTTCTGCTTGGCATCGGCGGTCAAACCGCGGGCCTTGCGGTGCGCGCTGTCGGAAAGGCCGATCATCTCGATGATCTCATCGACCTTGCGCTTTACTTCGGCCTCCGGAACATGCCGGTTGCGCAGCGGGAAGGCGAGATTGTCGTAGACGGTCATCGTGTCGTAGACGACCGGGAACTGGAAGACCTGCGCGATGTTGCGCTCCTGCGTCGACAGCCGGGTCACGTCCTTGCCGTCGAAGAGGATGCGGCCTTCCGAGGCCTGCACCAGCCCGGAAACGATGTTGAGAAGCGTGGTCTTGCCGCAGCCTGAGGGGCCGAGCAGGGCGTAGGCGCTGCCGTCTTCCCAGCTGTGATTGACTTCCTTCAGCGCGTAATCCGCGTCCGATTTCGGGTGATCGTTGTAGGCGTGCCGGATGTGGTCAAGATCGATGCGGGCCATGGTCTCTCCTCAGGCGGCTTGTTGCAGGGCGGGAGCGACGGCGGCGCCATCGGTGTCGAAGACCATGATGTGGCGCGGGTCGATATAGACATCGATCGCGTCGTCGACATCGATATCCTGCACGCCCTGGGTCAGCATGACCCAGCGCTGACCGGCAAAATCGATATGGATGAAGCTCTCCGAGCCGGTGATCTCGGTCACCATGACTCTGGCCGGGGCGGCGACGGCTTCCGGCGTTTGCGGCGCAAGCGCCAGGTGGTGCGGCTGGAAGGCGATCGTGTAGCGGCCATCCGGCCGATCCTCCAAGCCTCCCGGTACGGGTAGGCGAATGTTGCTTTCGAGCACGAATTCCCGGCCGCGCTTGTCGAGCGTAATCGTGTTCAGCGGCGGATCGGCGAAGGTGGTCGCGGTGATGAGGTCTTTCGGATTGCGGAAGACGTCGATCGTCGGCCCAAATTGCGTGATGCGGCCTTCCGACAAGGTCGCGGTATTGCCGCCGAGAAGCAGCGCTTCGGAGGGTTCGGTGGTGGCATAGACGAAGATGGCGCCGGATTCAGCGAAGATCTTCGGCAGTTCGGCGCGCAGCTCCTCGCGCAGCTTGTAATCGAGATTGGCGAGCGGCTCGTCGAGCAGCACCAGCCCGGCATTTTTCACGATGGCACGGGCAAGTGCGGTACGCTGCTGCTGGCCGCCGGAGAGGCTCAAGGGCAGGCGATCGAGGAAGGGTCCGAGGCGCAGAAGATCAGCGGCCTTCTTTACTTCCTGGTCGATGATATCAGCACTTTTGCCGCTCAATCGCATCGGCGAGGCGATGTTGTCGTAGACGGTCATGGCGGGATAATTGATGAATTGCTGGTAGACCATGGCGACGTTGCGACGCTGCACCGGCTGTCCCGTGACATCGGCACCGTCGACATGGATCGTGCCCGTAGTCGGCTTGTCGAGGCCAGCCATAAGCCGCATCAGCGACGTCTTGCCCGAAAGCGTCGGCCCCAGCAGCACGTTCAGCGTGCCGCGCTGCAGCGTCAGATTTGTTTCCGCGATATGCGTTTCGCCGCCGACAGACTTCGATACGCCCCTGAGTTCAAGCACGATAGATTCCTTCCATGCGCCGCATATCAATGCTGCCGCGAGGATTGCGAAGAGACCGATCCGTCCTGTCGTTGCCGGACGGTGCCTGCTGCTGAGATTATGATTGTTCGGAAGTGGATTGTGCCGATCTGCCCGCGGAAACATCGCGCCGGTAAGGATTGCGCCAGGCGACGTCAGTGGCCATGCGGCCGATGCCGCCAACCACGCCGTTTTCCGTATCGATCTGATTTTCGGACAATAATCCCTCCCCCTGTTTCGATTTGCATCCCTCACGCGAAAACCGAAACAAGAATGACGATAAATGAAGATAAAGGAATGTCAAACGAAAACTGATCGCGTTTCAGTTTCGCTTCATAAATCTCATCTCAGGCGTGTTTTAGCGATTTATTATCAATTTGGTAAGCAATTGATCGGAATTGCAAATGGAGGCTGATGCACCTTTCGATGCGTCCAGGCGCATTGTGGCCGAACGCAGCCTGATTGCCCGTGCTGACAGTCATACGATCAAAATGGGGAGTGAAGCCTGGCACGGAATGCGAGGCAGGATCTGCAACGTCGAGGTGAAATGAGGGCGATCGATAGTTGGCTGCGGGATGCGGGATGGAGCGCTTGCCCAAGCTCCGTTCACGGCCGTCTGTCCGGCCTGCTCATCATTTGCTCGAAACGATGAAATCCGCCGTGCGCGCAATTGCGCCATCATCGGGATGGCCGACGCAATGCCGCCCCTCAGGCATTATGAGGGGCGGCAATTTTCGAAACGTGCAGGGCTCAGCGTGCTGCCCAGTTGGCGCCGCGGCGGAAGATGGTCTTCATCTGCGGCACGTCGAATTCCTTGGCCTGGTGGCCGAGCGAGGAATAAAAGACGCGGCCCTTGCCGTATTTGCGCTTCCAGGCGACGGGCATGACCACGCCGTCGATCCAGTAGGCATGGTCGCCGGTGAATGTGGTGGTCGCCAGCACCTCGTTCGATGGGTCGACGTGCATGTAATATTGCTCCGACGTGTAGGGGAAATCGGTGATCCCCTCCATGATCGGATCGTCCGGCCGCGTGATGTTGACCGTATAGTCGATGATGTTGCCGGGATGGGCGACCCATTGGCCGCCGATGATGAACTGGTACTCGACGCTTTCGCGGAACGAGTCGCCTGCGCCACCATGATAGCCGGCTATGCCAACGCCGCTTTCGATTGCGGCCGCGAGGTTCTTCACCTCTTCCTTCTCGATCTTCGACATGGTGACGATCGGCACGATCAGGCTGAGATCGTGGATCGAGGGATCGGCAAAGGCCTCGGTGCTGTTTTCGAGATAGACCTTGAAGCCGTCCTCTTCGAGCATGTCGCGGATGATATGGGCGCATTCCTGCGGTTCGTGGCCGCTCCAGCCGCCCCAGACGATAAGTGCTTCACGCATGATAATCCTCCTGAAATTGTGTCGTTAGCGGCCGATCTGTCCATCCACCAGGGATTCGGAAAGAGGGGCCGGGCGCTCCGTTTGCGTCGTGATGGTGACCGTGCGCCCGGTGTCGGAGGCCGTCTGGAAGGCTTCCATGACTTCGAGCACGTGCAGCGCGAGGCTGCCGTTGGCGCGGTGCGGGCGGTTCGAGCGGATGGCGTGCGCCATGTCGGCGACGCCGAGCGAGCGGTAGTTGCCGTCGGCATAGGGTGCGGTGATCTCGCGCTCGGCAAACTCGCCGCCCTTCTTGAGGAATTCCACCGGGCCGCCGAAACGGTTGGGGTCGGGCACGATCAGCGTGCCTTCCGTGCCGTAGACTTCGAGCGGCACATGCTTGTGGCCGGCGACATCGAAGCTCATGCCGATCTGGACGACCGCGCCATTGGCAAAGGCCATGACGCCGGCAACATGCGTCGGCACATGCACGGGGATGTGCTCGCCGTTGCGTGGCTCGCTGGTGATGATGCGTTCCTTGCGCGGCGTGACGGCAAAGCCGGCGACCTGGGAGACCGGGCCAAGCAGGTTGACGAGATCGGTGATGTAATAAGGCCCCATGTCGAGCATCGGGCCGCCGCCGATTTCATAATAGAAAGCCGGATTCGGATGCCAGCGCTCGTGGCCGGGGCACATGAAGGTAGCGGTGCCGCCGACGGGAATGCCGATCGCACCTTCGTCGATGATGGCGCGAGCCGTCTGATGGCCACCGCCGAGGAAGGTATCGGGCGCTGCACCGATGCGCAGACCCTTGGTGGCCGCGGCATCTGCAAGCTTCTTGCCCTCGGCGAAATTGATGCCGAGCGGCTTTTCCGAATAGGTATGTTTGCCGGCATCCAGCGCCTGCAGACCGACGGCGACATGCGCCTTCGGAATGGTCAGGTTGACGATGATCTCAATCGAGGGATCGGCGAGCAAGGAAGCGATATCGACCGCCTTCAGACCGAATTCGGCAGCCTTTGCCTCGGCAAGCTCGCGATTGAGGTCGGCCACACCTTTGATGTCGAGAATGGGAAAGGATTTCATGGCGGTAAGATAGGCGCCGGAAATGTTCCCGCAGCCGATAATGCCGATGCCGACCTTGTTCATAAGCTTCCTCCAGATGAATTGTCTTGTCTGTCCTGGAGCGGCTCAGCGTTTCACATAGGCGCTGAACCGCTCTATCCTATTGTTTCGACGCAATTCCGGGCGGAAAATCACTGCGCAGTTTTCCTGGAATTGCTGTGGGGACATCAGAGGGCCGGTGCCGGCCCCGTCGTTCCCCAGGGGGATTCGTAAAGTTCGCGCAGCGCGACGACCGCGGCGCCCTGCGCCCAGGTCTCGTCGGTCGACTGGTCGAAAACGAGTTCGGTCACGCCCTTGATCGACGGCGGGATCGCCAGCGAATAGGCCTCCCGCAGGCTGTCGAGGAAGGGCTGGCCGAGCGCCAGGCTCGATCCCACCAGAATGACGCGCGGCGGCGCAAACAGCGTTACGATATTGGCAAGCGCCATGCCGCAGGCTTCGCCGGCGCGGATTGCCGCGCTGATCAATGTGTTGTCTTCGGCATCGATCAGTGTCTTCGCATGCGCCATTCCCCGGCCGAGGCGGATGGCTTCGGCAAAACGGCCGCTCGGCTGATCGCCGAGAATGGCGCTTTCGCCGGCGAGGCTCGCCAGGCGGATGATGCCCTGCGGCCCCATGCCGAGCACGAGGTCGCCGAGATTGTGGCTGAGACCACCGGCGCCGCGAAAGAGCTGGCCGCCATGCAGAACGCCAAGGCCCAGCGTCTGTTCCAGCGACACCAGCACCATGTCGTCCAGGTCTCTCGCCTGGCCGAACCAGTGATGCGCGAGCGTTATCGCGTGTGCATCGCTTTCGACGATGGTGGTGACGCCCAGCCGTTCAGACATGTCCTTGGCGAAATCGACGCCGCTTTCGCGAAAGATCGGGCTGGTGCGGATATGGCCGGTGCGATGCTCGACGACGCCTGGCAGGCCGAGGCAGACGGAATCGATCTCGTCCAACGCCAGATTGGCATCGACGACGCAGCGGCGCACGCCATCCTCGATAAGATCGGCAATGACGCCGATCGGCTGCCGGTCGACGCGCAGCGCGAGCGTCAGCGTCGAAAGAACCTCACCGCAGAAGTCGGTCACGACGAAGACCATGCGGTTGGCAGCGATTTTCGCGCCGACGACGCGCGCGGCATCGGGATTAAGCTCCAGCATGACGCGGGGTCGGCCGCGGGTGGCCGCCTCGCGCAGGTCGCCTTCGGTGCGGGCCAGGATCAGCCCGTCATCCAGCAGCGAGGCTGTGATTGCCGAGACTGTCGTGGTCGAAAGCTGAGTGCGGTCGCTGATTTCGATACGTGCGATGGAGCCCGCCCGCCGGATCGTATCCAGCACATTGAAGCGGTTTATCGCCCGCATAAGCTCGGGATCTGCTGTTTTCATGAGAATGGTGCCGAATGACGGACCCGCTCGGCTGCGGCCTGGTATTTTTAACGGAATGCGAATTAAATAACCTATGGCACTTGCCCAATGTCAAGCCATTTTGCAGCCAATCTGCCAAAAATTTAGCGATGGCGGTTGACATTTCAGCAAAGCTCCGTTGAATTATTCCGCATAAGGGAAAAAATATTGAGGCTCTTGGTTCCCTTGGGAGGAGAAAATCATGATCCATCTACGTGGGGCCAAGGCCCTTCGCATCGCTGCTATTGCCGCCACGACCGGACTGGCGATTCTGGCGGGCGCAACTGGCGCTGCCGCCGATACCGTCGTCAAATGGCTGCATCTGGAAACCGATCCGAACTATGTCGCCGTCTGGCGCAAGATCGCGGACCAGTATGAGGCCAAGCATCCCGGCACGAAGATCGAGATGCAGTTCCTGGCCAACGAAGCGTTCAAGGCAAAGCTGCCGACGCTCTTGCAATCGAAGGACGCTCCCGATTTCTTCTTCAGCTGGGGCGGCGGCGTCTTGAAGCAACAGCAGCAGACCGGCACGCTGCTGGATCTGACTGCGGCGATGAACGCCAAGGATGGCGCCTGGCTGAAGAGCTACAATCAGGCGGCCGTCAAGGGCCTGACCTTCGACAACAAGATCAGTGCTGTACCCTACAAGCTCGGCACGGTTTCCTTCTTCTATAACAAGGCGTTGTTCGCCAAGGCCGGCGTCGATGCGAGCGCGATCAAGACCTGGGACGATTATCTGGCCGCGGTCAAGAAGATCAAGGATGCCGGCATCGCGCCGATCGCCGGAGGCGGCGGCGAGAAGTGGCCGATCCATTTCTACTGGAGCTATCTGGTGATGCGCGACGGCGGTCAGCAGGTCTTCAACGACGCCAAGAACGGCAAGGGCAACGGCTTCAACGATCCCTCGATCATCAAGGCCGGCGAACAGCTTGCCGCGCTTGGCAAGCTCGAACCCTTCCAGCCCGGCTATCTCGGCACCACCTGGCCGCAGGCGCTCGGGGTCTTCGGCGACGGCAAGGCTGCGATGATCCTCGGCTTCGAAAATACGGTTGCCAACCAGCGCACCAATTCCGGCGACGGCAAAGGTCAGGCGGATGACAATATCGGGCGGTTCGCCTTCCCGGCCGTGACCGGCGGTGCGGGCCTCCCGACCGATACGCTCGGCGGCCTGAACGGCTGGGCCGTCACCAAGAAGGCGCCGCCCGAGGCGCTCGATTTCCTCGCCTACCTGACCAATGCCGAAAACGAGCGCACCATGGCGCAAGCCGGCATGATCATCCCGGTTGCCGTCGGCGCCGAAGACGGCGTCAAGGGTCCGCTGATGCACGAGGCAGCCGACCAGCTGGCGCATTCGACCTGGCACCAGAATTTCTTCGACCAGGATCTCGGCCCCTCCGTTGGCCGCGTCGTCAACGATGTGGCTGTTGGCATCGTCTCCGGCCAGATCACTCCGAAGGATGGCGCGCAGCAGGTCCAGGACGCCTTCGAACAGGACCAGCTCTAGCGGCATCCGGCGCCGGCCGCTCCCTTGTGCCGGCGCCGGTTTTTCTTTGAACTGTAATTGTCGAGACTGCCCATGACCGATGTCAGCGCTACGACCACTATGCCCTCTGTCGCAAGAGCGAGACCCGCAGCGAAGCGAAAATCACCGGCTGCGCGCGGCCGCCTGCCCGTTATCCTGCTGTTTTTGCCGCCTGCGCTGCTGCTTTTCACCATCTTCGTCATCCTGCCGATGGGGGAAGCGGCCTGGTACAGCCTCTATCGCTGGAGCGGCTATGGCCTGCCGACCGAATTCGTGGGTCTGCGCAATTTCCAGGTGCTGTTCAAGAACGGCGCCTTCCTGACGTCGCTCAAAAACAATGCTTTGATCATCGTCGTATCGATCGCGATCCAGGTGCCGCTCGCCATCTGGCTGGCGACGATGCTGGCGCACCGCATTCGCGGCGTCGTGCTCTTCCGGCTGATCTTCTTCCTGCCTTACGTGCTGGCCGAAGTGGCTGCCGGTCTCATCTGGCGCTTCGTCTATGACGGCGATTATGGCCTGTTTGCTGCGATCGCGCATTTCCTCGGTACGCCGACGCCTTACGTGCTCGCAGACAAGGATCTGGCGATGTATGCCGTGCTCGGCGTCATCGTGTGGAAATATTTCGGCTTTCACATGATGCTTTTCATCGCCGGCATGCAGTCGCTCGACAAGAGCGTCTTGGAGGCAGCCGAAATCGACGGCGCCACAGGCTGGCAGAAGTTCCGCTATGTGACGCTGCCGCTGCTCGGCTCGACGCTGCGCCTTTCCGTCTTCTTCGCCGTCGTCGGATCGCTGCAGCTCTTCGACATGATCATGCCGCTCACCGGCGGCGGCCCGTTCAACTCGACCCAGACGATGGTGACCTTCCTCTACAATTTCGGCGTCACCCGCATGCAGGTCGGCCTCGGCAGCGCCGTCGGTGTCGTGCTGTTCGTGATCTGCGTCACCCTCGCCTTCGGCTACAAACGGATATTTATGCGCAATGACTGATCTGGCCTCATCCGTTCGACTGACCACCGGCACGAAGATCTATCTTTATGTGTCGCTGACCATCATTGCCGCCATCGTGCTGATCCCGCTGCTGACGACCGCGCTCGGCGGTTTCAAGACGCTCGGCGATCTCCGCACCAATCCCTTCGGCCTGCCGGCCGAGTGGCACTTCGAGAACTATACCGGCATCCTCTTCGGTGACCGCTACTGGCGACAGATGATGAATTCCTTGATCATCGCCGTGCTCACCGTCTTCCTGACGCTGTCGGTCTCGGCCATGGCGGCCTTCGCCTTCGCGCATGTGAAATTCTTCGGCTCGAATTTCCTGCTGAACTATTTCCTCATCGGCCTGATGTTTCCGGCAGCCACAGCCATCCTGCCGCTCTTCATCCGCATCCGCGATCTCGGCCTGCTCAATACCTATTGGGGCGTGGTGCTGCCGCAGGTGGCTTTCGGCCTCGGCATGAGCATCCTGCTCTTCCGCAATTATTTTCGAAACCTTCCGGAAGAATTGTTCCAGGCGGCGTTTGTCGACGGTTGCGGTTATATCCGCTTCTTCTGGCATATCTCGCTGCCGCTCTCGCGGCCGATCATCGCGACCGTCAGCATCATCTCCTTCGTCGGCAGCTGGAACAGCTACATCCTGCCGCTGATCATGCTGAACTCGGACTCGATCTATCCCTGGCCGCTCGGCATGATGGTCTATAGCGGCGAATTCGGCACGGAATGGGAGCTGGTGCTCGCCTTCATCACGCTGACCATCCTGCCCACCGTCATCGTCTTCTTCCTGGCGCAGAAGCACATCATTGCCGGCCTTACCGCCGGTGCCGTGAAATCCTGAGCCTAGAGCGGCTCAGCTTTTCACGGAAACTCTGAACCGCTCTATCTCTTTGTTTTTCGCAATTCCGGACGGAAAACCGCTACGCACTTTTCCTGGAATTGCTCTCATCGGAGCACAAACAACATGGCATCCGTCGAACTGCACAACATCCACAAGGCCTATGGGGCGCTCACCGTCATCCACGACATCTCGCTTTCGATCGAGGACGGCGAGTTCATCGCACTCGTCGGCCCCTCCGGCTGCGGCAAGTCCACGCTGCTGCGGATGATCGCAGGCCTGGAAGAAATCACCGATGGCGACGTGTCGATCGGTGGGCAGGTGGTGAATTCCATGACGCCGCGAGAGCGCAACATCGCCATGGTCTTCCAGTCCTACGCGCTCTACCCGCATATGACTGTTGCCGAGAATATGGGCTTCAACCTGAAGCTCTCGGGCGAGACCAAGCAGACCATCGAACAGCGGGTCAATGAAGCTGCGCGCATGCTCGATCTCACCAAACTGCTCGACCGCAAGCCGGCGCAGCTATCCGGCGGCCAGCGCCAGCGTGTCGCCATGGGCCGCGCCATCGTGCGTAACCCGGCGGTCTTCCTGTTCGACGAGCCGCTCTCCAATCTCGATGCGAAGCTGCGCGTGCAGATGCGCTCCGAAATCAAGGCGTTGCATCAGAAGGTGCAGACCACCTCGATCTACGTCACCCACGACCAGATCGAGGCGATGACGCTTGCCGACCGTATCGTGGTGCTGAACCAGGGCAAGATCGAGCAGCAGGGCACGCCGATCGAGCTTTACCGCAAGCCGGCCAATCTCTTCGTTGCCGGCTTCATCGGCTCGCCGGCCATGAACTTCCTCGACGGTACCGTCGAGGGCGTCGATGGTGCGCCGGCCGTGCGGTTGAAGGACAGCACGCCGATCCGCATCGCTGGCGAACGCAAGGTGAAGGCAGGCCAGAGCGTGAAGGTTGGTCTCAGGCCCGAGCATCTGAGCCTTGCAAGCGGCGGATCGCCGCTCACCGGCCAGACATTGCTGGTCGAGCCGACCGGCGCGCAGACGCATGTGCTCTTCGACCTTGCCGGCGAGCAGGTGACGGCCGTCGTCGATGGCGAGGCGCCGGTGCGCTATGGCCAGCCCCTGAACGTCTCGGTGAGCCCGGAGCAGGTCTACGTCTTCGATGCGTCGAGCGGTCTTGCGCTTTAGGTGACGATGTCGATCGAATCGACGCGATCGGGATAGAAGGCCATGTAATCCTTGATCTGGCTGACCGCAGGATAGGGGTTCTCGTAGCTCCAGATGGCGTTCACCGAACGCTCGCCGCCGGCCGGGATGCTGTAATAGGAGCATTCGCCCTTGTAGGGGCAGTAGGTCTCGTGACTGGTCTTCTGCAGTGACGCCATGTCGACATCCCTGCGGGGAATATAGAGCACGGCGGGGTAGGAGGCTTCCTTGAGCGACAGCGCCTCGTGCGTATCGGCGATCACCTTGCCGGCGACGGAAACGGTGACATGCGCGCGCTTTTCCTCGATCGTGATCGGATGATCGGGGCCGGGGATCTTGACCAGCTTTTCGGGCATTCTTGCTCTCCTCAGCTTTGATGACAGTCGGCGGAGTTCGATTTTGTCTTGCTTGTGTGTCCGGCCCCTCACCCCAACCCTCTCCCCGCATCGCGGGGAGAGGGGGCTTTGCGGCGGGAACAACCCCGGTGAAACAGCATGCCGTATTGCGCGATCGTTCCCTCTCCCCGTCTCAACGGAGAGAGGGTTAGGGTGAGGGGCGAAGCACGAAACTGCGGTAACAGGAAACTCGCCTGACATTCTCAGTTCAAATGCATATAGGAAGCGTCCTGCCGATTATCAGGTCTCTCGCGGCACCCGTGTTGTCGGGGCACCCCAGCGCAGGCCGTCCATCAACAGGCGCACGAGGCGGCGGGAGCGGTCGTACCATTCGGGCGAGCTGGGCATGGAATAGGTGCCGGAAAGCGCGTGCAGCACATCGGTACTGTCGACATCGGTGCGGATCGAGCCGGCGGCGACTGCACGGTCGATCAGGCCTGAGAGCACGACCGGCACCTTGCCGTAACTATCGGCGAAGAGCTTGGAATTGCTGCTGATGAGGATGCGCAGGCTGTCGGCCATGCCGCGTTTCGTGGCGATATATCCGACGAAACGGTTCATCCATTCCTCGAGAGCCTCATCGGGCGCACGCTCGCGCGAAAGCTCTTCGGCGGCATCGCAAAGCGCTTCGACTTCGTGGTGGTAAACCGCCTCCACCAGATGTTCGCGGCTCGGGAAATGGCGGTAGAGCGTTCCGATCCCGACATCCGCACGCCGGGCTATGTCTTCCAGGGAGGCGGCGGTGCCGTGGCTGGCGAAGGCTTGTGCTGCAACTTCGATCAACTTGTCATAGTTGCGTCGCGCGTCGGCGCGCAGACGCCTGCTTTCATTCGGCAGCATAGGCTTTGGTTCCGGCAACGGCTTGCGCGCCAATTTCTGCTCCTTGCGGATTGCCGCGTGACGATATCCTCTCCGCGGCGAGGTACCGGAAGATTGTTATCGCATTCGCTATCGAGGCGCCATTGTCGACTGCGGGAATCGGGAAGGGCGTCTGCGTGCGCGTTCCGGTTGGCTTACGGAGACGGTGCGCCGAAATGGTTCGGTCCCGGGCCTGGTGCAAAGGCCGGCCCAAGGCTTGGTCCAAAATCAGCCCCCGAATTCGGCCCGAAGCTTGGGCCTTGCTCGAAATTGGCGAAGGGGGTGGGCGGATTGTCGCGAGCCGGGGGAACGTCGAGGTAGCTCATGATGTTCTCGACATGGTTGACCTGCGAGCGCAGGCTGTCGAGCGACTTGCCGGTCAGATTGGTGCCGGCCGGCAGTTGCGCCGTCAGCGGGTTTTCGTAACGGCCATTGACGCGCAGCTCGTAATAGAGATGCGGGCCGGTGGAATAGCCGGTGGAGCCGACATAGGCGATGACCTGACCTTGGGTGACGCGCTGGCCGACCCGCAGATCCGACGGCGTTGCCGAAATATGGGCATAGGTGGTTTCGTAGCCGCCGTCGTGACGGATGCGGACATATTTGCCGTAGCCGGTTTCCCAGGAGATCTTCTCGACGACACCATCGCCGGCGGCCTGTATGGGGCTGCCCATCGGTGCGCGGAAATCGACGCCGTTGTGGAATTTCTTCACACCCAGGATCGGGTGGATACGCCAGGCAAAGCCATCGCCAAGCGTACCGTTCGGCACGGGACGATGCACTAGCGATTTTGCGATCGAGTGCCCACTTTCGTCGTAGAATTCCGAGGGGCCTTCGCCTTCGTTCTTGTGCAGGTAGAAGCGATGCGTGTCGCCATCGGCATGGAATTCGATGAACATCAACTCGCTGCGGCCGTCGTCCGCCTTGCGGAAGAGCAGGTCGACGCTGTCGGGAGCATCCTCGATGCTGGTAAGCGAAATGCCCTTGGCCTTGGCGAGCTTGATGAGCTGCGAGGCACATTCCTTGGTCAGGCCGGCTCTTTCGAGCTTGTCGCTGACTGCCCGCTCGTTGCTCTCGTCGACACCCTTCAAATCGACTGCGGCAACCTCCGTCGAGGACGGAGCGTCGGCCTGGCTTTCGCTGTAGAGCGTGGAAAACAGCCTGTCATTGGCCATCGGAACGAAGCCATTGGCATCGTCGCGAGCGACGACGCGCTCCGGTGTCTTGTCGCCGCTGAGACGGGCCATGATCAGCTTCGGGCGGGCATTGGGGCCTTTCTTCTCAAGCAGCAGTTCCAGGCTGTCGCCGGGGGAAACCGTATCGGTCTCCAGGGCGCGCTGCAACTCGTCGCCGGCATCGCTGCCGAGGCCCGCAGAGGCCAGGATGTCCTGCAGATCCTGCTTGTCCTTCGGCATGGATACGAGCCTGTGAAACTCGCGGCCGGCTTCGCCTGTCGTTGCGCGCGATACGCTGACGTTCAGCGGCACACCGCGAACCGGAAAGCGGGAGCGGCGCACGGCATCATAATGCGTGGTCTGCGGATAGATGCCGTGGCGGATATCGGAAAGCGATGGCGGCGAGAATACCACGTTGTCGGCGCGCTCGTCGCCATAGGAGGCATTGATGGCGCCCGCGCCGTCGCGTGCCAGGGCGGTTTCATCGGATTTGAAGACCAGCGTCGTGCGATGATAGGTGAAGATGCGTGTTTCGCCGCTGGACAGCTTCTCTGCCACTTGAGCAAAGCGGGAACCGTCGAAACGCTGTTTTGTGGCCAGCCGGCTGGCTTTGCGCATGGCTGGCTGAGGACGCGCGAGCTGGGCAGTGCGCACCGGCGTTGCCCGCTCGATCGTGTTACGCGCCAGCAAGGGATAGAGCACCGTGGCGAGCAGGCCGAAGGATGCAGTGCCTGCCAGACCAATGACGATCAGGTGACGCAGATGGGCGGAACGCGGCAGAAATGGAATGTGAAAATCATGATGCGGCCGCGCCTGGATGGCAGCCTCTGCAGGAAATTGAACGCGCAATGGACTTTCGGCCATGAAGTGAGGAACCCTGCAGATTGCGGTGGGCCCAAACTAGGGCAAATCATGGCGAAATCTAGGCAAATATTACGAGCCAGTTAATTGCCGTGATCGTCCACAGGGCGAGATTCGCGCGTTCAAGATGATTCGTCAACCGAAGATGGTGTCGTAGAGCAGTTTGAAGTTCAGCACCAGGATGATCGCGGCGACTGTCCAAGATAGAACGGCGATGCTTCTGGAGATGACGAAACTGCCCATTTTCTCGCGATTCGTGACGAATTGAACCAGCGGAATGACGGCAAAGGGCAATTGCATTGATAGCACGACCTGGCTCAGCACAAGCAGGTTCGCCGTGCCCTTTTCACCATAAATAGCGGTAACGCACACAACCGGAATAATTGCGAGGCCGCGGGTCAAAAGTCGCCTTGCCCAATGCGGAATCCTGAGCCGGAGAAAGCCTTCCATCACGATCTGGCCAGCAAGCGTCGCCGTGACGGTCGAGTTGAGGCCTGAAGCGAGCAGTGCCACGGCAAACAGCGTCGAGGCGATGCCGAGGCCGAGCAGCGGCGACAACAGCTCGTAGGCCTGGCCGATTTCGGCGACATCGGAGTGACCGCTGGTGTGGAAGGCGGCCGCTGCGACAATCAGAATGGCGGCATTGACGAAGAGCGCCAGCATGAGGGCAACGGTGCTGTCGATCGTCGCCCATTTGATCGCATCGCGGCGACCTTCCTCGGTGCGCTTATAGGCGCGGGTCTGCACGATCGAGGAATGCAGATAGAGATTATGCGGCATGACTGTCGCGCCGATGATGCCCATGGCGATGTAGAGCATCTCGTGATTGGTGACGATTTCAGGCGAGGGGATGAAGCCTTGGAGGATCGCTGCCACCGGCGGCGCCGCGGCCGCGATCTGGATGGCAAAACAGGTGGCGATGACGATCAGCAGCGCGATGACGAAGGCTTCGAGATAGCGGAAGCCCTTGCTCATCAGGAGCAGCAGCAGGAATGCGTCGAGCGCGGTGATCAATGCGCCGCCGATCAGCGGAATCCCGAAGAGGAGTTGCAGCGCGATAGCCGTGCCGATGACTTCGGCCAGATCACAGGCGATGATGGCGAGCTCGCAAGCCAGCCATAGCGCCAGATTGACCGGCCGCGGATAATGATCGCGACAGGCCTGAGCGAGATCGCGGCCGGTGGCGATGCCAAGCCTTGCCGAGAGCGCCTGTAACAGGATCGCCATCAGGTTCGATAGCATGATGACAGTCAGAAGCGTGTAGCCGAACTGCGCGCCGCCGGCGAGATCGGTCGCCCAGTTGCCGGGATCCATATAGCCGACGGAAATCATGTAACCGGGGCCGACGAAAGCGATCAGACGTCGAATCCAGCTGCCGCCATGGGGAACCTTGACCGTGGCATTGACTTCGGGAAGGCTCGGACGATCGTCCTCATCACGGTCGGCAAACTGCCATGCGCGCCGCTGCGCCACGGCTTCCTGAACTTGCGTCATGCGGGGCTCCGGGAGGAACGATCTGTGAGGCTACTAAACAAATACGATCGATATCAGAATTATGCAATAGGCTATATTTCAATGGTGATTGCATTGTCTCTGGCCGAAACCTTGGCCTACGGGAAAATACCGTCTTGCCGACGGAGTGCCGATCCGCTTTTGAGCGAGGGGAGGCGAAGGTTGGAGCAGCTAGCGCGCCCGTGTGGCGCACCAATGCGGCGACGACTTTGATGGCTTGCTCGATCTCGTTCCGAGTCGGAAGGCCTTCCGCCGTTCAAGACGGCGAAAGGCGGTTTTCCGTCAGCACTTATTCGGCTGCATCGTGCTTGGAAATGGAATCGCGAACGACACCATATTGGCCGCCCCAGCGATCAGTCATTTCGTGGCGAATATCCCAGAGATCGGGGAAGAAGCGATGGCGCGTGCCGGCCTGCAGCAGCTCGACCGGGCGGCCTTTCAGCGATTTCGAGCCTAGCCCGATGGAGCGTTGGATCAGATAGATGTGATTGGCGCGGAATTTCTGGAACAGCTCGTCATATTCGACCAGCGCCTCGGCGACCACATAGCTGTCGCCGTGATCGTATTTGCCGTCATAGATATCCGCGACGGTCAGACCGGCGGCATCGAGATAGTTCGCCTTGAAGGCGTGCCAGAGATCCGGCGGCATGCGCAGCAGAAACCCGAATCCAGGCGATTCCTGGCCGCTGCCATTGCCGAGCTGCAGGCGGATTTGCTGATATTCCTTGGGCGACATGGTTTCGAGAAGATCGAGCTGAGCCGTCATCATGCGCATGATCCGGTGCACGCGGCCCATGAGGGTCACGACGCGATGCGTATTGCGCTCCTCCATGAAGCCGATGACATCGACCAGCGTATAGGCCATCAGCTTCATCCAGAGTTCTTCGACCTGATGGACGATCTGGAACTGCAGTTCATCGCCGTTGACCATCCCGTTCAACGGCTTCTGACAGGCAAGCAGCTTGTCGCACTGCAGATAAACGCCGTAGTCGCGCATTTCGGGCGCCTCGATGCGCGCGTAATAGTCTTTCTTCTGCATCTTCGTTCCCTTTGTTCCGGCTCTCGGCCGCCAAGCATGTTTGCTCTCCCTCAAGGATACGAAATTCAGCTTGAACATTGTTCCTATTTGTCATTCAAATTTGGAGAAATGGAGTACGATCGATCATCTTTATAGCTATGGAGAGAACGATGGAGTTGGACGCGCTCGACCATAAGATCATTACCGCGCTTGAGGCCGACGCCCGCCTTTCCTTTGCGGCGCTTGCCGATCTCGCCGGTCTCAGCAAGACGCCCTGCTGGAAGCGGGTAAAAGCGCTGGAGGAAGCGGGCGTGATCCGGGGTTATAGGACGCTTCTCGATCCGGCCAGGCTCGGCTTCGGGCTGGAGGCCTTCGTGCAGGTGTCGATCGATGTCGAGCGTTTCGATGCTTTCGAAGCCGCCGTGCGCCGCCATCCGTTGATCTGGCGCTGTCATGCGACGACGGGCGAGGCCGATTATCTCCTGCATATCATCGCGACCGACATGGCTGCGCTCGACCGGCTGCTGCGGCAGGAACTCAACCGGCTGCCCGGCGTTCGGCATACGGTGACCTCGATGTCGACGCGGGAAATCAAATCGGAGATTTCGCTGGCCGAAGCCATGCGGCACGCGGGCGAATAGCTAGAGCAATTCAAAGGAAAACTGCGTAGCGATTTTCCGTCCGGAATTGCTAGAAAACAAAGAGATAGAACCGTTCAGCGTTTCTGTGAAAAGCTGAACGGTTCTATCGCTCTTCGTTGTCGCGCATGGAGCGGATGAGGCTGCGGATCAGCCGCTCGCCGATATCGACCAGAGGGAAGGATTTCCCCGACCGAAGCCACTCGGCAAGCAGGCCGTTCATCGAGCATTGAATGGCGCGGGCGGCGGAATCGGCGGTCCATAGCGGTGCAAGCGAGCTTTGTTCATCCGCCATCTCGATCAGTTTCTGCAGCTTGCCGAACATTTCGGCATTGGCTGTAATGATGCGCTGGGCCGCGTCGGACAGGTGTTCCGTAAATTCGCAGCCGAGGATCATAATGGCGAAGACGCGCTGCTGATGCTCATCATCGACCAGGATTTGCAGAACTTCGATTGTGCCTTGCTCGATCAGGCCAAGAGGATCGTCATGTCCGTGCTCGATCGCATAGTCGACCATAGCTTCTTGCGGCAAGCGGATTTCGCTGTGCAGCGCGGTCAGGACCTCGGCCTTGTCCTTGAAATGCCAGTAGATCGCACCGCGCGTTACGCCTGCGCGCTGGGCAATCTTTTCGAGGCTCGAGCCGCTGACGCCGTTTTCATAGAAGATCTCGGCGGCGGCTGCGAGGACTTCCTCGCGGGTCTTGGCGGCATCTTCCTTGGTTCTGCGCATGCGCCTCCTCAAAATTTCCGCGGACGAAAAGGGGGATTTCGTCTCGCTCTATATCTCTGATTTCATGCATCAATATCTCAAACCTGCATGCGGGTCCCGATATCGCTCCTAAAAGTCACATCGATTTGATATTTACAATCATTCATGTATGTTTGTATATTGCGCCGCAACAAGAATGTCGAATCTCGCGGTGATTTTCCCATGACGACGCATAAATCCCTCCTCCTGCGCAGCAGCCTCATTGCAGCCGGACTGCTCTTTTTCTGCGCGTCTTCCTCCCTAGCGCAGCAGGCGGAACAGATGCCGCCGCCGCAGGTGACGGTGGTCGATGTCAAGCCGCAGACCGTGGCGCTGTCCTATGAATATGCTGCGCGTATCTCCGCCTTTAGGCAAGTCGATGTGCGCGCTCGCGTGGGCGGTATCCTGTTGAAAAGAAACTTTATCGAAGGCGCTGAGGTAAAGGCCGGCGACGTGCTGTTCCTCATCGATCCCGCCTCCTATCAGGCAGCGCTTGCCCAAGCCAAGGCACAGCTCCAGCAGGCCAAGGCGCAATTGACCCAGGCGCAGCGCGAAGAAAAGCGCAACATCACCCTTTTCGAACAGAATGCCGTGAACCAGAAGTCGCGCGATGACGCGATTTCGACGCGAGAACTGGCGGAAGCGTCGCTTGCCGCCGCCGAAGCCCAGGTACAAACGGCGCAGCTCAATCTCGACTATACAAAGGTCACAGCACCTGTCGGCGGCATCACCAGCCTGGAACAGGTCTCCGAGGGAAGCCTCATCGGCACCACGGGCGATACCGGCCTGCTCACCAGCATCACACAGCTCGATCCGGTCTACGTCAATTTTTCCTTCTCGGATGCCGAAGCTGCCGAAGTGCGCCGGCTGATCGACATGAAAAAGGCCAAGGGAGAGGCGCCGAATCTCGGCGTCAAGATCTCCTTCGGTGACGGCTCGACCTACGACCATGATGGCGTAGTCGACTTCACCTCCTCCAGCATCGACGTGTCCACAGGCACGCTGCAGGCCCGCGCCGTGGTCGACAATCCCGACCGCCGGCTGCTACCGGGCCAGTTCGTCCGCGCGAAGGTGACAGGCGTCTCGCTCGACAACGCCATCACTATCCCAGAGGTGGCGCTGATGCAGAGCCCGCAGGGCCAGTTCGTCTACACGATCGACCAGGAAGGCAAGGCGCACGTCAATCCGGTGACGCTCGGCCAGAAGATCGGCAATAGCTGGCTGGTGCTGTCGGGCCTCAAGGCCGGCGACAAGCTGATTACCGAGGGCATCATCAAAGTGCGCCCAGGTGCGCCGGTGCAGGCGACGGCGGATGCCGCGCCTAAGGATGCGAACAAGGTGGCGCAGAACTGATGTTGGGCAACAAATTCTTCATTGATCGCCCCGTTTTCGCGGCGGTGATCTCGATCGTCATCCTGCTTGCAGGTGCTGTCTGCCTGCGCATCCTGCCGATCGCGCAATATCCGGAGCTGACGCCGCCGCAGGTGGTGGTGACCGCGACCTATCCCGGCGCCAGCGCCGAGACGGTAGCGCAGACCGTTGCCGCTCCGCTGGAACAGCAGATCAACGGCGTCGAAAACATGCTCTACATGCAGTCGACGAACTCCAATAGCGGTGCGATGCAGATCACCGTGACCTTCACACTCGGCACCGACCCGGACCAGGCGGCGATCAACGTCAACAACCGCGTCCAGCGCGCGGTCTCGACCTTGCCTCAGGACGTGACGCGACTGGGCGTCGTCGTCACGAAGCGCTCGACCTCGATCCTCGGCTTCATCGCCATGTATTCGACCGACAGCCGCTACGACCGCGCCTATGTCGGCAACTATGCACTGCTCAACGTCATCGACGATCTCAAGCGCATTCCGGGCGTGGGCGATGTCAACCTGCTTGGCGATATCGACTATTCGATGCGCATCTGGCTGCGGCCGGACAAGCTCGCACAGTATAATCTGACACCGAGCGATGTCGCGACCGCCATCCAGGAACAGAATTCGCAGTTTGCCGCCGGCCGTTTCGGCGACCAGCCCAGCAACAATCCGCAGGCCTTCACCTATACCGTGACGACGCAGGGCCGCCTGCCCGACGTCGATGCGTTTGGGGAAATCATTCTGCGCTCGACCGCCAACGCCGCGACGCTGCGCCTCAAGGACGTGGCGCGCATCGAGCTTGGCACCAAGAGCTATTCCGTCCAGAGCAGCCTCAACGGCACCCCGGCGATTCCGATCGCCGTCTATCTGCAGCCGGGCGCCAACGCTCTGAACACGATGAAGGCACTGAAGACGCGTCTGGATGAGCTGCAGAAGTCGTTCCCGCAAGGCGTCGCCTACGAGATTCCCTACGACACGACGAAGTTCATTCAGGTGTCGATCGAGGAGGTGATCAAGACCTTCATCGAGGCGATCCTCCTCGTCATTATCGTGGTCTTCGTCTTCCTGCAGAACTGGCGGGCGACGCTGATTCCGGTCATTGCGGTGCCTATCTCGATCATCGGCACTTTCGCCGGCATGTATCTGCTCGGCTTTTCGATCAACCTTCTGACGCTGTTCGGTCTGGTGCTGGCGATCGGTATCGTCGTCGACGACGCCATCGTCGTGCTCGAAAACGTCGAGCGTCTGATGACGACGGAGAAACTGTCGCCAAGGAAGGCGGCGATCAAGGCGATGGGTGAAGTCACGGGCCCTGTCATCGCCATCGTGCTCGTGCTCTGCGCCGTCTTCATTCCCGTCTCCTTCATGGGCGGGCTGGCGGGCCAGATGTACAAGCAGTTCGCCGTCACGATCGCGATCTCGGTCACGCTCTCCGGCATTGTGGCGCTGACACTGACGCCGGCGCTCTGCGCGCTGATCCTGAAGCCCGGCCATCACGAACCGGCGCTGCCGTTCCGCATTTTCAACCGCGCCTTCGAGCGGTTGACGGACGGCTATGCCGCTGGCGTCGCCTTCTTCCTGAAGCGCGTCATCGTCGGCTGCGTGCTGGTGGCCGGTCTGCTCGGCGTCACCGGCTATCTTTTCTACACCCTGCCGGGATCGCTCGTGCCGGATGAGGATCAGGGCTCGCTGTTCCAGATCGCCATCCTGCCGCCGGCCGCTTCGCTGACGCGCACGCAGGCCGTCATGGACGAGGCGCTCGTCAACACCGAGAAGCTGCCCGGCGTCGAGAACGTCTTCGCCGTCTCCGGTTTCGACCTGCTCTCGGGTGGTCTGAAGAGCAGTGCCGGCGTCGCCTTCGTGACGCTTAAGGACTGGAGCGAGCGCAAGACGCCCGAACTCGATGCCCGCAATCTCGCAGGCCCGATGATCGGCGCCAACATGGGCATCAAGGATGCCATGGTGCTCGCGTTCAATCCGCCGCCGATCCAGGGCCTGTCGACCACGGGCGGCTTCGAGGTCTATGTGCAGGACCGCAGCGGCAAGGGCGTTCAGGGGCTTTCCGAGCAGGCGCAGAAGCTTGTGGCGGCGGCCTCGAAGCGGCCGGAACTCGCTGCTGTCCGCACGACGCTCGATACCAACGTGCCGCAGTTCCGCGCCGATCTCGACCGCGAGAAGGCGAAGGCGCTCGGCGTGCCGATCAACTCCGTCTTCGACGCCATGCAGGCGACCTTCGGCAGCCTCTACGTGAACGACTTCACGCTTTACGGCCGCAACTATCAGGTCAACCTGCAGTCGGAAGCGCCGTTCCGCGAGTCGCCGGAGGATCTGCGTCAGGTCTTCGTGCGCTCCGACAGCGGCAAGATGATCCCGCTCGATACGCTTATCAAGGTCGAGCGCGTCATCGGTCCGGATCAGCTCGAACGCTACAATGCCTTCAATGCCGCCAAGATCACCGGCAATCCGGCGCCCGGCTACACGTCAGGCGATGCGATCAAGGCGATGCAGCAGGTGGCGGCAGAGACCTTGCCGGAGGGCTTCCAGATCGCCTGGACGGGCTCGGCCTATCAGGAGCTTGAAACCAGCGGCGCGGGCACGCAGGCGATGATCTTCGGCATCATCATGGTGTTCCTGATCCTCGCCGCACAATATGAAAAATGGAGCTTGCCGCTCGCCGTCATCACTGCGATCCCCTTCGCGCTGTTCGGTGCGCTGCTTGCCACCTATCTGCGCGGGCTCACCAACGACGTCTATTTCCAGATCGGCATGGTGACGCTGATTGGTCTGGCGGCAAAGAACGCCATCCTGATCGTCGAGTTCGCCGTGTTGAAGCGCAAGGACGGCATGAGTGCGGCGGAAGCGGCACTCGAGGCGGCGCGGCTGCGCTTCCGCCCGATCGTCATGACCTCGCTCGCCTTCATCCTCGGCGTCGTGCCGCTGGCGATCAGCAGCGGCGCCGGTTCGGCGAGCCGCCATGCCATCGGCACCGGCGTCATAGGCGGCATGCTGGCGGCAACCTTCATCGCCACCTTCTTCATTCCGATGTTCTACCGCCTGATCGCCTGGAAGCAGCCGAAGCCGGAAGAAGACGATGAGGATGATGCGATCGAGCATCGCCCGCATGCGCAGGCGGCGGAATGACCGCGTCCTGACCATTCGCTACGTGCCAAGAAAACAGGCGGACTGCAGCATTGCAGTCCGCCTGTTTTCGTTGGATGCAGATGAAACTGATCCTGTTGCCATCACATCGGCGGCATGGTGCCGTTGAGGCCGACGGCAACGCGGTCGGCTGAGACCGTGGAATCGTCGTTGCGTTCGCCTGTGATGAAGACGCCGGCGCCGGGTTTCAGATCGGCTTTCGTTGCCGATGTCAGCGTCACGACGGGCGTGCCCTTCGGGATATTGATCTTGCGTTGGCCGCCCTTGTAGGTGAGTGTCAATGTCGGGCCGTTGACCGAGGTTACGGCATTGGCGACGGTGGCGTTGGTCATCGAGCTGTTCGGCTGCGAATCCCAGGGGCGATCGCCTTCGCCCGTTCCCTTCATCGAAGCCGGGAAGATGACGACTTCGATCGCACCGTTAATGCCGCTGTCGGTCGGCTGTGAGGCGATGCCGACGAAATCACCCGGCTTGATGTCGGTAACGGCGGCCTGGACGACGCCGCCGACGTTCCAGCCGGACTTCAGCGCCACGGTGACGTCCTTGCCATCGCGGGACTTGACCTTGAGCATATCACCATCGAGGCTTTCGACCGTGCCACGCACTCTGACGCGCTCGGCCGCCTCGGCGCTTTGCAGCGCGGCAAGCGCAGCGACGGAGAACGCCAGCGCAGCAGCGATCAGACGTTTGCGATCCATGGGTGGGGTCTCCCTTGAGATATCGGCCGGGCGATGCGCCGGTCGTCTTTTAGATGAAGGTTGGGGCTTGTCTGCAGGACTGTCGTCGCGCCAGGTAGTGGGCACGGGTCATCCGCGGCTGGATCCTATGCGCCGCTTCCGTCATCCGCCATTCAAACAAGCGTGAGACGGTCTTCTTGGTGTCAGAAGTTGGAAATTTTGGCAAAAAGCCGGATATTTCCAGGAACATCAAGCATTGCTTAACGTTTATGCCTAGACTGCGCTGGTTATCTCGAATTCCCTATCGCGCATTGCGCTGGGCTGGGGAGATTGGAGAACGACATGACCGCGATTCGTCCACTTCTGATCGGAATCCTGTTGATTCTGATGCTGGTCTTGATTGCGCTCAGTATCCTGCTCGTTGACCCCGCAAAGCCCCTTCGGCCATCCGAAAGCCTTATTCCTCCGCCGACGGAATCTCCGCAGCGGAATTAGCGGGCCGACGGAAGCGGCTGGGAAGGTCAGCTCGACGGGGTAAAACGCGCCACCAGGCTGTGGCGATCGCCCGGATAGGTGAAACGGACGTGGGTGATCGGGCCGGCCGCGCTCCAGGTGCGCCGCTCGACCACAAGGCAGGCCGTGCCCTTCAGAATGTCGAGCTTTGTCGCCGCGTCACCCTCGGCTGCTATGGCGCGGATCTGATGTTCGGCGGTGCTCCACGGCACCTGATTTACCAGCCAGGGGCCTGGCGGCTGGGTTTCGAAGTCAGCTTCGGCCGCTTCCGGTACGGCGTCGAGATTGATGACGCGATCTTCCAGGCAGAAGGGGCGCGGACCAGCATAGTGGATGCAGATGATCTCCATCACCGGAATCGAGCCGACGAACTGCAGCCGGCGTGCGTCTTCCGGTCGTCCGCGTCGGCTTCCGAGCCTTATCAACTTGTGCGAATAGGGCAGGTTGAGCGACAGGACTTCGGACTTGATATCGTGGATCTCAAGCACGGCGGATTGTGCCTGCGGATGGGTGACGAAGCTGCCCGAGCGCTTGCGCCGTTCGATCAGGCCGGCGCGGGCAAGCTGGGTCAGCACCTTGTTCACCGTCATGCGCGAACAGTCATACTGTTCCGCCAGGTCCATCTCGAACGGTATGCGATGCCCCGGAGGCCAGGCGCCGGAGACGATCTGGCCCTCGATATCACTGAGGATACGCTGATGCAGGGTTGCCTCTTTGCTTGTGGTCATACCGTCCGTCTGTTTCGTGTGAGACATGGGATTTCCCGCAAGTTATTTAGGGGCCAATCGATGGGAGGAAAAGCGATTTTTAACCGATAAGCTCAGCCATCGCCTGGCGGAATCGCGCGGAGATCGCCTCTCTCTTCGTGTGGCGTCCGGCTTCGACCTGCTTGCGGCCAAGAACCCAGACACCATCGACTTTGACGCCGCCGGCAAAGGTCCAGTGATCGAGGATGCGGTCGCCGGAAAGATAGGGCACTGCGCTCACATCGAGCGAAACGATATCGGCGTGATTGCCGACGGCAAGGCCCGCCGGCGCCTTCAGGGCCGCACCGCCGCCGGCGAGCGCAGCGTCAAACAGCATGCGGGCAGTCGAGCCGCCCGGTGCTGCGATGACGTTGCGGGCACGGCGCGCCAGGCGCTGCGAATATTCGAGCTGCCGCAGCTCCTCAGGTACCGAAATCAGGATGTTGGAATCCGAGCCGATGCCGTAGCGGCCGCCTTCTTCCAGAAAGAGCGGCGCTTCGAAAACGCCGTCGCCGAGATTGGCTTCGGTGATCGGGCAAAGGCCGGCAATGGCGCCGCTCTTGGCCATGCGCCGGGTTTCATCCTCGGTCATGTGCGTGGCATGGATCAGGCACCAGCGCTCATTGACAGGCGCATTGTCGAGCAGCCATTGCACCGGGCGGGCACCAGACCAGGCGATGCAGTCTTCGACTTCCTTTACTTGCTCGGCGACATGGATATGGATCGGTCCGTCGCCGGCGACCGGCACGAGCTTTGCCAGTTCTTCCGGCGTCACGGCGCGCAGGCTATGCGGCGCGATGCCGAGTTCGGCGCCGGGGAGGCGGCTCGTGACCGCGCGGCAGCCGGCCATCAGCGCTTCGAAGCTCTCGATGGAGTTGATAAAACGGCGCTGGCCCTCGATGGGGGCTGCGCCACCGAAGCCGGAATGGGCGTAGAAGACGGGGAGCAGTGTTAGCGCAATACCGGTTTCGGCGCTGGCGGCGCCGATGCGCTCGGCCAGTTCGGCGATATTGGCATAATGACTGCCGTCCTTGTCATGGTGCAGATAGTGGAACTCGCCGACGCGGGAGAAGCCGGCTTCCAGCATCTCCATGTAGAGCTGTGCGGCAACCGCCTCGACATGATCCGGGGTCATCGACAGGGCGAACTTGTACATGACGGTGCGCCAGCTCCAGAAGCTGTCATTGGCCGGGCCGCGGACTTCGGCAAGGCCGGCCATGGCGCGCTGGAAGGCATGGCTGTGCAGGTTCGGCATTGCCGGCACCAGAACATCCTGCCTGCTGTCGCCGGCTTCGGGTGCAACATCCGTCGCGATGGCGGCGATCCGTCCGCCTTCGAGGGTCAATCGTACATTCTCGTGCCATCCGTCGCCGAGCAGTGCCGAGCGTGCATGAAGTGTCGTCATGGTCTCACCCTTTCCTTTCGGACACGGAGTCCAAAATCCCTCTTGTCAGCCTTTCGATTATGTATATACATTATGAGCCAACGAGGAAAGGCGTAAAGCTGATGGGTGGGAATAATTTTTCCGAAGATGGCCCGAACGATGGCAGGGAAAACGGCGCGGCAAGCCGCGTGTGGCGTAATGTTCGCCTTGCGACCCTGAAAGAGGGCGAGACCCGGCTCGGCACGATCGAGAAGGGTGCGATCCTGATCAGGGATGGCCGCATCGTCTTTGCGGGCGGCGAAGCCGACTTGCCCGATACTTCCGGTGCCGAAGCGATCGATCTCGAGGGGCGCTGGGTAACCCCCGGCCTCGTCGATTGCCATACGCATATTGTTTACGGCGGCAATCGCGCCCGCGAATTCGAGATGCGGCTGGAAGGCGCGAGCTATGAAGAGATTGCCCGCGCCGGCGGCGGTATCGTTTCGTCGGTCAATGCGACCCGTGCGCTTTCCGTCGATGAACTCGTTGCCGTTGCCTTGCCGCGGCTCGATACGCTGCTTTCCGAAGGCGTGACTACCATCGAGGTGAAGTCCGGATACGGTCTCAGCGTCGAATCCGAGCTGAAAATGCTGCGCGCCGCGCGCAAGCTCGGCGAGGTTCGCCCGGTTCGCGTCGTCACCTCCTATCTCGGCGCCCATGCCACGCCGGCCGACTACAGGGGCCGCAACGGCGACTATATCACTGACGTCGTGCTGCCCGGCCTCAGCCAGGCTCATGCCGAAGGGCTCGTTGATGCGGTCGACGGCTTCTGCG
This sequence comes from Martinezella hainanensis, assembly GCF_900094555.1. Classification (GTDB taxonomy): domain Bacteria; phylum Pseudomonadota; class Alphaproteobacteria; order Rhizobiales; family Rhizobiaceae; genus Rhizobium; species Rhizobium hainanense. Next base: position 337,524 of record NZ_FMAC01000004.1, read on the forward strand.
AGGGCATCGCCTTTTCGACGGCGGAAATCTCCCGCGTCTTCGATCTCGCCAAATCGCTTGGCATTCCGATGAAGCTGCATGCGGAACAGCTCTCCAATCTCGGCGGCGCGAAGCTTGCTGCCTCCTATGGCGCGCTTTCTGCCGATCACGTCGAATATCTGGATGAGGATGGCGTCAAGGCAATGGTCGCGTCCGGCACCGTTGCCGTGCTTCTCCCCGGCGCTTTCTATGCCATTCATGAAAAGCAGAAGCCGCCGGTCCAGGCGCTGCGCGATGCCGGCGTGCCGATCGCAATCGCGACGGACTGCAACCCCGGCACGTCGCCGCTAACCTCGATGCTACTGACCATGAATATGGCCGCAACGCTCTTTGGCCTGACCGTGGAAGAATGCGTCGCCGGCGCGACGCGCGAGGGTGCGCGTGCCCTTGGGCTGCTCTCCGAAACGGGCACGCTCGAAGCCGGCAAGTCGGCCGATTTTGCCATCTGGGATGTCGAAAGCCTGGCGGAGCTCGTCTACCGCATCGGCTTCAATCCCCTCCATGCCCATGTCTTCAAGGGAAAAAGGTTCAATCGATGACCGTCGTTCTCCACCCCGGCTCCGTTTCGCTCGCGCAACTGGCGGCAATCTACTGGACCGGTGAGCCGGCCAAGCTCGATGCCTCCTTCGACGCAGGCATCGCCAAGGCAGCCGCCCGTATCGCCGAAATCGCCGCCGGCAACGCGCCGGTCTATGGCATCAACACCGGCTTCGGCAAACTGGCATCCATCAAGATCGACAGCGCCGATGTTGCGACGCTGCAGCGCAATCTCATCCTTTCGCATTGCTGTGGCGTCGGCCAGCCGCTGCCTGAGAACGTCGTTCGCCTCATCATGTCGCTGAAGCTGGTTTCGCTCGGACGCGGCGCGTCCGGCGTGCGGCTGGAGCTGGTGCGGCTGATCGAAGGCATGCTCGAGAAGGGCGTTATTCCTCTCATTCCGGAAAAGGGTTCCGTCGGCGCATCTGGGGATCTTGCTCCGCTCGCTCATATGACTGCGGTCATGATGGGTCATGGCGAAGCCTTTTATGCCGGCGAACAGCTGTCCGGCGCGGCGGCGCTCGAAAAGGCCGGTTTGAAGCCCGTCGTACTCGCCGCCAAGGAAGGCCTGGCGCTCATCAACGGTACGCAGGTATCGACCGGGCTTGCGCTTGCCGGCCTCTTCCGCGCCCATCGTGCCGCCCAGGCAGCCCTCATCACTGGCGCGATGTCGACGGATGCGGCCATGGGCTCTTCCGCCCCGTTCCATCCCGATATCCATACGCTGCGCGGCCATAAGGGCCAGATCGATACCGCCGCTGCCCTTCGCGGCCTGCTCGCCGGCTCGGTGATCCGCCAAAGCCATATCGAGGGCGACGAGCGCGTGCAGGATCCCTATTGCATCCGCTGCCAGCCGCAGGTCGATGGCGCCTGCCTCGATCTCCTGCGTTCCGTCGGCCGCACGCTCGAAATCGAAGCCAACGCCGTCACCGACAATCCGCTCGTGCTTTCGGATAATTCCGTCGTTTCCGGCGGCAATTTCCATGCAGAGCCAGTCGCCTTTGCGGCCGACCAGATCGCCATTGCCGTTTGCGAAATCGGCGCAATCGCCCAGCGCCGCATCGCGCTGCTCGTCGACCCCGCGCTGAGCTACGGCCTGCCGGCCTTCCTTGCCAAGAAGCCGGGCCTGAATTCCGGCCTGATGATTGCCGAAGTGACCTCGGCGGCGCTGATGTCCGAAAACAAGCAGATGTCGCACCCGGCTTCCGTCGACTCGACGCCGACGTCGGCCAACCAGGAAGACCATGTCTCCATGGCCTGCCATGGCGCGCGTCGCCTTCTGCAGATGACCGAAAACCTCTTCGCCATTATCGGCATCGAAGCGCTCACCGCCGCCCAGGGTGTCGAGCTGCGCGCGCCGCTGACGACCAGCCCGGAGCTGACCCTTGCCATATCAGCCATCCGCGCCGCCGTGCCTTCGCTCGAAGAGGACCGCTACATGGCAAACGATCTGAAATCCGCCGCAGACCTCATTGCCTCCGGCGCACTGAATGCCTCGATTTCAACCGACATCCTGCCCTCCTTGGAGATGTGACATGACCAACCCACGCCATAATATCCGCGAAATCCGCGCTCCTCGTGGTCCGGAGCTCAACGCCAAGAGCTGGTTGACCGAAGCGCCGCTGCGCATGCTGATGAACAACCTCGATCCGGACGTTGCGGAAAACCCGAACGAGCTGGTCGTCTATGGCGGCATCGGCCGCGCCGCCCGCACCTGGGATGATTTCGATCGTATCGCCGCAACGCTGAAGACGCTCAACGAAGATGAGACGCTGCTCGTGCAGTCCGGCAAGCCGGTCGCCGTGTTCCGCACCCACAAGGATGCGCCGCGCGTGCTGATCGCCAACTCCAACCTCGTGCCGCACTGGGCAACCTGGGATCACTTCAACGAGCTGGATAAGAAGGGTCTTGCCATGTACGGCCAGATGACGGCCGGCTCGTGGATCTACATCGGCACGCAGGGCATCGTGCAGGGTACCTACGAAACCTTCGTGGAAGCCGGTCGCCAGCACTACAACGGCAGCCTGAAGGGCAAGTGGATCCTGACCGGTGGCCTCGGCGGCATGGGTGGCGCACAGCCGCTCGCAGCCGTCATGGCGGGCGCCTGCTGCCTCGCCGTCGAATCCGACGAAACGCGCATCGATTTCCGCCTGCGCACTCGCTATGTCGACGAGAAGGCAAAGACGCTCGACGAAGCGCTTGCCTTGATCGACAAGTGGACGAAGGCTGGCGAAGCCAAGTCCGTTGGCCTGCTCGGCAACGCCGCCGAAATCTTCCCGGAACTGGTAAAGCGCATGAAGGCTGGCGGCCCGCGCCCGGATATCGTGACGGACCAGACATCCGCGCACGACCCGCTGAACGGCTACCTGCCGGCCGGCTGGACCGTTGCCGAACATCGGGCCAAGCGCGAAAGCGATCCGAAGGCCGTCGAAGCCGCCGCGCGTGCCTCGATGAAGGTGCATGTCGAAGCTATGGTCGCCTTCTGGGATGCCGGCGTTCCGACGCTCGACTACGGCAACAACATCCGTCAGGTCGCCAAGGACGAAGGCTTCGAAAATGCCTTCGCGTTCCCGGGCTTCGTGCCGGCCTATATCCGCCCGCTCTTCTGCCGAGGTATCGGTCCGTTCCGCTGGGCTGCCCTCTCGGGCGATCCGGAAGATATCTACAAGACCGACGCCAAGGTGAAGGAGCTGCTGCCCGACAACAAGCACCTGCACAACTGGCTGGACATGGCGCGCGAGCGCATCGCCTTCCAGGGTCTGCCGGCGCGTATTTGCTGGGTCGGCCTCGGCGATCGCCACCGCCTTGGCCTCGCCTTCAACGAAATGGTCAGGAACGGCGAGCTGAAGGCACCTGTCGTCATCGGCCGCGACCATCTCGATAGCGGCTCGGTTGCTTCGCCGAACCGCGAGACGGAAGCGATGAAGGACGGCTCGGACGCCGTTTCCGACTGGCCGCTGCTCAACGCGCTGCTCAACACCGCTTCGGGTGCCACCTGGGTATCGCTGCATCACGGCGGCGGCGTCGGCATGGGCTTCAGCCAGCATTCGGGCATGGTCATCTGCGCCGACGGCACGGATGATGCGGCCAAGCGCCTGGAGCGCGTGCTCTGGAACGACCCGGCGACCGGCGTCATGCGCCATGCCGATGCCGGCTACGACATCGCGCTCGATTGGGCCAAGCAGCAGGGCCTGCGCCTGCCGGCCATCCTAGGGAACTAAAAATGAAGCTGCTGCGCGCCAGTGATCACAAGCGCATGCCCTGGAAAAACGGCGGCGGGGAAACGGTGGAGATCGCCGTTTCGCCCGACGGCGCCGGGCTTGCCGACTTCGACTGGCGCGTCAGCATGGCGACCGTTGCCACGGATGGGCCGTTCTCGGTCTTTCCGGGCATCGATCGCACGCTATCCATCCTTGATGGCGAAGGCATGACCCTCTTCATCGAGGGACGGCCGCCCGAACGTCTGACACAGGCAAGCGCGCCGCTGCCCTTCGCCGCCGATGCGCCGACGTCTGCGACCTTGATCGACGGGACGATCACCGACCTCAACGTAATGACGCGCCGGGGCCGCTTCACGCATTCGGTGCGGCGCGTTTCGGTCGATGGCAACAGCGAAGTCGCTTTCGAGGGTGGGACTACCCTTGTCCTTTGCCATCGCGGCAATGCTGAAATCGAAGGCACGCCATTTGCCGCTGGCGATTGCCTGATCGTCTCGAACAAAGAGGCCGTAAGGCGCTCAATCTCGGGTACGGCGCAGCTCTTCTGCATCGCCATCGCGGCAATATAGTCGGCTATTAATTGCCTTCGACTTGACACCTACTGAGCTCGGCTATCCTATTTCTGTGCCGCAGAGAGGATAGCCGCATGAGCGACGACCAGATTCCCAATGACAGCAAGCTCACCACCTCCAAGCGCCGCTGGGCGGCGGAGGGCAAGTTTCTGACGGGGCGTGTCAGCCGGCCTGAGACCGAGCGGCTGCCGCCGGGGCAGCATCTTGTCAAGAACTGGCCGGTGCTCGATCTCGGCGTGCAGCCGCAGATTTCCCTCTCCAGCTGGCGGCTCGATGTCTTCGGTTTCGTGGAAACGCGGCTCAGCCTCGATTGGGCGGCTTTCCAGGCGATCGAGCAAAGTACCAAGATCAGCGACATTCATTGCGTGACGACCTGGTCGCGCTACGACAATCGCTGGGAAGGGGTTTCGACACGCGATCTGCTTGATCTCGTCACGCCGACGGCCGAGGCGCATCATGTGTTGCTGACGAGCTATGACGGCTATACCACCAACCTGCCGCTTTCGGATTTCGCGGCCGAGGATGCGATCCTCGCCACCGCCTGGGAAGGCCAGCCATTGACCGGCGAGCATGGCGGCCCGATGCGTCTCGTCGTGCCGCATCTCTATTTCTGGAAGAGCGCCAAATGGCTGAGCCGCATCGAGCTCATCGGTGCCGACAGGGCCGGCTTCTGGGAGAAGAACGGCTATCACATGTATGGCGATCCCTGGCGGGAACAGCGTTACTCGGACGATTGATTTCGGCATGAGGTGCCGGCACGCGGCGTTGCCAAAGCAAGTGCGGCTAGGATCGCGATTTCTTTGTTACGATGCCAATTTTTGATGACATCGGTTCAGGTTGCGGCTTTGCAAGCCGCTGTCATGGGCGTATTCAATGATCGTATGATTGTTGCCGGCGACCTCCGGCCCGTTTGATCGCTAGTCTTTGAAATTTCGCGTCATGACCCTTGCCAGGACCACAGAACAGCCTTCCGAAGACAGTTTCGGCCGGCAATCCCGCATCATCGCCTTTGTCGTCGCCGTCTCGTTTTTCATGCAGTTTCTGGACGGGACGATCATCACCACCTCGCTGCCGCAGATGGCGGTAAGCTTCGGCGTCGAGCCGGTGTCGATGAGCATCGGCATCACGGTCTATCTGCTCACCATGGCGGCCTTCGTGCCGCTCGCTGGCTGGGCGGGCGATCGCTATGGCGCCCGGCGGGTTTTCCTGGCATCCATCGCCATCTTCACCGTGGCGTCACTGTTTTGCGGCCTCTCCGGCAATTTGACCGAGTTCATCATCGCTCGTGCCGTTCAGGGCCTCGGCAGTGCGTTGATGACGCCTGTCGGACGCATCATCGTGCTGCGCAACGCGCGCAAGTCCGATCTCGTCAATGCCATGTCGATGATCGTATGGCCGGCGCTGACGGCGCCCGTCATCGGCCCGGTGCTGGGCAGTTTCATCACAACCTACCTGACCTGGCACTGGAACTTCCTGATCAACATCCCGATCGGCATTATCGGCCTTGGTCTCGTCCTGCGCTTCGTGCCCGATCAGCGCGAGGAAAAGGTCGCACGGCTCGATGTCGTCGGCTTCCTGCTATCGGCGGCAGGGTTGACCTTTTTGCTGGCCGGTCTCGAATTCGTGGTTCAGGGCACCACCGCACTCGTGGCCAGCGTCGGGTTGATCGCCGTCGGCGTGGTCTTTTCCGTTATTGCCACCCGGCATTTCCTGAAGGTCGACGAGCCCCTGCTCGATCTTTCCGCCTTCAAGGTGCAGACCTTCGCCATGTCGACGCTTTCGGCCGGAACGGCAAGCCGGGTTGCAATCAACGCCACGCCGTTTCTGATACCGCTGCTTTTTCAGGTGGGCTTCGGCAAGACGGCGATCGAAGCTGGCACCTATCTGCTGTTCTATTTCGCCGGAAATCTCGGCATGAAGGCGATCACGACGCAGATGCTCAGGATCTTCGGCTTCCGCAACGTGCTCGTCGTCAACGGCCTGATTTCGTCGGCGAGCATTGCGGGATGTGCGCTTCTTTCGCCGTCGACACCTGATCTTCTGATATATTGCCTGCTATTTATTGCCGGCCTTTCACGATCGATGAATTTTACGGCGCTGAATACGCTGGGGTTTGCCGATATCCATGCCGCGCAGCGCAGTTCCGCCTCGACATTGTCGAGCATGTTGCAGCAGGTTTCGCTGTTGCTCGGCGTTGCCGTCGCTGCCGCCGTTCTCAATCTCTCGCGCACTTTTCATGGTGGGGAAACGCTTTCGCTCGTCGATTTCCGCTGGGCTTTCCTCGTCGTTGGCCTTATCGGTGCCATCTCCGCATTGCGTTTTATCAGTCTGCCGCATGATGCCGGCGCAGAGGTGTCCCGCCACAAAGTGAAGCCCTGATCAAAACCTTCAAATTCTTAACGATATTGACAGGCAAGCCGCTGTAAAAATGGCTCGCCAATTCCCATATGAAAATCGCGTCAACTCCCACAGGAGCCAGTCCCATGCTGCTCAGAACCCTCGCCATCTCCGCTCTCGTTCTCGGCGTTTCCAGCGCTGCCATGGCGGAGCAGGTGCACAAGCATCATCCCAAGCGCGTCAATGTCGAGGCGTTCCAGGCCGATGTCGGCGGTGTCGATCATTCGAAGGATGCAATCCTGCCGGATGGCACGATCAATACCGACCCATCCGTGACCGGCCCGATCCGCGCCGGCGACTCCATGTCTCGCCTGCAATGCGCTGCTGCTCCGAATGCTGTCGGCGTGCGTTCGAACACGTTTGCGGCAGGTCCTTCCTCGCTTTGCCCGTAACAGCAAGATCGCATCGAGCTGGCCGCGGCTCCGTTGGGGCGGCTTAGGCCAGTTCGATGTCCGTCCGCCCGAGCCGGTCGCTTTTTGATAATAGCGGCTGGCGATAATAGCGAGCGCAGGCATAGGTCATGCAATCGTCCAGGCTGAGGCGTTCCAGCTGGCCGCCTTGGCCGTAGCGCTCGTAAGCTTCGATCGCCAATATGGCGGCACGGGGCGGCACGGCGAGCAGCTGAATATTCATCAGTTGCAGGAACGTGCGCACCGCTTCGCCGGCCTCGGTCGGCGACAATCCCAAAGCGTCGGCGACCAGGATTGCGGCGTTCGTTGCGACGAGCGGCGAGGTCATTCGTGCCGTTGCCGGCTGCATGCGAATGGCGAAGGCGCGCGCCTCCTCTTCGTCGGTCATCATCGCCGACAGCACCGAAGCATCGATGAACATCAAATCTCTCCCGCGGCGCCGGAGCTCTCGCCCTTGGAGATGGCCTTCTGCTTGAGATTGCGGCAGAAGGCGACGGCGACGTCGGCGAGAGCCGGTTTGGTCAGTTCCTCGTCCAACGCCTTCTGCAAGGCCAGCCGCACGGCTTCCGTCTTGGTTGGGGCCTTGGTCAGCGCCTGATAGCGCCGCGCCAGCCGGTCGATGGCGTCATCCTTGATGTAAAGCGGCATTGGAATATCCCTTTTGATCCTATGGATATCCTTAGGGTCTCTCCGCGATGAGGGCAACCGCATCTGCTGCCAGTTTTGTGTTCAGTGCCGTGCGATATTTAGATGACGATCATCATCTAACGTGATAGGACTCGGACAAAGATACCGTTTACTGACCCGCGAGGAGTTGTCATGTCCGCTATCGATCCCGTCGTCATTGTATCCGCCACCCGCACGCCGCTCGGTCGGTTCCTGGGAGAGCTCGCGCCGCTGCAGGCACCTGAACTCGGCGCACATGTCATCCGTGCCGCCTTGGCGCGTGCTGGCCTTTCGGCAGAGCGGGTGGATGAGATTCTGTTCGGCTGCGTCCTGCCCGCGGGGCAGGGACAGGCGCCGGCCCGGCAGGCTGCTCGCGGGGCTGGCCTGCCGGATGCCGTCGGCGCCACCACCATCAACAAGGTCTGCGGTTCCGGCATGAAGGCGACCATGCTGGCGCATGACCTGCTTCTCGCCGGTTCGGCCTCGATCGTGGTCGCCGGGGGCATGGAATCCATGTCGAACGCGCCTTATCTGCTCGCCAAGGCGCGCGGCGGATACCGCATGGGCCATGACCGTATCCTTGATCACATGATGCTCGATGGGCTCGAGGATGCCTATGAGAAGGGCCGCTCCATGGGCGATTTCGGCGAAATGGCTGTCGAGGCCTATCAGTTCAGCCGTGACGATCAGGATGCCTATGCCATGGAGACGTTGTCGCGCGCTCGCGCCGCAGCCGAGAACGGCGCGTTCGAGGCAGAGATCACGCCGGTTTCTGTTGCCGCCAAGGGTGGCCTTGTGACGATTGCCAGGGACGAGCATCCGCAGAAGGTCTCGCCGGAAAAGATCCCGACGCTGAAGCCCGCCTTCCGCAAGGACGGCACGATTACCGCCGCCAGCGCCTCGGCCAATGCCGACGGTGCGGCCGCTTTGATCCTGACGCGCCGTTCGCTTGCCGAGCGCGAGGGATTGCCGATCCTGGCCGAGATCAAGGCGCATGCCACGCATAGCCAAGAGCCCGCCTGGTACACGACAGCGCCGATCCCGGCGATCCGCAAGCTGCTGGACAAGACCGGCTGGAAGATCGGCGATGTCGATCTCTTCGAGATCAACGAGGCCTTCGCCGTCGTCGCCATGGCGGCCGCGAAGGAGCTTGGCATTGCGCGTGACCGTCTCAACGTCAACGGCGGCGCCTGTGCTCTTGGTCATCCGATCGGCGCCACAGGGGCACGGTTGATCGTGACCCTGCTGCATGCGCTGGAGCGTCAGGGAGTGAGGAAGGGTATCGCGGCACTTTGTATCGGTGGCGGCGAGGCAACGGCGATTGCGGTGGAGCGCGTCGGGTAAGCGAATTCGGGCAAGTCAGGTGCGTCTGCCGATGCCGCACCTGCGTGCCTGGCCCCTCATCCTAGCCTTCTCCCCGCGGGCGGGGAGAAGGGACGACTGCGCCAGGCTGCGAATTTACAGGAAGATCGCAGGTTATTCGATTAAAGCCCCCTCTCCCCGCTTGCGGGGAGAGGGTTGGGGTGAGGGGCAGCGTGGCCTGCCCTCTCCATGCCGTTAAACATAGACCAGTTCGTAGACGTAGGATTTCGCACCTTTCTTGCTCACCCACTCGCCTTTCGGCGGATAGTCTGCATCTTGCTCGGGAAATGGTACATTCCATGGCCTGCCGAGCAAGGTTCCGTCTTCATCATCCCAAGCGCCCCAACCGAAGCCACCTTGAAACCTGATCCAGAGATCGGCATCCTCACGCCGGTAGCCGACCTTTCCGTCGGGCAGCTGTTTGCGATGAAACGTATAGACCAGATCATCGCTCCGCCGCTTCAGCTCAAATCGATCCCTGTTCATGCCCAGCCCACCTGCTTTGTTCGATGGGCTAATATTGGCATCGGGCATTCGAGGTGTCCAATTTCCCGGCTCACTCTATTTCGCCAGCCGCAGCCTCAGCGCATTGGCGATCACTGAAACAGAAGACAGGCTCATCGCTGCTGCTGCAATCATCGGGGACAGAAGCAGGCCGAAGATCGGGTAGAGTACGCCAGCCGCCAGCGGCACGCCGAGCGCGTTGTAACCGAAGGCGAAGGCAAGGTTCTGTTTGATGTTGCGGATGGTCGCTTCGGAGAGATGCCGTGCGCGCACGATCCCGTTGAGATCGCCCTTCACCAGCGTGATCCCTGCGTTTTCCATGGCGACATCGGCGCCGGTGCCCATGGCGATGCCGACATCGGCTGACGCAAGCGCCGGTGCGTCGTTGACGCCGTCGCCGGCCATGGCGACGATGCTGCCCTTGGCACGCAACTCGTCGATCAGCGCTTTCTTGCCTTCCGGCAGCATGTCGGCGCGCACTTCGTCGATCCCAAGTTCTCTCGCGACGGCCGCGGCGGTCTTGCCGTTGTCGCCGGTTGCCATGACGATCGTCAGGCCGCTGTCATGCAGCGCCTTGATCGCGGCTGCCGTGGTCGGCTTGATCCGGTCGGCGACGGCGACAAGGCCGGCAAGCTTCCCGTCGATGGCGACGAACATGACGGTCTTGCCTTCGCCGCGCAGGTGCTCGGTCTCGGCCTTCAACGCGTCGGTCGAGACGCCAAGATCGGCCATCATCGCAGCATTGCCGAGCGCGATCGCGGTTTCGCCGGCGCGACCTTCCACGCCCTTGCCTGTCACCGCCGAGAAACCGGAGATTTCGACGAAATGCGCGCCGCGCTCCTCGGCGCCGGCAACGATCGCTTCGGCGAGCGGGTGTTCGGAGCCGCGCTCCAGGCTGGCGGCGAGCGAAAGCAGGCGCGCCTCGTCGGTACCTGTCATGGCGACGATGTCGGTCATGTTCGGTTTGCCTTCGGTCAGCGTGCCGGTTTTGTCGACGATCAGCGTATCGACCTTTGCAAAGCGTTCCAGCGCCTCGGCATCGCGCACCAGCACCCCCTCATGCGCACCCCGGCCCGTGGCGATCATGATGGACATCGGCGTTGCCAGTCCAAGCGCGCAGGGGCAGGCGATGATTAGTACCGCGACGGCTGCAAGCAGCGCATGGGCGAGCCGCGGCTCCGGCCCGACGAAGGCCCATACGGCAAAGGCGATGATGGCGGCGGCGACGACGGCGGGCACGAAGATGGCGGAGACGCGGTCTACCATCGTCTGGATCGGCGCGCGCGAGCGCTGCGCCTTGGCAACGAGTTCGACGATACGCGAGAGCGTCGTATCGGCCCCGACCTTTTCGGCCTGCATGATGAAGGTGCCGTTGCGGTTGATCGTGCCGCCTGTCACCGCATCGCCCTTGTCCTTTTCGACGGGCAAGGGTTCACCCGTGATCATCGATTCATCGATGGTGGATTGGCCTTCGATGACAGAGCCGTCTACCGGAACACGCTCGCCGGGGCGCACGCGCAGCCGGTCGCCAGCCTGGATCTCATCGACGGGCACATCGAGTTCGCCGCCTTTGGCATCGATCCGCCGTGCCGTCTTGGGCGCGAGGTCGAGCAGGGCGCGGATAGCCGAGCCGGTGCGTTCGCGTGCCTTCAATTCCAGCACCTGGCCGACGAAGACCAACGCGACGATGACGGACGCCGCCTCGAAATAGACGGGAACGCTCTCGCCATGCCCCCTGAAGCTCATGGGGAAGAGGCCGGGTGCCAGCGTGGCGACGACGCTATAGACATAGGCGGTGCCGACGCCGAGGCCGATCAGCGTCCACATGTTGGGGCTGCGATTGACGAGCGAATTCCAGGCACGGCGGAAGAAGGGTAGTGCTGCCCACAGCACGACCGGGGTCGCGAGGATAAGTTCGATCCATGTGGCAATCGGCTCACCGATCCAGTCGCGGATGGGCAGGCCGATCATCGGACCCATGCTGATGGCAAGCAGCGGCAAGGACAGCGCGGCACTGATCCAGAGCCGGCGCGTGAAGTCGACCAGTTCCGGGTTCGGACCTTCATCGGCGGCGGGGACACCCATAGGCTCGAGCGCCATGCCGCATTTCGGGCAATCGCCGGGTTGGTCGCTGACGACCTCCGGGTGCATCGGGCAGGTATAGAGCGTGCCTTTCGGCGCGGGTTTCTGGATCGGCCTGTTGCCGTCGAGATAGACGGAAGGATCTGCCTCGAACTTCGCCTTGCAGCCGGCGGAGCAGAAATAGAATTTCTCGCCCTCGTGCTTCAGGAAATGGCGGGCCGTGGCGCGGTCGACCGTCATGCCGCAGACCGGATCCTTTGCGGTGAGGTAATTTTCCGGCGCAGCCTCGAATTTCGCACGGCAGCCGTTGCTGCAGAAGTGAAACGTGCGGCCATGATAATCCAGCGACGGTTTGCCAGCGGGATCGACGGTCATGCCGCAGACGGGATCGCGGGTCACCACATCCTGGGTGCCGGCGTCATCATGATGGTGATGACCGTGGCCATGATGGCCGTGATCGTGTTCGTCGTGCGGTGCCATGTCATACTCCTGTGCCCGAGAGGCGTCGGATGAGTTTATGAACCTTCCCATCGCTGGAAGGTCAAGACGAAAAATAGTGATTGCCATCCACAGTTCACAGGGCCTCCTTCCTATCCCCCTTCAAAGCGCGATGATAAGTTCCGTAAGATCGATGCAATGAAGTGATTCCAATGCGATATGATCTGACCACGCTGCCGCTTGCCACGCTTCTGCCCGCCATCGTCAAGGCGGAAGATATGCTGGCGCGGCTGGATGAGCGTGTCCTCAGGCACACGGTGGCGGACGGCTTTCGCGAGCGCGGGCACTTTTTCGACGCCGCCGGCGCGCTTTGGGTCGGCGGCGAACTGGTGCATGTGGAAGATCTCGTCCTGCACGATGCGCGCATGGATACGCGCACCCCGACGCATGAACTGACCATCGCCCACGCGGTGCTGCGCAGCCGGCGGCGCCTCTGGACCGCCGATCCCTCCTGGGGCCTGGAGGTGGCCGGTCTTGCCGTGCTGCGCGGTGACGTCGGCGAGGCCGAAGACGCGATTGTGCCGCGCGCGACGCCTGCAGAAACTATGGAACCCGACGAGCCGGAGGACGGAGAGGACGATTTCGGTGTCGATTTTGCCGAGATCGACGCCATCCTCGCTCGATCCGACAAGATCCTGAATGGCGGCATTCCGGAAGCCCGGCAGCCAACCGTTGATGTTGACGATCCCCTCGCACTCATTCGTGACGAGGATTGGGATGAGGACGAGCGGCTGGAGAGCTGGCGCGCCGTCATCCGCGAGGCGGATCTGCTGCCGGCGGCTCTCGGCGCGGCGGTGCTCTTCGATGCCTGGGAGCGGATCGAGCCGCTGCGGCGGCAGCACTGGCTCGGCGGCTTGCTGGTCAGCGCCTATCTGCGCAGCCGCGGCAAGGTCACGTCGCATCTCTTCTGCCTGAATGTCGGCCTGAAGGCCGTCCGGCACGATCGTCGGCGCGCGCCGGATCGCATCACGCGGCTGATAGCCTTTCTGGAGGCCATGGCGCTCTCGGCCGATTCCGGGCTGAAGGAGCTGGATCGCCTGTCTCTCGCCAGGCTGCAGATGGAATTGCGGCTCAAGGATCGGCGGTCGAACAGCAGCCTGCCCGAGGTGATCGATATCGTGCTGTCGCGGCCGATCGTTTCGGCGAAGATGATCGCGCGCCATGTCGGCGTTACCTCCAGGGGCGCGCTCAACCTGGTGTCCGAACTCGGCCTGCGCGAGATGACCGGCCGTGGCCGCTATCGCGGATGGGGTGTGCTCTGAGGCGCCGAGACGGCTGCTGCGGGTAGGTGCGGCCGCCTTGCAACCACAACCCTGGTTTTCGTCCAATGTTACAGTTTGTTACGCTAAGTGGCGCTAAAATGGACAAAATTTAATGGCTATACCAAATTCCTAATCGGCATGATGCAAGCTAAAGTCGCGCCGTCAGTTTCGGGGGTCAGAGATCGCCCGAGGTCTTGAGGAAAGGTGTTTGGATGGCTCGGACATTTCGGGTCGTGGTGTGGCTGGCGGTAATCGGCGCTGTGGGATACGGCGCCTATGCGACCCGCGATCGTTGGCTTGGGCCGGCGGAAAAGCTGCTCGGATATCAGAACGCGGCTGCGCCTGCGGAGCAGGCCCAGGGCGGACGCCGTGGCGGCCAGGGGCAGGGCGGTGGCGGGCGGCGCAGCATGTCGCAGTTCAGCGGGCCGGTTCCCGTACTTGCCGCCGATGCGACGACGGCCGACGTGCCCGTCTACATCAATGGCGTGGGTTCGGTGAAGGCCTTGAATACCGTGACGGTGCGCGCGCAGGTCAACGGCAGGGTCGTCGAAATCAATTTCGTCGAAGGCCAGGATATCAAGAAGGGCGACGTCATCGCTCGTATCGACGATTCCGTCTACAAGGCGCAGCTCGACCAGGCGATTGCCAAGAAGGCGCAGGATGAAGCCCTGCTCGCTGGCGCCCAGCGCGATCTCGTGCGCTATCAGCTGATGGTGAAGAGCGCTTCCGGCACGCAGCAGCAGGTCGACACGCAGACCTCATTGGTGGCGCAATATACCGCGCAGGTGCAGGTGGATGTGGCGGCGATCGAAAGTGCGCAGGCGACGCTTGACTATACGACGATCAGGGCAGCCTTCGATGGGCGCACCGGCATCCGCAACGTCGATGTCGGCAATCTCGTCAGCTCCGGCGATACGACCGGTATCGTGACGCTTTCGCAGATCAAGCCGATTTCCGTGCTGTTTTCCATCCCGCAACAGCAGCTTGCCCGCGTCAATGCGGCAAGTGCTGCCGGAACGCTTTCCGTCCAGGCCATGGGCAATGATGGCGAGACGGTCGTCGACAATGGTTCGCTCGGAGTGGTCGACAATCAGGTCGATCCGACCACGGGTACGGTCAAGCTGAAGGCCAATTTCCCGAACGACAAGCTCGCGCTGTGGCCCGGCGCCTTCGTCAATGCCCGCCTGCTCGTGGAGACGCTGAAGGCGGTCACCGTCATTCCGAGCGGCGCCGTACAGCGCGGGCCGAACGGAACCTTCGTTTACATCATCGGACAGGACCAGACCGTTGCGATGAAGACGGTGAAGGTGCGCCAGCAGGACGATACGCTCGCCGTGATCGCCGACGGCGTCTCGCCGGGCGACAAGGTGGTGACAACAGGCTTCGCGCGGCTTCAGAATGGATCGAAGGTGCAGATTTCGGCCAATCCGGATCAGACGTCGCCGGCTGCTCCGTCAACCGACAACAACGGGCAGCCGGTCGCAGAAAACGACCAGCAGAATAGCGGTGCTGGTACTGCAAATGCCAGCGAACGCCCGCATCGCCGCCACAATGGCCAGGGTGGTCAAGGTGGTCAGGGCGGTGCCGGCGGTCACAACGGCCATCGCGGCCAGGATGGTCAGCCGGCCGCCGGTGGCGCGCAAGGCGCGGATACGGGCAGCGGCTCGGCCTCCAACAATTCCTCCACCACGCCGACACAGCAACAATGAACGTCTCGTCGCTCTTCATATCCAGGCCGATCGCCACCTCGCTTCTCGGGGTGGCGGTTCTGTTGGGCGGCATTCTCGGCTTCCTCTTCCTGCCGGTTGCGCCACTGCCGCAGGTGGATTTCCCGACGATCCAGGTGACGACGCAGCTTCCGGGCGCCGATCCCGACACGATGGCTGCCCTGGTGACGGCACCCTTGGAACGGCCGCTCGGCCAGATCCCGTCGCTTGCGTCGATGACCTCGTCGAGTGCCTTCGGCATCAGCCAGATTACGCTGCAATTCGACCTCGGCCGCGATATCGATGGTGCCGCGCAGGATGTGCAGGCGGCGATCAATGCGGCCGGCTCGACCTTGCCGCGCACGCTTCCCTATCCGCCGACCTATTCGAAGGTGAATCCGGCCGACACGCCGATCGTGACGCTCGCTCTGCGCTCGAACAGCTATTCGATCCGCGAGCTCAGCGATTTCGCCGATACTATGATGGCGCAGCGCCTGAGCGAAGTCTCCGGCGTCGGCGACGTCAATATCCAGGGCGGCGTCAAGCCGGCCATCCGCATCCAGGTGGACCTGCCGCGTCTCGCCTCCTACGGGCTCGCCCTGGAAGATATCCGTTCGGCGATCACCAACGCCAGCGTTGCCGGCGCCAAGGGCTCGCTCGACGGCACACAGCAGAGCTTCACGCTCGCGGCCAACGACCAGATCGTCGATCCCAACGTCTACAGGTCCGTCATCGTCGCCTATCGCAACAGCGCGCCGGTGCAATTGAAGGACGTCGCAACCGTCGTCGAGGGGCTGGAGAACAATCGCGTCGGCGCCTGGTATCAGGGCCAGCCCGCCGTCATTCTCGACATCATGCGCCAGCCGGGCGCCAACGTCATCCAGACGGTCGAGAACGTGCTGAAGCAGATCCCGAAGCTGAAACAGGCCATGCCGGCCGGCGTTTCCCTCGATATCGTCAACGACCGCACCGAGACGATCCGGGCTTCGATCCATGACGTGCAGTGGACGCTGGTTATCTCCATCGGCCTCGTCATCCTCGTCGTGCTGCTGTTCCTGCGGACAATGACGGCGACCTTCATTGCCGGGGTTGCCTTACCGCTGTCGCTGATTGCGACCTTCGGCGTCATGTGGTTTGCCGGCTTCAGCCTCGATAATCTCTCGCTCATGGCGCTGACCATCGGCACCGGCTTCGTCGTCGACGATGCCATCGTGATGATCGAGAACATCGCCCGCCATATCGAGGAGGGCGAAAACCCAATGCAGGCGGCGCTGAAGGGGGCCGGCGAGATCGGCTTCACCATCATTTCACTGACCGTCTCGCTCGTTGCCGTCTTCATTCCGCTCTTGTTCATGACCGGCATCGTCGGGCGCATGTTCCGCGAATTCGCGCTGACGCTGACCATCGCCGTGGTCGTGTCGGCCGTCGTCTCGCTGACGCTGACGCCGATGATGTGCGCGCGCATCCTGCGCAAGCCTAAAGAGCGCCAGGGTGGTTTCCTGGCCGGCGCCGATCGCTTTACGGACTGGATGATCGAAGGTTATCGACGCAGCCTCGTCTGGGCGGTGGATCGCAGCGGCCTCATGCTGCTGGTGACGGTGGTGACGCTGATCGCGACGATCGCGCTTTATGTCGTCATTCCCAAAGGCTTCCTGCCGGCGCAGGATACCGGCCTCATCACCGCCGTCATCGAAGCGGAGCCGACGACCTCGTTCGAAACGATGAAGCAGATCCAGGCTGATGTGGCCGATCGGCTGCGCAAGGATCAGGATGTCAGCGGCGTGGTTTCCGTCATCGGCGCCAGTGCCAGCAATCTGACGCTGAATACCGGCAACCTCAGCCTCGTCCTGAAGCCGCGCAACCAGCGCAATGCTTCCGCCGACGAGATCATCGACCGGATGCGCGGCGAAGTCACCGGTATGCCCGGCATCCACGTCACCTTCCAGAGCGTGCGCGACATCTCCATCAGCACCAGGGCAAGCCGCGCACCCTATCAATATACTCTGACGGGTACGGACACGAACACCGTCGTCGACTGGTCGCAGAAGCTCGCGCAGCGCCTGCAGGAGAGCCCGAAGCTCATCGATGTCTCCTCCGAAGTCGAAATGGGCGGCGGGCGCATCTTCGTCGACGTCAACCGCGAGACGGCCTCGCGGCTCGGCGTCTCGATGCAGGCCGTCAGCGACACGCTGAACGATGCCTTCGGCCAGCGGCAGATCGCGACGATCTACGGCCAGGCCAACCAGTATCGCGTCATTCTGGAGGCAGCACCTCAATACCAGTCGGATCCGAAATCGCTCGACAAGCTCTATGTCGCCGGCGCCAGCGACACCCAGGTGCCGCTGAATGCCTTCACCACGGCGAGTTTCACGACCGCGCCGCTGGTCATCAGCCATGACGAGCAGTTCCCGGCCGTGACGCTCAGCTTCGACCTCGCCAAAGGCGCGTCGCTCAGCGACGCCGTGGCGGAAATCAAGGCGGCTGAGCTGGACATCGGCATGCCCGACAATATCCAGCGCAAGTATTCGGGCGATGCCGAGGAATTCGCCTCGTCGCTTGCGGGCGAGCCATGGCTGATCCTCGCGGCTGTGGTGACGATCTACATTGTGCTCGGCCTGCTATACGAGAGCGCCGTTCATCCCGTGACGATCCTGTCGACGCTGCCCTCGGCCGGCGTCGGTGCGCTTCTGGCGCTGATGCTGTTCGGACAGGACCTGTCGATCATCGCCCTCATCGGCATCGTGCTTCTGATGGGTATCGTCAAGAAGAATGCGATCATGATGATCGACTTCGCGCTGGAGGCGGAACGCAAGGAAGGTCTTGAGCCGCGCGAAGCCATTCTGAAGGCGTCGATCCTGCGTTTCCGCCCGATCATGATGACGACGCTCGCAGCACTCTTCGGCGCGCTGCCGCTGGCGCTCGCGCAGGGCACGGGCGCCGAACTGCGCATTCCGCTCGGGATCACCATCATCGGCGGCCTCGTGCTTTCGCAGCTTCTGACGCTCTATACGACGCCGGTGATCTATCTGGCCTTCGAGCGCTTGCGCGCCAAGGTCGTCGGCCGCAACAGCGGCACGCCGAGCGCCGAGATGAACGAATTGGCGGGTGGCGAGACATGAACATCTCCGAGCCGTTCGTCAAACGCCCTGTCGGGACGACGCTTCTGGCGATCGGGCTGATGATCCTCGGTATCGTTGCCTATCGCTTCCTGCCGGTCGCAAGCCTGCCGACCGTGGATTTGCCGACGATCGTCGTCTCCGCCAGCCGTCCGGGCGCCGATCCAGCCAGCATGGCGGCAAGCGTCGCAGCGCCGCTCGAACGCCATCTCGGCACCATTGCCGGCATTACGCAATTGACGTCGGTCAGCTCGCTTGGATCGAGCAGCATCATTGCGCAATTCGATCTCTCGCGCAGCGTCGATGGCGCTGCACAGGACGTGCAGGCGGCGCTGAACGCGGCGGCAACCGATCTGCCGGGCGATCTGCCGACCCTGCCGTCCTTCCGCAAGATCAACCCGGCGGCGGCACCCGTCCTGATTCTGGCGCTGACGTCGGACAATGTCCCCGCAAGCGCCATCTACGATGCCGCCGACACGGTGGTCGTGCAACGGATCTCGCAGGTGGACGGCGTCGGCGGCGTTACCGTCAGCGGCGCTGACCAACCGGCCGTGCGCGTCAGGCTCGATCCCGACCGGCTCTCGGCCATGGGCCTGTCGCTCGATGCCGTCCGCACGGCGATCGTCAATGCCAGCGTGCTCGGACCGTTCGGTTCCATCGATGGGGCCTCGGGTGCGTTCTCCCTTGCCGTGAACAGCCAGTTGCGGACGCCGGAGGCCTATGGGCGGATCATCGTCCAAGGCGGCGACGGCACGGCCGTCCGCCTCTCAGATATCGCCACCGTCGAGCCCGGCGTGCGCAACAGCCGCTCGGATGCCTGGTATGACGGCAAGCCGGCCGTGCTGCTCAACATCACCAAGCAGGCGGATGCGAACGTCATCGCCACCGTCGATGGCGTCAAGCAGCTGATCCCGGAGCTGCAGCGGCTCATTCCCGCCGGCGTCAAAATATCGATCCTTTCCGACCGCACCACGACGATCCATGCCAGCGTCAACGACATGCAGTGGACGCTGCTTGCCACCATCTGCCTGGTCATGGCCGTCGTCTTCGTGTTCCTGCGGCGCGCGACACCTAC
Organism: Martinezella hainanensis; assembly: GCF_900094555.1. Lineage (GTDB taxonomy): Bacteria > Pseudomonadota > Alphaproteobacteria > Rhizobiales > Rhizobiaceae > Rhizobium > Rhizobium hainanense. The sequence continues at coordinate 356,968 of NZ_FMAC01000004.1, forward strand.
TGTCGCCGCCGGCGTCACCGTGCCGCTGTCGCTGGCCGGCACTTTCGCCGCGATGTGGCTCTTCGGGCTGTCGATCGACAATCTCTCGCTGATGGCGCTAGCGGTATCGGTCGGCTTCGTCGTCGACGATGCCATCGTCATGATCGAGAATATCTATGCCAATCTCGAAACGGGCATGAAGCCGATGCGGGCGGCGCTCGAAGGTGCCAGGCAGATCGGTTTCACCGTCGTTTCGATCAGTCTGTCGCTGCTCGCCGCCTTCATCCCGCTATTCTTCATGGGCGGCATTGTCGGCCGCTTCTTCCAGACCTTCTCGCTGACGCTCGGCTTCACCATCGTCGTTTCGACGCTGGTATCGTTGACGCTGACGCCGATGATCTGCGGCCATCGCCTGCGCCAGCATGATGTCGATGCCCGGCCGGGCCTGTTCGGCCGCGTCGTCGAGGGCACGTTGAGCGCGATTATCGGCTTTTATGGCCGTACACTGAAGGCGGTGCTGCATCACCGGGTGTTGTCGGTGCTCGTCATCATCGGCTGCGTGGTCATGTCGGGCTATCTCTACGTCAAGGTTCCGAAGGGCTTCATTCCGCAGGATGACACTGGCTTCATCCAGGGCGGAACGCAGGCGGCGACGGATATTTCCTATCCGGCCATGGTCAAATTGCAGCAGCAGGCGGCAGATATTGTCGCCAAGGATCCTGCGGTCTCGGGTCTTGGATCTTCGGTGGGTGGCGGTGGCTTCTCCAGCTCCATCAACCGCGGGCAGCTCTTAATCTCGCTCAAGCCGGAATCGGAGCGGGCGTCGACGGCTGATGTCATCGACCGTCTTCGCAAACAACTGATGGCCGTTCCGGGGCTCAGCACTTTCCTGTTTTCCCCTGGCGATATCCGTGCGGGCGCACGCCAGTCGCAATCGCAGTATCAATTCACGCTCTGGGGTGCGAACTACGACGAACTGGTGGATTGGGCACCGAAGGTGCTGGAGCGCATGCAGGCGCTGCCGGGATTGACCGATGTCGCGACCGACAGGCAGCCCAACGGCCTGCAGGCGACCGTCAATATCGACCGGAGCCTCGCTTCCCAGCTCGGCGTCAACATCCAGTCCATTGATTCCGCGCTCAACAATGCCTTTGCGCAGCGGCAGATTTCGACGATCTACACGCAGCGCAACCAGTATCGTGTCGTGCTGGAGGCGGATCCGAACTATGCTCTCGACCCGCACGATATTTCCAAGCTCTATGTGCCGGCATCCGGCGGCACGCAGGTGCCGCTGAGCGCGGTGGCGTCGATCGACCGGACGCTGGCGCCGCTGGTGGTCAATCACCAAGGCCAATATCCCTCCGTCACCATCTCCTACAATCTGGCGCTCAATACACCGCTGCAGGTGGCGAACGACGCCATCCAGAAGGCGGTGCTGGACATGCACCTGCCCGATACGCTGCATGCGGATTTTGCCGGCGACGCCGCAAGCGTCACGCAATCGTCCGGCAGCCAGCCGCTGTTGCTTCTGGCGGCGCTGCTGACGGTCTATATCGTGCTCGGCATCCTCTATGAAAGCCTGGCGCATCCGCTGACGATCATCTCGACGCTGCCATCGGCCGGCCTCGGTGCGCTGCTTGCGCTCGCCATCAGCGGTACCGAACTGACGATTATCGCCTTCATCGGCATTATCCTCCTGATCGGCATCGTCAAGAAGAACGGTATCATGATGGTGGATTTTGCGCTGCAGGGCGAGCGCGTACTCGGTCTGTCTTCGGAGGAGGCGATCTATCAGGCGTGCCTCAAGCGTTTCCGGCCGATCCTGATGACCACGCTCGCCGCACTGATGGGCGCCATTCCGCTGATCATCGCAACCGGCCCCGGTTCGGAGCTGCGCCGGCCGCTTGGGATCACCATCGTTGGCGGCCTTGTCGTTTCGCAGGTGCTGACCCTTTATACGACGCCGATCATCTACTTGATGCTCGCCAAGCTGCATGCAAAATGGTCGCCGAAGGCGCAGTCTGTGGTATCGGTGCCTGTCGCTTCGAGCTGAGTTGAGCTTAACTCCATTGATCGCTGGCGCGTACCCCTTCTCTCCACGGGGAGAAGAAGATTCCGGAGATGATCTGCACCATATACGATTGCTCTGTCCCCGAGGGGGAAGGGGATGCGCGGCAACGTTTTTGCCTCACATACGATTGTCCTACGTTCCCAGGGGCGATTTCCAAGTGCTTGGCGAAGGTTGGCAGGTGTGACGCCACGCCCCCATGCACAGTAGGAAATTCCTTCGGCTCCCACGATATCAAAACCAAAAGGGGCTTCTGCATTATCGCGGGAGCCCCTTTGGTTCGATCAAGACCACCGCCCGCTTCTTGATGTCGAGGGCGGGCGGCGTTTCGTTAGTGCGTGGTGCCGCTATCGGGCGCCGGCGTTTCCTGCGTGGTCACCGGGCCAATCCTGCCTTTGAAGACACGGCGGACGGAGACGAAGAGCAGCGGGATGAAGAAGACGCCGAGAACGGTCGCCGAGATCATGCCGCCCATGACGCCGATGCCGATCGAGTTCTGGCTGCCGGAACCGGCCCCATTGGCGATCGCCAGCGGCAGAACGCCGAGGATGAAGGCAAGCGAGGTCATCAGGATCGGCCGCAGACGCTGGCGGGATGCTTCGAGCGTGGCATCGATCAGGTTCTTGCCCTGGTTCTGCTGCTCGATGGCGAATTCGACGATCAGGATGGCGTTTTTCGCCGCCAGGCCGATGGTCGTCAAGAGACCGACTTTGAAGTAGACGTCGTTCGACTGGCCGAACAGGGTTGCGGCCAAGAGCGCACCGAAGATGCCGATCGGTACCGACAGCATGACGGCGAGCGGGATCGACCAGCTTTCATAAAGGGCTGCGAGCGCCAGGAAGACGACCAGGATGGAGATGGCGTAGAGCTGGCTTGCCTGGTTGCCGGAAAGCTTTTCCTGGGCGGACAGGCTGGTCCATTCATGGCTGAAGCCTGGCGGCAGGGTCGCCATGATCTTGTCGATCTCGTTCATGGCGTCACCGGAGGAGACCCCCGGCGCTGCCGCACCCTGGATTTCGACGGCGGACGAGCCGTTATAGCGCTCCAGGCGCGGCGAACCGTAGGTCCATTGGCCGTTCGAGAAGGCCGAGAAGGGCACCATGTCGCCGCCGGAGTTGCGCACATACCAGCGGCCGAAGTCCTCCGGCTGCATGCGGAAGTCCTTGTCCGCCTGCACGTAGACCTTCTTGACGCGACCGCGGTCGATGAAGTCGTTGACGTAGGTGCCGCCCCAGGCCGTCGATAGCGTCGTGTCGATGTCAGAGAGCGTGATGTTCAGTGCGCTCGCCTTTTCCTGATCGATATTGACGGAATATTGCGGCGTATCTTCCTGGCCATTCGGACGGGTGCCGAAGAGTTTCGGATTCTTGGCGGCTGCGCCGAGCAACTGGTTGCGCGCCTGGATGAGCGCGGCGTGGCCGGAGCCGTTGATATCCTTGATGAAGAAGTCGAAACCGCTCGAGCTGCCGAAGCCGGGGATTGCCGGCGGTGCCAGCGCGAAGACGCTGCCGTCCTTGATCTTCGAGAAAGCGCCCATGGCGCGGCCGGCGATGGCCTGTGCCTTCGACTGCGGCGTCTTGCGCTGATCGAAGTCCTTCAACCTGACGAAGACGATACCGACGTTCTGGCCCTGACCGCTGAAGCCGAAGCCTGCGACGGCGAAAGCGCCTTCGACATAATCCTTCTCGTTGTTGAGATAGTAGTCCTTGACCTGGTTAAGCACCGTCCACGTTCGGGAATCCGTCGCGCCCGGAGGCAGCTGGATCGCGGTCAGAAGGATGCCCTGATCCTCTTCCGGAAGGAAGGAGCTGGGCAAGCGATTGAAGAGGTAGGCAACACCGCCGCCGATGGCGACGAAGATGAGCAGGAAGACGATGCTCAGGCGGATCATGCCATGGATGGTGCGCTGATAGCCGCGCGTTCCTCGTTCGAAGTTGCGGTTGAACCAGCCGAAGGCGCCCTTTTCCTTCGCGCCATGCTTGGGCTTCTTCAGGATGGTGGCGCAAAGGGCCGGCGTCAGGATCAGGGCGACGATGACGGAAAGCACCATTGCCGAGACGATCGTCACCGAGAACTGCCGGTAGATGATGCCAACCGAACCGGAGAAGAAGGCCATCGGGATGAACACGGCCGACAGAACCGTGGCGATGCCGATCAGCGCGCCGGTGATTTCCTGCATCGACTTGATCGTCGCCTCGCGTGGCGACAACCCTTCTTCCTCCATCACACGCTCGACGTTTTCGACGACGACGATGGCGTCGTCGACCAACAGGCCGATCGCCAGCACCATGCCGAACATGGTCAAGGTGTTGATGGAATAGCCGAACAGCGAGAGTACGCCGAAGGTGCCAAGCAGCACGACCGGGACGGCGAGCGTCGGGATCAACGTGGCGCGGATGTTCTGCAGGAAGACGAACATGACGATGAAGACGAGCACGATGGCTTCGAACAGCGTCTTGACCACGTCCTCGATCGACAGCTTCACGAACGGCGTCGTGTCATAGGGATAGACGACTTCGACATTCGGCGGCAGGGTCTGGCTCAGATTGTTGATGGTCGTCCTGACCGCTTCCGCCGTGTTGATGGCATTGGCGCCGGAAGCGAGCATGACGGCAAGACCGGCCGAAGGATGACCGTTATAGGTGCTCGACGTCGTGTAGCTTTCCGCTCCAAGCTCGACGGTGGCGACATCGTTAAGACGGACGAGCGAGCCGTTGGACTGGCTCTTCAGGATGATGTTTTCGAATTGCTCGGGCGTCTGCAGGCGGCTCTTGGCGGTTACCGTCGCGTTCAGCTGTTGACCCTTGCGCTGCGGCAGGGCACCGAGCTGACCGGCAGAAACCTGCGAATTCTGTGCCTGGATCGCGGTGGTGACATCGCTCACCATCAGCTGATACTTGGCAAGTTTGTCGGGATCGACCCAGATGCGCATGGCGTATCCGGAGCCGAAAATCTGCGTGTTGCCGACGCCTTCGATACGCTTCAGCGTATCGTTGAGCGTGCTCGAAACGTAGTCGGCGAGGTCGTTCGAATTGAGCTTGCCGTCCGTCGATACGAAACCGACGACCATGAGGAAGTTCGAAGTCGATTTGGAAACGACGATACCGCTTGTCTGAACCGTCGTCGGCAATTGCGCGGTGACGAGCTGCAGCTTGTTCTGCACCTGCATCTGCGCAACGTCGGAATCCGCCTTGTTGTTAAAGGTCAGCGAGATCGATGCCTGGCCGGTCGAGGTCGAGGTCGACGTCATGTAGTCAAGGTTATCGATGCCGGTCATGCCCTGCTCGATGACCTTGGTCACCGAGTTTTCGACGGTTGCGGCGTCTGCGCCGGAATAGGTGGCGGAAATGCTCACCGTTGTCGGTGCGATCTGCGGGTATTGCGAGATCGACAGGGTGAAGATCGACAGCGCACCCGCCAGCATGATGACGATGGCGATTACCCAGGCAAAGATCGGCCGGTCAATGAAGAAACGAGACATTGAACCACCTCACTTCTGAGCGCCGGGGGCGGCTTTGGTATCTGTCTTTTCCAGTCCGGCCTGCTCCGTTGATGGCTTGCTGTCGGCTGCGGCCTGCTTCACTTCGCCGGTCGCATCGTCGATGGTCACAGGAGAGACATTGACTTCCTGCCCGTCGCGGATGCGCTGGACGCCTTCGACGACAACGCGATCGCCATCGGTTATGCCCTGATTCACCAGCCAGCTATTGCCGATGCTGCGCTCCACCTTCAGGACCCGCTGTTGCACCTTGCCTTCGGCTGTCACGAACATGGCGATCGGCTCGCCCTTCGTGTTGCGCGTCACGGCGCGCTGCGGCACCAGGAAACTGTTTTCGGCAATGCCTTCCTGGATGGTGGCGCGCACATACATGCCGGGCAGCAGAACACGATCGGGATTGGGGAAGACGGCGCGGACGGTAATTGTACCAACCGTTTCGGCGACAGAGGACTCGGCAAATTCGAGCTTGCCGGTTTCCTTGTACTGGCTGCCGTCCTCGAGCGTCAGGTGCACGGAGACGTTGTCGCCGCTCGTCTTCAGCCGGCCTTCGGCGACGGCACGGCGGAATTCGAGCAAGTTGGTGCTCGACTGGGTGACGTCGACATTGATCGGGTCGAGCTGGCGGATGGTGGTCAGCGCCGTTGTCTGCTCGGCGGTGACGAGGGCGCCGACCGTGACGGCCGAAGCATCGACGCGACCGCCGATCGGCGCGCGCATCTTGGTGTAGTTGAGATTGATACGTGCCGTTTCCAGGGCTGCTCTCGCCGATGCCACGTCTGCGTTCGCCTGAGCCAAAGTGGAAAGTGCATCGTCCAGATTTTGCTTGCTGACTGCGTCCTGCGCCGTCAGGCTTTTATAGCGATCTACTTTTGACTGGGCGCTCGGCACGGCTCCCTCCGCCTTCTGCAGGGAAGCCGTGGCGCTGTCATAGGATGCCTGGAAAGAGGCCGGATCAATTTCGTAGAGCACGTCGCCCGCGTTGACCTCGCTGCCTTCCTTGAAGTTGCGGCTGCGGATGATGCCGCCGACCTGCGGTCGCACTTCTGCGACGAGGTAGGCGCTGGTGCGGCCAGGCAGTTCGGCGGTGATGGCGACGGATTGCGGATGCAGCGACATCGCGCTGACTTCCGTCTTGACGACGGGAGCGGTGTTTTGGGCGGAATTCTGCTGGTTGCAGCCTGCCAGCAACATCGCGGCGACAATTCCGGCGGCGGTCAGTGAGCCGCGGCCAATCGAAAGACGAGCGGATATCACCGGATATGCGAGTGCAGAAGTGGGAGGGGCGAGCTTTCGCACGTTGCTATTTCCTGTTGCCTTATTTATAGTACCAAGTCGTACAGAAAATATTTGTACTGCTTCAAATGTCAATCGTATTCGGCTGTTGGGGTCAAGACGGTGTGCTGACAAAGGAACGAACAGCCAAGGCCGATCAGGCCGCCAAGCGACGCCCGCGCGGCCGTCCGAAAACCGTGAACGACGATGCGCGCCGCGCGGAGATCGTTGCGGAGGCGCGCGCGACCTTCTATGAGCTGGGCTACGGCGGTACAACCATGGATCTGGTTGCTGCCCGGTGCCGGATTTCGAAGCAGACCCTCTACAGGTTGTTTCCAGGCAAGACCGATCTCTTCATGGCCATCATCGTCGAGCATCGCGCATCCATGCTGGCCCTGCCGCGGCCTGCGGATGAGAGCTTGCCATTCGACAAGGCGCTCGAGCTGATATTCATGATCGACATTGATGAAGATCAGGAGCGTGAACGGGATGCCTTCATTCACCTTGCCATCAGTGAATCGCAGCAATCTCCGGAGATCGCGACATTGATGCACACTTATGGTGCGAGACAATCACAGCGGATGTTGGCGGATTGGCTTATCGAGCAGCAGCGGCGCGGCCTGATCGAAATTGCCGATGCGGCAAGCGGAGCGCGCATGTTGATGAGCGTGATCTTCGACGCGATGATTTCGAGGCCGGGTCGTCCGAAAGATTGGCCGGACCGCGAAACGCGGTTGCGTCATGTCCGCCATTGTATCGCGATTTTTACCGCCGGCGTCCAGCCGCGCAAAGGTGACCGCTAAAGCGCGTCCGATCTCTCGGATTCGCGTCCCCGTGTTTAGGCCCTTGATTTTGCGCATGTCGTTGTCGCAAGGCCGCCGCAGACTTTTGGGCAACATGTTCTCGGCCTCTTGTCCCGACAATTTCGGCTCGCAAAAGAAAAATGCCGATATGGCCTGCTGAGCCATACCGGCATCGTCCCGTATCCGGCAGAGGCCGGAATTACTCCAATTCAGTGTGCCACCACGTTTGCTATGTCCGTTCCCTCTTCGAACAAGGGATTGGGCAAGCCATTTTCATACATTTCCTGCAGCACGGCCCCGAGCGCCAAGTCCAGGCACCAGACCGGGAATTCCGCATTCAGGTTTTTGGCGCTCTGCCGTGCGTAAGTGATGAGCCGAGCGATTGATGCCAGTTCCTTGAGCGAGTCTGGGTCCTGGTATGCGGCGTCGATCGGAAGTGCTGCTGTCATTTCGTGCCCTCTATTGCCCCGTTCCCGGCAGACGAATCGTGTCTGGCCGGGAACATGAGCAAACCGTAACGAATGTTTTGCAGCTTGGCGCGTGACATGCGGCGTGACACGATGCGTGATTGCGGCGATTTTTTGATTTTGCAATTTCAAGGCGTGAAATGCGGCATGCGAGGAATAAGAAGGGGCTTCGCGTCGAATATTTGCGCGCAAAATCCGCCTATGTTTCCGCGGTCGGCGAGATTTTGGTGCCGCCAGGATATCGATCTTGGCGGCCCGCTTCGAGCCGTTGCCAGGCTAGACAGACTGGAATCTTCGGGGAGAGCTCCGGCCCCAAAGCGCATCGCGATCTTTCAGATTCGCTTCTTGCATTTTAGGCTTTTGATTTTGCGCATGTCGTTGCCGCAAAACCGATGCGCACTTTTGTGCGACCTTGTTTAGTTGCGCAGGCCGACCGATACGTTCGTCGCGCGCGGGATATGATCCGGCAGCACGTCGGAGGCATTTGCCAGCGACTTGATCAGCGTCAGCACGGACTGGCGAATGCTTGGATCGTTGATCTTCATGAACGCCTTGTTGAGGCTAAGACCCTCTTTGGACGTCAGGAAGTCCGACAGATCCTCAAGGCCGTTGATTGCGCCGAGGCCATCGGTGTTCAGCGGCTGCGAATTGTCCTGCTGGAAGAAGAAGGCAACCGGTACGGCGAGCACGCCAGCAATGGCCTGCAGCCGGCTGGCGCCGATACGATTCGTGCCCTTTTCGTATTTCTGCACCTGCTGAAACGTCACGCCGATCTGTTCCGCAAGCCGCTCCTGGCTCATGCCAAGCATAAGACGGCGCGTGCGCACGCGAGAGCCTACATAGGCATCGATCGGGTTCGGTACTTTTGCACTCACTGCGCAATCTCCTTATTCGAATAGGGCTGGCGGATTACACCATACGTTGACCCTTCACGATAAAGGGCGCGTGCTCTATCTGCCCGCAAAATGTGCGTTAAATGTGGGTGGAGCTCAACTAAAAGTCTTTTTATGTTAAATTTTGTAACTCCACACACGCATAAACCACAGAAAAGCTGATTCGCGTCAATGTGGATTGAAGATGGAGGACGGCTTGCAATTGTAGACGGGGCAAACCGGGTTATCCCTCGTCGGTACGTAGCTGCGGCCGGCATAATCGGATATGTCGCATTGACCGCTGTCGGCCACATAGCGATCGTAGAGAACCGGGCCGCCGCGAGGCGCAGGATAGCGCAATATAACTGCACGTTCCTTTGCGATGAGCTGCTGAACGGCAGCGCAGGTTTTGCTCAGTGACTCGTAGCGGGAAATTGCCGATGCCGGTCCGGCGATCATGAGTGCTGATAGAGTAACGGCTAAGGCTGCACTTCTCATGGATCGGCCCCCTCGGCGAAAGCATGGATCTTACATAGTCGCGCCGCGGCAGTTGCCAAGATCGGGCAGCGCTTCTCGTTGTAAAGCGATCCCGCTCTCTGGTGCTTCGGCAATGAGAACGGCCAAATTTGCAGCACGAATACCAAGGAAATAAACTTGCAACGTCACCCCTTCGGATCGCGCACTGAAAGCCGACTGAAAGGTTGCCCGTCTTAAGCTCGCTAAGCTTCGTGGAGGAAGCAATTTTGCGCAGCGTCGTATGGCGTGAGCATTCAAACCGGAGGAGACCTTAATGCGTTCGTCGCGCACTCTTTTTAACACCGTAGCCCTATCCCTCGTCATGACAGCTGCTTCCTTTGCGGCTCCAGCGGCGCATGCTGCTGATAAGATCTCGATCATGGTGGGTGGCTACGAGAAGCAGATCTATCTGCCGGCCAAACTTGCCGAAGGCCTCGGCTACTTCAAGGAGGAAGGTCTGAACGTCGAGCTTCTGAACGAGCCTGCAGGCGTTGATGCGGAAAACGAAATGCTGGCTGGTGCCGTCCAGGGCGTCGTCGGCTTCTACGATCACTGTATCGACCTCCAGGGCAAGGGCAAGTTCGTCGAATCGGTCGTGCAGTTCAGCCAGGCCCCCGGCGAAGTCGAGCTGGTGTCGGCCAAGCATCCGGAGATCAAGGCCCCCGCCGATTTCAAGGGCAAGAGCCTCGGCGTTACCGGCCTCGGTTCTTCAACCAACTTTCTGACGCAGTATCTGGCCGTCAAGGCAGGCTTGAAGCTTGGGGAATTCACCTCCGTTCCGGTCGGTGCCGGCCAGACCTTCATCGCGGCCATGCAGCAGGATGCCATCCAAGCGGGCATGACGACCGAGCCGACGGTCTCGCGTCTCTTGAAGACCGGCGAGGCCAAGGTTCTGATCGACATGCGCACGATGGACGGGACAAGAGCTGCTCTGGGTGGAACCTATCCGGCAGCGTCTCTTTATATGCAGGAATCATGGGTCAAGGACCACAAGGAGGAAACGCAGAAGCTTGCGAACGCTTTCGTCAAGACACTGCATTTCATCAACACCCATTCGGCCGCCGAGATTGCCGACAAGATGCCGAAGGACTTCTATGTCGGTGACAAGGAAGGCTATGTGAAGGCGCTCGAAAACGGCAAGGCCATGTTCACGCCGGATGGCGTCATGCCGGAAGACGGCCCGAAAACCGTTCTTGCCGTGCTTTCCGAGTTTTCCAAGAACGTCCAGGGCAAGTCGATCGACCTGAAGAGGACCTACACGACGGAATTCGTCAAGAACGCCAAGTAGTTCGGAGCATCGTTCCCGGTCTCGACAAGGGCTGGGTTTCCGTCAGATCGCGAAGTGACAGACGAACGCCGGCGGCACATATTCGTGCCGCCGGCGTTCGCATTAATAAAATTGCAATGTCGCATTCAAGGGGCTGAAAGCTGAAAGCTAGCTGAAAGGTAGCCTACGTTAGTTTGGCTAAGCTTCGTGGAGGAAGCACCTTTTCTGCAGCGTCGCATGGCGCAATGATTCAAACAGGAGGAGACATTGATGCGTCCATCGCGCACCTTTTTTCACACCGTAGCCCTTTCTCTCGTCATGACTGCCGCTTCCTTTGCAGCGACGGCCGCCAATGCTGCCGACAAGATCTCCATCATGGTGGGCGGCTACGAAAAGCAGATCTATCTGCCGGCCAAGCTCGCCGAATCCCTCGGCTACTTCAAGGATGAAGGCCTCGACGTCGAGCTTCTCAACGAATCCGCCGGTGTCGACGCTGAAAACCAGCTGCTCGCAGGCGCCGTTCAGGGCGTCGTCGGCTTCTACGATCACTGTGTCGACCTGCAGGCCAAGGGCAAGTTCATCAAGTCCGTCGTGCAGTTCAGCCAGGCTCCGGGCGAAGTCGAGCTGGTTTCGTCGAAGTATCCTGATATCAAGTCCTTCGCCGACCTCAAGGGCAAGCGCGCCGGCGTTACCGGCCTCGGCTCGTCGACCAACTTCCTGACGCTCTACATGGCGTCGAAGGCTGGTCTCTCGCCGGCCGACATCACGCCTGTTCCGGTCGGTGCCGGCCAGACCTTCATCGCCGCGATGCAGCAGGACGCCATCCAGGTTGGCATGACCACCGAGCCGACGATCTCGCGCCTGCTGAAGACCGGCGAAGCCAAGATCCTCGTCGATCTGCGCACGCTGAAGGGCACCGAAGCTGCGCTCGGCGGTACCTATCCGGCCGCATCGCTCTATATGGATGCCGCATGGGTCGATGCGCATAAGGACGAAGTGCAGAAGCTGGCGAATGCTTTCGTCAAGACGCTGCGCTTCATCAATACGCATTCCGCCGCCGAAATTGCCGACAAGATGCCGAAGGACTTCTACGTCGGCGACAAGGACGGCTACATCAAGGCTCTCGACGCCGGCAAGGAAATGTTCACGGCCGACGGCGTGATGCCGGAAGATGGTCCGAAGACGGTTCTCGCCGTGCTCTCGCAGTTCTCGAAGAACGTGAAGGGCAAGACGATCGATCTGTCGAAGACCTACACGACGGAATTCGTCAAGAACGTCAAGTAAGCAGTCAGAACGCCGCTTCCGGCCAGTTTTCAAACAGGTTCCGGAAGCGGCAGTTCAAAAGATTTGCAGTTCACTGGGCTTTGCGTGCACGCCCTGAAGGCACGCGTCAGGATCAGCACCATGCAACAGGATGAACGCCGCGCACCGGCGATCGAGCTCATCAATGTCAGCCGCCGTTTCGTATCGCCGACCGGCAAATCGCTGACCGCACTGCGCGATTTCAACATGACCGTCGAACGCGGCGAATTCGTCGCTGTTGTCGGACCGACGGGCTGCGGCAAGTCGACGACGCTCAACCTCGTCACCGGCCTTGCCAAGCCGAGCGCCGGCGAAGTTCGCCTGATGGGCGGCCCGGTCAACGGCATCGACCCTCGCGTCGGCTTCGCCTTCCAGACGGATGCGCTCTTCCCCTGGAAGAACGTCATCGAAAACGTCATGGCCGGCCCACTGTTTCGCGGCAAGTCGAAGGCCGAGGCCGAGAAGATGGCCAAGGACTGGCTCGCCCGCGTCGGCCTCTCGAAGTTCCTGCATCACTATCCGCATCAGCTCTCGGGCGGCATGCGCAAGCGCGTTTCGCTGGCGCAGACCTTCATCAACGAGCCGGAAATCCTGCTGATGGACGAGCCCTTCTCGGCCCTCGACGTACAGACCCGCACGGTCATGCATGAAGAACTGCTGAAGCTCTGGGCCGAACGCCAGGCATCGGTCGTTTTCGTGACGCACGATCTCGAAGAAGCCGTGGCGCTTGCCGACAAGGTCTATGTGCTGACTGCCGGCCCGGCGACGGTGAAATCGGTCTACACGATCGACCTGCCGCGACCGCGCGTCGTTTCGGAGATCCGCTACGAGCAGAACTTCATCGATTATTGCAAGACGATCTGGGACGACCTGCGCGAAGAGGTCGAAACCAGCTATCGCCGTGCCGCTGAAGCGGCATAAGGGAGGATTGATCATGGCAAACACAGCCCTCGAAACAGGCAATGCCCCGATCTTCCGTGCCGGCACCTCGGACGCGGAAATCGAAGCTGCGGCGCTGAAGGCGCTCGCTCGTCGCAAGTATGTCGTCAAGGCCTGGCAGATCGGCATTCTGCTCGCCATCCTCGGCCTCTGGCAGCTTGCCTCCGACCTACACTGGATCGATCCGTTCTTCTATTCGAGCCCCTATGGCATCGCACTGCGCCTCTGGGACTGGATCACCGAAGGCACCGAGAGCGGCTCGCTCTGGTATCATCTCGGTGTCACCATGGAAGAAGCGCTGATCGGCTTCATCATCGGCTCGGTGACCGGCGTTCTCGTCGGCGTCGCCCTTGGCCGCAACAAGCTCGCTTCCGATATCCTGTCGATCTACATCAAGGCGATCAATTCGATTCCGCGCGTCGTTCTCGCGCCGATCTTCGTGATGATCATGGGTCTCGGCCTGCCGTCCAAGGTGGCGCTCGCCTTTATCATGGTGTTCTTCGTCGTGTTCGCCAATGCCTTCCAGGGCGTCCGCGAAGCCGATCGCAACATGATCGCCAATGCCCGCATCCTCGGCGCCTCCAACTGGCAGGTGACCCGCAACGTCATCCTGCCGTCGGCAATGAGCTGGATTTTTGCAAGCCTGCACATCTCCTTCTCCTTCGCCATCATCGGCGCCATCGTCGGCGAGTTCGTCGGATCGCTGGCCGGTATCGGCTACCTGATCTCGATCGCCAAGGGCACTTATGATGCCGCCGGCCTCTATGCCGCGATCATCCTGGTGATGGTCGTCACGCTCGGCGCCGAATATGTGATGACGCTCATCGAAAACCGCATCACCCGCTGGCGTCCGCAGCAGAGCCTCGACACGCACTAAGCAGCCAATTACTGGCACCTCCCAAGGCCGGGGGCCGGGCATCTTGCCCGGCCTTTTTTGTTTTACGCAGGCGGCTCCCTCTCCCCGCTTGCGGGGAGAGGGCTGGGGTGAGGGGCCACGGGCTGTCGACTTGAGGGAGAGTTTTGATTGGCTTTCCGCGAGAAGCGCCGCAAGCAAGGTGCTTCCATATTCTTCAGGAGCAGCCCCTCACCCTAACCCTCTCCCCGCGCGCGGGGAGAGGGGACTATCTCGCCATCACCGCCGCTTGCACTTTCAAACCGCCGGCAGCCGAACACTGACCAGCAGGCCGCCACCGGCGGCATCGGCGAGGGCGGCGGAACCGCCGGCGCCGTCGACGACCTCGCGGACGATGGCAAGCCCCAGGCCGCTGCCTTCCGGCTCCGTGCCCATGATGCGGTAGAAGCGTTCGAACACATGGGCGCGCTCGGCCTCGGGAATGCCCGGGCCATTGTCTTCGAACCATAAAAGCGCCGTGTCGTCTTCCTGTTCAACGCCAACAGTCACGCGGCCGCCGTCCTGCGTGTAACGCAAGGCATTGTCGATAAGATTGACCAGCATTTCGCGCAGCATGGTGCCGTCGCCCTCGACGCAGACCGGCTTTTCGCTCGCCTCGAGACCCAGGTCGATATTGCGGCGCAAGGCTTCCTCGGCGAGCGTTTCCAGCACGCGTCTGGCTGTTTCGGCGAGGTCGATAGTATCGTTGCGTGGTCGCCGGCTGCCGTGCTCGGCACGAGACAATGTGAGGAGCTGACTGGCAAGCCGCGTGACTTGCCGTGTGCTGGAGCGCAGCGCCGTCAGCGCCTCGTCGCGTCTGATATTGTCCGTCTCGCGGGCAGCGACGCTCGCCTGCGTCGAAATCAGCGCCAGCGGCGTGCGCAGCTGATGGGCGGCGTTCGAAACGAAGCGGCGCTGCGCGGCCATCTGGTTCTGCACCCGCTCCATATGATCGTTGAGGGCATGGACGAGCGGCCGAAGCTCGTTCTGCACCATATGGGGGTCGAGCGGATCGAGACGCTGGCGGCCGCGCTCGCGCACGGCATCGCGCAGCCGCAGCACCGGCGCAAGGCCGCGCTGCAGACCAATGATGGTCACCAGGCCGGCGAGCAGGACGAGGGCCAGCTGCTTGGTGAAATCCGAGAGCCACAGCCGGCGGCGCATGGCATCCTGGCTGTTGTGCGTGACGGCAACCGCGACGGAAATGGTGCTGTCCTGATCGAGGCCAACAACGGGATGGCTCAGCATGAGCACGCGGACGCCGTCGGTCCGAAAGGTCCTGTCTTCGCCGATGCTGTCACGCTCCGGCCGAGGCAGGTCGGGGAAGCCCGCGACGAGATTTCCCCATGCGGTCACGACCTTATAGAAGACACGATCGCCATAGCCTGTATCGAACATTTCCAATGCGGCGGGCGGAATGTCGATCTGCACCGTGCCGTTGGCATCGACGCGCACGGCCTCGGCGATCACGCGTGCAGAGGCGAGGAGCGTATGATCGGTGACGAGATTGGCCGTCGCGTCGGCCGAACGGAAGCTTAGATAGAGATTGATGCAGATGGCGCCGATCAGGGTCAGCACGACCCAGGCCAAAAGCTGCGCCCGCAGGCTCGTCTTCACCGCGCCGACGGCGCGGCTCAGGATTCCCTTGGATGGTGCAGCTTCATCATTGTGCATGGCGAAGGAGATAGCCGAGGCCGCGTAGCGTTGCGATCTGCACGGTGCTGCCTTCGAGCTTCTTGCGGACGCGATGCACATAGATTTCGATGGCGCTGGTGTCGGCAAGATCATCGAAGCCGAAGACGCTTTCCGAGAGCGTCGCCTTGGTGACGGTCGTGCCGGCCTTCATGACGAGATGTTCGAGCACGGCGTGCTCGCGCGGCGTCAACGCCAGGGATTCTCCGGCCAGATAGAATTGTCGCGTGCCGCCATCGAATACCAGGTCGCCGACGGCGATCTCAGGCGCGGCACGGTCATGACCACGGCGCACGGCAGCCCGTATGCGAGCTTCGAGCTCGGCAATCTCGAAGGGTTTTGCCAGATAATCGTCGGCGCCGCTGTCGAGGCCGGCGACCCGGCCATCGAGGCTGGCATTGGCCGTCAGAATGATGACAGGCACCTTGTTGCCACTCTGGCGCAAGCGCTTGAGCAGCGTCAGCCCGTCCATTTTCGGCAGCGACAGGTCGAGGATGACGATGGCGTAGGCGGCGACTTTCAACATGTGCTCGGCATCTTCGCCATCATAGGCGATGTCGACGACATATTGCGCCTGACGCAGCGCCTTGCCGAGCCAGGACGCCAGTTCGCGGTTGTCTTCGACGATCAGGAGCCTCATGCAGCGACTATACAGCAAGTATCGGATATGGCGAACATTTCCGGCGGTTTTCCGGCCAGGGTCTCATCTGTTGCCGAGCCTCAGACCCATCTCCCTGACCTCTCTCAGATACACCTTGCGCGCATAGGGCGGGGTCAGATTGTGGTCCGCTTCGGGGATGATGGTGAGGCGTATATCCGGAAAATGCTTCAGGCCGGCGCCGTTCTCGCCGAACTGGTCATGCAGGTGGTCGAGGCCAATATCGTGGGCGCTGTAGATCAGGGACATGTCGACGCCGCGTCTGGCGAGCGTACGGAAACCGCCCAGCACAGGTCCTTGCGCCGCAGAGAAGATAGGGAACGCACCGAGCAGCTGGCGAGCCGATCGTATCGCCCGCCGGCCGAGCCCGGTCGCCACGTTGCATATGGCGCTTCTCGCATCGATCTGGCCGCCGAAGAGCCGCTTCAGCGTCTCCATTTGCAGGAGCTTGCGGCCATAGGTCTCGAGCGATCGGGGAGCGAAGCGCAGGGCTTCATCGACCGATCGGCTCTCGTCCCAATGGAAGCTGTAGGGATTGACCGTGATGAGGCCGCCGCAACGGGCGTCGCGCAACGCTGCTTGAAAGGCGAGATAGCCGCCGCTGCAGCGCCCCACCACATAGGCCGGCAGCAGATGCCGGCTCTCCAGAAGATCCAGCGCCTCGGTGACATCCCGATGTTGTTCGCGGGAATAGAGTACCTGTTCCGGAGCATCGGAAAGCGGCGGACTGTCGCCGACATTGGCCGTATCGAAACGCAGCGAGGCAATGCCGTCGCGGGCAAGCGCGCGCGCCATGGCGACCGACATCCGGCCCCAGCCGGCGCTTCGGTCATAGGCTGTCGTCAGGAGCAGCGCGGTCGCGCCCGTGCGCGCAATACCCCGCGGTTCGCAGAGAATGCCGAACATGCGGTTTTCCGTGCCGAAGCGTAGCGGTGTCTCGCGAAAGTCTTCGCCGGTGAGGGGCTCTGTTGCCGGCGGCGCAAGATCGATCGATGCGATCTCACTGGTTTCGGCGGCGACCGACTGCACCCATTCGACTATTTTCCGGGCGGCTGTCGTCGGCATGGTGGCGATGGTTGGGTTCGAGACGAGATCGTCATAACCATCGTAGGAGGCCTGCGTGACTTGGGTAGCGAGCGTTTCGAGATGACGCGCGAAGTCGGCGTCTCCAGGACGGCCGGGGCGCGTCAGCACGAGGCAGTTTGTGGTGCCCAGCCGATCGAGCGTCATGAGGTTCAGCTTCCTGACTGCATCGGCGGCGCTATCGGGCATGCGCAGGCTGGCGACGGTGACACCCTCCGTCTGACGCTGCGCTTCGGGCAGCCCCATGCTCTCGTCGATCATCTTCGACCAGACGGTCAGCTCGCGCAGATAGGCCCGGCCGGAGATGACGGGCGCGAGAAAGGCGAGGCCGTCAATACCGGGAATATGTTCGGCGAGAGTGGCGGCGATGGTTCCGCCGAGACCTTGGCTGACAAGGACCAGCCGTTTACAGCCGGAAAGCGCCTTGAGTTTTGCAGCTGCCGCGAGAGCGGTTTCCTGCCAAGGCTCCAGGCCTTTGCCTTCATCGGTGAGGTCGAGCGCATCGCCGGTGCCGGCATAATCGAAACGCAGGCTGGCAACGCCGATATCAGCGAGATCCTCGGCCAGAATCCGCCAGAACTTGCGCACGCACATTTCCTCGAACCCCCAGGGGCTGAGAAACAGGACGGCGGTGCCGCGTGAAGGTGCCATGGCCGATGTGAACAGGCCGACCGTTCCGGCGAAGGTTACCGGGGTCGCTGCCGATCTTAGCCGCCTTCCTTTGTCTTTTTCTTCGGCGGCTCCCCAACCAGCCATGCTAGTCTCCTCACATTCGGCGCGGGGCCAATAGGGCCAGAGCCTGAGTGGCAATCGGATTGATACGTGCGGGCAATCGCGTCGCGATCTTCTGCATGACCTCGATATCTTCGGCTGGAACGGCTTTCAGCATTCTGAGCGCGATGCCATAGGCCAGTGCGCCGGCGATGACAGCGCTTATGAGACCTGCGACACCGGTCAGCGCCTGAACAAAACCATAGGCTGCAACCGCGCACAGAATGGCAGCAACCGTGACTTTTGCAAGGTTGATGAGCATACCGCGCGTCGATCCTTCGAATTCCATGCGGCGTACCGTCATCAGGCACAGGGCGACAAAGGCGAGCAGACGGACCAGCGCCGCACCCTCGCCTCCGTAAAAGGGTACGGCGATGACGCAGCCGATGACCATGATGACGCTGGCGACGACGCCAATGACGGTGCGTTCGCGCACGCGATCGAGCGAATAAAGATACTGTGTACAGATCTGCATGAAGACATAGGGTACGGCAGTCAGGGACAGCAGCGCCACCATACCGCCGCTCGGCGCAAAGGCCGGGCCGAAGATCGTCACGACTAGCTCCGGTGAGATGGCCGCGAGACCGAAGCTCATCGGCAGGGTGATATAGGCGATGCTGCGCGCCACGCCGGCAAAGACTTCGACTGGCAGTTTGTCCGATTCCCGCGCGTGCATCTGTTCGGAATAATAGGGCAAGAGGCTGCCGCTCAGTTGTACGGGCAGCTGCAGCGCGAGGTTGGCGAGCGACAGGCCGACGGCGTAAAAGCCAACCGCTTCGATACCCCAATAACGCTGCAGGAACAAAAGTTCGATGCGATTGAGGAAGACGGAGCTGTTGACGAGCTCGATCGAGAGAATGAGCGATGAACTGATCAGAGCGGAAAGGCCGACGCCGCAGCTGTTCTTACGGGCGATCGCAATCCTGAGTGTTGCGATGAACATCGGCAGCTGACCGATCGCGTAACCGGCAAGCGCACCGCTGACGCCGAAGAAAATCGCGCCGAAGAGGACGGTAACGAGCTGCAGCGCCGAACTTATCACGGTGATGCGCAGGAACGCGCCGACCTGCTGCTCGCCGATCAGATAGTTCTTGCTGTAGGCGCCGAGAGACTGAAGGACGAAGAAGACGCCTGTTATGGCAATGACTGCGGACGCGTCGCCGGCCCAATGCAATCGCTCCGTATCCCAATAATAAGCGGCGTAGCCGAGAAGCAGAATTCCGGTTGCGAGAATCGTCGGCTGCAGGAGATAAGCGGCAAAACCCAACCGTTCTTCAGTAGAATAGCCGCTCCCCTTCAATTGCGGCAGGATGCGCAGCAGGGTAACACCGGCACCAAGCTCGGCGATCAGCGCGCCGGTCGTCGTCAGCCACAGGGAAAAGGCGATGATGCCGTTGGCCTCCGGGCCGAGCAGGCGCGCCGCGATGATCGAACAGGCAAAGCCGGTCGCGAGCAGGGTCAATCCCGCCGCTGCGTTCAAAACCGAATTTGCCATTATGCTCTTCGTCATGAAGACTGACCGTTCCTCAAGTTGCCGGAACCTATCGCACATATCCGGCTCTTCGTGGGGATAGCGTCAGCTCTATTTCATATGCCTTAATATTTAGGGTTTAATGCTGCACTAAGTTCGTTTTTTACTTCGGCTAATATTCTTTCTCTCTGATATTGGCCGTCCCCCGGGACTTGTGCGGAGGGTTCTAGTGTTCAGCCTCATCGTCTGCACGGTCGATCGGTTCGACCAGCTGGAGCGGCTATTCCGTTCGCTGGCTGGGCAGAGTCATAAGGATTTCGAGGTCATCGTCGTCGATCAGAATGCGGACGACCGACTGCTGGCGCTCATCGACGGCTTTTCCTCTTCCTTCCTCATTCGTCACGTCCACTCGCCGAAAGGGCTTTCGCGGGCACGCAACAACGGCATGGCGGTCGCAGAGGGCGACTATGTGTGTTTTCCCGACGATGACTGCTGGTATGAGGACGATACGCTGTCGACGGCTGCGACGCTGTTTTCAGCCCATCCGGAGCTGGCGATTATCACCGGCCGCACCCTCGATGCCGAAGGCATGGCCTCCGTCAGCCCGACGGGCGAGACGCGACTTGCGCTGACGCGGTGGAACTATCTGAAGTGCGGCAACTCCAATGGTATCTTCGTGCGCCGTGCAGCACTGGTTGATATCGGCGGCTTCGACGAGGATCTCGGCGTCGGTTCGGAATCGCCGTTCCAGAGTGGCGAAGAGGCGGATTTCCTGCTGCGCGCGCTTGCCGCCGGCAGACGAGCGATGTTCTTTCCAGAGCTCATCGTCCATCACGATCAGGTCACCAGCGAATATGGACCGCGGCAGGTGGAGCGGGCGCGCAAATATGGACGCGGCTTCGGCGCGCTGATGCGCAAGCAGGCCTTTCCCTTTTACTATGTCGGCTACCGACTGTTTCGCCCGGTCGCCGGTTGGCTGGCGGCGCTCGCGCGTTTCAATCTCGATGCGGCCCGCTACAAGCGTGCCTGGCTGATGGGCATTCTCGAAGGTTATGCCACCTGGCCGCGCTGGCGCAGGAGCTGAGGCGACTTGCCCTTCGGTGTCAGCGTCTCGGCATAGACGTCCATGTAGCGCTGGGCGACTTCATCCCATGCATAGGCGCGGGCATCGCGCAACAGTTCCTGCCGAAGGCTCAGATCGTCGGCCTCAAGGCGCTCGTAGGCCGCGGTCAATGTGTCGGCAGCTGCTTCCGGATCGGAAAAATCCGAAAGCATGAGGGCAGGATGGGTTTCGGCCATCGCCTTATAGGCTTCGTTGGCGTTCAGTACCGGCAGCAGACCGGCGCTCATGGCTTCGATCGCCACCAGACCGAAGCCCTCATATTCCGAGGCCGAGGCGAAGAGCGAGGTGCGGGCGATGATATTGCGGATTGAACCGTCGTCGATCGATACATGCAGCGCGACGTTGTGCTCCAGGCCGCGCGCCGCGATTTCATGTTCCAGCATTGGCCGATCGAGATCCGATGCAGCGCCGATAATGTCGAGATGCCAGTCTTCATGGCGGGCCGCCAGCACCTTCATGACATCGAGCAGATGGTCGAGCCGCTTGTTGACCGAGAAGCGGCCGATGGTGACGACGCGGCGGCGGGCTTCCAGGGCGGCGCAATTGGAAAACTTGCCGACATCGGCGCCGTTTTCGATGAGGCGGACACGGCTTTCGGCAATCTGCGCAAAGAGCCGCGCGTCGGACTGGCTGCAACAGATGAGAGAGGCGTAGCCGAGGGCGGAAAGCCGCGTTGCCGTGTTGAACCAGATCTTCTTGATGGCGGCATATTTCTGCGTGTGGAAGAAGCCGCCATGGGTGGTGGCAACCATCGGTCTCCCATGCATCAGCTTGCCCCAGGCTAATGCGTCGAAGAAGAAATCAACGGCGTGGACATGAACGAGGTCGGCATCGGCCAGATGGCGGAAGACTTTCGGCGCTAGCGGATAGCGGCTGGAGCCGGACCAGGGAATGCGGACGATCTCGATGCCGTCGATGGTTTCGTGTTCCGCGAGCTCCCGGCCGGGATCGGAAAACAGGCTGTTGCAGGTGACGACGCGCACGCGGTAGCCGCGTGCGACCAGCTGGCGGCAGAGATTGGCAACGACGTCTTCCAAACCGCCCTTGTTCGGCAGGAACTGGCGCACGACATGCACGATCAGCGGCCCGGTGTGCTTGTTTGCCTGATTATCCGCAACAGCCGATGTCATCGATCCACCCTCGACCTCTATACCGCGCCACGCGCCGGCAATCCGGCGCTGCAGCGCGCCGCCCGTTGATCAGTCGGCAAAGCAGATCATTGGGTCGGTTAAAAAGGGTTTAATCGCGGGTCGGCGAGCGTTGTGTTTCGGGCAAGAGGGTTAATGTGGGGGCGATATGCAGCGAGAAGGACAAGCGCGCCGGGGGAATGTGATGATGCTGGACTATTGTGCCATACCCCTCACCCTAACCCTCTCCCCGCATTGCGGGGAGAGGGGACTATTTCGGTGTTTGTGCTGCATTTGTGCCCCGACTACAGCACCCAGTGAACTCCCTCTCCCCGTCAAAAACGGGGAGAGGGCTGGGGTGAGGGGCAATTTCGAATGAGATGATGTATCGGCCCGAAATCCGGACCTCTCAGAACGCTCGGAAGGTCAGCGTCGTCAGCGAGCGGATGATGCCGGGGATATTGGCGATGTGGTCGTTGATGAATTTGCCGATATCCTGCTCCTCGGCGATGTAGACCTTCATCAGCAGGTCGTAGTCGCCGCTGGTGGAATACAGCTCCGAAACCAGCTCCGTCTGGTAGATCGCGTCGGCGACCTCGTAGGTCTTGCCGGGAGAGCATTGGAGCTGAACGAAAATGGGCTTCATGAGGATGTCCTGCTTTTGGCTGCGACCGCGATGGCGATCGGCTTTTCCTCTATAATGGTCGAAAGCGCTGTCGCCATGCAAGTTTTTCTCCAGAGCGGATGATTTTTCGGCATCATGCTATGTCCATCGGATGTCGCTCTTGCCGCTTCCGCAACTTCGCGCACAGCGCTAGATTGGCGCGATTATCTCTGTCGATTGGACCGATTTCATGCTGAATGACCCACGCTCCCATGGTCTCTGGGAAAAGACCGCCCCCTTGCCGCCGGCAACGAAGCCGCTTTCTGGCGAGATATCTGCCGATGTCGTGGTGGTCGGTGGTGGCTATACCGGTCTTTCGACGGCGCTGCATCTGGCGGAAGCCGGCACGAATGTCGTGTTGCTGGAGGCCAATGAAATCGGCTTTGGCGGTGCCGGGCGTAATGTCGGCCTCATCAATGCCGGCATGTGGGTGATGCCGGACGATCTTCCCGGCGAACTTGGCTCCGTTCATGGCGAGCGCCTGCTCGAGCTGCTCGGCAACGGGCCGAAGCTGGTCATGGAGCTGATCGACAAGCACGGCATCGCCTGTGAGCTCGAGCGCAACGGTACGCTGCATTGCGCAGTCGGGCCGGAGGGATTGAAGGAAATCGAGGAGCGTGCCCGCCAGTGGAGCAAGCGCGGCGCGCCGGTCACAGTGCTCGACGCGCGGGAGACGGAACGTCGCATCGGCAGCTCGGCTTATGCGGGCGCACTGCTCGACATGCGTGCCGGCACGCTGCAGCCGCTTGCCTATGCCCGAGGCCTTGCCCATGCCGTGGTGAAAGCAGGCGTTACAATCCATACCGGCAGCCATGTGACCTCGACGGAGAGAAGTGGCGCGAAATGGGTGGTTTCGACTGACCGCGGCAAGGTCAGCGCCGACTGGATTGTCGTCGCGACGGATGCCTACAGTACCGGTCCCTGGGAGGCGATCAGGAACGAACAGGTGCATCTGCCCTATTTCAATTTCGCCACCGTGCCGCTCGGCGACAACCTCAGTAAATCCGTGCTGCCGGGGCGTGAGGGTGCTTGGGATACCAAGGAAGTGCTCTCGTCCTTCCGCATGGATCAGGCCGGCCGGCTCGTCTTCGGCAGCGTCGGCGCTTTGCGCAATACCGGTCTTGCCATCCACAAAAGCTGGGCGCGACGGTCGATCAGAAAGCTTTTTCCGCAGCTCGGCGACATCCCGTTCGAATGCGAATGGTATGGCAAGATCGGCATGACCGACAATGCATTGCCGCGTTTCCACAAGCTGGACCGGAATGTCGTCGGCTTCTCCGGCTACAATGGCCGCGGCATCGCGCCCGGCACCGTTTTCGGCAAGGTGCTTGCCGGCCATATTCTCGGGCAGATTTCCGAGGCCGATCTGCCGCTGCCGGTGACCGACATCGTCGAGCCGAGCTTCAGGGCGGCAAAGGAAATGTGGTACGAAGCCGGCGCCCAGGCCGCGCATTTCGTCGGTGCTCGGGTCTGAAGCAATTCCAGGAAAAGTGCGCAGCGGTTTTCCGTCCGGAATTGCGAGACAATAGATAGAATAGTCAACGAAACAGCATCACGGGAAGAGGAAACAAGATGACCGCGACATCAGATCTTGCTGCCGAAACCAAGGCGATACTAACGGAGCTTGGCGTATCGGCTGATCGCTACACCGGCGGAACGCTTGCCGTCATCTCTCCGGTGACGGGCGCCGAGATCGGCCGGCTGAAGGAGCATTCGGCTGGTGAGGCGAAGGGTGCGATCGCGGCGGCGCATGAGGCGTTTCTTGCATGGCGCAATGTGCCGGCGCCGAAGCGCGGCGAGCTGATCCGTCTGCTCGGCGAGGAGCTGCGTGCCGGCAAGGCGGCGCTTGGTCGCCTCGTGTCTATCGAAGTCGGCAAGATCACCTCCGAAGGTCTGGGCGAAGTGCAGGAGATGATCGACATCTGCGATTTTGCCGTTGGTCTTTCTCGCCAGCTTTATGGCCTGACCATTGCCACCGAGCGTTCTGAACACCGGATGATGGAAAGCTGGCATCCGCTGGGCGCGATCGGCATCATCTCCGCCTTCAATTTCCCGGTTGCCGTATGGTCGTGGAATGCGGCGCTCGCCATCGTCTGCGGCAATTCCACCATCTGGAAGCCGTCGGAAAAGACGCCGCTGACGGCGCTTGCCGTGCAGGCTTTGTTTGAAAAGGCGCTGAAGCGTTACCTCGCCGAGGGTGGCGAGGCTCCGGCCAATCTTTCGACGCTGTTGATCGGTGGCCGCGATCTCGGCGAGTTGCTGGTCGATCATCGCCAAGTGCCGCTGGTTTCCGCGACCGGCTCGACGGCGATGGGCCGTGCGGTCGGCCCGCGCCTTGCCGGCCGGTTCGCCCGGGCCATCCTCGAGCTCGGCGGCAACAATGCCGCCATCGTCTGCCCGACGGCCGATCTCGACCTCACCCTGCGCGGTGTCGCCTTTTCCGCGATGGGCACGGCCGGCCAGCGCTGCACGACGTTGCGCCGCCTCTTCGTCCACGACAGCGTCTATGATCAGCTCGTTCCGCGTCTGCAGAAGGCCTATGGTTCGGTCACGATCGGCAATCCGCTTGAAGCTGGCACCCTCGTCGGCCCGCTGATCGATAAGCAGGCCTTCGACCGCATGCAGTCGGCGCTTGCCGCAGCGAGGGCGGCCGGCGGCACGGTGACTGGCGGCGAGCGTGTCGAAAACGCTTCTGCCGACGCCTTTTACGTCCGTCCGGCTCTGGTCGAAATGCCCGAACAGACCGGCCCGGTTGAGCAGGAAACCTTCGCGCCGATCCTCTATGTCATGAAGTACAGCGATTTTGACAAGGTTTTGGCGCTGCATAACGCCGTGCCGCAGGGCTTGTCTTCGTCGATCTTTACCAACGACATGCGGGAAGCGGAGACTTTCGTGTCGGCGCGCGGTTCGGATTGCGGTATCGCCAACGTCAATCTCGGTCCCTCCGGCGCCGAGATCGGCGGCGCATTCGGCGGCGAGAAGGAAACGGGTGGCGGCCGCGAGTCGGGTTCGGACGCCTGGAAAGCCTATATGCGCCGGGTGACCAACACGATCAATTACGGCCGCACCTTGCCGCTCGCCCAAGGGGTCAAGTTCGACGTGGCCTAGCGCAGGAGCAATTCCAGGAAAAATGCGCAGCGGTTTTCCGCCCTGGATGCGTAAAGGAACAATGAGACAGAGTTTTTGCTGCATTGCGATGGGGCGGATGAGGGCGTAGAAAGTCTTTATCCGCCTCATTTTTCAAGGTCTCCTCTCATGCATCTGTCGCTCGCCGAAGCCGAAACGCTTGTAGTGGAGGCGTTGCAGCGAAGCAGGGTGAGTGCCGAAAATGCCCGTTCCGTGGCTGTCGCGCTCGTCGCGGCGGAGGCTGCCGGGCAGGGTGGCCATGGTCTGCGCCGCGTCCCTGCCTATGCTGGCCAGGCCAGGGTTGGCAAGACCGATGGTTTTGCCACGTCACAGATGAGCCGGCCCTTTCCAGCTGTGCTGCGCATCGATGCCGGCAATGGCTACGCCTATCCCGCGCTTGATCTTGCCGTTGCCGAGCTTCCCACGATTGCCCGCGAGCAGGGGATTGCGCTTGCCGCCATCAGCCGATCGCACCATGCCGGCGTCATGGGCCTGACAGTGGAGCGGTTTGCCGATCAGGGGCTGGTGGCGCTGATGGTCGCCAATGCGCCGGCCTCCATGGCGCCCTGGGGCGGCAAGACGCCGGTTTTCGGCACCAACCCGATCGCCTTTGCCGCGCCGCTTCCGGGGGACGATCCGATCGTGATCGATCTGGCGCTGTCGAAGGTGGCGCGCGGCAAGGTGATGGCCGCGCGGCAGCAGGGCGCCTCGATCCCCGCCGACTGGGCTTTCGATCGCGGGGGAAAGCCGACCACCGACGCCGAAGAGGCGCTTGCCGGCACGATGGTTCCAGCCGGCGATGCCAAGGGGGCGGCACTCGCTCTCATGGTCGAAATTCTGGCGGCCGGCCTGACCGGCGCCAATTATGCCTTCGAGGCCTCCTCGCTCTTCGACGACAAGGGTGCGCCACCCGCGCTCGGCCATACGATTATCGCGATCAATCCGGCGGCCACGAGCGCGGCCGATACGGCGCAGCGGCTGGCTTTGCTGGCGGGTGAGATCACCCGCGATCCCAATGCCCGCCTGCCGGGCCGACGCGGTCAGAGTTCGCGGCGTCTTGCATTGGCGGAGGGGATCACCGTCGAGGATGAAGTGATAGCGGCGATAGAGAAGCTTTGAAGGTCGCTCAAGATGATGGACGGGTGAGTGTGGCTTTGTCGTGATCCGGTGCACGGCCCCTCACCCCAGCCCTCTCCCCGCGAGCGGGGCGAGGGAGTTATCGCGCAAAGCAATGTGTCGATGGGCGAAGAGGGTAGCGGTTTGACTCGTTCGTCCCCTCGCCCCGCTCACGGGGAGAGGGTTAGGGTGAGGGGCCAGGCAGGCAGTCGCTACGTTAACGAGGATGCCTGACGGCTACCCACGATCAAAAAATCAAGCGACCGCAGGCTTTTCGTTCAGCCAGCCGCCGGTGAAGCCGGCGCGTTCGAGGCCGGTGCGGAGGATCGGCGATTGCCGCATCAGATTCCAGATCATGCCGGTACGGGCGTTTTCGATCATCATGACCAACAGGCCCTGGTCGATGGCGACGGAGCGATCGTCCACCCAGCCTTCCGGACCTGGACCCTTGACGCTCGGATTGAAGCCGCCGGGGAAGCGGCCGTCGAGCAGCAGGTTGGGATAGGTCGAAAGCAGTGCCCGCGTGCCGTCGAGTGCGGCCTGGCGGTCGAAAGCGAGGCAGGATAGCGGTCCCCAAGGGGCGATGGTGCCGTCGTCCGGGCCAAGCGGTGCGCCGCGGGCGGCATAGCCGAAGACCTTCGGGGCATAGCGCAGGCTGTGCTTGGTGCCCGTCGGGTTTGGGCCGTCGCAGGCGGAAAGGCCCCAGATATCCTTCGTATAGCCCGCGAAATGGCCGGGATTGCGTTCGGTGTAGTCGCGCTGCACTGATATCGCCGTCTGCGTATTGCGGAAGTAATCGGTATCCTTGTCGGCGACATGCTTGTCGCGGATGCCACGAAAATCGATCCAGGCATGCGAGAAGAGGTGAATGAACAGCGGCCCCGCATAGAGGAAGGGCGTGTCCTTGAACATCATCCAGGTATAGGTCGAGGCAAAGGCGTCGTAGCTCGATGGCGGAATGGGATGCGTGGGCGAGCCGAGCGCCAGCACATAGAGGAAGATCGCCTCGTCATAGCCCTGGTAGCGCCAGCGCAGGAAACCGCTGGCCGGCTTCCAGCCCATGCTGATCGTCTGGCCCTTGTTCAGCGCCCAATGCCAGTCGCAGCGTTCGTAGAGGAATTTTGCCTGCTTGCGGAGGTCGCGCTCGACCTGACTGTTTCCGGTGAAATAGGCTGCCGCCGTCAGAACGCCGATCAATAGAAGACCGGTATCGATGGTCGAAAGCTCGCTGTTCCAGGCGCGGTTGCCTGTCTCCATATAGAGGAAGTGATAGTAGAAGCCGCGATGGCCGGTGGCGCCACGCTCGGTGCCCTGGTCGCTGTTGGCGAAGAAATCGAGAGCGGCCAGCACCCGTTTGGCCGCATCGGCGCGGCTGATCCATCCACGCTCGACGGCGACCGGATAGCTCGACAGCGCGAAGCCGACCGCGGCGATGCTGCAATGGCTCGTCTTGATCGATGTATCCGCCACCAGCCCGTTTTCGGGATTGGTGTGGAGCATGAAATAGTCGAACGCCGAACGTTGCAGTTGGTCGATCAGCGCATCGTCGGTGTCGTTTACCTGTTGCAGCATCGTCTATCCGTCTCCTCGGCGCTCCCGTTCCCTGCTGAGCATAGTAGCCTGGATAGTTGCAAATCAAACATGGTTAACATTGCCACGCATTTGTGGAGGATTGTTTAAGATCATGGTCTTATCCGCAGTCCATCCCCAATTCTTGAGGGCAGCGTCGCAGCTTTCGTCTGACTTGAGGCGCCAAGCCTGCCGATCAGCCATCTCCGCCAGGCGCTGAATGCCATGGCGGGAGGTGATTCGCGCTGGTCGCATCGCCTATCGAAGCGCTGATTCCATTCGCTGCTCCAGCCTTTTCAGGGTTCTGCCGAAAATCGCATCGTCTCCGAGGGCTCTGGCGAGCGTCAACGCGCCCTGGATGCCGACGATGGCCTCTTCGGCGAGCGCGTTCGCCTCCGTATCGGGCAGGCCGATTTTCCGCAGAGCCCGGGCAAGCGCTTCGATCCAGCGATGGAAATAGCCGCGGATGGCGGCGGAGAAGCGGTCGCGCGTTTCATCCAGCGCGAAGGCGCCGATCAGACAGACGCGACGGCCGGAACGGAAATAGCTGTCCGTCGTCTCCCACATGCGGGTAATGGCGGCGCGTGGTTCTTCCCTTTCGAGCGGTTCAAACATCTCCCTGACGAACCATGCGTCGATATTGGCCATGATCTCCGCCGCCATCTCTTCCTTGCCGCCCGGAAAGAAGTGATAGAGGCTGCCTTTCGACAGTTTCGTGCGCGCGGTGATCTCGCTCATCGACGCGCCCTCGTAGCCGAGCTCGCGGAAGACTTCGGCAACGAGGGCAATGGCATCCGGCTTTTCAAAGACGGTACGCACCATCTCAGAGGCCGAGATCCGACAGGCTCGGGTGATCGTCCGGCCGGCGGCCGAGCGGCCAATGGAATTTCCGGTCTTCCTCCCTGATCGGCATGTCGTTGATGGAGGCGAAACGGCGCTGCATCAGGCCTTCGGCATCGAATTCCCAATTCTCATTGCC
Source organism: Martinezella hainanensis (assembly GCF_900094555.1). Taxonomy (GTDB): domain Bacteria; phylum Pseudomonadota; class Alphaproteobacteria; order Rhizobiales; family Rhizobiaceae; genus Rhizobium; species Rhizobium hainanense. The sequence continues at coordinate 386,223 of NZ_FMAC01000004.1, forward strand.
ATAGGAGCGGAACCAGTGACCGCTATCGTCGTGCCACTCATAGGCAAAGCGCACGGCGATGCGATTGCCTTCGAAGGCCCAGAGTTCCTTGATCAGCCGGTAGTCCAGTTCCTTTGCCCATTTGCGCGTCAGGAATTCGACGATCTCCTTGCGGCCGCGCGGGAATTCGGCACGGTTTCGCCACTGGCTGTCTTCCGTATAGACCTTGGAAACACGCTCGGGATCGCGGCTGTTCCAGCCATCTTCGGCCATGCGGACCTTGGCGATGGCGGTTTCCCGGGTGAAAGGCGGGACGAGTGGGGTCGGCATGATAATTTGGCTCCTTCTAAACCGATTGGTTACTAATAGACCGATCGGTTTAGAAGATCAAGCGGCAGTACTCTTGCTGGGGCAGTGACCTCAATGGGCGAATTTTCGCGCCCCGGCGACGCAGGCGACGACAGCAAGTGTTACGATCAGCATTGACCAGCTGACGCTTTCCTTGAGGAGCGCTGCGGCAAGTGCAAAGCCGAAGAAGGGCTGCAGGAACTGCAGCTGGCCGACGGCTGCGATGCCGCCCTGGGCAAGCCCGCGATACCAGAAGACGAAGCCGATCAGCATGCTGAAGAGCGAGACATAGATGAGACCGAGCCAGGCAGGACCGCCGATGCCGTCGATGCTGTGCGGCATGGTCATAACGCAGAGCGCGATCATAACCGGCAGCGACAGGACAAGTGCCCAGCAGATGACCTGCCAGCCGCCAAGCCGGCGCGACAGCACCGCGCCTTCGGCATAGCCAAGGCCGCAGACGATCACGGCAGCCAGCATCAGGAGATCGCCGACCGGCGAGGCCGATATGCCCTGGGCCAGCGCATAGCCGCTGACGAGGGCGCTGCCGATGGCGGAGAAGATCCAGAAGGCGGGCCGCGGCCGCTCGCCGCCGCGCAGCACGCCGAAGATGGCGGTTGCCAGCGGCAGCAGGCCTATGAAGACGATTGAATGGGCCGAGGTGACATGCTTGAGCGCCAGCGCCGTCAGCAACGGAAAGCCGACGACGCAGCCGAGAGCGACGATGGCGAGTGAGGTGATATCACTGCGGCTCGGGCGCTTTTCACGAAAGGCAAGCAGCAGGCCAAGACCCAGGAGGCCGGCGATGGCGGCTCGGGCAACGGTCAGGAACAGAGGGTCGAAATCCATCACGGCCACCCGCGTCGCCGGCAACGAGCCACTGAAAATCACCACTCCCGTCAAACCGTAGATCCATCCTGTCGTCGTCTTGTCCATTGCGCATGCTCCTTCTTGATCTTCGCGGTATCGGCGTATTTGCCTGGTCAAGCCAGAGACGGTGCAGTACAATCTATAGGAACTGTTATGGCATGAGAGGCAATACGGATGGATGATCTGTCGGTGGCAAGCGCAGCCGGCGGCACGCGCATCGAGGGGGTGATGGCTGCGATTTCGGATCGTATTGCTACCCGCAGCCTGATGACGGGTGCGCGGCTTCCCTCCGTGCGCGGCTTCGCAAAGACGATGCAGGTGTCGGTTTCCACCGTGGTTGAAGCCTATGAACGGCTCGCCGCCGAAGGCACGATCCGCTCCCGGCCAGGTGCCGGATTTTATGTCTGCGGCCCGTTGCCGCCGCTTTCGCTGGCCGAGACCGGAGCGAAATCGGATCGCAATGTCGACCCGCTATGGATCTCCAGGCAATCGCTCGAGGTGGGCGACGATGTCCTGAAGCCCGGCTGCGGCTGGCTCCCACCCTTCTGGCTGCCGCAGGCGGCGTTGCGCAGGGCGATGCGAACGATGGCGCGCGGAGATATGGGGGCGCTTGCCAATTACGGGACGCCGCTCGGTCTGCCGCCGCTGCGGCAGTTGCTCGCCCGCCGTCTCGGCGAACATGGCATCACGGTGCCGCCGGATCAGATCCTGCTGACGGAATCCGGCACGCAGGCGATCGATCTTCTCTGCCGTTTCCTGCTGGAACCCGGCGATACCGTTCTGGTGGACGATCCCTGCTATTTCAATTTTCACGCGCTCTTGCGGGCGCATCGCGCCAATGTCGTCTCCGTGCCCTTCACGCCTACGGGGCCGGACGTCGAACTGTTCGGGCAGATCCTCGAACGGCACAGGCCGCGGCTCTACATCACCAATTCCGCCATACACAATCCGACGGGGGCGACACTCTCGCCCGTGACGGCACATCGGCTGCTGAAGCTGGCGGATGCTGCCGGGCTGACGATCATCGAGGACGATATCTTCGCCGATTTCGAGGATGTGCCGGCGCCGCGGCTTGCCGCCTATGACGGGCTCGACCGGGTGATCCATATCGGCAGCTTTTCGAAGACGCTTTCGGCCTCGGTGCGCTGCGGTTTCATCGCGGCGCGCCGGGACTGGATCGACGGTCTTGTCGATCTCAAGGTCGCCAGCAGCTTCAGTTGCGGCCAATTGTCGGCCGAGCTCGTTTATCTCTCGCTGAAGGATGGCAGCTACCGCAAGCATGTCGAGGCTTTGCGGGTACGGCTCGCCAAGACCATGGCGGAGGTATCGACGCGGTTGGAGGCGATCGGCATCGTGCCATGGCTGAAGCCCCGAGCCGGGATGTTTCTCTGGTGCAGATTGCCGGAAGGGCTCGATGCTGCCGATGTCGCGCGTGCCTGCCTTGCCGAGGGCGTCGTCCTTGCGCCGGGCAATGTTTTCAGCCTCTCGGATATGGCCGGACGCTTCATGCGGTTCAACGTCGCGCAGTCGACCGATCCCCGGATCTTCGAGGTGCTGGAGGCCTCCATGCGGAAACTGAGATAGCGGCTTTTGCCGGTGGATTGCGGTGCATTTTCGCTCTGTTTGAAAGATGCAGGACGCCCGCGCTCTTGCCAGGCGGAAATGATCCGTCATAGCTTTGCCACATCGCCGCTCCAATTGCGGCTCACATCGGCTATGAAATATAAGGCTAAGTGAGGTCGGTCGTGCGCGTTCTGCTAGTTGAAGACGACAATATCCTCGGGTCATCGCTGAAGAAGGCGCTGGAAAAGCACGCCTATGGAGTCGACTGGATGCGCGACGGCGAATCCGGCCTCGAGGCGGCGGCGCATTCGCATTTCGCGGCGATCGTTCTCGATATCAATCTGCCGCTGCTGAGCGGCATGGAGGTTTTGCGACGCATCCGCCAGCGGGGAAATTCCGTGCCGGTGCTTTTGCTGACGGCAATGGATTCCGTGCGCCAGAAGGTCGAAGGCCTGGATGAGGGCGCCGACGACTATCTGGTCAAGCCGTTCGATCTCGACGAGCTGCTGGCACGGCTGCGCGCGCTCATCCGCAGGCGCGACGGGCGGACCGAAAGCGTCATCCGCTGCGGCGACGTGGAGGTCGATCCTTCCGCCATGGTGGCGCGCAAGGGCAATGCGCAGGTCCATACCACGGCGAAGGAATTCCACCTGCTCAAGCTGCTGATGGAGCGCAGCGGCCGCTACGTGACGAAGAACGATATCGAATATGCGCTTTATGATGCCGAAAACACCGTCGAGAGCAATACGATCGAAGTGACGATCTACAATCTGCGCAAGAAGCTCGGCACCGATTTCATCAAGTCGATCCGCGGCGTCGGCTACATGATCGAGCGATGAACAATTCCACGCTTACCCGCAAGCTATTTCTCCGTATCGCGCCCGTCGTCGTGGTGACGATCGTCGTGATCGCCGCTTTCGCCTTCAACAGTGCGACGCGGGAGATCAACAATATCTACGATGCCCAGCTGATCGACGATGCCAACGTGATCTGGAGCCTGCTGCGCCGCCCGCTGGAGAAGAATCCGGACCACGCGGCCAAGCAGATCGATGATATCGACTTCAACATGGACAATCAGCTGGCCTTCAACGAAGACGCCGATGATTATGCCGATGCGCATATGTTTCGCGCCTGGGTCGACGGCAATATCCGCTTCTACAGCAGCACGGCCTTTCTCTCCGACGTTCCGCAGCAGAAGGTGGGCTTTACCACGCTGACCTATGGCGGCGACGAGTGGCGCGTCTATTCGCTGCCGATCCCGAACACGACCATCGTGATCGAGCTTGGCGAAAAGATCGCGCTTCGCGAAACGCTCGTTTCCAACATTCTGCTCAACCTGTTCTTTCCGCTGCTGATGCTGGTGCCGGTCATCGGCTTTCTCATCTGGCTCGGCATCAATAGCGGTCTGCGCACCATCCACGGGCTGGTGCGGCAGATCCGGACAAGATCGCCTGAAGATCTCTCGGCTATCCCTGTCGAAGAGCTGCCGCGCGATCTGCTACCGCTTGGCCGGTCGATCAACCAGCTGCTCGAAAAGCTCGGCCAGTCACTAACGCTAGAGCGGCGTTTTTCCGACCTTGCCGCGCATCAGCTGCGCACGCCGCAGGCGAGCGTGAAGCTGCTCCTGCGGATGCTCGAACACAGCGACAGCGATCACGAGCGGCAGGCGATCATTTCCGATCTCGTGGCCAGCAACAACCGCACCATCCATCTGATCGAGCAGCTGCTGCGTCTCGCCAGGGTCAGTCATCACCCCCTTAATCTGACATCGGTGCCTCTCTATCACTGGATGGCGTCGCTCATTGCCGAATTCGGCAACATCATCACCAGCCGCGAACTCGACGTCGTGCTGGAGGGGGATGAGGTGATCCAGGTCAAGACCGACGAGTCGCTGCTGCGCATGCTGGTCACCAATCTGCTCGACAACGCCATCAAATACACGCCAGTCGGCGGGGAGATCAAAGTTTCGATCGCTTCGGAGGATGGTTTCGGCCGCATTTCGGTCAGCGACAGCGGCCCCGGCATCCCGCTACATGAGAGGGAAGCGGTATTCCAGCGCTTCTATCGTCTCAACACGCTTCACACGGAAGGGGCTGGCCTTGGTCTCGCTATCGTTGCGGATACGGCGGACCGTCTTTCGGCAACGGTCGACCTTTCTACTTCACGTTTGGGCAATGGTCTTCAGGTCGATCTAAGATTGCCGTTGAGTTAAAAATACAACGTCTCGTCGGTTTTCATTTTCGCATCATTTTCCGCTCATACCCGGCTCATCTGAGGTTGTTAGACGCAACTTAGGATAAGGCGAAAGGGTATTTCATGCAGGTGTTTTGCGATTTTGATGGAACCATATCCATCGAAGACGCGACGGATATGGTGCTAACCCGTTTCGCCGGTTCAGAGTGGGAAGATATTGAACAGCTGTGGAAGCAGGGGCTGATCGGCTCCGGCGAATGCATGCGCCGCCAGATCGCTCTCATCCAGGCAAATCGCGGCGAGCTCGATCTGTTTCTCGACACGCTGTCGATCGATCCGGGCTTCGAGAGTTTCCTGTCCTTTTGCCGCCGCGACGAATTGCCTGTCACAATCGTCAGCGATGGTGTGGACTATTTCATCCGCCGTATCCTGGCGCGCCATGGCATCGAGGGTCTGCCGATCGTCGCCAATGTGCTCACTTGCAGCGTTTCCCAGGGCCGTGAGTCTTATTCGCTGTTTCCGCCATTCACGGCGATCGGCTGCGTATCCGGCGCCGGCGTCTGCAAATGCCGCGTCGTCGATAGCAATGATCTGCAGGTCTACATCGGCGACGGGCGAAGCGACTTCTGCGTTTCCGACAAGGTCGACCTCGTTTTCGCCAAGTCCAAGCTTGTCGACTACTGCGAGGAAAACGCCATTCCCTATGTCGGCTTCGAAGACTTTTCCGATCTGCTTCCAAAGATGGAAGCCGTTCTCCCGAGCGTCGAGCGACGCTCCCGTACGCTGCCGCATTTCAAGACGGCGTAAACCAGACCAAGAGGCATTGAATGAAAACGAATGCAGCCCAGGCCTTCAGCGGCGAGACCGAGTCCGTCCGCTCCGAAGAAGAATTGCGCGCCCTCGAAGAGCTCTATTGCTCGCATGGCGACACGGTTCACTACACTGACAAGCCTAAATTCTTCGAGGAATGCGAAGGTTCCTTCGTCTACGATCGGACCGGAACGCCGTTCCTCGATCTGCAGATGTGGTACTCCGCCGTCAATTTCGGCTATCGCAATGAGCGCCTGAACGAAGCGGCTCATCGCCAGCTCGATCGCCTGCCGCAGGTCGCCTCGCAATATCTGCACCGTGAGAAGGTGGAGCTTGCGGCGATGATTGCGCAGGATGCCGAGCGCAAGTTCGGTCACAAGGGCCGCGTCCACTTCAACGTCGGCGGCTCGCAGGCCGTCGAGGATTCGCTGAAGCTCGTGCGCAACTACACCGGCGGCAAGAGCCTGATGTTCGCCTTCGAAGGCGGCTATCACGGCCGCACGCTCGGTGCGTCGGCAATCACCTCGAGCTATCGCTATCGCCGTCGCTACGGCCATTTCGGCGATCGTGCCCAGTTCGTCGAATTCCCCTATTACTTCCGCGGCCCGAAGGGCATGTCGAAGGAAGAATACGGACATTATTGCGTCCAGAAGTTCGCCCGCCTGTTCGAGAGCGAATATAACGGCGTCTGGGATCCGAAGGCCGGCAAGTCCGAATATGCCGCCTTCTACATCGAGCCGATCCAGGGCACCGGCGGCTACGTCATCCCGCCGATGAACTTCTTCGTCGAACTGAAGAAGGTTCTCGACGACCATGGCATCCTGCTCGTTGTCGATGAAATCCAGATGGGCGTCTACCGCACCGGCAAACTCTGGTCGATCGAGCATTTCGGCGTTTCGCCTGACATTCTCGTCTTCGGCAAGGCGATCACCAACGGCCTCAACCCGCTTTCGGGCGTCTGGGCCCGCGAAGAGATGATCAACCCGACCATCTTCCCGCCCGGCTCCACGCATTCGACCTTCGCCAGCAACCCGATGGGTACTGCCGTTGCGCTCGAAACCATGAAGATGCTGGAAGAGGAAGATTTCGGCGCCGCCATCATGGAGAAGGGTGCGCACTTCCTCGACGGGCTGAAGCAGCTGCAGAAGCGCCACGCCATTGTCGGCGAAGTCGATGGTCTCGGCCTCGCGCTGCGCATGGAAATCTGCCAGGACGACAGCTACACGCCGAGCAAGGCGACGATGGACTGGATGTGCGACGAAGGCATGAAGGGCGACCTTCAGGTCGGCGGCAAGACCTATGGCCTCGTGCTCGATGTCGGCGGCTACCACAAGAACGTCATCACGTTTGCTCCCAACCTGCTCATCAGCCGCGAAGAGATCGACCTGGCGCTTGCCCTGCTCGATCAGCTTCTGACGCGCGCTGCCCGGAGATAAGGCCGTGCAACTGCTGCTTCTTCATCTCGATGATGCTTTGGAGTTGCAGCCTGATTTTGTGCGCGCCTGCAAATTTGCGGGCGCGCACCAGTTTTTCGGCAAGAATGCGGGGCAACAGGTTCGGCTGTGGAGCAAACAGAGTGCTCTTGATGATCTCAGTCGAGAGATCGTCAAGAACAGGCCGACGACCGGCAAGGACCCGCAATTGTGCTTCATGGGCTCCGGCGATTTCCACCATGTTACGGCTCTGCTGCTCGACGGCGCACTCGAACGACAATCCGGCGCGACCACGCTGATCCACTTCGACAATCATCCGGATTGGGTCAAATTCGACGGCGGCATGCATTGTGGCTCCTGGGTCAATCGCGCTCTTGCCAACCCCAGTATCCAGAAGGTCGTCACGATTGGCGTCTGCAGCCATGATCTTCGCAGTCCGGAGCGCAAGGGCGCCAACCTGCACTGGCTCGGCGACGGCAAGCTGGAACTCTACCCTTACGAACATCCGCCGAGCCGCGTGGTGGCCGACTACGGCACCGGTGCCAGCTATCGGCAGGAAAGAGGTGCGCTGCACTGGAAATCGATCGTCGAAATCGGCGAGGACAATTTCATTGACCACATGCTCAGCCGCATTCGTACCGAGGCCGTCTACGTCACGATTGACAAGGATGTGCTGGCGGCCGACGATGCCGTTACCAATTGGGATCAGGGCCGCATGCGGCTGCCCTATCTCCTGGCTCTGATCAGCGAAATCGGCAGCCGCCACCGCATCATCGGCGCGGATGTCATCGGGGATTATTCAACTCCGAGCTATGCTGGCAGCCTTCGAACACAGTTCATGAAGCGTGCGGAGATCTTCATCGATCAGCCGCGCATGCGGCAGGGTGCCGAAACAATGAGGAATATCAACAGCGCGGCCAATCACGCCCTGCTGGAGGTGCTGGCGGAGTATATGCAATGACTGGCAGCCTGACACTTCCCATGCTTGGGCTCATCTTGTTCTGCGTGGTCGCCGAGACCGCCCGCGAAGTCTGCTTCAAGCAATCGGCCAGCGAGAACGCCCCCCTTAAGGCGCTGGCAAAACCGGTCACCTGGCTCGGCATTCTGCTCTGGGCCGTGGAGCTTTTCACCTGGACGGCCGTTCTGGAGCACGTACCACTGACCATCGCCTTCCCGCTGATGGCGATGAGCTATGTTGTCATCGTGCTCGCCGGTGCCGTCATCTTCAAGGAAAACATCAACCTGCGCCACGCGACGGGCGTTTTTCTCGTCACCGCCGGAGTGGTTTGCGTGGGAGTTACAGGACTATGAAAATCTTTGCGCACACTCGATGGGATCTGGCACCGGTTCTGGCTGCCGTCGCCCATCTCGCCTTCGACGTCTATCTGATCGTCGGCTTCGAAAGCCGGCCGCTTTGGCTCTCGGCCATTCTCGGCTGCCTCTATGCCGTTTCGATCTCCTGGAACATCAACAGCATATCGCACAATTTCATCCACACGCCTTATTTCAAGCCGCGCTGGATGAACTACGGCTTCAGCCTGCTGGAATCGGTCGCGATCGGCTTTTCGCAGACCTATTATCACTGGGTGCATATGCGCCATCATTCCGGCAACAGCGACCGTCCGAACGAAAAGGGCGAGACGATCGACATGTTGTCGATCTATCGCTATGGCCGCGACGGCCAACCGGAAAACGTCTGGTCCTATACGTTCCTGAGCTTTTTCCGTGACAGCCTCGGCGATATTCACAAGGCAATTGCCCGCAACCGCCCGTTCGATGCCGCCTGGGGGCGGTTCGAGCTCTATTTCTTCCTGGGGCTTGCCGCGATCGCGCTGATCTACGACTGGAAGGCGGTCCTCTTCTTCGTGCCGTTCTACTATATCGGCAATTGCCTGTCGTCGTTGAACGGCTATTACGAGCACCTGAACGGTGATCCGGACGAGCCGATCGCCTGGGGCGTTTCGAGCCACCAGCCTTTCTACAACTGGCTGTGGTTCGGCAACGGTTATCACGCCGAGCATCACTATCGTCCGCGCACCCACTGGACGAAGCTTCCGGCGCTGCACGACCAGATCAAGGAAGAGCAGGAAAAGAACGGTACGCATGTGATCAGCACCTGCCATGCGCTTGGCTTCATGGCCAAGGAAAACCGGCAGTCGGAGCTATCTCATGAAAGCTGATGAATTGAGCTTCTTCATGGAGGGCTCAAACGGCAAGGGCGTCCTTCTGGTCCACGGACTGACGGGGGCACCTGCCGAAATGAAGCTGGTGGCTCGGCATCTCAACCGCAAGGGCTATAGCGTCTATGCGCCGCTGCTGGCCGGCCACGGCGTCGATGCGAAGACCTTGCGCCAGACCCGTTGGGAAGACTGGCTCGCCTCGGTTGTCGAGGCATCGGAGCTGCTGGCATCCAGAACGCAGGAAGTTTTCGCCGCCGGTATCTGCGTCGGCGGCAAGCTCGCGATGCTGGCTGCCGAACAGCAGAAGAAGACCATCAGCGCCGTGGCGATCTATTCCCCCTGCTTCAGTTATGACGGCTGGGACGTTCCTTTCTACTATCCGCTGCTGGCCTCGCAGATCGGCTGGCTGTCGCGCGTTCCCTTTCTCGATCGGTTGAGTTTCAGCGAGACGACCTCGCTCGGGATCAAGGACGAGCGCATGCGCCGGCTGATCGAAGGCATGGCGAGCGAAGGGGTCCTGGAAAAGTTCCCCGGCAAGGGTTTGGTCGAGATGCATCGGCTGGGCAAGACGCTTCGCAGCATGCTGCCGCAGATGCAGACGCCGACGCTGATCCTGCATGCCGAGGACGACGATCTCGCCAGCCCGAAACATGCCCGCTATATTTCCGAGCATATCGGTGCTCCGCACGAGCTGAAATGGATCACCGACAGCTATCACATGATCCATGTCGACCGGCAGCATCGGCAGGTGGCCGATTTCACGGCCGATTTCTTCGAGGCGCGCCATGTCGCAGCCGCTGCTTAAAATCGTGCCGCAGTCGATCGGTAACCCGGTGGCCGAAGTTCATTTCAGTATTCGCGCCATCGGCCGCGATGCATGGAATGCGTGCTTTCCGAATGATGTCGAGGACTATGATTGTCTGCTGGCGATCGAGGAGGCCGGCCTCGAAGGGTTCGAATGGCGCTATATTACCCTTACGGAAGGTGGACATGTGAGCGTCGCCATGCCGGCCTTTCTCTGCCTCTATGCTCTCGATACGACGCTGGATGAGGGGTTCCTGCGCCGGTCCGTGCGCAGCGTGCAACGGTATTTTCCAGGTTTTCTGAAGCTGCGTCTTGCATGTTTGGGATCGCCCTGCACCGAGACCGGTGCGATCGGCTTTCATCCTGACGTCCCGCAGGAGCGTCGTCGCATACTCCTGACGGAGATGTTGTCCTTTTTCGAGCAGGTCGCCGCGACGGAGCGTTGTGCGCTGATCGGTCTGAAGGATATTCCGGAGCAGGCTTCGGCGGAGTTCGGCGATCTATTTGCCGCGCGCGGCTATGCCTCGATCGGCGCTCTTCCGACGGCGTGGCTCGACATCGATTTCAAGACGATCGATGAATATCTCGCCAGGCTTTCGTCCGGCACCCGCAAGGACATGCGCCGCAAGATGAAATCCTTCGACCAGGTCAGGGTCGAGATGCGGACGGATTTCGGCGAATTCCTGCCCCAGGTGATGGCGCTCTATCACGACACGCGCAACCGCAGCGAATGGCAGTTCGAGGAGCTGACACCAGCCTATTTCCAGGGCATTCTCGCCTACATGCCCGGCCGCTCCTTCTGCGCCTTCTATTTCGTCGGGGACAAGCTGCTCGCCGCCAACCTGATCGTGCATGACGGGCGCATGGCCATCGACAAGTTCTTCTGCATGGATGGGGAAAAGGGGCGACCCTACAATCTCTATTTCATCAGCTGGTTTACCAATCTGCGTTACTGCCTGGAGAACGGCCTGAGCCGTTATCAGAGCGGCCAGGCCCATTATGAAAACAAGCTGCGCCTCGGCAGCAAGCTGACCGCCAATGCGATGTATTTCCACCATCGCAACCCATTGCTTCAGAGTGTGCTGCGGCTGGTATCGCCGCTGTTCTCGACAGACGAGGCGGATGCGTAATGCCTAGTATACGTTTTTTCTGGCTTGCCGTGCCGGTGCTGAGCACGCTGTACCAAGTTCTCATCAAGCTTGGCGCCGGGCATTTGCACGATGAAGGTATGCAGGCATGGCTGTGGCAAGCCCTTTCCTCTCCATGGATATTGCTGGCCATAGCCATCGAGATCGTCGGTTTCTTCATCTGGATGAATGTGTTGGCCGAGCTCGATCTCAGCCGCGCCTTTCCGCTTACGGGCATCAGCTACGTGCTGATCGTCGCGACCGGCTGGTTCGTCTTTGGCGAGCGGGTCGTCGCCTTGCAGATGGTCGGTAGCGGCTTGATCCTGACGGGGGTCTGGCTGATTGCAGGCGCCGGTGTCGAGACGAAAGAGCATCAAGAGGAATTGGAGCCGAAGCAGGAGGAACTGCGTACGGGGACGGGCAAGGATAGGTGATGTCCAATATGCAAGCTGACAATCGCCCCAAGGGCAAAGGCAATGCGGTTTTCTCCGGTCTGACGGATTGGTGCGTCAAGCGCGCATTGTCTTCGATCGTCACGCGCGGCGCGCTGACCGTGACGACGGCAAGCGGCCGTGTGCTGTCCTTTGGCGACGGCACCGGCGAGCCGGTCCATGTCCGTTTCACCGACGATCGCGCCGAATGGGCGCTTCTCATCGATGCCGATAAGCGGCTTGGCGAACTCTTCATGGACGGCCGCTTTATCGTCGAGCGCGGCACGCTCTATGATTTCGTGGCGATGATGCTGCGCGAGGGGCAGAACAGTACCCACCCGCTCATTGCCCGCATCATCGATCACATCAGGACGAAGCTGCGGATTTTCCGCCACCGCAATCTGCCTGGGCGATCGAAAGCCAATGTCGCGCATCACTATGACCTCGATGGCCGGCTCTACGAGCTCTTCCTCGATCCGGACCGGCAATATTCCTGCGCCTATTTCGAGCATGCGGATCAATCGCTTGATGACGCGCAGATTGCCAAGAAGCGCCATCTCGCCGCCAAGCTTTTGATCCAGCCGAACAACAGCATCCTCGACATCGGCTGCGGCTGGGGCGGCCTGGCGCTGCACATGGCGGAGCAGGCGCCGGGCGGCTACGTGCTCGGCGTCACGCTTTCCGAGGAACAGCACGAATATGCTTCGAAGCGCGTTGCCGACAGGGCCGGGGGAACGCCGGCCGAGGTTCAGTTCGCGCTGAGGGACTATCGCAGCCTGACCGGCCGTTTCGACAGGATCGTCTCAGTCGGCATGTTCGAACATGTCGGGCTCGCCTCCTATCGCACCTTCTTCCGCAAATGCGCTGAATTGCTCGAGGATGACGGCATCATGGTGCTGCACACCATCGGCTGTTCGGCGACGCCCGGCTTCACCACGCCATGGCTCGACAAATACATCTTCCCAGGCGGTTATATTCCGGCACTGTCCGAAATCGTGCCCGAGATCGAGGCGGCTGGACTTGCCATCACCGATGTCGAAGTGCTGCGGCTGCATTATGCCAAGACGCTCGAGGCGTGGCGGGAGCGCTTCATGGCGCGCTGGGACGATGCCGCCAAGCTTTACGACGAGCGCTTCTGCCGGATGTGGGAGTATTATCTTTCGACGGCGGAGGCCGCCTTCCGCTACGAGGATCTCGTCGTCTTCCAGATCCAGATCGCCAAGCGCAACGACATCATCCCGCTGACGCGCAACTACATCGCCGAGAATGAAGCGAAGAGCGCCTCAAAAATTGATGTTGAAGGTTCTGTTCAGCGTGAAGCCAATGATGTTCTGGTCGGGTGAGCCGAAGCGCGAGGTGATCGGGCTATCGGCGGCATCGCCCACAAGACGGTTATATTTCTCGTAGACCTGCACGCTCCATTCCGGGGAGATCGTATAGGTCGCAGCCACGGTGAAGCCGACCGATTTCACGCCGGCGCCGGCATCGAAGGCATTGATATGGCCATGTCTCGCAGCTTCACTCTCCGAGATGCCGAAGTTGGTGCGCATATACACTGAATTTGCCATCGACAGGCGAGGGCCGGCAGACAGGAGCCATTTGTCTCCGAGCGGCTGGAACCAGTCGAGGGCGAAATCACCGACCAGACCATCGCCGCCCCAAAGCGACTGGCGTATTTCCGTGCGGAACCGGAGCCGATTTTCCATCAGCCAATATTGAGCGAAGCCGCCTGCATCGAAATTCCAGCGCACCCTGCGCTGGCTTTGCAGATGCAGATCATTGAGATCGAAGCGGTCATCTCTCAAGCCGACCACAGGGCCGATTTCGAGGCCGCCGAGATCGAAAAGCTGAAAGTCGAAATTGTCGTCCGGAGCGCTGTATTCCGTGGCCTCGCCGAGGCGGTGGACGTCGAAAGATGGCAGGGCGCCGAAGGTATAGTGCTTCGATCCCTCATAGCTCGGTCCGTATTCCACGGTTGCCCCAAGCGTGACGACCCAAGTGCTGGATGAGGATTTAGGGGCGTCGTCCGCTCTGGAAGAGGCGGGAAACATACCGGCTATAGACGCCGCCAGCAGCCCCGTTCCGGCCAGCACGGAGAGCCGGGCGGAGAAAGATGTCCCAACATTTAACACTCTGACAACACCTGATGCCTGATCGCCCCTGCAGCACTACTAGCACAGCTCGCGGCTTGGAAAATAGCGGAAAGTTCGAAAGCAAACACGGCGTCTACCCTCTTGCCGAACTGCTTTTGCACTGCTTGCGGAAACGAGGCGCGATGCGCGTCTGGTTCATTGACGGTATCCTCTATCGTCGATCCTTCAACAGGAAACGACGCTGACCACATCCCCCTTGTGGCGGCTGCAGCAAATTCGCGCCAAGATAGAGATATTTTATTTCACGAACCTGAAGCACATGCGTCGTTGAAAATATCGCCCTTGCCTGCATTGGTTGGAACCTGCGAATTCTATTCCTAGATAGGCTTTGTCCAATATCGGGCGTTGACTATGGGAGAAGCGACGTGAGAACAGGCAAGGTAGGTTTTAGCGCATGAAGCATCGGCCATTCGGCACATCGGGTATCCCTGGGTGGTTGAACCGCTACGAGCCCTTGCTGCTCGTGATGTTCGCCGCGCTTTCGGGCGGAATTCTTCTCTTCATCTACCTCACGGGAGAGGTCCTCGAAGGCAGCACGAAGGGGTTCGACGAGGCGATCCTGCTGGCGCTTCGCCAGCCTGGCGATCTTTCTGTTCCGATCGGACCGGGTTGGCTGACCCATGCGGTCAAGGATATTACGAGCCTCGGCGGGACGACGGTGCTTGCGCTGATGACGGCCCTGGTGACGATCTATCTGTTGTTCGACCGGCAACGCGCCATCGCCATCTTCATCCTTGTGTCGGTGCTTGGCGGATGGGCGCTGAGTGCGGTCCTGAAGGTCGGCGTTGCGCGGCCGAGGCCGGATATCGTGCCGCATCTGGTCGAGGTCCACGATCTGAGCTTTCCGAGCGGCCATGCGATGGTGTCGGCCGTGACCTATCTGACCCTTGCCGCGCTGATCTCAGGCACGCGAACCTATCGTTCGACGCGCGTTTTCACCGTCGCGGCCGGCATCCTTTTGACATTGATGATCGGCGCGAGCCGGATCTATCTGGGTGTCCACTACCCCACCGACGTTCTCGGTGGCTGGTGCGCTGGCGCGACCTGGGCGCTCGCCTGCTGGATCATCGCCCGCCGCTATATATCGCTTGTCCCAAACGGCGAGCGATCGGCGCGAGACGATGCTCCGCCTTTCAAATGAGGGGCGCTCTTTCCGGGCCTGGTATCAGCACTGGACTTCCAGCCGCGTCGCCACGAGCAGCGAATAGTCCGTGCCCTTGGGATCGCTGAAGAACATGCTTGTCAGCGCGGCCTGGTTTTCCGCCATGACTTCCTTGGGATTGGGCCTGACCACCTTGCGCTTGCAGCGGCCGAAGGCCGGTCCCGACGTGGTCATATCGTTGTCGGTGGCGAAATCGACCGCCGTATAGAGCGTCTTGTCGTAGATCCCGAAGATGGTGGTTCCCTTGAGGAAGGTCTTCTGTTCCGGCTTCAGCGAGAAGGTCAGGGTCAGCGAACCATCCTTGTAGTCGGCCTCTATCGCATCCGGCTTGGCCATCGGCACTGTTTTGCCGTTGCTGGTGACGTTCGTGTAGTAACCATATTGCGCCAGCGAATCCTTCACCGTCTTGCCCACGGCCTTGAGCTCGCTCGCGCTCAGCGCCTGATCCCCGGCCTTGCCGAAATCCATGAGGACGGAGGAGGTGAAGACCTCGTCGAAGCTCCAGACATTGCGCAGCTCGCTGATCGAGCCGTCAGGCGCGGAGACGACCTCGAACTTGGCATCGATGAAGATATGCGGATGGGCGAGTGCGGGAACGGGCAAAAGCGACAGCATCGCAATCAGCAGGGAAATCTTTGTTTTCATGCTTTTCATGCGAGCAGTTACCGCGCTTCGTCTGTCCATCTGATGTGCAGACCTGAACGCCAAATGAGACTGATTTGAGACCCGAGGCGCGTTGGGAACGCTATAGATGCCGAGGAGGGAAACGGGAATATAAAAATCGTCCATTTGGCAAAAACAGTCTGCGGCCCAAGCCGTAACTTCTTGCTTTCAGCGATGAACTGGAAAACTGGAGCGGGCGAAGGGATTCGAACCCTCGACCCCAACCTTGGCAAGGTTGTGCTCTACCCCTGAGCTACACCCGCTCATTCCCGTCGCGATCCGGGGTAGTGTGTTGGACCGCTGGGCGTCGTCTTGCGGCGACGGGCGGTATATGGCCTAACCGATTTTCAAATGCAACAGGGAAATGACGAGTTAACGAAGAAAAATTGCATGTTCTTTCTGCGAGCTGCCGCAAAGCCCGGAAACGCCGGGCTTTGTCGCCTGAAAGATTGCAATGATATTGTGGGCGACGTATCAGGGGCGGACCATTTTTGATTGCGAGACGCCATGACCGAGACCAGCCCGAAAAACCGCGACGATCTTTTCCAATTCCTGGACGGGCTCGGCATCGCCCACAGCACCAAGGATCATGCCCCGGTCTTCACCGTTGCCGAATCGGTGTCGCTGCGCGACGAGATTCCGGGCGGCCATACGAAGAACCTGTTCGTGAAGGACAAGAAGGACAATTTCTTCCTGCTGACCGTCGAGGAAAATGCGACTGTTGATCTGAAGACCGTGCACACACTGATCGGCGCGGCAAGCAAGGTGTCCTTCGGCAAGCCGGAAAAGCTGATGGAATATCTCGGCGTCATCCCTGGCTCGGTCACTGCATTCGGCGCGATCAACGATGCGGGCGGAAATGTCACCTTCGTACTGGATGCCGAACTGATGGCGCAAGACATCGTCAATTGCCATCCTCTGTCGAACGATGCGACGACGTCGATTGCCAGCGGCGACCTCGTACGTTTCATGGAGGCGACGGGTCATACGCCGCTAGTCTTGAAAGTGACGAGCTAACGTACGATTTTAGCGCTAAGATTATAGCGGTCGGCTTGTCTTCGGATCGTCCGGTCGTTTTGGCCATTTCACGGAGCGTGCTGCCAGGCGAACCTCGTCGTCTCGTCTGGGGATCATGCTCCTCACAAAATCAAGGATGCCGGTAGGCGGGAGACACTCATGAGCGGTTCGAACAATCCCTATAACGCTTCCTTCGGCGGTCAGATGTCTGCCACGGCATCCTTTGGCGCCGCGCCTGCGGCACCAGGTGCTTCGCCGATCAAGGATACGACGACGGCGACCTTCGCCAAGGACGTTATCGAGGAATCGCGCAACCAGCCGGTTCTGGTCGATTTCTGGGCGCCCTGGTGCGGCCCGTGCAAGCAGCTGACACCGGTGCTGGAAAAGGTCGTCACCGAGGCCCAGGGCCGCGTCAAGCTCGTCAAGATGAATATCGACGATCATCCCTCGATCGCCGGCCAGCTTGGCATCCAGTCGATCCCGGCCGTCATCGCCTTCGTCAATGGCCGCCCGGCCGATGGCTTCATGGGCGCGGTTCCGGAAAGCCAGGTTCGCCAGTTCATCGATCGCCTCGGAGGTCCGGCAGGCGGCGCCGACGATCAGGCAGCCGAGATTGCCGCCGTTCTGGAAGAAGCGAGCGTTCTGCTGGCCGCTGGCGACATCAACGGTGCGGCCGAGCTTTTCGGCGCGGTGCTGCAGGCCGATCCTGAAAATGCCAAGGCGCTTGCCGGCATGGCGGAATGCATGATCGCCGCCGGCCAGAGCCAGCGCGCTCGCGAAGCGCTTGCCGACCTGCCGGAGACGCTCGCCAACGATGCCGGCATCCAGGCCGTGGTCAAGAAGCTCGACCAGATCGACGAAGCCCGCAAGCTTGGCGATCCCGTGGCGATCGAGCAGGAACTGGCTTCCAACCCGGACAATCACGAGCAGCGCATCAAGCTTGCCAAGATCCGTAATGTCGAAGGCAAGCGCGAAGAGGCGGCCGATCATCTTCTGACCGTCATGCGCAAGGATCGTAGCTACGACGATGATGGCGCGCGCCGTCAGCTGCTGGAATTCTTCGAGGTGTGGGGCGCCAAGGACCCGGCTACGATCGCGGCGCGGCGCAAGCTTTCCTCCATTCTATTTTCGTAAGGATCAGTTTTCTTGATGCAGATGGCGATCGTGCGAAACATTTCGTACGATCGTTTGTTTGGATGAAAGCGGCTGGGAACGCTGGGTATCGGCACCTCGGCCAAAATACTCTTGTGTTTTCGGCAGACGAGCCCACATTGTCTGACGACGCGGCGCAGGATGGGAAGCGACCGCGATGTGTGTCGTTCCCGTGCGGCCCACTGCGGCCGGCAGCGCGGTGTTCTAAAACGCGTCGCGATCTTTCGGATTCGCTTCTTGCGATTTAGGTCCTTGATTTTGCGCATGTCGTTGTCGCAAAATTGCTGCACATTTTTGCGCGACATGCTTTGGCGGGATGGAAGAGATGCAAGTCGGCAATGCCAGATATCTGAAGCCGGGCGACCTGCCCGAATCGGTTGTTGTCTTTCCCTTGTCCGGCGCGCTGCTGCTGCCCGGTGCGCAACTGCCGCTCAATGTCTTCGAGCCGCGCTATCTCGCCATGTTCGATGCCGCGATCGCCGGCAACAGGCTGGTCGGCATCGTGCAGCCTGCTCTTTCCGAACCGGCTGAGTCCCCGAACCTTGCGCATGTCGGCTGCCTCGGGCGCATCACCTCCGTCGCCGAAACCGGCGATGGACGCTATATCGCCGCGCTGACCGGCATATGCCGTTTCCGGCTTATGGATGAAATTACCGCCCACCAGCCCTATCGCACCTTCCGTATCACGCCCTTCATTTCCGACCTGAAATCCCACCATGAAGAGGGCACGGTCGATCGTCCGGCGCTGCTTTCGGCCTTCAGGGCCTATCTGGAGGCCAACAAGCTGGAGGCGGATTGGGAAAGCGTCGAACGGGCCGACAATATGATGCTGGTCAATTCGCTGTCGATCATGGCGCCCTTCGAGCCGGCCGAGAAGCAGGCTCTGCTGGAGGCGCCTGATCTGAAGACCCGCGCCGAAACCTTCATCGCCATCGTCAAGATCGTGCTCGCCGGCTCCGGCGACACCGATTCGCTGCTGCAATAGGAGCCTCCCATGGATATCACGGTCAGCAAGGTCGACCCGAAACTGCTCGATCTGCTGGTCTGCCCGCTGACCAAGGGACGGCTGAGCTACGACCGGGAAAAGAACGAGCTGATCTCGGAAAAGGCGCGCCTTGCCTATCCGATCCGCGATGGCATTCCGATCATGCTGATCTCCGAGGCGCGCCGTATCGAGGATTGAGGATCGCGCTTCCCTCTGTATTGTGGGGTGGAGGCTGGCGGTCCGTCTAAGAGATCGATGGAGTGGCAACTTTGTGCTCTCATTTCGGTCATTGGGCCTCCTCCATTTATTAAGCAAAAGCTGCCGCTTGCGGCAGTCGAGTGAGCCACCTCAATTTGAAGCAGTGTTAGATATCAGGTGTCCGTAAGGGGGTGACCGTTGCGTTATCTGTCCGATTGCAAAATTGGAGCCTTGCGGACCACCAGAAGGCCGGCGAAAGTAGTGTACGTTATAGTATACCTTAGCGGACAGACCCCAGCCCCGCCCCTTATATCCTGCCTGCGTAAAGGTGAACGGTATTGACTGACCGTATGCGCAGCCAAGGTCTGGTGTAGTGGCACCAAACTGTCGGCAACGCCATGGGGGAAACGGCTGCGCAAAGGAGCTTAAATACTCCCTCGCGAAAATCTATCACTTTGGCGATCGACAAAACCAACGTATGCGAGCCCATGCCAAGACATGCACGGGCATTGCTCAAATTAACGGCAATGGAAACGTACTCGCGTGCATACTATAGATTGACGTGATGAAAATGCGGATAGAAGCGATAGTATTTAAGGTATTGAGCTAGATGCTCTTTCGCCTCGTCTTCATCTCCACCCAAGGCAAACCCAAGCTCCGCACATAGCTCCGCAGCCGTCTTGCGCGGGATGCGCTCGTTGATGAACATCCTCTCCCTCAGCGTCAAGTCTGGTATAGAAAGCTGGTGTATGTCTTCCCAGCCATCTGAGTAGAAAGGCCATTTGCTAGCCTTTGTCCGCTCTTTAAAGACTTCGATCTCGCTTCGCTCCAGAACAACCAACGTGCAGGATAGCATTTGCTGGCCATCGGTATAGCGAACCAGTGACAACGGTACTGCTACATGCTCCGAATTTGCAGGGAATGCCGCCTTTACCGCCTTGCTGACAGCTAATGCTATTACACGAGGCAGGCCTTCGTCGGTCATTTCGCCCGGCAGAATGCCGTCTGGCATGTATTCATCAAGACGCTTCGCTAGTTTTTCTAACCTAATTGGCTGGAACTGGTTTGCCGTCTCCAACTTGCCATCTTTCATCGTTGGCCTGTAGATGGCAGAGGCGCTGGAATTGACAGTAATCCTAACGACATCGCGCGGCTGTAGAACGTCAAGTAACTGGTTCAGTTCGCGCACTTGTTCGCCCAATTTCGCCGGAGCAGTATAGTCTAGCCAAATGGCGACATTCGGCGCTCCACCGAATCCAAGACTGTTCATTTCAGCAGAGAAATTACTTACTAGGTCGCCACTTGTCGTTGCAAGGATCTGCACATAATCGACAGGCTTGTTGAATTTCTGTCGTGCAACCACCCACTCCTCACTATCGAACGAAACTAGTCGATTCATCCCAATGAGGGCATGAGCCAACCTGTGGTCTTCCAGTGTAGCTCCACCCATGCTGATATAAACATGGTCATCCAGAGGAGCATATCGCTCTATCCTCGATAACAGATCGATGAAAATCCTACGATCAACAAACTTGTTTTGGCGCAAAGCATACGGGATGGTTGCACCGCTCATTTAGAGCCCCCAACCAGTTGCTCGTAGACCAATTCAAAGGTTGTCTCACCCAGATCCCTAGGCGTAACTTCGGACGTCTCAAACAGCTTTTCCGCCAACTTCACGAACTGAGCACGAGGCCTAGCATAAGAGATGCGCACGGTCCCGTTATCCGTTTTAGGCACCGGCAGAAGAGGCATGTATCGCTCGGTACCCTCAAGCTTCTTCGACTTAGTCATGTCGTAGCTTGCAGTCGTAGCCTGTAACTGCGCCACCGACATAGGCGACGCCGCCTTATAGAGGGCCGTCCTCTCTTCTGGGTTTCGCTTCCATTTATTCGTGAATGACGTGAAGGTTTTAGTCGCCTCCCGCATGAAATCCTTGATCGACAGATAAAGCTCTGAAGAAGCATCTATCCCGCGCTTAGTGGTCGTCAAAGGGAGCTTCCATGGATCGTCAGACTTCAAAATGACTAGGCCGGAAAATGATATAAACTGCCCGTGAAAAGACGGTACCGATGCCTCCCCCCAACCGGTCAGTCGAGTTTTGTCACGATAGACGACAATCCGGTCATTGCAGATTATGGTCCAACCTGCGTCATCCCTACTTTGCCTGACCTCTTCCTCCTTCTCAATCTCTTCGTCGGTGGGCAAAGGTCGGCTTAGTCCAGCAAATATCTGAACGGAGACGCCATCTACTTCTCCTCTGAAAACATAAGGCTTCAGGCTTCCTTTGGTGACCTTGTCTCCCTCAACATCTTCTTCGCTGGAAACAAGCAAATTGAAAGGCTGCGGCTTTATCTGCTCCCCATTCACAAAAACTTTGAAGCCCTTAAGTATTATGAACGTATAATTCGAAGAAAGGCTGTTCTTGAAGTAAGATATAAAATTATCATTAGCCTCATCAAACCGTGCAGAGACATCGCTAGTCAGCGTTGGAACCGATATAGTCGTGCCAAAATCACTCTTAACCTCTTCAAGGTAGCTGATCGGCAACTGCCAATTATCTTCGTTCTTTAGCCATTCCGGCGAGATACCCACTTCGAAATTTACGTCAGGACTGCGAGAGGCGACCTTTGCTTCAGTACCCAGCTTGAAGATAGCGCGCTTCATGCCGATTCCGTACATACCCACGGTAGCGGCGCCTCCCTTATCACCGCCATCAGGACGCCCCATTCGAAACGCCTTCTCCAAAGCGTCCTTGGGTATACCACCGCAATTATCTTTGATCTCGAAGAGACCCGGATTCATCGTAATTCGCGCTTCGAAATTCTTATAGGGCTCGTCACCCGCTCCTCCAGCCGTCCTCACAACCCCGTCGATGCAGTTGTCGAGCAGGTCGAGAATTGCATCCTCCAGAGCAATATCGCGAACGAGCATTTCTACGAAAAAACGCTTGGTGGGCGCGGCGGAGATTGTATTGGATGCGGTCACCGGATATCCCCAATTATTTCAACATGCAGATAAGCCAACGATCGACAGATGATCGTCGGCTTGATATAAGCCCCCATGCTAAACAAACCGTCCCCAAATGTTCTCGACTTGTTTTGCGGTTGCTCTGGCTTCGGCTTAGGCGCAACCCAGGCGGGATTCGATGTTAGATTATCTGTGGACATCGATGCAACGCTTACAAGCTCTCATGCGTCGAATTTTCCAACAGGAAAATTGCTCCTCCAAAATATAGCGGATATTGATGGAGCCGACCTTGTGCAAGCATCGGGACGCCGAATTGACGGAATTATCGGCGGGCCTCCTTGCCAGGGCTTCTCATCGATTGGAAGACGCGATCCGTCCGATCCGCGGCGAGAATTGGTTTACCAATATTTTCGCTTGATATCTGAGATCCGCCCGAAGTTCTTCGTTATGGAGAATGTAAAAGGAATACTTTTCGAGAAAAATCGAGCGCTGCTTGATGAAGCTCTGACATTGGTAGATGCCCACTATGTAATTCGTGGACCATTTGTGCTTGATGCGGCAAATTTCGGCGCGGCGACATCGCGGCCGCGCGTGTTCGTGATTGGTTATGACCGCAGTGAAGTGGACGACCTTTCGGATGAAGATATCAAACGTCCGACGGCGAACAGAGCCAACGTCCGAGATGCGCTGCACGATCTGCAATCCGCACAATTGATTGGTGACGAAAACGGTTTCGATTTCTGGCGCTATGGCGCTGAGGCTACCGACAACTGGTACCAGTCAAGACTTCGTAGCGCTGCGGGGCGGTTTAGCGGCCATAAACGAACCCCTCACAGGGACCACATAGCTGCGCGCTTTGCAGCCGTTGAGCCCGGAAAAACTGACACAGTCGGCAGACATCCTAGGTTAGCATGGGACGGTACATGTCCAACCCTCCGTGCGGGAACTGGTGCAGATAGGGGTTCTTACCAAGCGGTACGACCACTCCATCCCGAAGAGCCGCGCGTGATAACTATACGAGAGGCGGCGCGACTACAGGGTTTTCCTGATCATTTCCTTTTCCACCCCACCGTTTGGCACAGCTTCCGTATGATCGGGAACAGCGTGTCACCGTTTATGTCAAATCATCTGCTCTCCCTAATTTGGTCACGTCTTGCGGTTAATAAGGCACACTCTCTTAGCACAGACAGGTGAATAGCTGACATGGACCATGTGACCCAATCGCAGCGCTCTGCGATTATGTCTAAGGTACAGAGTAAGAATACACTGCCAGAGATGAAAGTACGAAAGGCTCTCCACAAGATGGGAGTCCGGTACCGACTTCACCAAAAAGGCTTGCCTGGAAGCCCTGATATAGTGATGCGCTCGCGTAGCCGGGTGATATTTGTGCATGGATGCTTCTGGCACCGGCACGGCTGTCGAAAATCCACCGTTCCAAAAACCAATGTTGAATTTTGGCTTTCGAAGTTCCAACGGAATGTCGAGCGCGATCAGGAAAATATAGCACAGCTGCGAGCATTGGGATGGGCCGTCGATATCATCTGGCAATGCGAGACAATCCAGCCTGATCGGCTTCATGCTCGCCTTGTAGATATCATGAGTGGCAAACCTGAGCCTAGCGAATAGCCAACTGGTACATCAACTGACAATTGGGCGTCAGCTACAAAGCGCGTCAATGGGCTGAACAATTGCTGCCAGACGGGCGAGCGATAGTCGAGTTCATCTGAAATTTGAAGCTCGGACACTTCACCATCAGTATCCAGTTCGGGAGCGAACGCGTGCCTCTTGAAGGCTTCACGAGCATGTGCGATGCAGAGACATAAAAGGGGGACATCGTGTCCCCCTAGCCATCCCTGAAAGCCCTGTATCTAAGGCTTTTAAGCGATGGTGGGCGCTCCCTCCGGGCCGACCAAGCAATTGGCGTCTCACTCACGAACTCAGCTTAGCTGATGTCCGCTTCTGCCATATTCGAACTGAAAGTTGACTGCCTGCTTCCGGCGCCGTCCCCTCAGATCGCCTCGCCAGCCAACAGCCGCGGATTATCCTTCGCAGTCGTGCCGGCTGCCTGGCCGATGAAGAAGGATTTGAGGTTCGGCAGGCGGTCGACAATCCCAAGCCCGAAGTCGCGGGCGATGCGCAGCGGCGTGTTGTCGTTGGAGAAGAGCCGGTTCAGCACGTCGGTCGTGACCCCCATGCGGAAGGTGTCGAAGCGGCGCCAGGTCTGGTAGCGCTCGAGCGTATTGATCGAGCCGATGTCGAGGCCGAGGCGGTCGGCCTCGACGATGGTTTCGGCCAATGCCGCTACGTCCTTGAAGCCGAGATTGAGGCCCTGGCCGGAGATCGGGTGGATGCCGTGGGCCGCGTCGCCCGCGAGTGCGAAGCGCGGCGCAACGAAAGCGCGGGCAAGCGTCAGGCCGAGCGGGAAGGCGCGGCGTTCGCCGATCGTGCGCAGCGCACCGAGCTTGTGGCCGAAGCGACGCTCCAGCTCCTCCTCGAAGACGAGATCATCCGAGGAAACCAGCCGTTCGGCATCGTAGGTGCGCTCGGTCCAGACGAGCGAGGAGCGGTTGTTCTTCAGCGGCAGGATGGCGAAGGGGCCAGAGGGTAGGAAATGTTCTTCGGCGCAGCCGCCATGCGGCCGCTCGTGCTCGACTGTCACGACGATGCCGGACTGGCCGTAATCCCAGTTGACCGTCTTGATGCCGGCCATGTCGCGCAGTTTCGAGCGCACGCCGTCGCAGGCGACCAGAAGCCGCGTTTCCAGCGTGCTGCCATCCGAAAGAGTGAGGGTGGTTTTATTGTCGTCGGTGACGAAACCGGTGGCGCTGAGCCCGTGCTTGATGGTGATGCCGAGACGCTCGCACGCACCGCGCAATGCGCCGACCATGTCGAGGTTCGATACCATATGGGCGAAGGGCTGGCCTTCGGCAACTTCACCATCGAAGGTGAGAAAGACCGGGCGCACGGGATCGCCGGTGCGCGAATCGGTGACGATCATGCGGGTGATCGGCTGGGCCTCCGGTGCGATCTCGTTCCAGACGCCCAGGACTTCAAGCATCTTCGAGGCGGCCGCGATGATCGCCGATGCCCGCATGTCCTTCTTCCACGCGGTTTCGGGAGCAGCTTCCACGATCATGACGTCGAGGTGCGGCGCCGCCTGCTTGACTGCGACCGCTGCGGCAAGACCCACATATCCGCCACCCACTACCAGCATGTCCAACATAGCGCTTCCCTGTGTCTTACTGTCACTTCCTGTTCTATATAGAGCATCCTGTTCGTGGTTCCTACCATTGGAGTTCAAGCAAAATGTCGCGAGAGACCGAGAAGCCCACCCCGATGGAAACCGTGCTTGCGACGCTCGATCTCGAAACGATCGAGATGAACCTGTTTCGAGGCAACAGTCCGCAGGTCGGCTGGCAGCGCGTCTTCGGCGGGCAGGTCATCGGCCAGGCGCTGATGGCGGCGCAGAGGACCGTGGATGGCGATCGCTTCGCGCATTCGCTGCATGCCTATTTCATGCTGCCGGGCGATCCTTCGGTGCCGATCCTCTATCAGGTCGACCGCCTGCGCGATGGTTCGAGCTTCAATACGCGGCGCGTGCTCGCCGTCCAGCACGGCAAGGCGATCTTCGCGCTGACGGCCTCCTTCCAGGTCGACGAGCCCGGTTTCGACCATCAGGTTGATATGCCCGGCGTGCCGATGCCGGAGGAGTTGATGGACGAGGAGCAGGTGAAGCAGCGCTATCTCGCCCACGCGCCCGAGAATGTGCGCCGTTACTGGGAGCGCAAGCGTCCGGTCGAAATCAGGCCGGTATCGATCGAAAGCTATTTTTCGCGCGCGCAGCCGAGCCAGCGGCAAAATATCTGGGTTCGCGTGACGGGACCGGTGCCGGATGACCGGCTCTATCGGAATGCGGTGCTTGCCTATCTTTCCGACATGACGCTGCTCGATGTTTCCCTGAACGCACATGGAACATCGGTTCTGGACCCGACTGTTCAGGTGGCGAGCCTCGACCACGCCATGTGGTTCCATCGCCCGTTCAAGCTCGACGACTGGCTGCTCTACAGTCAGGAAAGCCCCAGCGCTTCCGGCGCGCGCGGTTTTACCCGCGGCAGCCTGTTTACGCGATCCGGTGTCCTGATTGCGTCGGTAGCGCAGGAAGGCCTGATTCGTAAAAAGGCAAATGATTAAATAAAGTGCAAATTTATAAATTTGCACTTTATTTGTGCGTCTCTCGCGACGAGAAATGCCGCTTTATTGGGTCTGTGCAATAAATCTGTTTTATTTCAATACGTTATAAATGTGTCACGAATCTGGCACGTCCTTTGAATGTGTATGGCCAGTCGCTGCAGAAACACTCGTCGGCGGCAAGGAGAGTCGGCTCCGTGCCGAGGCTAACAAAGGATGGGAAACCAGATGAAAATTGTGATGGCCATTATCAAGCCGTTCAAGCTCGATGAGGTCCGTGAGGCCCTCACGGCTGTCGGCATCCAGGGCCTGACTGTGACCGAAGTGAAGGGCTACGGGCGCCAGAAGGGGCATACCGAGATCTATCGCGGCACCGAATATGCCGTCAGCTTCCTGCCGAAGCTGAAGATCGAGGTCGCGGTTGCATCCGAAACCGTCGACAAGGCCGTCGAGGCCATCGCGACGGCCGCCAAGACCGGCCAGATCGGCGACGGCAAGATCTTTGTCTATTCCATTGACCATGCCGTGCGCATCCGTACGGGCGAAACCGATTCAGAAGCGCTGTAAGACACGGCGGATCAGGGAGTTATTTGCATGTCATTTTCCAAGCTTTCCTCCGCCTTGACACGGGTGGGCGCGCTTTCTGCGGCCTTGCTTGCGCCGGCGATCGCCTTCGCGCAGACAGCAGCACCGGCTGCCGCTGCTCCGGTTCCGGACAAGGGCGACACCGCCTTCATGTTCATCTCCACCATTCTCGTGCTCTTCATGCTCGTGCCGGGTCTGGCGCTGTTCTATGGCGGTCTCGTCCGTTCGAAGAACATGCTCTCGGTGCTGATGCAGTGCACGATGATCGGCGCGGTCGTGATGATCCTCTGGGTTCTCTACGGCTATTCCTTCGCCTTCGGCGGCGGTTCGAGCCCCTATTGGGGCGGCACGGCGAAGATGTTCCTCTCGGGCGTCTCGACCTCGACGACGGCTGCAACCTTCTCCAAGGGCGTGGTCATTCCTGAGTTCATCTTCATGCTGTTCCAGATGACCTTTGCCGCCATCACCCCGGCGCTCATCATCGGCGCCTTCGCCGAGCGCATCAAGTTTGGCGCAGCCGTACTCTTCTGCGCGCTGTGGGCGACCTTCGTCTACTTCCCGATCGCGCACATGGTCTGGGATTCCAACGGCATGCTCTTCAAGATGGGCGCTCTCGACTTCGCAGGCGGCACCGTCGTTCATATCAATGCCGGCATCGCAGGCATCGTTGGCGCCATTCTCGTCGGCAAGCGCGTCGGCTTCGGCAAGGACATGATGGCTCCGCACTCCATGACGCTGACCATGGTCGGTGCATCCATGCTCTGGGTCGGCTGGTTCGGCTTCAACGCCGGTTCGAACCTCGAAGCCTCCGGCGGCGCGATGCTCGCAACCGTCAACACCTTCATCGCAACCGCGGCCGCCATCATCTCCTGGTCGCTGGTTGAAACCTTCACCCGCGGCAAGGCCTCCATGCTCGGCGGCGCCTCGGGTATGGTCGCCGGCCTCGTCGCCATCACGCCTGCCGCCGGTATCGCCGGCCCGATGGGTGCGATCGTCATGGGCCTGATCGTCTCGCCGCTGTGCTACTTCTTCGTCTCGGTCGTGAAGAACAAGTTCGGCTACGACGATACGGCTGACGTCTTCGGCGTGCACTGCATCGGCGGCATCTTCGGCGCCATCGCAACCGGCATCTTCGCCAGCGCCTCGCTCGGCGGTGTCGGTTATGCGGATGGCGTCACCATGGGCAGCCAGGTCGTGGTCCAGCTGACCGCCGTCGTCACCACCATCCTGTGGTGCGGCATCGGCTCGGCGATCCTCTACAAGGTCGTCGACGTCATCATCGGTCTGCGTGTCGCTCCGGAAGCCGAGCGCGAAGGTCTCGACCTCGCCTCGCACGGCGAAGCCGCCTACCACAATTCCTGATGAGAGCTTGCGATGCCGAGGCGAATGCCCGGCATCGCTCAACGTCCCGTCGCGGCCTGTTTCATCGCAAACAGGCCGCCCTTGGCCCGGACCTAGGTTCGGGCCCTTTTCATTTCTGCACAGCCATTTGCCTCAGATAACAGGCGATTCGTGAGGTTGGCGTGCATGGTTAACATGCCATTAACCCTCCTCTGATTAGGTATGGCTAACCTGCCGGCGAGTGGGCATAGACCGATTCGTTTGCGCTTTGGACAGGAACGGGGCTGGATATCATGGGCAGAAGCAATTCGGCGGCGTTGAGCGGTCGCCCCGACCGTTTATCGCTATCGAGCGTGGTTTGGCGTCAGGTCAAAGGCCTGACAGGTTTCGCGATACTGTTCCTGCTGGCGCTTGCGGTTGCGGCGCTGGCGACCTGGAACGTCATGGACCCCAGCTACTCCTATGCAACTGCCAATGCGCCGACCAATCTGCTTGGCTTTCCCGGTGCCGCTTTTGCCGACATCATGATGCAGTCGCTCGGCCTTGCTTCGGTTCTGGCGATGCTACCCGCCGTCGCCTGGGCCTTTGCGCTGATTACCAACCGCAAGCTTCATCGGGTGCCCTCGCGCCTCGGCGCCTGGTTCGGCAGCTGCATTGTCGCGGCCGG
The DNA here is from genome assembly GCF_900094555.1 of Martinezella hainanensis. Lineage (GTDB taxonomy): Bacteria > Pseudomonadota > Alphaproteobacteria > Rhizobiales > Rhizobiaceae > Rhizobium > Rhizobium hainanense. The sequence goes on from NZ_FMAC01000004.1 coordinate 415,039, forward strand.
ATCCATCGCCTGCTTCCCGGCGCCGCCGACCTGGCCGATCCCGAACGGTATCGGCGGTGTCGTCGGTGATCTTCTTCTGCGGCTTCCAGCCCTCTTCATCGGCACCTATCCGAGCGGTGTGGTGGCCATCATCATCGGTTCGGTTCTCGCCGTTCCGGCCATCTGGCTCATGCTCTTCGCCTCAGGCGTCATCGGCGAAAATCTCGTGGAAGACGAGGATGACGAGGACGACTACGAGGAAACCCGCAGCCGCGCCCGCCGGGTCGGCGACGCGGACGAGGATGATGACCGCGGCAGCTTCCTGAGCAATTTCATGGCTTTCGGCGCTGTCATGCATGCCTGGTACAACACGCAGGCTCGTCTTCGCCGGCTGTTCGGCATGGGTCCGCGCAAGCGCCGCGACCATGCTTTCGACGCGCCCTATGACTTCAATGATGACGAATTCGGCACGCTGAACGAGCCGGTGCGCGCCAAGGCGCCGATGGCTCGGGGCGACCGTCTCGATCCGTCGATGGATGGCCCGGCCGCGCGTCGCGTTGTGTCCGCGCCCTCGATCAGCCTCGGAGACGACGAGGATGAGGACGAGGATTCGCTTTACGATCGCGATCCGCGGCGTCCGGCCGATATTCTGCCCGACGACGAGGATGAGGATTGGCCGTTAGCCCCGGCTACACCGAAGGGAGCCGCCGCCGGCCATCGCGTCACCCCGGCTGCGCCGCGCCCGAAGCCTGGCGCTCGGGCCGAACGCGAGGCGCAGACGTCCTTTATCCGTCCCTACGGTTTCCAGCTTCCCGCCGTTCACCTGCTTGCCGAGCCGAAGGCCGTCGCCCGCGATGCGACGCTCTCGGCCGATGCGCTGGAGCAGAATGCCCGCATGCTCGAAGGCGTGCTCGAAGACTTCGGCGTCAAGGGCGAGATCATCCATGTCCGTCCCGGTCCGGTCGTCACGCTATACGAATTGGAGCCGGCGCCCGGCATCAAGTCGTCCCGCGTCATCGGTCTTGCCGATGATATCGCCCGCTCGATGAGCGCGATCGCTGCCCGCGTCGCCGTCGTTCCCGGTCGCAATGCCATCGGCATTGAACTGCCGAACTCGACGCGCGAGACGGTCTATCTGCGCGAACTCGTCGCCAGCCGTGATTTCGAGACCTCCAAGGCCAAGCTTGCTATGTCGCTCGGCAAGACGATCGGCGGCGAGCCCGTTATCGCCGATCTCGCCAAGATGCCGCATCTGCTTGTCGCCGGCACCACCGGCTCGGGCAAGTCGGTCGCGATCAACACCATGATCCTGTCGCTGGTCTATCGCATGACGCCGGAGCAGTGCCGCCTGATCATGATCGATCCGAAGATGCTGGAGCTTTCCGTCTATGACGGCATCCCGCACCTCCTGTCGCCCGTCGTCACCGATCCGAAGAAGGCCGTCGTCGCGCTCAAATGGACCGTCCGCGAGATGGAAGAGCGCTACAAGAAGATGTCGAAGATCGGCGTGCGCAACATCGACGGCTTCAACACGCGCGTCGAGCAGGCCGTCGCCAAGGGCGAGGCGATCAGCCGTACGGTGCAGACCGGTTTCGATCGCCAGACCGGCGAGGCGATCTACGAGACGGAAGAATTCGACCTGAAGCCGATGCCCTATATCGTCGTCATCATCGACGAAATGGCCGATCTGATGATGGTCGCAGGCAAGGATATCGAAGGTGCCGTGCAGCGTCTGGCGCAGATGGCGCGTGCCGCCGGCATCCATGTCATCATGGCGACGCAGCGCCCCTCGGTCGACGTCATCACCGGCACCATCAAGGCGAACTTCCCGACGCGCATCTCCTTCCAGGTGACGTCGAAGATCGACAGCCGCACCATTCTCGGCGAGCAGGGTGCAGAGCAGCTGCTCGGCATGGGCGACATGCTCTACATGGCCGGCGGCGGGCGCATCCAGCGCGTTCACGGCCCCTTCGTCTCCGACGGCGAGGTGGAGGATATCGTCGCCTATCTGAAGACGCAGGGGGCACCGCAATATCTCGATGCCATCACCGCCGATGACGACGAAGACGATGATGGCCATGGTCCGGCCGGCACTTCCAATCTCGCCGATTCGGAAGACCCCTATGACCAGGCGGTCGCGATCGTCCTGCGTGACGGCAAGGCTTCGACCTCCTACATCCAGCGTCGTCTCGGCATTGGCTACAATCGCGCGGCATCGCTGATCGAGCGCATGGAGCAGGAAGGCGTGATCGGCCCGGCCAATCATGCCGGCAAGCGCGAAATTCTCGTTCCGACCGAAGCCGATATCCTCGACCGCTGAGGCAGCCCGTCTTTCTGTGTCGCATATCCCGTCTATGTTCAGGGAAATTTGATCGCAGCCCCTTACCGGCCCTGGGCCGTTGCGCCATGAAGACGCCGACTTTGCGCGCCATGGACGAAGCATGAAGGAGAATTCGATGACAAAGTTTGATGCGCAGCCGTCCAGCCGACTTTCCCTGACCCGCCGGCATTTCCTCGGCGCCGTGGTCGCGGTCGGTGCGGCAGGCGCTTTGCCGGTTTCGGCCTTTGCGCAGGCCCAAGGCCAGACGCAGGCAGCAGCTGCGACCACCCTCAATCCCAACATCGCCCAGGCCATCGCCGATCACTTCTCGTCCATCAAGTCGATGAAGGGCGGTTTCCTGCAGATCGGTCCGCGCGGCGACCAGATGAGTGGCTCTTTCTTCATCCAGCGGCCCGGCAAGATGCGCTTCAATTATGATCCGCCGTCGCGCATGCGCGTGATCTGCGATGGCAATAACGTGCAGGTCATCAACGACCAGACGCAGACAAGAAACATGTATCAGCTGTCGAAGACGCCGCTGAGCCTGCTGCTCGCCAACAAGATCGACCTTTCCGCCGATATGGTGCGCAATGTCGATTCGCAGCCGGATCTGACCAAGATCACGCTCGGCAACCGGACGGTCTTCGGCGATTCCACCATCACGATGATTTTCGATTCGAAGACGTACGACTTGCGCCAATGGACCGTCATCGATCCGCAGGGCAAGACGACCGACGTGATCATCAACAATGTGAAGACCAATGTCGCCTTCGATGACAGCGTTTTCCGCATTGACTACACGCGCTGAGCGCCGTCTTCCTTCTCAGCCTTAGGTAAGTGCCGAATGGCGCTTTCCTTTCCGTAACAGCCGGTCTAAAGCCTTTAGCCTGACTGGAGCGGTTCAGCGTTTCATCGAGTCGCTGAACCGCTCCAGCTGTCTGTTTGACGCAATTCCGGATGGAAAACCGCCGCACACTTTTCCTGGAGTTGCTGTAAGGGAAAGGCTTGGGCATGGGATTTTCGATTGCGACCTGGAACATCAACTCGGTGCGGCTGCGCATGCCCATTGTCGAGCAGTTCGTCCTGCAGGCCCGGCCTGACATTCTCTGCCTGCAGGAAACCAAGGTTCCGAACGAGCTGTTCCCCTATGCGCCGCTCCGGGCGCTTGGCTATGAGCACATCATCATCCATGGCCAGAAGGGCTATCACGGCGTGGCGATCGCCTCGCGCTTCCCGCTGACCGAGGATCATCGTCAGGATTATTGCAATGTCGGCGACAGCAGGCACATCTCGGCGATCTTCGAGCGCGGCGGCCGGCGCATTCGCCTGCATAATTTCTACGTTCCGGCCGGCGGCGACGAACCGGATCGGGCTATCAATCCGAAATTCGGCCACAAGCTCGATTTCATCGAGGAGATGAAGAAGCTGCACGCCAATGCCGAGCAGAACACCTCCGCGATCCTCGTCGGCGACCTCAACATCGCGCCGCTCGAGCATGACGTCTGGTCGCACAAGCAGCTCCTGAAGATCGTCAGCCATACGCCGGTCGAGACCGACGGGCTGATCGAGGTGATGAAGCGCGGCGCCTGGCTCGACCTGATGCGCCAGCAGGTGCCGGAAAGCGAGAAGCTCTATACGTGGTGGAGCTACCGTGCCAAGGATTGGGAGGCTGCAGACCGCGGTCGCCGCCTCGACCATATCTGGTCGTCATCCGACCTCGGCCCGCATCTGCAGCGCATCGAGATCCTGAAGGCCGCGCGCGGCTGGGATCGCCCGTCCGACCATGTGCCCGTCACGGCGCATTTCAATCTCTAGACCTATTCCAGGAAAAGTGCGAAGCGGTTTTCCGTCCGGAATTGCGTGGAAACAAAACGCTCCAAGCGGGATGGCGCGTATTAGGAGAAGCGGCCGAGCATCGCGGCCGCTTGCCTGGCAAGGGCGGCGAAGTTTTCGCGGATTCGGTTTTGGATGAGCAGGCCGGCATCTGGATATTCTTCGATCAGCCGGTGAAAAAGGGCACGCGTGATGCGGATCACGTCGGCTTCCTCGGCGGCAACAGCCGTATATTTCCGCTCTACCAATGTCACCATCGCCAGTTCCGAAAGCATGGTGCCGGCCTGGACCACCGCCTCCACCTGCTTCTGGCCGTCAGCATCGATGGTGCTGAGTTCGAAACTGCCGCGCGTGATGACATAAGCACATTCGGCGGGAGACTTTTCCCTGAAAAGCGTCTGGCCCTCGTTCACATGACGGCGATCGGCGCCGAAGGCGATCAGCCGCAGCGGCTCATCGCCCATGCCGTGAAACAGCGGCAGTTGCGACAGCAGTCGGATATCGTCGTTCAGCGCCATCGATCGCCTATGGAATGATCTTGTAGCCGCCGTTTTCCGTCACCAGGATTTCGGCATTGGAAGGGTCGCGCTCGATCTTCTGGCGAAGGCGGTAGACGTGAGTTTCGAGCGTGTGAGTGGTCACGCCGGAATTATAGCCCCAGACTTCTTCGAGAAGGATATCGCGGGTCACGACCTTCTGGTCGGCGCGATAGAGATAACGGATGATGGCGGCTTCCTTCTCCGTCAGGCGGATCTTCTGTCCATCGTCTGTCGTCAAAAGCTTCTGGCTCGGCTTGAAGAGGTAGCGGCCGACGGTGAAGGTCGCGTCTTCGCTCTGCTCGTGCTGGCGCAGTTGCGCGCGGATACGGGCGAGGAGAACGGCGAAGCGGAAGGGCTTCGTCACATAGTCGTTGGCGCCGGCTTCGAGGCCGAGAATGGTGTCGGAATCCGTGTCGTGACCCGTCAGCATGATGATCGGCGACTTGAAGCCGTTCTTGCGCAGCAGCTTCACGGCCTCGCGGCCGTCCATATCGGGCAGGCCGACATCCATGATCAGGAGATCGACGGGCACTGTACGCGCCGTCTGCACGCCCTTTCCGGCGGTTGCCTCCTGCAGGACATTGAATTCCTCGTAAAGCGACAATTGCTCGACCAACATTTCGCGCAGGTCGTTGTCATCGTCCACCAGGAGAATGGTGCGTGCGGTCATGCCGTTCGGGTCCTCGTTCTATTCCCACTTAAGTCCTACGCCAAATTGCATTTTTAGCAAGTCGCGACGCGGCTCAGGCTTGGTCGTTTGGTTGAAACTGCTATGATTTCAAATGAAATCACGCGCAAAGCAAAAACATGTGAGGAAAATGCAAAAGACAAGGGCGGGGGCCAGGCGGAGCGCTTCAACGATCGTCGTGCGTGCTGCGCCGGGTAAGAAAACGCGGGCGCTGGTGCAGGTGGGAGGCTTGACCGTGCCGGCGGCGATCGGCCGGTCCGGACGCAGTATCCTGAAGCGGGAAGGCGACGGTGCGACACCGATCGCGGACATGAAGCTGCTCTATGGCTTCACGCGCAGCGATCGGGTCGGTTCCCTGAAAACGGCCCTGCCGCTGCGGCGTATCCGGAAGGATATGCTCTGGTGCGACCAGCCGGACGATCCCAATTACAACAGGCTGGTGAAGGCTCCTTTCAGGCTGAGCCACGAGGAATTGCAGCGAGGCGACGGCCTTTACGATGTCTGCCTGGTACTTGACTGGAATGTGAGCTCGCGCCGGCGCAACCGCGGCTCGGCGATCTTCTTCCATCTGATCAGGCCGGGATACGAGCCGACGGCGGGATGTGTCGCAGTCAGCCTTCGCGATATGCGGCGTATCCTGCCATCGCTGCGAAGAGGTACGACCGTTCGGGTTGTCTGAAACGTCGGCCGGGGTTAAAATCCCAACATTCTCCACTATATGGGATTTCGACCGGTGCGCCCATGCGGACCAGGCCGGACCTTTTCTTTTAGAATTTAAATCACGCCTTCACTCCACCCCTTTCTCATTCTCTGGAGACTTATCGTGACCACCCAACCGACAATCACGTTCAATGACGGCAATTCCATTCCGCAGGTCGGCCTCGGCGTCTGGCAGACGCCGGAAAACGTCGCACCGATGGCTGTCAGCACGGCTTTGAAAGCCGGATATCGCCATGTCGATACCGCAGCCATCTATGAAAACGAGGATGGCGTCGGCGAAGGCATGCGCCAGTCTGGCGTTGCCCGCAAAGACATCTATCTCACCACCAAGCTCTGGAACGAGGCGCAGGGCTTTGATTCCACGCTGAAGGCCTTCGACGAGAGCCTGAAGCGTCTTGGCACCGACTATGTCGACCTCTATCTCATTCACTGGCCGTCGCCGCACCGCAACCGCTATCTCGACACCTGGAAGGCCTTCGTGCGCCTGAAAGAAGACGGTCGCGCCCGTTCGATCGGCGTTTCCAATTTTGCCGCCGCGCATCTCGAACGCATCATCGGCGAGACCGGCGTGACGCCCGTGTTGAATCAGATCGAGCTGCACCCGACATTCCAGCAGAAGGAGCTGCGCGCCGTTCACGACAAGCTCGGCATCAAGACCGAATCCTGGAGCCCGCTCGGCCAGGGCAAGCTTCTGACCAATGCCGTCATCGGCAAGGTCGCCGCCAAGCATGGCCGCACCCCGGCGCAGATCATCATCCGCTGGCACATCGACAACGGCCTGATCGTCATCCCGAAATCGGTGACGCCGAGCCGCATCGAGGAAAATCTCAAGGTTTTCGACTTCAAGCTCGATAGCGACGATCTGGCAGAGATGGCCAAGCTCGATTCGGCCGGCGGCCGTATCGGTCCTGACCCGTTGACGGCAAGCTTCTGATCGACAGGAGTCGTCGATCATCCATTCGGCAAGGCCCGGAGCGCAAGCTCCGGGCCTTTTTCGTATGCGTGCTACCGCGTGCCCTCAGAGCTGAACCCAGGCGGGTGCCACGGAAGGACCCTTGCCGAGGAAGAAGCCGAAGTGGATGTTCATCTCGCCGATGGGCTCGATGAAGCGGGCATTGGAGAGAGGCCCGGCATCAACCGCTTCGAAGCCGGCGGCATTGACGAAGCGGGAGACGGCGCCCTTGGCTTTTTCATCATCGCCGGCGACGAAGACCTGCACCGTTTTACCCTTACGTGCCTCGAGCGGCAGCAGCTGCGCGAAGATGGTGTTGAAGGCCTTTATCACCGTTGCCCCAGGCGCGAGGGCCTGGATTTCCTCAGCTGCCGAAGTCGAGTGTCCGACGACGAGGCCACGGAGGTCCGCGGTGACGGGGTTGCTGATATCGACTAGCACCTTTCCCTTGAGATTGCCCGCTTCCTTTAATGCTTCCGCTACCGCGCCATAAGGCAATGCCAGAATGATGATATCGGCGAGCTTGGCGGCGGCAGCAATTCCACCGGCCTCGATATTCTTACCCAGCTCCGCGGCGAAGGACGCAGCCGTTGCCGGGTCGCGATGGCCGATCACCAGATCATAACCCGTTGCCGCCAGCAGGCGGGCCAGACCTGCGCCCATATTGCCAGTGCCAATCACAGCGATTTTCATATTCGTCAGCTCCTTTGTTGTTGCCGATGAATGAATATGATTATCGTCATATCGAGATAAATGATCTATATGATGTTATACTTGAAATGGGTTGTTTCGAATGGATCGCTTGTCCAGCATGAGTATCTTCGTGAAAGCGGTTGAGCTCGGCTCGTTCAGCGCTGCCGCGGATGCATTGAACATGTCGCCACAGCTTGTCGGCAAGCATGTGCAATTTCTCGAACAGCATCTGGGCATTCGGCTTATCAACCGAACCACGCGCCGCCAGCATCTGACGGAGGTCGGAAGCCAGTTTTACGAGCGCTGCCGTAATATCCTCGCTGAGGTCGAATCCGCAGAGGCCCTGGCAGCGGAGACGCGGGCTGTGCCGCGCGGAAAGTTGAAGATCAACGCGCCAGTTTCATTCGGAATTCATGCCCTCACGCCGAAGCTTCCCAAATATCTCGGCGCACATCCGGAGGTTTCGATAGAGCTATCGCTCTCGAACCGTTTGGTCGACTTGATCGACGAAGGCTATGACGCGGTCTTTCGGGTCGGCGAACTTGTCGACAGCGGCTTGATTGCTCGACGCCTCGATCCCTATCGGCTGGTGATCTGTGCGGCGCCGAACTATCTCCGCTCCCGTGGCGTGCCTTCGAAGCCGGATGATCTGAAAGAGCATGATTGCCTCATCTTTTCGCATACCATGTTGAGGACGCATTGGGATCTTGAAGGACCGGATGGGAGCGTGAACATTCCTATCTATGGCCGGCTGATGATCGATAATGGTGAGGCGCTGCTGCAGGCAGCGCTCGCCGGGCTCGGCATCATCCTTCAGCCATTCGAGCTCGTTCGATCCAGCCTGGAAGCCGGATCGCTAGTGGCCGTCCTGCCCGAATACAATGTGCCGACGCGCTCGCTTCATATCCTCCACGCGCCCGATCGGCGTATCACGCCGAAGCTCCGCAGTTTTCTCGATTTCGTTTCGTCCGAATTCAGCGGACGCGAATGGGTCTGATCGGATGGTGGGTTTGTCATCCACCATCTTCTCCTGTCCGGGTCTCACGCCGCTTCCTCGGAGAGGGTGGTGCGCTTTGCAAAGGTCCGGCCCGTCAGTGCGATGACGAGCGTTGCGGCGATCAAAAGAGCGGCGACGACGAAGGTGGTCTGCATTCCGCTCGCCACCGCCTGCGGGGTTGCCGTGGTGATGTCCGTGGTTCCCGATGCCAGCGTGAAGACCTCACCCATGACGGAGGTGCCGGTAATCAGGCCGAGATTTCGCGACAGGCTCAGCATGCCGGATATGACGCCGCGCTGTTCGGGCGTGATGTTGGACATGATCGTAGTGTTGTTGGAGGCCTGAAACAGCGCATAGTGCGCGGTGACGATGACAAGCGGACCGATATAGCCGGCAGCACCAAATCGTCCTTGCAGTGCCGCGATGAGGGAGAGGCCTGTCATCATGCCGATGAGGCCAATCACGCTCATGCGACGGGCGCCGAAGCGATCGACGATGCGGCCGGCCGGTACGCCTGTCAGCGCCGAGATCAAAGGGCCGGCCGACATGATGGCGCCGACATGGGCGGCATCGAAGCCGAGCGCGCCGGACAGATAGAAGGGGCCGACGACGAGCGTCGCCATGATGACGGTGGAAACGATGGTGCTCATGGCAAGGCCAGCGCTCAGCGAGGAATCGCGGAACATGGAAGGACGCAGCAGCGGCGATTTCACCTTCGCCTCGGTGAAGACGAAGAGGGCGATGCCGAAGGCGGCTGTCAGCAGCAGGCCGAGATTGAGTGTGCCGAAGTTGCCGTGTCCCATGGTCATCGCCAGCGCATAGGCAGCGAGCGTCAAAGCCAGCAGCAAGGTGCCGATACCATCCAGGCGTCCCTGGGCGACTTTCTCCTCCTGGCGATCGGCCGGCAAGAATCGAACGGCGAGCAGGAAATTCGTGATCCCGAGCGGCACATTGACAAGGAAAATGGTCTCCCAGCCGAAGCCGGCGATCAGGATGCCGCCGAGCGACGGGCCGAGCGTGGTGCCGATGGCGGACATGGTGCCGAGCAGGCCCATGGCGCTGCCCGTCCGCTCCTTCGGCACGGTTTCGCCGACCATGGCCACGGTTAGCGCCATCATCATGGCGGCGCCAAGGCCCTGCAGCCCCCTGGCGGCGAGCAGCAGCCACAGCGTCGGCGCTATGCCGCAAAGGAGCGAAGCGAGGGTGAAGAGGCTTATTCCGATCAACAACAGGCGCCGCCTGCCGAAAATATCGCCCAGCCGTCCGACGCTGACGATCAGCGTGGTGATGGCGAGCAGATAGGCAAGCACGATCCACTGTACCTGCTGGAAGGAAGCGCCAAACGCCTGGGCGAGCGTCGGCAGGCCGACATTGGCGATACTGGTATCGAGCGAAGGCATCAGCATGGAGAGGCAGAGGCTGGCAAGCGCCCAGCGGACCGAGGATGCTGATCTTGCATGGCCGGCTTCGCCCGGCTTTTCCGTGATTGGCTTCAACATGAGCTCCATTTCTGGCGACGTAATAGAAAGTCCCGGCAGAAACATAGCTCCCGACATCATATGGCGGAACGCGCAGCGTTTGCACTTCATTCGTGCATTTGACGCTATATGTCGGCAAAACCGTGCTATGGTCGCAACATGTCCACGCCCGATCTCAACCTGCTCGTCACCCTTAATGTCCTGCTTGCGGAAGGCAGCGTCGCGCGCGCCGCCCGGCGATTGCGGCTGAGCCCATCCGCAATGAGCCGGCAGCTTGCCCGCCTGCGCGAGACGACCGGCGATCCCTTGCTGGTCAAGGCCGGGCGCGGGCTTGTGCCGACGCCGCGAGCGCTGGAGCTGCGTGAACGCGTCGGCCAGCTCGTCGAAGAAGCGGAGGCAGCCTTGCGGCCCTCCGAAACGCTGGATCTCAAGCAGCTCGTCCGGACCTTCACGATCCGCACCCGCGAGGGCTTCGTGGAGAATTTCGGCCCGGAGCTGATCGCCCGGATTGCCGAGCAGGCGCCTGGGGTGCGGCTCTATTTCACGCAGAAGCTCGACAAGGACAGCACCTTGCTTCGCGATGGCACGATCGATCTCGAGACTGGTGTGGTGGGTGACGATACCGGCCCGGAACTGCGAACGCAGCCCTTGTTCCGCGACCGTTTCATCGGCGTGGTGCGCAGCAGGCATCCGCTGACGGACGGCGTGATGACGCCGGAGCGTTACGCAGCGGGCCAGCACATCCTCGTTTCACGGCGCGGGCTGCAGAAAGGGCAGATCGACGTGGCTTTGGAAGAGCTGGGTCTGGAGCGGCGGATCGCGACGATCGTCGGGAGCTTTTCGGCGGCGCTGGCCCTGGTGCGCGCCTCCGAGCTGATCGTCAGCGTTCCGGAGCGCTATACCGGCAACCTGCGGGTCGACATGCACAGTTTCGTGCTGCCGGTGCCGACATCGGATGTCATGATCTCGCTGCTTTGGCATCCGCGGATGGATGCGGACCCGGCGCATCGCTGGCTGCGGAGCTGCATCCGCGATGTCTGCGCCGAGCGGCGTTCGGAGCGGTCAGCGAGATTCGAAGTCGGCTAAATAATTTCGCAGCAGGCGGTCAAGGGCCTTTCGCTCGGCTTCCGAAAGGGTCGAGATCAAACGTCTCTGCGTTTCGACATGCGCCGTCACCGCTGCGTCGATCAGGTCGAAACCCTTTGGTGTCAGGGATATCAGGAAGCCGCGGCCGTCATTCGGGTTCTGGCTGCGGGCAACGAGGCCGGCCCTCTCCAGCTGATCGATGCGATTGGTCATCGTGCCCGATGACACCATCATCGTCTCCATCAGGTCGCTGGGCGAGAGCGTGTAGGGCTCGCCCGAGCGGCGCAACGTTGCCAGCATGTCGAAATTCGCCGAATTCAGGTTGAAGCGGCCAAAGGTCTTCTCCATCTCGCGCGAGAGATGGAGCGTGAGATTGCGCATGCGCCCGAAGAGGCCCATGGCCGTGGTGTCGAGGTCAGGCCGCTCACGGCGCCATTGAGCGAGAATTTTGTCGATGCGATCCATGGTGAGACTTCGCCATGATTTTATCTTGACGTCAAGGTATTTGGGATTATCTTGAGGTCAAGATAAATTTGAGGCCAAGGCCATGAACCGCAATTTCGACCTGATGCTGACAGCCATCGCGCCGGCGATCTGGGGCAGCACCTATCTGGTAACGACGCAGCTGCTGCCGGCCGGCTATCCCCTCACGGTCGCGATGCTGCGCGCCCTGCCGGCCGGACTGCTGCTGCTCGTCATGGTGCGCCGGTTGCCGCATGGAATATGGTGGCTGAAGTCGCTGGTTCTCGGCGCTCTGAACTTTTCCATCTTCTGGTGGCTGTTGTTTATTTCGGCCTATCGGTTGCCGGGCGGTGTTGCCGCGACCGTCGGTGCCGTCCAGCCGTTGATCGTCATCGTGCTGGCGCGATTGCTGCTGGGATCGCCGATCCGCAGCCTTTCGATCGTGGCCGCCATCGCCGGCATCGGCGGCGTCGCATTGTTGATCCTGACGCCAAATGCAACGCTCGATCCGATCGGCATTGTCGCCGGTATTGCCGGCGCCTTCTCCATGGCGGCGGGAACCGTGCTCAGCCGCCGCTGGCGGCCCGATGTCTCGCCGCTGACCTTCACAGCATGGCAGTTGACGGCAGGTGGTGTGCTTTTGCTGCCGGTCGCGCTGCTGCTGGAGCCACCGCTGCCGCATCTGACCGGCGCAAATATTCTCGGCTTTACCTATCTCGGGCTGATCGGCGCGGCGCTCACCTATATCCTCTGGTTCCGAGGCCTGTCGCGGCTCGAGCCCTCGGTGGTTTCGCCGCTCGGCTTCCTCAGCCCAACGACGGCCGTGATCCTCGGTTGGGCCGTGCTTGGCCAGCAGTTGAGTGCGATGCAGATGTTCGGCATCGTGATCGTGCTCGGCAGCGTCTGGCTCAGCCAGCGGGCGCAGCAAGCGCCGCAGGCGGGCAGCGCCACAGCTGGCAGCCAGCCTGTTGTATCGAAACGATAGGTCCTGCGGTTCGGCACCGCTTCTAAAAACAAAAAGGGCGGCCATCGGGCCGCCCTTTGTCATTCATGACTTCGAGCGGATCAGTTCCACTCGCGGATATCGACGAAGTGACCGGCGATTGCCGCAGCGGCGGCCATGGCCGGCGAAACCAGATGCGTGCGGCCCTTGAAGCCCTGGCGGCCTTCGAAGTTGCGGTTCGAGGTCGAAGCGCAGCGCTCGCCCGGCTTCAGGCGGTCGTCGTTCATGGCGAGGCACATGGAACAGCCAGGCTCGCGCCAATCGAAACCGGCAGCCTTGAAGATCTTGTCGAGGCCTTCGGCTTCCGCCTGTTCCTTCACGAGGCCGGAGCCCGGAACGATCATGGCATCGACCGTGGAAGCCACTGTCTTGCCTTCGACGACCTTGGCGACGGCGCGGAGATCCTCGATGCGGCCATTGGTGCAGGAGCCGATGAAGACGCGATCGACGTTGATCTCGGTCATCGGCGTACCCGGCTTCAAGCCCATATAGTCAAGCGCGCGCCACTTGGAGGTGCGCTTGGTCTCGTCCTGGATTTCGTCCGGGTTCGGGACGACGCCCTGAACGGAGATGACGTCTTCCGGTGAGGAGCCCCAGGAAACGATCGGCGGCAGGCTTGCCGCGTCGAGCTTGACGATGCGGTCGTAATGCGCGCCTTCGTCCGATGTCAGCGTCTTCCAATAGGCGATGGCCTGTTCCAGCGCTTCGCCCTTCGGCGCGCGCGGCTTGCCCTTGATGTATTCGAAGGTGATCTCATCCGGAGCGATCAGGCCGGCGCGGGCGCCGCCTTCGATCGACATGTTGCAGATGGTCATGCGGCCTTCCATCGACAGCGCGCGAATGGCTTCGCCTGCGTATTCGATGACGTAGCCGGTGCCGCCAGCGGTGCCGATTTCGCCGATGATGGCGAGGATGATGTCCTTGGCGGTGACGCCCGGCGGCAGCTGGCCGTCGACCTGCACCAGCATGTTCTTTGCCTTCTTCTGGATCAGCGTCTGCGTGGCGAGCACATGCTCGACCTCGGAGGTGCCGATGCCATGGGCGAGCGAGCCGAAGGCGCCGTGGGTCGAGGTGTGGCTGTCGCCGCAGACGATGGTCATGCCGGGCAGGGTGAAGCCCTGCTCGGGGCCGATGATGTGAACGATGCCCTGACGCTTGTCGTTTTCGGAGTAGTATTCCACGCCGAATTCGGCGGCGTTCTTGGCGAGCTGCTCGACCTGGATGCGGCTTTCCTCGTTCTTGATGCCGAGGTGGCGATCCGGCGAGGTCGGAACGTTATGGTCGACGACAGCCAGCGTCTTCTGCGGCGCGTGAACCTTGCGACCGCTCATGCGCAGGCCTTCGAAGGCCTGCGGCGAGGTCACCTCGTGAACGAGGTGGCGGTCGATATAGAGAAGACAGGTGCCGTCGTCTTGCGCGTCGACCAGATGGTCATCCCAGATTTTATCGTAAAGTGTGCGTGGAGCGCTCATGGCTACAGATCCATATTGGCATTGTCGAAGATAGGGATTGACGGATCAGGACCGCCGGCCTCGGGTGTGATCAGCGAAGTCGGCTGTTGAGCGCGCCCGAAATCATCGCAAAGAAACGTGCCGGCAGGCGCTTGTGGTCCTGCAGCACGAAAGCCATGACGTAACGGCCGTCTTTGCTCATGATCTTACTCATGGCCATGCTCATATCAATTTTCAAAACCTTCGGCAATGGTGAGCATTTCTGGAAGCAGCCAATCGCGCGAGATTAACAAAAAGGCAAGTTACCGCAGGTGCAATCAGATAAATCATGCATGTCGTGCGTAGATAGGCGGTCATTAAAGCGGCATGCGCTTTCAGCGATTCCTTGCGGCTTGGAACGGTGCTTATGGCCATCGGAAAGCAAATTATCCGCTGCCAATCTGCCATGCCGAATTGCCAAGTCTAACATCTGTCAGTTTAAGCTATTACCACACTGCACTTGCATTTCTCCGAGCCGCGCATCAGATTGCATTTCCATGTGAACTAAAGAAGCAAAATATATATGCGAGCCATGCTATGTACGTCTGCATTAAAGGCTTGAGCGTCCTTGTTGGCTTATCTCTGTTTTTTTCGGTTTCGACCGTTTTTATTCCGTCCACAATTCAGACAAAGGCATATGCCGACGAGGGCCAGGATCTATATAGTACGGAAGATTACCAACGCGCGCTGAAGTACTGGCAGCCTCTGGCTGAACACGGGGACGCTCAAGCTGAGTTTGGTTTGGGGCTTCTTTACGAAACCGGGCATGGCGTTGAGCAAAACTTTGATACGGCCCAAAGATGGTATCGGAAGGCGGCGGATCAGGGCCTGGCTGATGCGCAAAACGCGCTAGGGGCAATCTACGCCAATGGCCGAGGTGTTACCAAGGATGATGCGTTGGCCACCGAGTTGTATCGCAAGGCGGCGGAACAAGGAAACGTCCACGCGGAAGTTAATTTGAGCAATATGTACCGATTCGGGCTTGGCGTTCGTCGTGACATAAACCTTGCTATCGCTTGGCTTCAAAAGGCATCCGACGCTGGTAACCCCGCTGCTCAATCCAATTTGGGTGGCATCTATATTTCCGAGGATGGGGTCAAAGACTATTCGAAAGCGGCAATTCTGTTCCAAAAGTCTGCAGATCAAGGTGACCCGGGAGGGCAAAATGGCCTCGGAATAATGTGTGGTCTGGGGTTGGGAAGACCAAAGGATGCTTCTTGCGCGGTGGATTGGTATCGGAAGGCAGCAGAACAGGGCGATCCGCACGCTGAAGTGAATCTTGCGAATGCGTATGCTGATGGCATCGGCGTCGAAAAGGACATTAGTCTAGCGATATTTTGGTATCGGAAAGCCGCGGAACAGGGAAATTCCCAAGCGCAGAAACACCTTCAATATCTTCTGCAAGGGCTTGAGGATATGGGATATGTCCTTAAGGGCTAAATCATATTGATGCAGGGAAATTGAACCGTATCAAAGAAAGCAAAATTGCCGCAAACCTTGCAAATTACTTTCACATTCGGGACGATGCACTATCAAGCAAAATGTATATGACTCGTTGTTCCTCTTCCCGAGAATAGCGAGCGCAGGCTCTATCGCTATGGCCAGCATCCAGCCGCACAATCACACCTGCGCGCCCGGTGGTTGACCCGCTGCCATGCGGGGGAAGGCGGAGCGATCGCTGCCCGAACGCCGGCGCATCCAGGCTTCGAGCTGCCTGAGCAACAGCGACAGGCCGACCGTCAGCAGCAGGTAGATGAACGCGAGGATCGACAGCGTCTCGAAGTAGCGGAAATTGGCCGAGTAGTAGAGCTTGGCGAGTTGGCTGATATCGGCAACGCCGAGTACGGAGACCAGCGAGCTATCCTTCACCATGGCGATGAAATCGTTCGACAGCGGCGGCAGGATGACGCGGATCGCCTGAGGGAAGACGACAAGCCGAAAGCGCTGGAAGCGGCTGAGGCCGAGCGCCTTTGCCGCTTCGATCTGACCCTGGTCGACCGCCTGGATGCCGGCGCGGAAAATTTCGGCAATAAAGGACGAATAGGCGATGGTCAGCGCGATGATGGTGCGCCAGACGAAGGGCACGTCGCGGGTGATGAGCGGGCTGGTCCAGCCGGCGGAGACCAGCGGGGATGTAACGAAGTTATAGACGGCCACGAAGGCCGGCGTGCCGACGAAGGCAATGTAGGAAAGCAGCACCAGCATCGGAATGCCGCGCACGATCTCGATATAGAAACGCGCAAGCTGCCGCAGCACGAGCACATCCGACAGGCCGAGCAACGCAAGCCCCAGACCAAGCAGTATCGCAAGCGTAAAGGCCACCAGCGTCACGAAGATCGTGACGCCGATGCCGTTCAATAGAAGAG
This sequence comes from Martinezella hainanensis, assembly GCF_900094555.1. Classification (GTDB taxonomy): domain Bacteria; phylum Pseudomonadota; class Alphaproteobacteria; order Rhizobiales; family Rhizobiaceae; genus Rhizobium; species Rhizobium hainanense. The sequence goes on from NZ_FMAC01000004.1 coordinate 431,645, forward strand.
AAAAGATCTGCGTGTAGAGGCCGTTCGCCGCGATTGCGAAGGAGGCGGCGACGCCGAGGATGGCAAGGGCGACCAACCACCAGGGGAAATCATCCTTGCCGCGGTGCCCGCCCGGGCCTGCCAAAGGTGCCATCAGAGCGGGCTTCCGATATATCGATCTTCAGAGTTCATTGGCCCATCTTGTAGTCGAGGAACCACTTCTTGTTCAGCGCCTCGAAGGTGCCGTCGGCCTTGAGGCTGGCGATCGCGGCATTGACCGGGGCGACGAGATCGGACCCCTTCTGGAAGATGAAGCCGAAATCCTCGGTGCCGAGCGGGCCGCCGACCAGCTTCAGGCTGCCGTTGGAGGCATCGACATAGCCCTTGCCGGCTGTGCCGTCGGTCAGCACCATGTCGACGTCGCCGGTCTTCAGCGCCTGCACGGTGGCGCCGAAGGTTTCGAAGGTCTTGATGCGCGGATTCTGCTCGTTGCCGTCGAGAACCGAGTAGACGGCGGTGTAAAAGGGGGTCGTGCCCGGCTGCGCGCCGATCAGGCCGTCCTTGAAGGCGGCGAAGCTCTTGGCGTCGGTGAAGCGCTTCTCGTCGCCGCGCACCAGCATGAATTGTTCAGAGCGCATGTAGGGATCGGAGAAATCGACCTTCTGCTTGCGGTCATCCTTGATGGTGATGCCGGTCATGCCGATGTTGTACTGTCCTTCGGAAACGGCCTGGATCATCGCATCCCAGCTGGTGTTCTGGTATTCGACCTTGAAGTTCAGTCGCTTGGCGATCTCGTTCATGGCGTCATATTCCCAGCCGATCGCCTTGTTCGTCTTCGGATCGATAAACTGCAGCGGCGGATAGGCATTCTCGGTGACGACGATAACGGTCTTGCCGTTGAGGTTCGGAAGGTCGGCCGCGAGGGCGGCGAAAGGTGCAAGCACAAGGGCGCCGAGGCCCAGAAGAAACGAACGACGGAATGCCATGGAAATCTCCCCGATTAGAGCATGATGCCGAAAAGTGTCGGCGGTTTTCGGACAACATCATGCTCCACCTATTTGATGCTAGCGCGGATTCAGATTTCAGGTCGATTCGACCTGAAATCATCCGGCGCTAGCGTGGCGGAAAACTGTCATATTTGGAAAGCTCATGGCAAGGCCATTGCCAGGGGCGCAATCACGAAAAATGGAAAAGCAGCTCTAAAACTGGCGATTGACGGAGAAATTTCCGCCTGCCACGCCGCCGGGCGGCGATAGTAAAAAAGGCGACCCGAAGGCCGCCTTTCATTGTCGCGATCCGCATGGATCGAAACTTATTCTGCTGCCGGCTCGGCTGCTGCGGCTGCAGCAGCTTCTGCAGCTGCCTTTGCTTCTGCGGCTTCGGCTGCTGCCTTCTCGGCTGCGAGCGCCTGAGCGGCTGCAACCTTCTCGGCTTCGATGCGTGCCTTTTCATCGGCCAGAGCCTGACGCTCGGCGTCGTTGAGCTTGCGGGCGCGGGTGCCGGTATTTTCGACGATACGGGCAGCCTTACCGCGCAGGTCGCGCAGGTAGTAGAGCTTGGCGCGACGGACCTTACCGCGGCGAACGACTTCGACGCTTTCGATCATCGGGGAGTAAACCGGGAATACGCGCTCGACGCCTTCGCCGTAGGAGATCTTGCGAACCGTGAAGTTTTCCTGCAGGCCGCCGCCGGAGCGAGCGATGCAAACGCCTTCATAGGCCTGAACGCGGGTACGGTTGCCTTCCGTGACCTTCACGTTGACGCGAACGGTGTCGCCAGCGGAAAATTCGGGAAGCGTGCGCTTGGCTTCGATCTTGGCAGCCTGTTCGGCTTCCAACTGCTGAATGATGTTCATAGTATCAACCTCGTTGTTGCTTCAACAGCCAGAGCGCCCGAACGATCTATCCTTGGTCGAACCCGAAGGTCTCGCCGCGTGATATATGCCTGTTACGGCAGGGGCGGATACGTCTGCTTTTCTTTGGTGGTTGATGGGAGTTTTCCCATGCCGGCCGCGCACATATCCTATTGTCACGCGTTTGTCACCCCTTGGCGGGGAATTAAGTGGCGTTTATTGCCGGTTTGGCGGTCTGTTCGAATGGATGTCGCTCATCCAGCCATCACCGCAGCTGTTTCGTCGGCGGCTCGTCCAGCAAATCCGGTCGGCGCTCTCGCGTCAGCTGCTCGGCCTGTTCCCGCTGCCATTTGGCGATCGCTGCGTGGTTGCCCGAGGTGAGGATGGCCGGGATCTCGCGGCCCTCCCAGATCTGCGGGCGGGTATAATGCGGATGCTCGAGCAGCCCGCTTTCGAAGCTTTCGTGCAGGCCGGAAAGGTCGTTGCCCATGACGCCGGGCAGGATGCGGACGATGGCATCGAGCAGGATCAGGGCAGCCGGTTCGCCGCCCGAGAGGATATAGTCGCCGATCGAGACTTCCTCGAGATCGCGGCCGTCAATGACCCGCTGGTCGACGCCTTCGAAGCGGCCGCAGACGATGATGACGCCGTCTCCATCGGCAAGTTCGCGCACGCGCTTCTGGGTCAGCGGCTTGCCGCGCGGGCTCATCAGCAGGCGCGGGCGGTGATCGTTTTCGCTGGCGTGGTCGATGGCACGGGCAAGCACATCGGGCTTCAACACCATGCCGGCGCCGCCGCCAGCCGGCGTGTCGTCGACGGTGCGGTGCTTGTCGGTCGTGAAATCGCGGATCTGCACTGTATCCAGCGACCATTGCCCTCGTTCCATCGCCTTGCCGGCGAGCGAGCTGCCGAGATGACCGGGAAACATCTCGGGATAAAGCGTCAATATGGTCGCCCGGAAACTCATGGTGCGGTCACTTCCCAATGAGGATCACTTCTTCTTCGGCTTGCCCTGCGGCTTCTCGGGCTTTTCCGGTTTGCCGATCAGGTCATCGGGGCCGTCGATCAGGCCGGCGGCCAGCGGGTCGATCAGGATCTTGCCGCCCTCAAGGTCGATTTCGAGCACGGCAGCCTCGGAAAAGGGGATCAGAACAGGGCGCTTGCCGGGGCCTTTCAGCTCCAGCAGATCGCCGGCGCCGAAATCATAGACGCCGCTGACCGTGCCGTAGCCGGTGCCCTTGTCATCGACGGCTTCCAGCCCTTCGAGGTCGGTATAGAAGAATTCGTCGTCGTCGAGTTCGTCGTCCGGCAGGTTGTCGCGCTCGATGTAGAGTTCCAGCCCGTTCAGCGCCTCGGCGGCATTACGGTCGTTGACGCCGCGGAAACGTACGATGACGACGTTCTTGGCCTCGCGGATTTCCAGGACTTCGAAGCTGCGGCCGTCCATGCTGTGCAGGTGGCCATAATCGCCGAGTGCGGTCGGATCGGACGTATAGGCGCGGGCGCGCACCTCACCCCGCAAGCCCTGTGCCGCGCCGATGGTCGCCATCAATACCGGATTTTGCAGTGTCGTCATGGTCTCTTCGCCGATTGCCGGGCTCGCTGCATAATTCTTTAGATCGGAACCGACTTAACGAAATATGTAGCAGGTCTAAAGCGCTGTAGTTGCGTTCTCTCATAGGCTGAACGCCAGCCGATGGGAAACAAAAAACGGGCGGCATGTTGCCATGCCGCCCGCTTTCGACAGTCACAAGGACCGATTATTCAGAAGCAGCAGCGGCGTCAGCAGCCTTCTGTGCCTTCTCGGCAGCGCGTTCCTGAGCGCGCTTGCCCGGCTTTGCCTTTTCCGGGTTGTTCTTGGCTTCGCGCTTTGCGAGGCCGGCTTCGTTGAGGAAGCGCAGAACGCGGTCGGTCGGCTGGGCGCCGTGGTCGAGCCAATGCTTGATGCGGTCAGCCTTGAGTTCAACGCGCTTGGCGTCGTCCTTGGCAAGCATCGGATTCCAGGAGCCGAGGGTCTCCAGGAAACGGCCGTCGCGCGGCGAGCGGGCGTCGGCTACGACAACGTGGTAGTACGGGCGCTTCTTGGAGCCACCGCGGGCGAGACGAATTTTCAATGCCATGTTAATTCTCCTTAGGCTTTTCTTGACCGCTTCGTTGTGCGGCATGGTTACGTCGCGCTGCTTTTCTCTTGCTGCGTGATCCCTGTCGAAAACGTCTTGCATTTTCGGGATCATGCGGCCGGGGGTTACCCTTTGAAATCCGCAGCGATCTGTTCATGATGCCGGATGACTTCCTTAATGACGAAGTTCAGGAACTTCTCGGCGAAATCCGGGTCCAGATTTGCGTCCTTTGCCAGGCGGCGCAGGCGCTCGATCTGAAATTCTTCGCGCGCCGGGTCGGCCGGCGGCAGGTCGTATTTGGCTTTCAGCACGCCCACTTCCTTTGTGCAGCGGAAGCGCTCGGCCAGCATGTGCACCAGTGCGGCATCGATATTGTCGATCGACTGGCGGTAGTTGCCCAATTGGGCCTTGATGTCTGGATCAATCATGGGGGTCAACGATCCTTCTCACTTCTTCTTCGGCAAACCGGGGAGACCAGGGAAACCACCGCCGAGGCCGGGCAGCTTGGCGCCGCCCAGACCCGGCAGACCACCGCCGCCACCGAGGCCCGGCAGGCCGCCGGGACGACCGAGGCCGGCGGCTTCGGCCTGCTTCTGCAAGGCTTCGAGCTGCTTGGGGTCCATGTTCGACAGGTCGGGCATGCCGCCCATACCGCCGCCGAGGCCCATCTTGCCGGCAAGGCCGCCCATCAGCTGCTTCATCATGCCGCCTTTGCCCTTGCCGCCCATCATCTTCATCATGTCCGCCATCTGGCGGTGCATCTTCAGAAGCTTGTTGATGTCGGAGGCGTCGGTGCCGGAGCCGGCGGCGATGCGCTTCTTGCGGGAATGCTTCAAGAGATCGGGATTGGCGCGCTCTGCCTTGGTCATTGAGGAGATGATGGCGATCTGGCGCTTGAACAGGCGGTCGTCGAGGCCGGCGGCGGCCATCTTGTCCTTCATGCCGGACATGCCGGGCATCAGGCCCATGATGCCGCCCATGCCGCCCATCTTCTGCATCTGGCCGAGCTGGTCGGCGAGATCGTTCAGATCGAACTTGCCCTTGGCCATCTTGGCGGCCATTGCGGCCGCCTTTTCGGCGTCGATATTCTCGGCCGCCTTCTCGACGAGCGAGACGATGTCGCCCATGCCGAGGATACGGTCGGCGATACGGCGGGGATGGAATTCCTCCAGCTCGCCCATCTTTTCGCCGACACCGATCAGCTTGATCGGCTTGCCGGTTACGGCACGCATCGAAAGGGCGGCGCCGCCGCGGCCGTCGCCGTCCATACGGGTCAGCACAAGGCCGGTGATGCCGACGCGCTCATCGAAATTGCGGGCGAGATTGACGGCGTCCTGACCGGTCAAGCTATCGGCGACCAGCAGGATTTCGTGCGGATTGGACTTCTTCTTGATGTCCGCCATCTCGACCATGAGCGGCTCGTCGATATGCGTACGGCCGGCGGTGTCAAGGATGACGATGTCGTGGCCGCCGAGCTTGGCGGCCTGCACGGCGCGCGCGGCAATATCGGTCGGCGACTGGCCAGCGATAACGGGCAGCGTGTCAATGCCCGTCTGAACGCCGAGCTGACGCAGCTGCTCCTGCGCTGCCGGGCGGCGCGTGTCGAGCGAGGCCATCAGGACCTTCTTGCGGTCGCGGCTCGTCAGGCGGTTGGCGATCTTGGCGGTCGTGGTCGTCTTACCGGAGCCCTGCAGACCGACCATCATGACGACGACCGGGGCCGGCGCATTGAGATCGATGCCGACGCCTTCGCCGCCGAGCATCTCGATCAGCTCGTCATGCACGATCTTGACGACCATCTGGCCGGGCTTGATCGACTTCAGGATTTCGGCGCCGACGGCCTTTTCGCGGACGCGGTCGGTAAAGGAGCGAACGACATCCAGTGCCACGTCGGCTTCGAGCAGCGCGCGGCGAACCTCGCGGAGTGCCGCGGAAACATCAGCTTCCGAAAGCGCGCCGCGGCCTGTCAGTCCATTCAGAATGGAACCAAGACGGTCCTGGAGGTTTTCAAACATCAATTCTTCCTTATCGATCGCCTGGGATTTGGACCTGGCGCAATTTGCGCGGTTCCTCGCCCGAAAACGTCGTGCTTTTCCATGACGAAAACAAGACGCAAAGCCAAAAAGCACCCGAGGGCGCATCGCGCTGTCGGGTGTTGACCTCCGGGATCTCTTTATACCTTAGTGGGTCCCGGTCGGTGGCTCGGAGGCTTGTGCTCGTCGCAGATTGCGGGCGATAAACAGGAAAAGGCCGGCAAAGTCAACCCAAGGCGGCCGAAATGCCTGAAATGCACGGTTGAGATCGCCATATCCATGTCGATTTGACCGTACCACCGTCTTTCAATTGTTGTATCGATCCCCCGCCGTCAAGTGATTCCCCGAGACCTTTCCGAATGAATGATGCAGCCCTGACCGATCTTCTCGCTGCCTGTCGCGCTTACGCCGGCGGGCGGGTCGACACCCGTTTCAACGAGGCGGCGCAAGCCTTCTACGCGGGCGCCAATGTTCAGCCAAAGATCGTGGCGCGGGCGGCGCGTGAGCTTAGCCGCCTGCCGCCGCCGGGTGCCGCCGTTCTTGCCAACATGCTCGGCACCATCGTCGAAAAGGGCGGCGCCGTGCAGCGCAGCGGTCCGGCCGTATGGGAGCTTTATCTGGCATGGCTGCCGCAGATCCATCGAGGCTTTGCCGGGCGTAAAGAGCTGAGCCCGCGGCAGAGGCAGCTCCTGGATGCCTTCCAGTTGCTCAGCCAGTCGGCGGTTTCGCATCTTTCCGGCATGCCGCGAGAGCGCGCACTCGCCGCCGGCAACAAGGCGCTGATGGCGCAGCTTGCGGAATTGCAAGATTATACGCCGGGTGCGGCCTGGGTCCGCCAGGTGCTCCTGAGCCGCAGCGACGACCTGCTGGTGCTGCATCTGCCGAGCCGCCAGGGCTTTCGGCTGCGCTATGAGAATATCGTCAACGGCTTTCATCTCTTCACGCTCATCCAGGCGGCGTTCGGCCAGCGGCTTCCCGGCGGTCGCGCGCCCAACCGGTTCATCGTCGACATGGCGCGCTGCGTGACCGTGGCCGAAGAGGGCAATGACGAGCCGTGGTGGCGTTATCAGACGGTGCAGCGGGATGCGCCAGGCCTTGTCGAGATTTCCGGCGAGGCCTCCGTCGAGACGATTTCCCGCATCGATGGCCGGCAGATCATCCTGCTTTCGCCTCCAGTCGAAGGCGCGGCGCTGTGGGATACGAGCTTCTTCACGCCGCAGCTCTTCGCCATGCCGGCGAATGTCGTGCTTGAGGATGCGCTGACGGCGTCTGAGGTCGAAGAATGGTTCGCCAAGGCCGGCCTGCCGTCCGGCGAGGCGACGGATGTGGAAGGGGCGGAGAAGGCATGACCAGCTCATCCGGTTCGGCCAAGAAGAATCCCTATTATCAAGGTCCCGTTTCCGATCACTTCGACGGTCAGCGCTTTTTCAATCCCGGTGGCGTCGAGCCGGGCGGGGCATTCGATCTCCTGCGCTGGCAGCTCGGCGGCGGGCGGGTGCGCTGGCCCAATCCCGTCATCAGCGCCTTTCCTCCGGCGAGGCCCGACCGGCATGTCTTTGGCGAGCAGATGCGGGTAACGATGGTCGGCCATGCCTCTATGCTGGTGCAGATTGCCGGGCTGAACATCCTGACCGATCCGGTCTGGTCGGAGCGGGTCAGCCCCTTCCGATCCCTAGGGCCGAAGCGCGTGGTGCCGCCCGGCATCCGCTTCGAGGACCTGCCGCATATCGACCTCGTGCTGGTGACGCATAATCACTACGATCACCTCGATCTCGCAACGCTTGTCCGCCTGCAGCAGGCGCACCGGCCGAAAATCGTAACGCCGCTCGGCAACGACACGATCATCCGCCGCGCCGTTCCCGACGCCGATATCACCGTGGTCGACTGGGGTGACCGCATCGCTTTCAGGGCTGGGGTGACCATCGATATCGAGCCTTGTCATCACTGGTCGGCGCGGAGCATGGGCGACAGGCGCATGGCGCTCTGGGCCGCCTTCGTGCTGACAACGCCAGCGGGCAAGATCTATCATATCGGTGACACCGGCTTTCACGGAGGCATCAATTATGAAGCGGCCGCCAGCAAGCATGGTGGTTTCCGCCTCGCGATCCTGCCTTTCGGCGCCTACGAGCCTCGCTGGTTCATGAAGGGGCAGCACCAGAATCCGGAAGAAGCGGTGAAGGGCATGAAGCTCTGCAAGGCCGCCTATGTCGCCGGCCATCACTTCGCGACCTTCCAGCTGACGGACGAGGGCATCGATGCGCCCGTTCAGGCGCTGGATACCGCGCTGAAGGCGGAGGGCGTGGAGCCGGATCGCTTTCGTCCGCTCCGGGCAGGGGAAGTTTTTGACGTGCCTGTTGGCTGAATCTGTCGTTCAGGCCGAAAGCCCCTTCTTCCCGGGGAGAGGGGGCTGAATCTTGAAAGTCTTGACGACTTACTGGTTGATCTCTGGCTCGACGAGCTTTGCGAGATTGATCAGCGATTCCTGCCAGCCAAGATAGCAGGCCTCCGGCGGAATGACATCGGGCACGCCGGCCTGGGTGATGTTGACTTCGGTTCCGACGAGGACCTTCTTCAACGTCACGGTCACTTCCATTTCGCCCGGCAGGTTCGGGTCGTCGAACTTGTCGGTATAACGCACCAGCTCGCCCGGGATCAGCTCACGGAAATCGCCGCCGAAGGAGTGGCTGGCGCCGGTCGTGAAGTTGCGGAACGACATTCTGAACGTGCCGCCGACGCTCGGCTCCAGATGATGCACGGTGCAGGCAAAGCCGTTCGGCGGCAGCCACTTGGCAAGCGCATCCGCTTCGATGAATGCGCGATAGACCTTTTCCGGGCTGGTCGCCAGGACGCGGTGCAGGCGTATGGTATTCGGCATGGTCATAATCCCTATGGTTTGACGGAGTGGACGAGCCTAGGACGTGCGGGGTTTCGGCTATCCGACACTCTGTTCCGAATTTTTTGAAAATAGGTCGCCGTGTGACGATTACTATGACTTAGCACGCGCTAATGGGCTGGCGGCGACTTCAATCAGCGGCGTGACGTGCTAGAATAATAACTGATCGCAACGCGCGTGCGCATCTTGAAGTTACAGCCGATAGTGTACGATATGATCGTATATCAGTTTCAGCTGCGGTTGTTCGATGAGTGATGTCGACGAGTGGAAAAGTAGGCATATCCTGATAAGAATGACTATACTTGCTGCCTTGGCTTGGCTCTTTTTTTGCCTGCTAGTTGTGATCCTCTTTCTGGTCTGTACGGAGTTGTCGGGCTATCGGTTTCTTCCGTCGACCGAATGGATTGCGTCGACAGGCCGATTGGGCGTTGTAGTCGGCGCGGCCACGGCCGTAGCTTTGTTCTTGCTTGGACTTTCTGATGCTCTACGAAAACTCAGAAATGGAACGCTGGAAGGTACGTTGAAGCCGATACTGGTTGTCTTGGTTTCTCCAGTTCTCGGGTATTTTTGGGGTTATATGGTCGGGATCATAACGTGGCCAATGGTCCTGGCCCTGGTCGCGGGGCATCACGAAGAGCTTGCCTATACGGTAGGCCGCGCCGACAACCATTATGAAAAACATTGTTATTCCCCTTTGGAGCTTCAGGAGCTTATGGTTGGATTTGACAAAGTGTGCGGTGTTTCCGATGAGTTCAGGAAAGGCCTGACGACCGGTACACATATTATCATTGCTGGCTATGGCACTCGGTACGGCCTTTTTGCGACCGAGCTACGTCGAGACAATTGATACTTGGCTCGTGGTGCATGCTTGGCCGCTTCCGACTACGCCGCTTCACGCCCCACTGGTAATTCCCCCGCAATTCCGCCATATACAGCTCGAAAACACGGACGGACATGGCATCATGAGCAATACGGTCGAATTCGCGAGGATGAACGGGCTTGGCAACAAGATCCTGGTCGTCGACATGCGCGGCCGCAAGGATGTGGTGACGCCTACGGCTGCGATCGCGCTCAATGCCGATCCCGCCACCCAGTTCGATCAGATCATGGCGATCCACGATCCGAAGATTGATGGCACCGACGCCTGGATCGATATTCTGAACTGCGACGGCACGAAGGCGCAGGCTTGCGGCAATGGCACGCGCTGCGTCGTGCAGGCGCTGGCGGCCGAAACCGGCAGGAAGGTGTTCACCTTCCAGACCGTCGCCGGCATTCTGAATGCCAGGGAGCATGAGGACGGCACGATTTCGGTCGATATGGGCACGCCCGTCTTTGCCTGGGACAAGATCCCGCTTGCCGAGGAATTTGCCGATACCAGCCGCATCGAGCTGCAGATCGGGCCGATCGACAATCCCGTCCTGCATTCGCCCTCGGTTGCCTCGATGGGCAATCCGCATGCGATCTTCTGGGTGGACAAGGACCCGATGTCCTTCGATCTCGATCGTTTCGGCCCACTGCTGGAAAATCATCCGATGTTTCCCGAGCGCGCCAATATCACGCTGGCGCAGGTGCTGTCGCCGACGCTTGTGCGCACCCGCACCTGGGAGCGCGGCGCCGGCCTGACGCTTGCCTGTGGATCGGCGGCTTGTGCGACAGCCGTCAGTGCCGCCCGCACCGGCCGCACCGGCCGCAAGGTGACGATCGACGTCGCCTCCGCGCCTGCGCCGGGCAAGCTCACCATCGAATGGCTTGAGAGTAACGATCATGTCGTCATGACCGGGCCTGCCGAATGGGAATGGTCCGGCACCGTCGATCCGGTCACGGGCAGCTTCTCGCGCGATCCGGAGCAGGGGGCTCAGGCGCGGTGAGCGGGGTCGAGGTCATTACCTTCGGCTGTCGTCTCAATACCTATGAATCCGAAGTGATGAGGGCCGAGGCGGAGAAAGCCGGGCTCAACAATGCCATTCTGGTCAACACCTGTGCAGTGACCGGCGAAGCCGTGCGTCAGGCGCGCCAGGCGATCCGCCGCGCGCGCCGCGACAATCCGCATGCGCGCATCATCGTGACTGGTTGCGCTGCCCAGACCGAAAAGCAGACCTTTGCCGAAATGACTGAGGTGGATGCCGTGCTCGGCAACGAGGAAAAGCTGAAGAGCGCTTCCTACCGGGCGCTTCCGGATTTCGGCGTTTCGGCGGAAGAGAAGCTGCGCGTCAACGACATCATGAGCGTGCGGGCGACCGCGCCGCAGATGATCCGCCATATCGACGGCCATGTGCGAGCCTTCATTCAGGTGCAGAATGGCTGCGACCATCGCTGCACCTTCTGCATCATTCCTTATGGCCGCGGCAATTCGCGTTCGGTGCCGATGGGCGCCGTCGTCGATCAGGCACGCAACCTGGTCGAAAGCGGCTATCGCGAAATCGTGCTGACCGGCGTCGACGCCACCAGCTACGGCGCCGACCTGCCGGGGACGCCGACGCTTGGTCTGCTTGCCAAGACGCTGCTGAAGCAGATCCCGGAAATCCGCCGGCTGCGGCTTTCCTCCATCGACAGCATCGAGGCCGATCAGCATCTGATGGATCTCATCGCCGACGAGCCTCGTTTCATGCCGCATCTGCATCTCTCGCTGCAGCATGGCGACGACATGATCCTCAAGCGGATGAAGCGGCGGCATTCGCGCGCTGATGCTTTTCGCTTTATCGAGGATGTGCGTCGGCTTCGCCCCGAGACGAGCTTCGGTGCCGATATGATCGCCGGCTTTCCGACAGAGACCGAAGAAATGTTCGCAAATGCCGTTGGCCTGGCGCAAGAGGCCGGCATCGCGCATCTGCATGTTTTCCCTTACAGCCCGCGTCCTGGCACGCCCGCCGCCCGCATGCCGCAGCTCGATCGTGGTCTGATCAAGGAACGCGCCGCCCGCCTGCGCGAGGCTGGGCAAAGATTGCACCAGGCTCATCTCAACAAGATGGTTGGCACGCGGCAATGGCTGCTTGTGGAGAATGGCGGGCTGGCGCATACGGAAAACTTCACGCTTGTCGCCGCCCCCGGCCTTCGCCCGCGCGACCTTGTGCAGGTCGCAATCACCGGCCACAATGGCAAGCACCTCGACATGCAACTTCTGGCCGCCGACGCGGCCTAATGCTTCAACGGACATTTCATGGCGCTCGGTTTCATCAAAAAAGTCTTCACCTTCGGCCGTGAAAAGCCGGCCGAGGAGCAGGCGCCTGCAGAGGTTTCGCAGAAGGTTGATGCGCCTGCTGTAGATGTTTCGCCGGCTTCCGAATTTGTCGAGTCCGCGTCGCCCCCCTCTGTCCCTTCGGGACATCTCCCCCACGAGGGGGGAGATCGGTTGGAGGATGCCGCGCCGGCTGAGCAGGAGCATGAGGCTAAAAGCCAGGCGGAGGCTTCCGGCGCGAAAGAGATTGGGGCCGCTGAGACTCCCGATTCTTTTGAATCCGAGTCGCAAGAGCAGCGTGACGACCTTCAGGCACTCGAACCGGAGCAATCTGCCGATACTGAAGCCAGTGTAGTTTCGGAAGAGCACCCCATCGAACCGATCTCCCCCCCTGTGGGGGAGATGTCCGAGAGGACAGAGGGGGGCGAGGAAACTTCGGCAAACTTGAAACCTTCGTCTGAAAGCACGGAAACCGAAGCACGCTCCGAACCTTCCTCGGAAGTCACCGAAACTCCATCAGCCCCCATCCTGCCCAAGGGCTTCTCCACCGCTGCTTCCGAGCCAGCACCTATCCCCGAAGCCCCGAAGCAAAAGCTCTCCTGGTTCCAGCGCCTGCGCGCCGGGCTCGCGCGCACCTCGTCGCAGCTGACCGGCCAGATCGCGGCACTCTTTACCAAGCGAAAGCTCGACGATCAGACGCTGCAGGAGCTGGAGGATCTGCTGATCCAGGCCGACCTCGGTGTCGAGACGGCGATGCGCGTCACCGACACTCTTGCTTCCGAGCGCTACGGCAAGGATGTCACAAGCGAAGATGTCGGCCGCATCATGGCGCAGGAAATCGCCAAGGTGCTGAAGCCTGTGGCAAAGCCGCTGCAACTTGACCTTAGTCACAAGCCGCATGTCATCCTCGTCGTCGGCGTCAATGGCACCGGCAAGACGACGACGATCGGTAAGCTGGCTGCGAAGCTTTCCGGTGCCGGGCTGAAGGTCATGGTCGCCGCCGGCGATACCTTCCGCGCCGCCGCCATCGAGCAGCTGAAGATCTGGGCGGACCGTACCAAGTCGGAATTCATCGGTACCAAGCTTGGCGCCGACGCGGCTGGCCTTGCCTTCGATGCCTTCCAGCAGGCCAAGGCCAACAAGAGCGATGTGCTGATCATCGATACGGCCGGCCGCCTGCAGAACAAGGCGGAGCTGATGGCCGAGCTCGAGAAAATCGTGCGCGTACTCGGCAAGCTCGATCCGGATGCGCCGCATACCGTGCTGCAGACGCTCGATGCCACTACGGGCCAGAACGCGCTGAACCAGGTGGAAATCTTCCGCAATGTTGCCGGCGTCAACGGCCTGATCATGACGAAGCTCGATGGCACGGCGCGCGGTGGCATTCTCGTCGCCATCTCGGCCAAGCACAAGCTGCCGGTCTATTTCATCGGCGTCGGCGAGGGTGTAGACGATCTTGAGCCGTTCGAGGCCGAGGATTTCGCCAATGCGATTGCCGGAACAGGTGCCGGAAGCAGCCAATGAACGACAAGAACAAATTCGACGATAGCGAAAGTGCCACAATGACGACCAGCGACAGCGATCTCACCCCAAGTGCCGCCGACAAACATCATCCGATGCTGAAGCTGGTGCTGGAACTCGGGCCTTTGCTGGTGTTTTTCTTCGGCAATCTGCGCGGCGACTGGCTGGTGCAGCATTTTCCGCAGCTGGCGGCGCTTGGCGGTCCGCTCTTCGTCGCCACCGGCCTGTTCATGGCGGCGACGGTGATCTCGCTCATCGTCTCGAAGGTCATGCTCGGCCATCTGCCGCTGATGCCCTTCGTCTCTGGGATCGTCGTGGTGATCTTCGGCGCGCTCGGCATTTACCTGCAGAACGAAACCTTCATCAAGATGAAGCCGACCATCGTCAATGCGCTGTTCGGCGTCGCGCTGCTCGGCGGCCTTGCCTTCGGAAAGTCGCTGCTCGGCTATGTCTTCAACGCCGCCTTCCAGCTCGATGCCGAGGGCTGGCGCAAGCTGACGCTGCGCTGGGGCATCTTCTTCTTCGTGCTTGCCATCCTCAATGAAGTCGTCTGGCGCGGCTCGAACTGGCTTTACCTGCCCGACGCGAAGGCGGCGGATAATCTCTGGGTCAATTTCAAGGTCTGGGGAACGATGCCGATCACCATTCTCTTCACACTGTCGCAGATGCCGCTCATCATGAAGCACACGGTTGAGCCGCCGGCGGAAGGCGGGAAATGACGGAAGCGATCGACGCACAAAACCGCTACCGGCAGCAGAGCTTCTGGTTCATCGCCTGCGCCGTCATTCTGCTCGTGCAGATCGTCGCGGAACACATGATGGGCCGCGTGTGGATCTGCACCTGCGGCTACGTGAAGCTCTTCGAGCCGGTGGTGAAATCGAGCGGCAATTCGCAGCATATCGCCGACTGGTACACGCCCTCGCACATCATCCACGGCTTCCTCTTCTTCGGGCTCACCCATCTGATCATGCGCGGCAAGCCGTTGTCGATGCGGCTCTTTGTTGCCATGCTGATCGAATCCGGCTGGGAGCTGCTGGAAAATTCCCCGATCATCATCAACCGCTATCGCGCGGCAACGATCTCGCTCGATTATGTCGGCGACAGCATCCTCAACTCGTCGATGGATGCCGTGTTCATGGTGGTCGGCTTCCTGTTCGCCTGGCGTGCGCCGGTGCTGGTGACGATTGTCATCGCCATCTTCTTCGAGCTGCTCACCGGCTATCTGATCCGCGACAATCTCACGCTCAACGTGCTGATGCTGGTCTGGCCGGTCGAGGCGATCAAGACCTGGCAGGGTGGGATTTAGCGACTGCCGGATTTGGCGGCGTCTTCAAGGTGAGCTGGCCTCTTGGCCACCTCGTGGTTCGAAGCCTTGTTTCCTACGCTATCGCTTCGGCAACAAGGCACCACACCATGAGGTGGAGCGGCTTTAGCGGTTGATGGACAGAGATTAGCCCTCATGGTGAGGTGCCGAAGCCCGTAGGGCTGAAGCCTCGAACCACGAGGGCGGGTTGTTGTTGCTGCCGCCTTCTCCGAGCAGAGAAGGTGTCTAAGTTGTCGATTTCCCTCGCGCCTTCGCGATCGCCGGATAGAGCCCTTCCTTCAGGCTGGTCGGCGTGAAGGGGCCGACCTGCTTGTAGAGGATCGTGCCGTCAGGCGAGACGAGGTAGGATTCCGGAATGCCGTAGACGCCCCAGTCGATGGCGGCGGAGCCGTTTGGGTCGATGCCGATGGCGTTGTAGGGATTGCCGAGTTCGCCGAGGAAGCGCAGCGCGTTTTCGCTCGTGTCCTTGTAGTTGATTGCCACGATGTTGAGTTGGCCACTCTTGGCGAGTTCCTTCAGCACCGGATGCTCGTCGCGGCAGGGAATGCACCAGGAGGCGAAGACGTTGACGAGGGTCAGCTTGCCCCTGATGGCGTCATCGGTCAGCGCCGGCAGGTTGGAGCCTGCAAGCGGCGGTAGGGCGAGCTTCGGCGCCTTGGTGCCGATCAGGGCCGAGGGGATGGCAGAAATGTCGGTGCCGTGGACTTCCTGGTCATACATGACCTTGCCGACGGCAAGGGCGATGCAGGCAAAGACGATCAGCGGGATCAGCGCCAGCAGGTAGCGCGCGGTGCCGCCCGATTTCGGCTGATCCTTATTGTCGGCATCGGTAGTCATTTCGTCTCGCCCTCGGGCGGGCGCTGCGAGCGGCGGCGAATGCCGGAGGCTTCGAGTGCCGCGAGCTCGCGACGGCGCAGGCGCCCGTCGATCCATGTCCAGCCAATGATGGCAAGGATCATGAAGGCGGCAAAGCCGTAGGAGCCGAAGACGTAGAAGGGATGCGACATGCTATTCCTCCCGGCTTGCCATGCGCGCGGCGATGCGTCGCTGGGCGGCGATGCGGCGACGCCAGATCTCGTTGCGGATCGCCATCAGGTGCAGCGTGAAGAACAGCAGCGTGAAGGCCAGCGCCATGGTGAAGAGCGGCCAGAGAAATTCCGCGTCGATGGCCGGGCCATCCATGCGCATGATGCTTTCCGACTGATGTAGCGTGTTCCACCAGTCCACGGAGAACTTGATGATCGGGATGTTGATGAAGCCGACCAGTGTCAGGATCGAGGCGACGCGAGCGGCCTTGGGCGGATCGTCCATGGCGCGGTTGAGCGCGATCAGGCCGAGATACATCAGGAAGAGGATGAAGACCGAGGTCAGGCGCGCATCCCAGACCCAATAGGTGCCCCACATCGGCTTGCCCCAGAGCGAGCCGGTGACCAGCGCGATCAGCGTGAAGGCGGCGCCGAGCGGTGCTGCCGTCTTGCCGGCGACATCGGCGAGCGGATGGCGCCAGACCAGCGTGCCGATCGCCGACATGCTCATGATCGTGTAGCACATCATCGACAGCCAGGCCGAGGGCACGTGGATATACATGATGCGGACGGTATCGCCCTGCTGGTAATCGCCCTCAGTCGTAAAGGACAGATAGAGGCCGATTGCGAAAAGCACGGCCGAGATGACAGCCAGCCAAGGAATGAGACGCGCCGAAAAGGCCAGAAACCGCGTGGGGTTGGCGAGGTCGGAAAAACGGCTGATCGCAGGGCTGATATCGCTCATGCGGCTTGTTTAACCCGATATGGCTTTTCCGGCAATCGACCGCATTGTCTCAGATCGACGAAACAGTATCTTCGTTAGAGCCCTTCCGCTTTTCTTCGAAACGCGAAAACGCTCTACCCTTTTGTTATTACGCAATTCCGGACGGAAAACCGCTTCGCACTTTTCCTGGAATTGCTCTGATCAATCAGTCGTGTTCCGCAAGGCAAGGGCGGCAGCGGCCGGGCCGATGACGGCGAAGAACAGGGTAAGCGCGATCAGGATCAGGAACGGCGGCAGGAAGGGCTGCGGTCCTTCGACGGCGGCATAGGTGGCGCTGACGCCGAAGATCAGCACCGGGATGGTCAGCGGCAGCACGAGAATGGAGACCAGCAGCCCGCCGCGCGGCAGCGCCACGGCAACGGCGGCACCGACCGCGCCGATGAAGGTGATCGCTGGCGAGCCGACGAGCAGGGTGAGCGCTGTAGCACCGATCGCCGTCTCGTTCATATTCATAAAGAGGCCAAGCAGCGGCGAGGCGATGACGAGGGGCAGGCCTGTCGCCACCCAATGCGCTGCGCATTTGATGAAGACCGTCAGCACCAGCGGTGTTTCCTGCATCACGAGCAGATCGAGCGAGCCGTCGTCACGTTCGGCCTGGAACAGTCGGTCGAGGCCGAGGAGGCTCGCGAGCAGTGCGCCGATCCAGACGATGGCCGGGCCGATGCGCGAAAGGAGCTTGAGATCGGGGCCGACTCCGAAGGGAATGACGGCGACGACGGTGAGGAAGAAGAGGATGCCGATCAACGCCCCGCCGCCGGCGCGCACCGAAAGTCTGAGGTCGCGGAGGAAGAGGGCGGTCATGGGGAGACTCTTTCATGCTGAGAGATAGCCGGGATACCCCCCTCTGTCGCTGTCGCGACATCTCCCCCGCAAGGGGGGAGATTGGTGACTTGTGGTGCGCGCATGCCCCGAGCTAACATCGAATCCGTGGAAGCAGAAGTTGGACCTCCTGGTTTTGCAAGCAGGCGCGGCGAACTCCCAACAATCTCCCCCCTTGTGGGGGAGATGTCCCAAAGGGACAGAGGGGGGTATTGAAGGTGCGGCGTAGGCAAAAGCATCGAACTCACCCCCATATCCCCTCACTCACCCTGGCAAACCCCGTCATCCGCATTTCCTGCACATTCTCCAATCCCAGCGGCTGGTGCGTCGCAGCAAGAACGATGCCGCCGGTCTTCTGATGTGCGGTGATGAGATCGGCGAAAAGCTGGTCGGCCGAACTGTCCAGCGCTGCCGTCGGTTCGTCGAGGATCCAGATGGGGCGGTGGGCGACCAGAAGTTTGGCGAAAGCGATTCGGCGCTGCTGGCCGGCGGAGAGGTAGCCGAAGGGCAAATGCGTGATGCCGGCAAGGCCGACGGCGTCGACGGCTTCATCGATATCAAGGCCGCGGCCGCCTGCCATGTCGCCGAGGAAGGTTTTCCAGAAGGTCAGATTTTCCGCGACTGTCAGTTCGGATTTCATCGCATTGCGGTGGCCGAGATAGTGGCTGGCTTCGCCGGCCGGCCGGCCGGATTCGCCATCGTTTCCGGTGAATGTGACACGGCCTTTTTCCGGCCTGAGAAGGCCCGCCACAACGCGCAGAAGCGTTGACTTTCCCGACCCGTTGCGGCCAGTCAGAACGAAGGCGTCGCCACCTGCCAAGTTGAAGGAAACATTCAAGAAAATCAGGTCTTCGCCCCGCCTTGCCGCCAGATTTTCAGCGCTTAGATGCATTCGCTCAGGCTTTCCCTATTGTCTTTGCCGCAGTGCGCAAAAAATTGTCCAAATTTGCATCTTGTCACTCTGGCAAGTCTTTACGAAATTATCTATAAGACCTGCAACCACGCCAGCGGTCGGCGTGAATTTCATCCTTGCGCCGAACTTAAGGTTTTCTGCCTTACGTGCGGACAGCGGAAATGGCCGTACCCGCATCCTGATGTGCATAAAGTGCATAGGCGTTCGCACGACTGTGTTGGCTATCAGAAACGGGGTATCTCGTGTCTAAATCTCTTGACAGTTTCAATTGTCGTTCCACGTTGACCGTGGGCGGGAAAGACTACGTCTATTTCAGCCTGCCCAAGGCTGAGGCGAATGGTCTGCCCGGCGTTTCCAAGCTGCCTTACTCCATGAAGGTGCTTCTGGAAAACCTGCTGCGTTTTGAAGACGGGCAGTCGGTCACCAAGGAACATATCCTTGCCGTCGCCGAATGGCTGACCAACAAGGGCACCGTCGAGAACGAAATCGCCTACCGCCCGGCGCGCGTGCTGATGCAGGACTTCACCGGCGTTCCGGCCGTTGTCGACCTTGCTGCCATGCGTGACGCGATGGTCTCGCTCGGCGGCGATCCGGAAAAGATCAACCCGCTCGTTCCCGTCGACCTCGTCATCGACCACTCCGTCATCGTCGACGAATTCGGCACGCCGCAGGCTTTCGCCAAGAACGTCGAGCTGGAATACCAGCGCAACGGCGAGCGCTACCGCTTCCTGAAGTGGGGCCAGCAGGCATTCAAGAACTTCCGCGTCGTTCCTCCCGGTACCGGCATCTGTCACCAGGTGAATCTCGAATACCTCGGCCAGACCGTCTGGACCAAGGAAGAAGACGGCGAAACGATCGCCTATCCCGACACCTGCGTCGGCACCGATTCGCACACGACGATGATCAACGGCCTTGGCGTTCTCGGCTGGGGTGTCGGCGGTATCGAAGCTGAAGCCGCCATGCTCGGCCAGCCGGTCTCCATGCTGCTGCCTGAGGTGATCGGCTTCAAGCTGACCGGCAAGCTCAAGGAAGGCGTTACCGCGACCGACCTCGTGCTGACCGTCGTGCAGATGCTGCGCAAGAAGGGCGTGGTTTCCAAGTTCGTCGAATTCTTTGGCCCCGGCCTCGACAACATGCCGCTCGCCGACCGTGCCACTATCGGCAACATGGGTCCGGAATACGGCGCGACCTGCGGCTTCTTCCCGGTCGACAAGGAAACGCTGAACTACCTCAACATGTCCGGCCGCGCCAAGGATCGTATCGCGCTCGTCGAAGCCTATTCCAAGGCTCAAGGGATGTGGCGCGACAATGACGGTTCCGACCTCGTCTTCACCGACACGCTGGAGCTCGACCTTAACGACGTCGTGCCGTCGATGGCTGGCCCGAAGCGTCCGGAAGGCCGTATCGCGCTGGAAAACATTGCTTCCGGCTTCGCAACCTCGCTCGAAACCGAATACAAGAAGCCCGGCCAGCTCTCCAACCGCTATGCGGTCGAAGGCACGGATTTCGATATCGGCCATGGCGACGTTGCCATCGCTGCCATCACCTCCTGCACCAACACCTCCAACCCGTCGGTGCTGATCGCAGCCGGCCTTCTCGCCCGCAACGCCGTTGCCAAGGGCCTGAAGACCAAGCCGTGGGTCAAGACCTCGCTGGCACCGGGATCGCAGGTCGTCGGCGAATACCTCGCCAAGTCCGGCCTCCAGGCCGATCTCGACAAGCTCGGCTTCAACCTGGTCGGTTTCGGCTGCACCACCTGCATCGGCAACTCCGGCCCGCTGCCGGCGCCGATCTCGAAGACGATCAACGACAAGGGCCTGATCGTATCGGGCGTGCTCTCGGGCAACCGCAACTTCGAAGGCCGTATCTCGCCCGACGTCCAGGCCAACTACCTGGCGTCCCCGCCGCTCGTCGTCGCCTACGCGCTCGCAGGCTCTGTGCAGCTCGACCTGACCAAGGAGCCGATCGGCGAGGACCAGAACGGCAAGCCGGTCTACCTCAAGGACATCTGGCCGACCTCGCATGAGGTTCAGGAGTTCATCCAGAAGTACGTCACGCGCGAGCTCTACGAGAGCAAGTATGCCGACGTCTTCAAGGGCGATGCCAACTGGCAGGCCGTGCAGGTTCCTCCGGGCCAGACCTATGCCTGGGACGACAACTCGACCTACGTTCAGAACCCGCCTTACTTCGTGGGCATGGGCAAGAAGGGCGCCGGCGTTTCCGACATCAAGGGCGCTCGCGTTCTCGGTCTCTTCGGCGACAAGATCACCACCGACCACATTTCCCCGGCCGGTTCGATCAAGGCTGCCTCGCCGGCCGGTTCGTACCTCATCGGTCATGGCGTCGGCGTTGCCGACTTCAACCAGTACGGCACGCGCCGCGGCAACCATGAAGTCATGATGCGCGGCACCTTCGCCAACATCCGCATCCGCAATCACATGCTCGGCCCGAACGGCAAGGAAGGTGGCTACACCATCCATTATCCGTCCAAGGAAGAGACGTCGATCTACGATGCGGCCATGCAGTACAAGGCAGAGGGCGTTCCGCTCGTCATCTTCGCCGGTGTCGAATACGGCAACGGCTCCTCGCGCGACTGGGCTGCCAAGGGCACGAACCTGCTCGGCGTACGCGCCGTGATCGCTCAGTCCTTCGAGCGTATCCACCGTTCGAACCTCGTCGGCATGGGCGTCATCCCGTTTGTCTTCGAGGACGGCACCACCTGGGCAAGCCTCGGCCTGAAGGGTGACGAGCTCGTCACCATTGAAGGTCTGGCTGATATCAAGCCGCGCGAGCGCAAGATCGCCAAGGTCACCTATGGTGACGGCACGGTTCGCGACATCCCGATCATCTGCCGTATCGATACGCTGGATGAGGTCGTCTACGTCAACAATGGCGGCATCCTGCAGACTGTTCTGCGCGATCTCGCTGCCTGATAGGTTTTAAACGCCATTCCTGGAGGCCGCCGGAAAACTCTTCCGGCGGCCTCCTGTTTTTCACGGTGATGTGTACGGCAGGCCCTCGAGCTCACTACGGCCTCACCCCATCGTGACTTTGCGTCATCGTGCTAAACTATTATCTCTTGTTTCAGATTTTTCGGGCTTGATATGGCCTGATCGCCGCAAGAAGCGCGAGTGTTTCGGAGCCCGTGTAGGCAGACGGTGCTCAAGATTGGATGCAGAGGTAAGATAGAAATGCGCCTTCGATTTTTGGTTCCACTTCTGGCAGGCATCGCGCTCGCAAGTTCGCTGCATGCGCAGGAAGCGGCGAAGATCAAGGGCGTCGTCGAGCTCTTCACCTCGCAGGGCTGCGCCTCCTGTCCTCCGGCCGATGCGGCCTTCCGCAAGCTGATCCGCCAGGGCAATGTCGTGGCACTCGCCTATCACGTCGACTACTGGAACTATCTCGGCTGGAACGATACGATGGCGTCCAAAGACAACACGGCGCGCCAATATGCCTATGCCCGCACGATGGGGCGCAGCGGCGTCTATACGCCGCAGGCGATCGTCAATGGCCGCGATCATATGAACGGCGCCGACCTCAACGCCATCAACGTCAAGATCGATGACTTTCAGCGTCTTGGGGAGGGGCTGACGGTTCCGGTGAATGCCGCCATGAAGGGCGACGAGCTTGAGATCAAGATCGGAGCGGGCCAGGGCAAAGCCAATGTCGTCATCGTCTATTTCGACAAGGAACAGATGGTGGCGCCGAAGGGTGGCGAGAATACCGGTCAGCAGATCGCCTATATGCACGCGGTATCGGATGTCCAGACGGTGGGCATGTGGGATGGCAAGGCCATGAGCCTCGTGCTGCCGTCCAATGTGCTGGATAAGGCCGGCCGAAGAGGCCTTGCCGTCCTCTTGCAGTCTTCGACGCCTTCGGGCGATCCGGCTGCCATTCTCGGGGCCACTGTTTTGACTGTTGGCTCAGACGGCTGAGCGGCTTTTCCAGCTTTGCCGGAGACCTTGCATTTCGGCTCAGGTCAAAAAGGTCCCTATTTTGGCCTGTGCCAAAAAGGGGAGGTGCCCGGCGAGGACGCATTCGGGGCTGGGGTTTAATCGATGCGCCCCGGCCGGGCCGTTTGACGCGGCGGCGCCAAACGGCCCTCTATACTTCCTGTAAATTGGGCGTCGTTTTGGCTGAAATGCGGCACTGACGAGGTGCTTTGGGACCTGGGAAAGAAATTGTGAGCCGTCAGCCGTCTTGCAATTTGATGCGGCTGAGGCAAACTGTCATTCTCCTGTCATGAGATAGCCCCTGGGGGATTGATGACTGATCAGCCGGATTTGAGACACGGTGAAAGCCGTTCCGTCGATACCAATTCATCCGTCGTCGTTGATCTCAGAGAATACAAACAGAGCAAAGACCCGTTACCGGTGACCTTTCATCGCCGGGAGCTGGATGCGATTCTCTGGATCTATGGCCGCATGGTCGGCGAGGGCGAGTGGCGCGACTATGCCATCGACCATTTGAAGGACAAGGCGGTTTTCTCCGTCTTCAAGCGCTCCGGCGAGATGCCGCTCTTCCGCATCGAAAAGAATCCAAAGCTTTCGGCCAAGCAGGGCGCCTTTTCAGTCGTCAATACCAGCGGCATGATCCTGAAGCGCGGCCATGACCTGAGCCAAGTTCTGAAGGTGTTCGACAAGCAGCTGAAGCTGGTGGAGAAATAGTTTCGCGCCTATTGGCTATGTATCACGCGGAGAGTGCGGCACCCCCCTCTGTCAGCTTCGCTGACATCTCCCCCACAAGGGGGGAGATTGGTAACCTGGGTCACTCCCTGATCTCAAGCGAGCATCGGGCCTGTTGAAATTGTGGTCTCTTGTCTTGCAAGCAACGCGCGTCAAACTCCCAACGATCTCCCCCCTTGTGGGGGAGATGTCCCGAAGGGACAGAGGGGGTATTTGAGGCTCGACCAGTAGGTAGATCTTACCCCCCAAACAACGTCCCCGGATAAACCGACGGATCCGGATCGGTGTTGGTGCCCTCACCTAATGCCTTCTGCATCAGCATCGTATCCAGCCATCGGCCGTGCTTGTAGCCGGTGCCTTTCAACAGGCCGGTTTCGGTGAAGCCCGCGGCGCGATGTACGGCGACGGAGGCGGGATGGGCGCCACCGATGACGGCGATCATCTGGCGGAAGCCGAGCGTCTGGCAGCTTTCAATCAAGGCATCGAGCAGCAGCCTGCCGACGCCGCGCCCTCGGGCCTCCGGTGCCAAATAGATCGAATCCTCCACCATCCAGCGATAGGCCGGCCGCGTGCGGAACGATGAGGCATAGGCATAGCCGAGAAACGTGCCGGCTTCGTCTTCTGCGACGAGATAGGGATAGCCCTTGTCACGGATCGCCTGGAAACGCGCTGCCATTTCTTCCTGGCTCGGTGGCGTGATCTCATAGCTTGCCGTGCCATTCAGCACGGAGTCGCGATAGATTGCTGTGATATAGGGAAGGTCGTCTGCGGTAGCGCTGCGGAGGCTGACGGACATGTGTTTCTTGCTGCCTGATCTGTGATTTGCGATGGCAGCTATCAAACCGTAGCGCCTGTGGCCAGGCAAATAAAAAAGGCGGCCGAAGCCGCCTTTCCGTTGCTCATTTCATGCGCTGCGATTAACGGCGATTGCCCATGAATTGCAGCAGGAACATGAACAGGTTGATGAAGTCGAGGTAGAGCGACAAAGCGCCCATGATCGCCTTGCGGCCGGCGACGGTCGCATCGTCGGCGGTGTAGTACATTTCCTTGATCCGCTGCGTATCGTAGGCGGTAAGGCCTGCGAAGATCAGCACGCCGATCACCGAGATCGCGAACTGCAGGGCGGAGGAAGCCAGGAAGATGTTGACGAGCGTCGCGATGATCAGGCCGAAGAGGCCCATCATCAGGAACGAGCCCATCGCCGACAGGTCACGCTTCGTCGTGTAGCCGTAGAGCGACAGCGCGCCGAAGGAGGCGGCGGTCACGAAGAAGGTCTGCACGACGCTCTGGCCGGTGTAGATGATGAAGATCGACGACAGCGACAGGCCCACCAGCGCGGCGTAGACCCAGAAGGTCGTCGTCGCGGCGGCCACGCTCATGCGGTTAATCCTGAAGCTCAGGAAGAAGACCATCGCCAGCGGGGCGAGAATGACCACCCACTTCAGCGGGCTCAGATAGATCGCCTGGCCGAAGGCCGTGATCTGTCCGTTTGCGAAAGCGAGCGAGAAGGAGAGATAGGCGGCAACACCCGTGATCGCCAGACCCAGCGCCATCAGGTTATAGACCTTGAGCATGTAGGCTCGAAGGCCCTCGTCTATCATCGCACCGGATTGCGCACCGCTCTGCGCCCGGTTTTGGTAATTGCGAAAGTCAGCCATGTTTTCCTCTTTTAAGCTCCGATGTGAGTACGGTGTCGGGTCTCTCGGACCCAGGCGCCGCTGCGGAGCTCCAGCATGCCTGCACAGAATATGAGGCTTTCAAGCCTTGTAGACAAGGGTCTAGCGGCAGGGCCGATGTTAAATCGCTGTAATATCGCGCCGTTTGGGAGGCTTTCCGCCGATCCCGGGAACGAATCAGAGTTCGCGCAGAACCGGGGCGGCTTTCTGGCCGAGGATGCGCGAGGTGCCGATCAGGCCGATACCCACTGTCAGCACCAGAGCGATAATCAGGGTTGAGAAGGCGACATCGGGCAGGAAGGCCGAGGGCAGGTGCATGATGCGGCTGACGATATACCAGGCGGATGCCGCCCCGGCGATCAGTGCGAAGACGGCGGTTGCGGCGCCGAGGATCAGATATTCGTAGCTGAAGGCGCGGATCAGCGTCGCCCGCGTCGCGCCGAGCGTCTTGAGGATGACCGCATCGTGCGTGCGGGCGCGGTTGCCGGCGGCGAGCGCCCCGGCCAGCACCAGCACGGAGGCGATCAACGCCACCGAAGCAGCGGAGCGGATGGCGGTCGCGAGCTGCCCGACCAGCGTGTTGACGACGTCGAGCGCATCCTTGACGCGGACGCTGGTGATGGTCGGGTAGGTGTTGGTGACTTTCCGGAGGATCGTTGCTTCCTGCTCGGAGGTGGCCGATGTGTCGGTCAGGGTCGCCAGCCAGGCGTGCGGCGCGCCCTTGAAGGTATTGGGCGAGAAGATCATCACGAAATTGATCGACAGCGACTGCCATTGCACCTTGCGGAAGCTGGCGATCTTGGCGGTGACGTTGCGGCCGAGCACGTTGACGGTGACCTTGTCGCCGAGCTTCAAGCCGAGCGCCTTGCCTTCCTCTTCGGAGAAGGAGACCAGCGGTTCGCCACTATAGTCCTTGTCCCACCATTTGCCTTCCGTGACCGAGGCGTTTTCCGGCACTGTATCGGCATAGGTGATGCCGCGATCGCCGCGCAGGACCCATTGGCCGGCAGCCGGCACCTTCATCTTGGTAACATCCTCGCCGTTGAAGGCGACGATCCGACCGCGCAGCATCGGTGCCTCGACGAGCTTGCCCTTAGGGTCGATGTCGAGGACGATCTTGCGGAAGCCTTCCAGCTCCGGCCCCTGGATATCGACGAAGAAGAAGTTCGGCGCCTGCTCGCTCATGCGGCCCATCAACTCGCGGCGCATGTTGCCGTCGATCAGCGTCAAGGTCACCAGGAGCGCCAGGCCGAGGCCGAGCGACAGCACGACGGATGAGGTCAGCGCGCCCGGCCGGTGGATGTTGCCGATCGCCAGACGCAGGGCCGGCGAGCTCACGCGTGGGCTGCGGCGGGCAAGCCAGGAGAGCAGGGCGGCAACGGCGCGCAACACGACGAAAGCTCCAGCGATCGACACGACAAAGACAATCGCAATGAAGCGGTCATAGGCGGTGACGATCGCCAAGGCGGCAAGGGCTGCCATCAGCACGCCGGCGGCGAGCAGGTAGGGCCAGCCGGGCAGGCGACGCGCCTCGAAGCCCTGCTCGCGGAACAGCGCCGTTGCCGGCACCTCGCGGGCATGGCCGAGCGGCGGAATGGCAAAGGCGAGTGTCGTCAGCAGGCCGAACAGGGCGGCAAGCGTCAGCGCGCCGGGATAGAGCCGAGGCGCCGTCGAAATCGGCAGGAACTCGGCCATGAACTGGGAAGCGATCATGGGTGCTATGGCGCCGAGCACGAGGCCGACCACGATGCCGGCAAGCGCGATGATGGCGATCTGGATCAGATAGATCAGCACCACGACGAAAGCCGGCGCGCCCAGGCACTTGAAGGTGGCGATGGTCGTGCGCTTGGAATCGAGAAAGGCGCGCACGGCGTTGGCGACACCGACGCCGCCGACGATCAGGGCGGCCAAGCCGACGAGCGTCAGGAACTGCGAGAAGCGGGTGACATTGTCTGCAAGCTGGGGCGCGGCGCGGTCACTGGTGCGGATCGACCAGCCTGCCTGCGGGAAAGCGGCATTGGCGCGGTCGCTGATGTTGCGCAGGCCGGCGGCCGGATTATCCATGCGGATTCGATAGGCCTGTTCGACGAGGCTGCCTGTTGTAATCAGGCCGGAGGCGGTCAGGGCATCGCGGCTGGTGAGCAGGCGCGGCGCAAAACCGAAGCCTTCGGAGACGGCATCCGGCTCCGTGGTGATGGTGCCGGCAATGCGCAGTTTGGCGTTGCCCAGCAGCAGATCGCCGCCGACCTTCAGGTTCAGGCGCTCAAGCAACAAGGGCGCAACGACCGCGCCATAGGTGCCGTCCTTGACGGCCAGCAGGGTCGAGAGCGGCTCATTCGGATCGGCCTCGAAGGTGCCGTAGAGCGGATAGGCATCATCGACTGCCTTGACCTCGACCAGCGCTTGGTCGGAGCCATCGGGCAGGCGGGACATGGAGCGCAGATTGGTGGAGCGAGACAGCTTGCCGAGGCCCTGAAGATAGGCCAGTTCCTCGGGGGTCGCCTCGCGATTGCGCAGCTCGAAACGAACGTCGCCAGACAGCAATGACTGTCCCTGCGTCGAAATCGCGTCCGTGATCGAGCGGGAGACCGAGTTGACGGCGGCGATCGCGCCGGTGCCGAGCGCGATACAGGCGAGGAAGATGTAGAAGCCGCCGAGGCCGCCGCGCAACTCGCGCAGGGCAAGGCGGAAGGCGAGAGGCAGGCGCAATCCCGCCGTGCTCATGCCATCGCCGCCTGGCTGGTACGGGCACGGGCGCTGTCATTCTCGATTTCGCCCGAGCGGACGCGGATCTGGCGCGAGCAGCGGGCGGCAAGAGCGGGATCGTGGGTTACGAGCAGCATGGTCGTGCCGCGCTCGGCCTGCTGGGCGAAGAGCAGGTCGGCGATCTGCCGGCCGGTATCGGTGTCGAGATTGCCCGTGGGTTCGTCGGCGATCAGAACGGCCGGCGAGGGTGCCAGCGCGCGGGCGATCGCCACACGCTGCTGCTCGCCGCCGGAGAGCTGTCCGGGATAGTGATTGAGCCTTTCGCCCAGTCCTACCGCTTCCAGCTCGCGCCTGGCGATGTCGAAGGCATCGCGGACATTGGCAAGCTCCAGCGGCACGGCGACATTTTCGAGCGCCGTCATATTGGCGATCAGGTGGAAGGACTGGAAGACGATGCCGATGTTGCGGCCGCGGAAATCGGCGATGCGATCTTCGCTCAGGCTATGCAGCGGCGTGTCGCGGATCAGAAGTTCGCCGCTGTCGAGTTTTTCGAGGCCGGCCAGCACCATCAGCAGCGTGGACTTGCCGGAGCCGGACGGACCGACGATCCCGACGGCCTCACCCTCCATGACGGTGAGATCGATGCCCTTCAGCACATGGACCGAGGCGGCGGCGTTGCCGAGCGTCAAATCCGCCTTCTTCAGCTCAATGATGGTTTTTGCCAATGCGAACGCCCTATATATCAGAGAACATCAGAGACAATGGCGGGCGCGACTGGCCCGAGCAGCGAATTTAGGGAATGGATCATGGGTTTTAAAGTTGCTGTGCTTCAATTCGCTGTCATCACTTTCGGTCTTTTGTTTGGCGCGGTTCATGCTGCTGATGCACGAACGATCCAGCTGGTCGGCTTCGGCGACAGCTTGATGGCTGGCTATCAGCTGCCGCCCGGCGATGGTTTTCCCGCCAAGCTTGAGGCGGCGCTGAAGGCCAAGGGGCTCGATATCGCCGTTGCCGATGCCGGCGTTTCCGGCGATACGACGTCGGGCGGGCTTTCGCGCATCGACTGGTCGGTGCAAGACGGCACCGATGGCGTGATCTTGGAACTCGGCGCCAACGACGCGCTGCGTGGCATTCCGCCGGAACAGACGGAAAAGAACCTGGAAACGATGATCGAGCGGTTGAAGGACAGAAAGATCCCGATCCTTCTCGTCGGCATGCTGGCACCGCCGAACATGGGGGGCGACTACGCCGAGAAATTCAATCCGATCTACAAGCGCCTGGCCGACAAATACCAGCTTTCGCTCTACCCGTTTTTCCTCGACGGTGTGGCAACGCATGCCGATCTGCAACTCTCGGACGGGATGCATCCGAACCCCAAGGGGGTCGATGTGATGGTCGAGCATATGTTGCCGGCTGTTATGAGTTTTGTAGGGATGATTGACGCAGGTGCGAAATAGATGCTTGCACCGACTGCAAATGCGTGATTCCCTACCTATACCTGCAAGAGATTCGGGGAGTGCTCGTTATGCCGAGACTTTTTACCGCCCTCGAAATTCCGCGCAATGCGGCCATGAGCCTGTCATTGTTGCGCGGTGGTCTCCCGGGAGCCAGGTGGATCGACGTTGAAAATTATCACATTACCTTGCGCTTCATCGGCGATGTCGATGGCCGCACGGCGGATGAGATCGTCGACCGTCTGGACCGGATAGATCGACCTGAATTCCAGCTTCGGCTGGAGGGCATCGGTTCCTTCGGCTCCAAGAAACCGCATTCGGTCTGGGCCGGGGTCTCGCAGACACCGGACATGTTCGCTCTGCAAGGCGAGATCGAGCGCATCTGCCAGCGTATCGGCCTGCAGCCTGATCCGCGCAAGTTCACGCCGCACGTGACGCTCGCCAGGCTGAAGTCCTCGCGGGTCGACGATGTCGTCCACTACCTGTCCGGCCGCGGCAATTTCTATACCGCGCCGTTCACGGTGGGGCGCTTCGTGCTTCTGTCCTCGCGCGAATCGGTCGGTGGCGGCCCGTATCTCACCGAAGAGATCTTCCCGCTTCACGAGCCCCGCAGCACGTTCCCGGCCTTGGGCAACAACGCGCTGCAGCCGGCCAAGAGCATGGTATAGACAGCTTCGAAATCCTCGCGGTCGCCATAATAGGGATCGGGGATATCCTTGTTGCTGCCAAGCGCAAGGGCATTGAAGAGATGCAGCTTGCCGAGGGCATCGGCGGGCGCCGTCTTGCGCAAGTTCTTCAAATTGTCTTGATCCATTGCCAGGATCAGATCGAACCTGCCGAAATCGGCCGGCTCGATGCGGCGGGCGCGCTGGGCTGAAATATCGATTCCGTGGCCGGCGGCAACCGCAATCGAACGGCGATCCGGGCGTTCTCCCTGATGCCAGCCGCCGGTGCCGGCCGAATCAATCTCGAATTCGCCCGCGGGGCCGGCTTCGTTCGCCAGATGCCTGAATATGCCTTCGGCGAGGGGCGACCGGCAGATATTGCCGGCGCAGACGAAAAGAACCCTGTGACGATCCATGCTATCGTTTCACCGCTAGAGAGGAGTGACTTGCCATGAAATACGAGAAGCTGGACCGCGCGGCAATCGATGAAAATCTTGCAGAACTCGGAGGCTGGGTGCTTGCGGCCGACGGGCTTTCGATTTCCAAGACCTTCAAGTTCCGCAACTTCGTCGAGGCCTTCGGCTTCATGGCGGAATCCGCCCTTGCCGCCGAAAAATTCAACCATCACCCGGAATGGTTCAACGTCTATTCCCGCGTCGAGGTGAAGCTGACGACGCATGATGTCGGCGGCCTGACCGACCATGACGTCAAACTGGCCAAGGCGATGGAAAAGGCGGCTGCGCGCCGGATCGATTGAATCGCCTGAGACGATCACCATATGTTTACACGGCCCGGGAGACGGGCCTTGTTAGAGGTGAATGGAATGGATGACATCAAGTACGGGGAAATCCTGATGCCTGGTGACGAAGAGACCCAAAAAGAGCAGGAGAAATCGGTGCGCAGAAAATTCTGGCCGACCTTGCGGAAGGCGGCTCGCCATATCCCGTTCTCGCGTGACGTCGTAGCCGCCTTCTATTGCGCGCTCGACCCGCAGACGCCGACCCGCGTTCGCGGCATATTGCTGGCCGCACTCGGCTATTTCGTCATGCCCGTCGACATCATTCCCGATTTCTTTGCCGTCATCGGCTATTCAGATGATGTCGCGGTGCTCACGCTCGCCTTCAGCATGATCAGGGGCCATATCCGTCAGGAACATTACGATGCTGCCGACCGGGCTCTCGAGAACGAGCCTGAGGCCATGAAGACGGCTTGATGGCCGCTTTGTATGGTCAATCGGAATCCTCTCGGCTTTCCAGCGCTTTATGAGGCTCCTCTGATTTTAGCGAGGTCAAATTCTTGCCTGAATCTTTCTGTCTTAAATCGAATCCGTTGGGTGGTACTCCACCATCCGGGTTTTCCAATTCCTTCTTGTGCCTTTCAAACTTCGTGCGATACCTGAGTTGAAATGACACGGAGCCAGTGGCGGGCGGTGCTCCGTTGACGGTTTGGTAACCTGAATAAAGTCAAAATAAGGCAGCTCACGAGCATAGGCGTGCGTCAATCGAATCGCCATGAGCTCTGGACCGCAAGAAATCGGCAGGAAACCATGTTTGTAAAAAGCTTCGCAATCGCCCTCTCGCTCGTTCTGGCCGGAACCGGCATCGCGTCCGCGCAGACCAAGAAGCAGAAGCAGACGCAGCAGGCACCGGCCGCGGCAGCCGCAGCGCCGGCGGCTCCCACGCGCATTCAGCAGTTCGACGCCTGGGGCGCGTATTCTTACCAGTCCGCCGGCGGCAAGGTATGTTATGTTCTTTCCGTGCCGACGACCAAGGCGCCACCGACGGGCATCGACCATGGCGACAATTTCTTCATCGTGTCGCAGCGCCCGGGCCAGAACATCTCCTATGAACCGCAGGCGATGATGGGCTATCCTCTCAAGGACAACTCCAAGGTCAACGTCGTCATCGACAACAAGACCTTCGTGATGTTCACCAAGGACAAGGCCGCCTGGGTCGAGAACGCCGCGCAGGAGCCCGCACTCGTCGCCGCGCTGAAGTCCGGCCATTCGCTGAAGGTTTCGGCAACTTCCAAGAAGGGTACCGCCACCTCCTACGTCTATTCGCTGAAGGGCGTCAGTGCCGCGCTGAAGCAGATCGAAAACTGCAAATAAGATCGAGGGCCGAGGGATCACGGTAATGTGATCCTCCCGTTGCCGCGACCGCAATGAACAAGGCCGGTCATGTCGACCGGCCTTTTGCTTTTGAGGGCCGATCTTCGCTTTTGAGGGAAAGGGATGACGCGAGCGGAAATTAATGCTAAAGGCCGCGCCAACGATAGGTGTGCGGCAGACAGCTTGCCCCGCCACCGCATGAATCTTCAGATTTCCGTGCCTTGCCCGCATCCGCAGCTTTCGTCAGCTTTTGCGGCATCGCCGATGTGAACCGTTGGAACGATCCTATGTCCGCCACCGATGTCATAACCCCCTCCAGGCTCAAGCCGATGCCCGTGTCGCAGCCGGTCGAGCTTTCGCCGAAGCCGTCGCTGATCGGCCTGACGCGCGAAGAGATGGGCGCAGCCCTCAGGGAAAAGGGCGTTGCCGACAAGCAGATCAAGATGCGCGTCAGCCAGCTCTGGAACTGGATCTACGTGCGCGGCGTCTCCGATTTCGATGCGATGGCCAACGTGTCGAAGGACATGCGCGAAATGCTGAAGACGCATTTCACGATCGCGCGTCCCGAAATCGTCGAGGAGCAGGTCTCCAATGACGGCACGCGCAAATGGCTGCTGCGCTTTCCGCCGCGGGGCGCCGGCCGTCCCGTCGAGGTCGAAAGCGTCTATATTCCCGAGGAAGGGCGCGGCACGCTCTGCATTTCCAGCCAGGTCGGCTGTTCGCTCACCTGTTCCTTCTGTCATACCGGTACGCAGCGCCTGGTGCGCAACCTGACGGCGGAGGAGATCCTCTCGCAGCTGTTGCTGGCGCGCGATCGTCTCGGCGATTTTCCGGATCGTGAAGCACCGCAGGGTACGATCATGCCGGCTGAGGGACGCAAGGTCAGCAACATCGTCATGATGGGCATGGGCGAACCGCTCTATAATTTCGAGAGTGTGAAAACAGCGCTGCTGATCGCCTCCGATGGCGACGGCCTTTCTCTTTCGAAGCGGCGCATCACCCTTTCGACCTCCGGTGTCGTGTCGGAAATCTATCGCACCGGCGATGAGATCGGCGTGATGCTGGCGATTTCGCTGCATGCGGTGCGAGACGATCTGCGCGACATGCTGGTGCCGATCAACAAGAAGTATCCGCTGAAGGAACTGATGGACGCTTGCCGCGCCTATCCGGGTCTGTCGAATGCGCGGCGCATCACTTTCGAATATGTGATGCTGAAGGGCGTCAACGACAGCCTCGAAGACGCCAAGGGCCTGATCCAGCTCCTGAAGGGCATTCCGGCCAAGATAAACCTGATCCCCTTCAACCCCTGGCCCGGCACGAACTACCAATGTTCCGACTGGGAGCAGATCGAGAAGTTCGCCGATTTCATCAACTCGGCCGGCTACGCCTCGCCGATCCGCACGCCGCGCGGGCGTGATATTCTCGCCGCCTGCGGCCAGCTGAAGTCGGAATCCGAGCGCATGCGCAAGACGGAGCGATTGGCTTTCGAAGCAATGATGATCGCCAACCACGGCGAGGATTGAGATCGATGCTCCTTGGACTGCGCAAGCCGATACGCCTCATGTGGGGCTATCTCGCCGCTTGCGCTCTGATGGGCTTCGTATTGGCCTGCGTCGCTGCCTATACTCTGCCGGGGAGCGGAGTGCCGGAGCTTCTGGCGCTGACCTTCGAGATGACCAAGGCCGCAATGATCGTCAGCATTCTGCCATCTCTCGTCGTTATTCCCATCATGGAATGGCGTGGGGTCCGCCGCTGGTTTGGATACGCAATCTATGGCGCTGTTCTCTCGGCCGTGGCGTCTATCCTGATTTCCGGCTCTATGGAAAAGCCTCAGACCCTTAATCTGATCACGATCGCAGTCTGCTTCGCCTTCCTAGGGGCGGCCTGCGCCACCGTTTACTGGTTGATCGCTGGCCGCTATCCGATCATCAACGAGCCTGAGTGAAGAAGATCTTCACCGCGAAAATCGAAAAGACGCCGGCAAAGGCGTAGTCGAGGCCACGCATCACGCCGCGGTTCCTCTGCAGCCACGACGACAGACCGTCCGCGGCGAGGACGACCAGTGTATTTATCGGCATGCCGATGACGATGAAGAAGAAGCCGAGGAAGAGCAGCTTGTGCGTGACTGCGGGGTCGCCGGCGGTCACGAACTGCGGCAGGAAGGTCATGAAGAAGATGATGACCTTGGGATTCAGGAGATTGACCCAGA
This sequence comes from Martinezella hainanensis, assembly GCF_900094555.1. Taxonomy (GTDB): domain Bacteria; phylum Pseudomonadota; class Alphaproteobacteria; order Rhizobiales; family Rhizobiaceae; genus Rhizobium; species Rhizobium hainanense. Next base: position 465,588 of record NZ_FMAC01000004.1, read on the forward strand.
AGCCGTTCGAAATGTTGGCGAATGGCGTTCCGCTCACGGCGTCGACCTTCTTCACCGACAGGCTGGAGCCGAAACGGATCGCCTGGATCGCAAGCCACAGCAGATAGGCAGCTCCACCGGTCTTCAGCACGGTGAAGGCAACGGGCGAGGCCGTGATCAGCGCGGAAATGCCAAAGGCCACTAGGCAGGTATGGACGACAACACCGAGGGTCGTGCCGAGCACGACGAACAGCGCTGCCTTCTTGCCCTGTGCCAGCGCGCGGCTGATCGACAGCGTCATGTCGGGGCCGGGCGTCATCGCCAGCAGAAGGCTTGCCGCCGAAAAGGCAAGGAGGGTCGGCAGGCTGGGTATGAAATCCATGAAAGTCGCTCCGAAAGCCGGATGATAGTACTTGGCGTTTTCTTATCCGGCTTTCGGGGGATTGCAAATCAATCCTTCTTTTCGAGGAAGGCCTTGAATTGATCGGCATAGTCGGCGTGCCAGCGCGAGAGCGGCGGGCGGTTCTCGACGATATCGCCGGCGGCCCAGAGCATGCGGCGTTCGTCGACGGGGCGTGCCACGTCATTGTCGGGGCAGAGAATGTAGAAATCGCCGCGCTTCAGGCTTTCTACCATGAAATCGACCGTCTGCTCCGGCGTCCAGGCGCCGGCGGGTTTTTCCTTGCGCTCGCCCTTGGTGAGACCGGTGAAGACGAAGCCGGGAATGAGGAGGTGGGCCGAAATCTTCGCGCCTTGCGTATTGCGCAGCTCATGCTGCAGCGCTTCGGTAAAGACCTTCACGCCGGCCTTCGAGACATTGTAGGCAGGGTTGCCGGGCGGCGTGGTGATGCCTTGTTTCGAGCCGGTGTTGATGATCAGGCCGGGTTCGCCATGGGCCAGCATGCCCGGCCCGAAGGTGCGTGTGCCGTTGATGACACCGAGCAGGTTGACGCCGAGGATTGCATCCCATCCCGCCTGGGCGCTGAAGATCGAGGTTTCCGGGCCGATGCCGGCATTGTTCATCAGCACATGCACGCGGCCGAAGCGCTGTAGGACGGCACGTTCCAGAGCTTCCAGCGCGTCTTTACTGGCGACATCGGTTTCGATGGCCATGACATGCTCTTCGCCTGCAATCGTCTTGAGCTCAGCGCTTGCTTGCGCCAGCCGGTCGCCGCCGAGATCGGCAATGACGACGCTCATGCCAAGCGAAGCGAAATATTTCGCCGCGGCGAAGCCGATGCCGGATGCGCCTCCGGTGATGACGGCAACATTGGATTTCTTGAAAATGTCTTGAATATCGGTCACGAGCGGCGCCCTCCTCAGGCATTGTTCGGTCGCCGCCGAATATGGTACTTTCGGGAGCCAAGTCAAACCAGTCGGAGGCCGCGCGCGTGACAAAGCATGTGTCCGTAGAAATCGACGAGCAGATGGATGCGTTCATCGGCGAACAGATCAGTCACGGCAACTACGCTTCGCCGAGCGAGGTCATCGACGCTGCGCTAAAATTGCTGCGCAGCCGGGCGGAAAGAGAAGCGATTGCAGCTGCGATCGCCGAGGGTGAAGCCTCAGGGGAGCCGCAAGAGTTTGATTTCGAAAATTTCATCGAAAAGAAGCGAATGCTGCGTAACCGTTGATGAAAAGATTGATCTTTTCCCCTAAGGCGACGCTCGATATCGATCAGATCTACGATTACACCGAGGAAATGTGGAGCAGCGAACAAGCGGAAAGTTATATTTTCGCCATTCGCGATCATTGTGACGCGTTGATAGCCGGAACAGCTCGCGGTCGTACGATAAATGGCATTAAGCCCGGTTATCTTGCGTTGGTCTCCGGCTCTCATTTCATCGTTTATAAAGACGATGCTCGAACGGTTACAATCATCCTCATCCTGCATCGGCGGATGAATATTGGTAGCCATCTCTGAGCTCATCCTTCGAAGCGCCCGTTCGCGCTTCCCCTTGCGCCTCACGATAATCTCGCTAAAAGTTCCGCGATACAGGTTTGCGGGCCTTTCCCCTGGTCCGCCTCGAAACGGAACTCATCATGGCATCACATAAAGACGTGAAGAAAGTCGTCCTCGCCTATTCCGGCGGTCTCGACACCTCGATTATCCTGAAGTGGCTGCAGACGGAGCTGGGTGCGGAAGTCGTCACCTTCACCGCCGATCTCGGCCAGGGCGAAGAGCTGGAGCCGGCGCGCAAGAAGGCCGAACTGCTCGGCATCAAGGAAATCTATATCGAGGACGTGCGCGAAGAATTCGTGCGCGATTTCGTCTTCCCGATGTTCCGTGCCAATGCCGTCTATGAAGGCGTTTATCTGCTCGGCACCTCGATCGCCCGTCCGCTGATCTCCAAGCATCTGATCGAGATTGCCAAGAAGACCGGCGCCGACGCCATCGCGCATGGCGCGACGGGCAAGGGCAACGACCAGGTTCGCTTCGAACTGTCGGCCTATGCACTCAACCCGGACATCAAGATCATCGCTCCCTGGCGCGACTGGTCTTTCAAGAGCCGCACCGACCTGCTCGAATTCGCAGAGAAGCACCAGATTCCGGTTGCCAAGGACAAGAAGGGCGAAGCGCCGTTCTCCGTTGACGCCAACCTGCTGCACTCCTCTTCCGAAGGCAAGGTTCTGGAAGATCCGGCCCAGGAAGCGCCTGAATATGTGCACATGCGCACGATCTCTCCGGAAGCAGCTCCCGACAAGGCCACCATCATCAAGGTCGGCTTCGAAAAGGGCGATGCCGTTTCGATCAATGGCGAGCGCCTGAGCCCGGCAACCCTGCTTGCGAAGCTGAACGATTACGGCCGCGACAATGGCATCGGCCGTCTCGACCTCGTCGAGAACCGTTTCGTCGGCATGAAGTCGCGCGGCGTCTACGAGACCCCCGGCGGTACGATCCTGCTCGCAGCCCATCGTGCCATCGAATCCATCACACTCGATCGCGGTGCTGCGCACCTCAAGGACGAGCTGATGCCGCGCTACGCAGAGCTCATCTATTACGGCTTCTGGTTCTCGCCTGAGCGCGAAATGCTGCAGGCGCTCATCGACAAGAGCCAGGAACATGTCGAAGGCGAAGTGACGCTGAAGCTCTACAAGGGCAATGTCATGGTCATCGGCCGCGAAAGCCCGAAGTCGCTCTATTCCGACAAGCTGGTCACTTTCGAAGACGACCAGGGCGCCTACGACCAGAAGGACGCAGCCGGCTTCATCAAGCTCAACGCGCTGCGCCTGCGCACGCTCGCCAAGCGCAACCTGTCGAAGTAATTCACGACATGCAGAAAGCCCGCTTCCGGTCGCCGGAGGCGGGCTTCTTTTTTCTTTTGGGGATGGCGGCCTGGAATTAATCCACCGGCCTCAATTCCCGTTCGACTTCCGCGGGTGCTTCGGCCTTCTGAAGATTGCTGCGGAAAGCGCATAGCGCATCATGCAGTTGCACTTGAAGACCCTCCTCGAAGCCCTGCGTCGCATTGCGTTCGACTTCGCAGACTTCCCGGTCGATCTGCCTGAGCTTCGCGTCGGCAGCTTCCGAAAGCACGATCCGCTTGGCGCGGCGGTCGAGCGGATCGGGCTGGCGTTCGATCAGGCCGCGTGCCTGCAACTTGTCCAGAAAAGCGCTGACCGTCATCGGCTCCAACCCCATGCGGAAGGCGATGTCGAGCTGGCGGCTGCCATTGATGGCGGCGACCTGCATCAGCGTCCGTGCTTCACCCGCCGTCAGCCCGAGCCCGGCGACAAGAATGCGTCGCTCGAAGGCCGCTCTGATCAGTCGGGCGCAATCGCTTACAAGAAAAGCGAGTGAGTCCGTATTAATCCTGCTGTTCATAAGCGCTTCCCTACCTACGCTCTTTGATTTTTGGGGCCCCACTACGTTCTTATTGATTTCATCCCACGAACACAACGGCTTCTTGGGACTTAAACGACCGGCCGCTTGACCGGGTCCCGCAGATTGCTACTCTCGCGCGATCACCAGCGGGATCACTCATCATGACGCAATCGCTCGTTGTCGGCGCCTTTCTCGCCGCGCTTTTTTACGTGCTCATTCCTGGCCCGGCCTTTCTGGCGCTGCTTGGTATAGGTGCCGGACAGGGGCGCAAGGCCGGCGCATTCTTCGTCAGCGGCCATTTGCTTGGCGATCTCGTCTGGTCGACGCTCGCCTTGGTCGCCATCGTCGGCGCTAAGACCATCGGCACCTTCGTCTTCGATCTGCTCGGTTTACTGTGCGGCCTCTATCTTGCCTGGATCGGCTGGAGCGCCGTGACGGCCAAGCCGAAGGGTGACGGCACGGCGCTCGTCAATGTCGACCGCCCGTTCCGTCGCGGCCTCATCTTCGGCGTTACCAATCCGAAGGGATATCCCGTGGCGCTGGCGACGTTTACCGCGCTTGTTGCGGGGTCGGCCGGCGCGCTGACCTTTAGCGCCCTGCCGTTGTTGCTGGTAGTCTCCTTCGCCGGCTTCATAACGGCCGACCTCATTCTCGTCAGCATCATCGGTGCGGGCGCTGTGCGCCGCTTCTATCGTGCGCATGAGCGGCTGATCGTGCGCTGTTCCGGCGTCCTTTTCATGGGTTTTGCGGCACAGGCGCTCTGGCACGCGACGCCCGGCCTGCTCGGCTGGCGCAAGGCCTGATCTTGTCATAGCAATTTGTTCGACCCTCGCCATACCAATTCGGCGGGGGTAGCCTTATATCGTGCTTCGGTCAGATGTCTGTCGAAAGGATGCCCTGCATGTCTTCCCAAACCGCCGTCAATCCCGCGCTCACCGAATGGACGGGACATCAGGGGCTGCCGCGTTTCGATGCGGTGAAGGATACGGATTTTGCACCTGCCTTCGATGCGGCGCTTGCCTCGCATGAGACCGAGATCGACGCGATTGCCGGTAACGGCGAGGCGCCGACCTTCGCCAATACGGTGACGGCACTCGAAATCGCCGGCGACGAGCTGTCGCGCATCTCGGCGCTGTTCTGGAACAAGGCTGGCGCTCATACCAACGAGACGATCCAGGCGCTGGAGCGCGAGATCGCGCCAAAGATGGCGCGGCATTATTCGAAGATCGGCACCAATGCGGCGCTCTTTGCCCGCCTCGACGCTCTCTGGGAAGGTCGCTATACCCTCGGGCTGACGCTGGAAGAGACCCGCGTGCTGGAGCGGCACTGGAAGGGCTTCGTCAAGTCGGGCGCCAAGCTGCCAAAAGCCGAACAGGAACGCCTGTCGGCCATCAACGAGAAGCTCGCCGGCCTCGGCGCGCATTTCGGCCAGAACGTGCTGGCGGATGAAAAGAGCTGGGCGCTGCTCTTGTCGGAAGAGGCCGACCTTGCCGGCCTTCCGGATTATCTGCGCGAGGCGATGGCGGCGGCTGCGCGCGAACGTGGCGAAGACGGCAAATATGCCGTCACCCTGTCGCGCTCGATCATCGAACCTTTCCTGGCCTCTTCCGAACGCCGTGATCTGCGCGAGCAGGCCTTCAGCGCCTGGGTGGCGCGTGGCGCCAACGGCGGCAAGACCGACAATCGCGAGATCATCCGCGAGACGCTGGCGCTGAGAGCGGAAAAGGCGAAGCTGCTCGGCTATGCCAATTTTGCCGAACTCAAGCTCGACAATACCATGGCGAAGACGCCGGAAGCCGTGAACGATCTTCTGATGACCGTGTGGGCAAAGGCGGCAGCTCGCGCCGGCGAAGAAGAGAAGGACATTGCGGGGCTGATCGCCGAGGAAGGTCGCAATCATGAGGTCATGCCATGGGACTGGCGGCACTATGCCGAGAAGATCCGGACGCGGAAGTTCAATTTCTCTGAAACCGAGCTGAAGCCCTATCTGCAGCTCGAAAAGATCATCGCCGCCTGTTTCGATGTCGCCGGCCGCCTCTTCGGCATCAAGGCCGTCGAGCAGAAGGGCATTCCGGCCTATCATCCCGATGTGCGGGTCTTCGAGATCCGCGACCGCTCCGACAAGCTCGTCGCTCTCTTCCTCGGCGATTACTTCGCCCGCAGTTCGAAGCGTTCCGGCGCCTGGATGAGCTCGTTCCAGTCGCAGCACAAGCTGCCGCTGAAGAATGGCCATGTCGGCGAATTGCCGATCATCTATAATGTGTGCAACTTCGCCAAGCCGGCGGAAGGCCGTCCGGCGCTGCTGTCGCTCGACGATGCCCGTACGCTCTTTCACGAATTCGGCCATGCGCTGCACGGCATGCTTTCGAACGTGACCTATCCCTCCGTTTCGGGCACCGGCGTTTCCCGCGATTTCGTCGAATTGCCGTCGCAGCTTTACGAACATTGGCTGACCGTGCCTGCCATCCTCAAGGAATATGCAGTACACTACGAGACGGGCGCACCGATCCCGCAGGCGTTGCTCGACAAGGTACTGGCGGCCCGCACCTTCAATGCCGGTTTCAACACGGTCGAGTTCACCTCCTCGGCTCTCGTCGATATGGCCTTCCATACGCGCGGTGCCGTCGAAGATCCGATGGCGGTGCAGGGCGAAGTCCTGGCCGAGATCGGTATGCCGAAGTCGATCGTCATGCGCCATGCGACGCCGCACTTCCAGCATGTGTTCGCCGGCGACGGCTATTCGGCCGGCTACTATTCCTACATGTGGTCGGAAGTGCTCGATGCCGATGCCTTCGCCGCCTTCGAGGAAACCGGCGATGCCTTCAATCCGGATATGGCCGCGAAACTCAAAGGCAACATCTATTCCGTCGGCGGCTCGATCGATCCGGAAGAGACCTACAAGGCCTTCCGCGGCAAGCTGCCAAGCCCGGACGCAATGCTGAAGAAGAAGGGGCTGGCGGCCTGATTTTCGTGTTTCGAACGCAGCAAAAGTCAGCCGCTAGAGGTCAACTTTAGCGACTGACGCTTTTTTGGTGGTGCTTGCTGCGGATTGGTTTGCCCGCTCGATCAGGGCTTGCGCGATAGCATGGCTAACAGCCCGGCCAGCTGATCGGCCTGAGCATCGTCCAGCTTCTCGCCGAAGTGTCGTTGAAGTGCCGGGGCATAGACTGCCCACATGCGGCCGCGCATGGTGCTCCCCGCTTCGGTGATGACGACCCAGCGGCCTCGACCGTCGTCGGAAAATACTTCGCGGTAAACAAGGCCAGCCTTTTCCATACGGTCGAGAAGGCGAGACAGGTTGTGTTGGGCGAGGAGCGTGCGCTCCTCGATCTCATAGGGTCGCAACTTCCCGGCCGCGGCCTGCGTCAATTCCCATAGCACGTCATACCAGCCAAGCGGTGGCAGGTTCGCCGCCTTCAAGTCTTGCTCGATTGCGGCGAGGACGATTTGCTGAGTGCGCATCAGGCCTATCCACGCTCGGGTGATGGCGGGCGAAGGCTGTGGGGTTTTGGCATCTGTATAATCGGGCATGGATGCAATTACATCTATATTGACGGGACTGGCAAGTATGGATATAGATGTAATTACATATATATTGAGTGAAAACTTCCGGAGATACGATCATGCCAGATACGAAATTGGTTCTCGTCAGCCATCACCTGTGCCCCTACGTCCAGCGAGCCGCCATCACGCTTGCCGAAAAGGGCACGCCATTCGAGATCCGCTATGTCGATCTGTCGGCGAAGCCAGATTGGTTTCTAACCATTTCTCCTCTGGGCAAAGTGCCGCTTCTGATCGTTCGGCAGGATGACGGGGCTGAAACGGTTCTGTTCGAGAGCGCCGTGATCTGTGAGTATCTTGAGGAAACCCAGCCGGGTCCGCGGCTCCATCCGGCCGATCCGCTGGCGCGTGCCCGTCATCGCGGCTGGATGGAGTTCGGTTCTTCCATCCTTTCGGACCTGTGGGGATTTGAGACCGCCAAGGATGAGGAAACCTATGAGGCCAAGCGGAAAGCGCTGGCCGATAAGTTTGCTCGCGTCGAGACGGAGTTGAAGGATGGTCCCTTTTTCTCGGGCGAGGCGTTCAGCCTGGTCGATGCGGTCTTCGCGCCGATCTTCCGTTATTTTGACGTGTTCGATACGATCGCACCGACCGGCGTTTTCGTTGGGCTGCGGCGTGTCACGGCATGGCGCGCAGAATTGGCATCACGGCAAAGCGTGCGAGAGGCGGTGACAAGTGACTATCCCGATCGTCTTAAAGTCTTCCTTGTCAATCATGATGCATGGCTGCTGAAAATGCCGCCTGACGGAAGCAAGGAAATCCCCGTCAAGGCCATTGCTTAGATCCGACATAGGCGGCATCTAAGAGCGGAAGCTTTCGCCATCGGCTAGGGCGAGGTTGACATATTCAAGGCCTGGTAGGGCAAGCTTGCCATTGCTTTCTTGCCTCCCCCCTTTCGCATTCGCGAAAAAAAGGGTATGAGCGCGCCAAATGCAATTGGCGTGTTTACCAAACACTGCGCCCCAGCCTCAGAGATTAAGACATATGGCACTTCGCAACATCGCGATCATCGCGCACGTTGACCATGGGAAAACCACCCTCGTCGACGAGCTCCTGAAGCAGTCCGGCTCGTTCCGCGAGAACCAGCGCGTTGCCGAACGCGTCATGGATTCCAACGACCTGGAAAAGGAACGCGGCATCACCATTCTCGCCAAGGCGACCTCGGTCGTCTGGAAGGACACCCGCATCAACATCGTCGACACGCCCGGCCACGCCGACTTCGGCGGTGAAGTCGAGCGTATTCTGTCGATGGTGGATGGCGCGATCGTTCTCGTCGACGCCGCCGAAGGCCCGATGCCGCAGACCAAGTTCGTCGTCGGCAAGGCGCTCAAGGTTGGCCTGCGCCCGATCGTTGCGATCAACAAGATCGACCGTCCGGACGCCCGCGCCGACGAAGTCATCAACGAAGTCTTCGATCTCTTCGCCAATCTCGATGCCACCGACGAGCAGCTCGATTTCCCGATCCTCTACGGTTCCGGCCGTAACGGCTGGATGAACTATTCGCCGGAAGGCCCGAAGGACGAAGGTCTCGGCCCGCTCCTCGACCTCGTCGTCAAGCACGTTCCGGAGCCGACCGTCGGCGAAGGCCCGTTCCGCATGATCGGCACGATCCTGGAAGCCAACCCCTTCCTCGGCCGCATCATCACCGGCCGCATCCATTCCGGCTCGATCAAGCCGAACCAGGCCGTCAAGGTTCTCGGCGCCGATGGCAATCTCATCGAAACCGGCCGTATCTCCAAAATTCTCGCCTTCCGCGGTATCGAGCGTCAGCCGATCGAGGAAGCGCAGGCAGGTGACATCGTCGCCATCGCCGGCCTTTCCAAGGGCACGGTTGCCGACACCTTCTGCGACCCGCAGGTCTCCGAGCCGCTGATCGCACAGCCGATCGATCCGCCGACCGTCACCATGTCCTTCATCGTCAACGACAGCCCCTATGCCGGCACCGAAGGCGACAAGGTCACCTCGCGCGTCATCCGCGACCGTCTGTTCAAGGAAGCCGAAGGCAACGTCGCGCTGAAGATCGAGGAAGCCGAAGGCAAGGACTCGTTCTACGTTTCCGGCCGCGGCGAATTGCAGCTCGCGGTTCTGATCGAAACCATGCGCCGCGAAGGCTTCGAGCTTGCCGTGTCGCGTCCGCGCGTCGTCATGCACAAGGATGAGAGCGGCCAGGTTCTCGAGCCGATCGAAGAAGTCGTCATCGACGTCGATGAAGAGCATTCCGGCATCGTCGTGCAGAAGATGTCCGAGCGTAAGGCCGAAATGGCCGAGCTGCGTCCGTCGGGCGGCAACCGCGTCCGTCTCGTCTTCTGGGCGCCGACGCGCGGCCTCATCGGCTACCAGTCGGAACTTCTGACCGATACGCGCGGCACCGCCGTGATGAACCGTCTGTTCCACGACTATCAGCCCTACAAGGGTGAAATCGGCGGCCGCGTGAACGGCGTTCTGCTCGCCAACGAAGCCGGCGAAGCCGTTGCCTACGCCCTGTTCAACCTGGAAGACCGCGGCCCGATGATCATCGACGCCGGCGAGAAGGTCTATGCAGGCATGATCATCGGCATCCACTCGCGCGACAACGACCTCGAGGTTAACGTGCTGAAGGGCAAGAAGCTCACCAACATCCGCGCCGCCGGCAAGGATGAAGCCGTGAAGCTGACCCCGCCGATCCGCATGACGCTCGACCGCGCGCTCTCCTGGATCCAGGACGACGAGCTGGTGGAAGTGACCCCGAAGTCGATCCGCCTGCGCAAGATGTATCTCGATCCGAACGAGCGCAAGCGTTACGAGAAGGCCCGTCTGGCCTGATTGCTATCTCTGATCGAACCATTCGACCCCGGCCATCGCGCCGGGGTTTTTATTTGTATGTTCGGTTTTTGAGCCCTTGTCCTAAAGGTTAAAAAGTCGTTAATTTTTGTTAATGATCCACGGATAAAGCCTGTGGGCAAGCTCGCCATCTTTATGAATGAGGATGGTTAATTCGCGTTGGTAAGACCAGAGTAGACGTTATGAAGACGTTGTCGATTGATGTTCGGCGGGCAGAACCCCATGATGCCCGAGCCATTTCGGAGGTGCACCGCCAGTCCTGGCAGTACACTTATGCCGGCATCATTCCGCATCGCGCGCTCGGCCAGATGATCGAGCGCCGCGGCGAAGCCTGGTGGCGCAAGGCGACCAGCGGGCCGGCGACGCTGCTGGTTCTGGATGTCGCCGGCGAGATCGCAGGCTATGCCACGCTCGGCCTCAATCGCGCCCGCGCGCTGCCGCAGGAAGGCGAGATCTACGAACTCTATCTGCGCCCGCAATATCAGGGCCTCGGCCTCGGGCGCATGCTGTTCGGCGAGGCACGCAGGCTCTTGAAGTCCCTCGGCTGCAAGGGGCTGGTGGTCTGGTGCCTCGAGGAAAACGAAAATGCCTACCGTTTCTATCGCGGGCAGGGCGGCGCGGATTTCTGCGAGGGCATCGAAACCTTCGATCACCGGCAGCTGCGCAAGATCGGCTTCGTCTGGCCCTGAGCTGCACCTGCCGCGCCGCGCATCACATATGACGCGCAAAAGGTCGCTACAGCGCTTTAAATCTGCTGCACAATTTTGTCCTTAAATCGATTCCGATCTAAGGAATTATGCAGTAAATCCGCCTGTTTCCCGATGCGTTGTTGCGTTGCGGGATGAATCCTATTATTGGGCTGGCGGCAACCATCCTTATTTAGGGGACAAGCATGCGTATCGACGCGATTTCCATTGGCAAGAACCCGCCCGAAGACGTCAACGTCATCGTTGAAGTGCCGGTCGGCGGTCATCCGATCAAGTATGAAATGGACAAGGAGGCCGGCACGCTGGTCGTCGACCGTTTCCTCTACACGCCGATGACCTATCCGGGCAATTACGGCTTCGTTCCGCACACGCTCTCCGACGACGGCGACCCGATCGACGTGCTGATCGCCAACACCCGCCCGCTGGTTCCCGGCTGCGTCATCAACGTTCGCCCGATCGGCGTGCTGATGATGGAAGACAATTCCGGCAAGGACGAGAAGATCATCGCCGTTCCCGCGCCGAAGCTGACGATGCGCTATGACAAGGTCAAGGAATATACCGACCTGCCCGAGATCACGCTGAAGCAGATCGAGCATTTCTTTGAGCACTACAAGGATCTGGAACCCGGCAAGTGGGTGAAGATCTTCGGCTGGAAGGGTTCGAAGGAAGCCGGCGAGCTCATCGTCGAAGCGATCGAACGCGCCAAGAACACCAAGGCCTGATCAGCCGCCTTCGGTTACGGCGCAAAGCCTTCTTATCAAATCCTCCGGTTCGCCCTCGATCCGGAGGATTTTTTTGCGCGCCGTGTCGCCGCTGATAAGGGTAAGCGTGGATTTGGGGATGCCGAGGCTCTTTGAAAGCAGGGCGATCAGCGCCTTGTTGGCCTTGCCCTTTTCCGGCGCGACGGAAACCCGCGCCTTCAGATGGCATTCACCGTCGCTGCCGGCTTCCAGCCCATCGATCGCGTCACGCCCACCATTGGGCGTGAGCCGCACGGAAAGCCGCAGGTGATCCGGAAAGGCCTGCCAGGCTTTGCTCACCGCAGGAACATGGGGACGATCGAATTCCACATCAGCGAGCGGATGAAGAAGATGATCAAGAGCAGGATGACCGGCGAGATGTCGATGCCGCCGAGATCCGGCAGGATGCGGCGGATCGGGCGCAGGGCCGGCTCGGTGACCGCATACAGGAAGTTGCCGACGGAATTGACGAACTGATTGCTCGAATTGATGACGTTGAACGCATGGAGCCAGGAAAAGATGGCGCTGGCGATCAAGATCCAGGTATAAAGATTCAAAGCCAGATCAATGGTTTGAAATAAGGCGAGCATGTCCGTCTCCAATTCGCGGTTGACAGACATGTAGACATTGGCGACTAAACGGGCAAGTCCCATGCTCCGAAGCATGTTGAATCATGTTTAAAAGGCCGGCATTTGCGCCAGCGGCCGCGTCGGAAAGTCTCGCCCCATGTCGTTCGCTGCCAGCGGAGACCGGTTTGCCGCCTTCAGGCACGTTGCCTATACTTATTTCTTCTTCGCGCGGTTCTTGACGGCCTTTGCCACGCAGGTCGTCAGCGTTTCCGTCGGCTGGCAGATGTATGAGCACACGGGTCAGCCGATCTATCTCGGTCTGATCGGCCTCGTGCAGTTCCTGCCGTCGCTGCTGCTGATCCTGGTGACGGGTACGGCTGCGGACCGCTACAACAGGCGGCTGATTTCCGCGATCTGCATTTTCGTCGGCACCCTCTGCGCCGCTGCGCTGCTGTTCCTGACCGTATCGGGCACCTTCGCGCCGCTGCCGGTGTTTATGATCCTGACGGTTTTCGGCATCGAGCGCGCCTTCATGACGCCGGCCATGCAATCGCTGGCGCCCAATCTGATCCCGCCAGAAGATTTGACGAATGCCATTACCTGGAACTCGATGTCATGGGATGCTGCCGCCATCCTCGGCCCCGTGGCCGGCGGCCTGCTTTATGGCGTCGGTGCCAACGTCGCCTATACCGTAGCAGTCCTTTTCTTCGCGGCCGGCTCTGTGCTGACCTTCCTGATCCCGAAGCCGCAGCAGCGGGTTGCGCATGAGCGGCGGAGCCTCAACGAGATGCTTGCCGGCTTCCGTTTCATCTGGTCGGAAAAGGTGGTGCTCGGCGCGGTCTCGCTCGATCTCTTCGCCGTACTGCTCGGCGGCGCCGTTGCGCTGATGCCCATCTATGCGCGCGATATACTGGTGCTCGGCCCCTGGGGCCTCGGCATGCTGCGAGCAGCGCCAAGCTTCGGCGCGATCGCCATGGGCCTGTTTCTGGCGACCTATCCCATCCGCAATCGTGCCGGCATCTGCATGTTCGCCGGCGTTGCCATGTTCGGCGTGGGAACCCTGGTTTTCGGCATCTCGCATACGCCGTGGCTGTCGATCGCGGCTCTCGCCATCATGGGCGCCTCCGACCTGATCTCGGTCTATGTCCGCGAAACCCTGATCACGCTCTGGACGCCGGATCACGTCCGTGGCCGCGTCAATGCCGTCAACATGGTCTTCGTCGGCGCTTCGAACGAGCTTGGCGAGTTCCGCGCCGGCACCATGGCGCATTATTTCGGCGCGATCCCCGCCGTCGTCATCGGCGGGCTCGGCACGCTGACGGTCGCCATTCTCTGGGCGACGGGTTTCCCGCAGCTTCGCAGAATCGACAGCCTCAACGCGCCGGACCGTGACGGCGAGCCGCAGACAGCTTGAGGAGTGCGCAGTGACGAGGTCGCCGGATCGATACAGTTCGTTTTCGGCGCTTCGTGAGCAGGAGACCGAGGGCGTCGACTACCGCATCCATGTCGAGGATCGATCATCGCATGTTGCCGTTATTGCTCCCCATGGCGGCTTCATCGAGCCTGCCACGTTCGAGATTGCTTTGGCGATCGCAGATGAGAGATACTCCCTTCATTGTTTCGAAGGGCTCGATGCGGCGAGGCTCCATCACGAACTGCACGTCACCTCGGAAAACTTCGACGAACCGGCGGCCCTAAGCCTGGTGGCCAATTCCTCGATCGTGGTTGCCGTTCATGGGCGAACGGATCGGGGCGATCCGGAGTCAAGCTGGATCGGCGGGCTCGATCTATCGCTGCGTGATCTGATCGTAGACGCGCTTCGTCGTGATGGATTTGCTGCTGTTGCGAGGAAGAAGGGAGAGTCGCTTGCCGGAGCTTCCGCCGGCAATATCTGCAATCGCGGCAAGCGGCAGGCCGGCGTCCAACTCGAGATCCCGAGAGGTGTCAGGGATGTTCTCACGAGTGATGCGAAAAAGCTGACGCAATATGCGGCTGCAATCCGTGGTGCGATCGATGAATTCAGCCGCGCGCTTTCGGCGGGCGAGGGGCTTTAGGCCGCCATTGCCTGCTTGCCCTCGAAGACGAGATCGAGGAATTCCGACAGCCAGGCTTTGAGTGCGGCGTCGAAGATCATGCGGCCTTCCAGATGCTCGCGGCCCTGCTGGGCGTTCGGCATGCAGAAGCGATGTTCGCCATGAACGACCCAGCGCTGCATCATTGCGCGCGTGAGCTCCGCATGAAACTGCAGACCCCAGGCATTGGCGCCGTAGCGATAGGCCTGGTTGGGATAGGTGTCGGCCGTTGCCAGCAGGTCGGCGCCGTGCGGTAGCTCGAAGCCTTCGCGATGGAAATGATAGACCATCTGCGGCCAGCGCATCAGCAGCCGGCCTTTCTCTGTCGGCTGTAGCGCATACCAGCCGATCTCGGTCTTGCCGTCGTCGCGCGCCTTCACCTTGGCGCCGAGATGGCGGGCGAGCAGCTGCGCGCCAAGGCAGATGCCGAGATAGGGCCGGTTTTCCTTCAGCGGCACTTTCAGCCAGTCCGTCTCGGCCTTGATGAAATCATCCGGGTCGTTGGCGCTCATCGGGCCGCCGAAGACGACGGCACCTGCATGGGCCTCGAGCGTCGAGGGCAGGCGGTCGCCGAGCACCGGACGGCGAATATCGAGATCGAAGCCCTTTTCGAGCAGCATCTGGCCGACGCGGCCGGGGCTGGAGCGCTCCTGATGGAGCACGATCAATATCGGGCGGCCAGCGCTCTTCGGCGCTTCAATCATCATTGCCTGTCTCCACCCTCGAACCGGGCGCGCGTGCGGCTGCTTCCTGTCGTTTCATGATGCGTTCGCGGTCGGAAATGCCCATGAGGTCGGCGATGCGCCAGATCGCATGGTCTTCCATCTCGCTGCGCTCGCCGTCGGCATAGACGATATCCCAGAGGATGCCGAGCAGTTCGAGCCGCTGGGTGCTGTCGAGATGGCGCTTCAGGTCCGAGGTGAAGCGATAGTAGTCGACGGCCTCGCTTTCGGCTTCCTCGCCGGCGGCGATCAGCGCGTCGAGCTGGCGTCCGTCCAGACCATATTGGTCCTTCAGGAGCTTGCGCAGCCTCTTCTTCTCGCTGTTCTCGATCTTGCCGTCCGCCTCCATGACCTGGATGCAGAGCGCCGCGACCGCGACACGCGGGTCGTCGGGTGCAAAGCCGGATCTGGGGTGGTCCTGGGTCAGGTTATGAAGGAATTCCTGAAAGCGTTCGAACATCCGTTTCCATTCTCAAAACAAGCAGAGCAGGGTTCTTGGGGCACCATGCTCGATCCTTTTGTCTTCCCGCAATTCCGGACGCAGAACCGCTGCACCCTTTTGCCGGAATTGCCTAAAACAACTTGAGCCGCGTCTTGGATTCCGGTTCAAGCTTGTGATCCTTCACGCCCGGGTCATCGGGCGCACCACCGAAGAAGGGCCTGGGCTCGGCATCCTGCTGTGCTGGCTTCGGCGCTGCTATCGGTGCACTCGCCGCGGCCTTTGCTACGGCGGGCTCCAATTCCATGACATAGGTATCGGCGGCCGGCGATGCAACTTTCGGTGAGGTCACCTTCTCGTGCGCGGTTGCGGAAGCGGCCGCATTCACCGGCGGCAGCGACTTCAGCGCGGCGTCGACCGACACGGTGGAGCCTTCTTCCACCGGGCCTTCGATCTGACCGAACGGCGCCTTCCATTCGAAGGCGTCGAGACGGCCCGTGATCGGTGAGAGCGGCAGCCATTTTTCCGAGACGAAGCCATCGGCAACCCAGGCGGGGTCGCGCGGCGCGCGCAATGCCTGCGCCATCCAGTGACGGACACGTCCCTGATCGCCGGTTTCGGCTTCTTCGATGTCAGCGAGAAGCAGGAAGGCGCCCTCGCGCGCATCGATCCGTGCGGCGGCTTCCGCCTTGGCGCGGGCCTTGGCGAAATCGCCGGCATCGAGCGCCGCCTTCGCGGTCAGCAGCAGCGCTTCGACATTGTTCGGGCGGATGGCTTCAAGTCGTTCGGCGCGCTTCAGGCGGTCGAGGACGGAATCGCCGCTGCGAGCCCGCACATAGGCCTTGCCGATTTCGGGATGCGGATGTGCCTTCCAGACCTGTTCGAGCGTGGAGGCCGCCTTGCGCACCTTGTCTTCGCGGAAGAGCGCCTTTGCGGCGATCAGTGCGGCGGGCACGAAATCGCCGACGAGCTTCAAGGCCGCCAGCGCATCGTCGCGCGCGCCAGTGGGATCGTTCTCCAGCCTGTCGCTGGCGCGCGCCGTCAGCAGCACGGCGCGTTGACGATTGGCCGTCGTCTTGTCGACGACCTGAGCGGCCTTCTGCTGATCCAACAGTTTGATAGCGTCGTCCCAGCGGCCGGACTGGCTGCGATATTCCAATGTCGCCTGTGCTGCCCAGGGAAGGTAGGGTGCCTGATCGGCGGCCTTCTCGGCATATTGCCGCGCTGCCTCATGCGCGCCGAGGCGCTTGGCTTCAAGATAGAGGCCGCGCAAGCCGAGTTCGCGGGTCTCGGGATCGTTGGCCATCAGCTCGAACTTCTGCCGGGCCTCGTCGTGCTTGCCTTCGATCAAAGCGGCCTGAGCCTCGAGCAGATTGATGAGTGGCTCCTGATCGGCGCGGATGAGGCCGCGGGTGCGTGCCGCCATCTTGCGGGCCAGAAGCGAATTGCCGGCGCCGGCGGCGATCAGGCCGGTCGACAGCGCCTGATAGCCGCGATCACGCTTACGGGCGCGGAAATAGCGGGTGACGGAATAGGGCGACGTCCAGATCAGCCGCACGAACCACCAGGCGATCATCACCGCGGCCACAATCGCAATCAGGATCGCGGCGGCGACGATCAGCTTTGTCTGGTAAAGCTGACCTCCCCAGACCAGCGAGAGATCGCCGGGGCGATCCGCCAGCCAGGAAAAGCCATAGCCGAGAGCCAGGACGAGAATGGCGAAGATAAGCAGTCTGATCATTGCTGCGCTCCGTCATTAGAGCCGGATGATTTTAGATCGTAACGATCTAAAATCTGAATCCGCTCTAAAATCAAATAGGTAGAGCATGATGTCGTCCGAAAACCGCTCACACTTTTCGGCATCATGCTCTAGTTCTGTTTCCCGGTATTGGCGATCGCCTTCGACAGGGCATCGCTTACCAGATCCTCGACGCGGATACGGGCCTCAAGCGATTGCTTGAAGGCGGCCGAAGCCGTCTTGGCTGCATCGGGCAGGCTGTTCCACTCGGTCACGGCGCCCGGCAGATCGCCATTTCTGACCTTGTCCTCGAAGCGGGCGGCGATGGCATCGATGCTGTCACCGGGGACATTGCCGACAGGACGGACCTGAACCAGCGACTTGGCGCCCGACATCAGGCGGCTGCTCCAGCTCTGGTTCGGATCGTCCGTTTGTGCCGTCGCGACGATTGCGGTCGCGACATCGGAAACCTGACGGATCAGGTCGGCACGCGAGGGGACGCCGGTCTGGGCGAAATTCTTGAGAGCGGCGACCGCCGGATCGTCCGAGGCGACATTGGCGAAGGTGTCGAGCTCCGGCTGGAAGGGGCCGCCGCGGTCGATGGCTGCCTTCAAGGCCGCCGCCGCAATCGCGCGGGCAACCGCGCTTTCCTGGCTCGGTCCGCTCAGCTTCTTTTCGGCGTCATCGAGACGTTTGCTGACTTCAGCATCGGAGGTTGCCTGGCTCTGGGTTGCCTTGCTGAGATCCGATTTCAGCTGCTCGACCTCGCTAGTGAGCGAAGCAATCTTCTGATCGGAAGCAGGATTTGCGGCGCTGCCCGAGCCATTTGCCGAAGCACCGTTGGCAGCGCTCGTCTCAAGCGCTGCGACACGGGCGGTCAGCGTCTCGTCCGGCTTTGCGGCCGGTGCGGCGGCGAGATTGGCGATGCTTTGCTTGAGACCGTCGATCTCGGCATTCAAGGCCGTGATCGCAGCGGAATTATCCTTGCCGGCGCGGCCGCCAGGCAGGACGCCCGCATATTGCAAAGCGCCGGCCCCGACGAGTGCGATCAAACCGCCGACGATGCCGGCCGCGATAAGGCCGGAGGTCGATCCCTCTCGCGGCTGCGGGCGTTCGGCATGGGGCGGGATTTCGGCGCGAGACGGCGCGGGATCGGCCTTCTGTTCTACCGCTTGCGGCTCTTCGACTGCGGCTGTGGCGCGCGGCTCGTGGGTGTCCTCGCGAAGCGGTTCCTTCTCCGCTTCGAGCGGCATTTCCACTTCGTCAGCCGAGGAGGAGCCAAGCTCGCCATGGCTGCGCTCGGTCAAATCTTCGGGAGCTGCGTCCTGCGCAGTTTTTTCGGCTTCCAGATCGATCGTGACCGGTTCGTCGTTGGGCTTCGAATGGTTAGGCGTTTTTCGCGATACCATGAGGTCCTCTTTATCATGCGCTGCAACGAAGTTAGACAGACAAGGCGGTTATGGAAAGGCCTTACATCAAAATTGCGACTTTACGCGTGGGTCAGAAGCGCCATAAGCCTGTCTTCATTCGGCATGTCGGCGATATCGACATGGGGTCGCAGCCGCTCCGGAACGGCTGCGGCGATGGTTTCGCTCAGGCAGAGAAATCGTGTTTCGGCAAAGATGCCAGGGCTGTGCCGAACGAACGGCAGGCTGAAAAGGCGCTTCGCCGTCTCGTGGGAATAAAGCAGTACGGCATCGGCGCGGGCGTCGGCGAAAAGCCGACGGAGAATGGCGTCGTCGGGGATGATATCCTGCATCCGGTAGCATTCGATGGTCAGGAAAGGCAGGTGCCGCTCCGTCAAGCCGGCTTCAAAGCTGGCCGCCCGCGGAAAACCCGCAAGATAGAGGAGAGGGCCGCTGCTCGGGTCTGACGGATGGCTGGAAATCGCGGCGGCAAGCTCCATGCCGCCGCCTTCGGATATAGTAATATTACGGAACCCGAGATCGGCCGCCTCTTTGGCCGTTGCCTTTCCCACTGCGAAGAGGCGGCGATCGAGATGAGGCTTAAGATCAGAGCCCAATAGCGAAAGTGCCCGGATCGCCTCGGCGCTGGTGGCGGCGATGGCGTCCTGCGTGGCGAGCAGCGCTCGTCTCGCTTCCTCGATATTGTGGGCAGGTTCAGCCAGCGGCAGCAATAGGGGCTCGTGCCCCATCTGCGCCAGCCGTCGCATGGTGCGTTCACCCGAATGCCGAGGGCGGGTGACGACGACGCGCATCCTCTATCAGATCCAATCTTCGAAGAAGGTGCTGCCGGCTTCGGCACGGATCGCCTGGCCGGCATTGATGCCGAGCGCCTCGGCATCGCGGCGATGACCTTCGATGGTGGTCGTATGCACCTGTGTGCCATCCGGAGTGAGAATCATGCCGAAGAAGCGCAGATGATCGCCTTCGCAGATTGCATAGCCGGCTATCGGCGTGCGACAGGAGCCGTCAAGCGCCGCCAGGAAGGCGCGTTCGCAGGATACGGCGTCGAAGGTCGGCGGATCATTGATGGCGGCGAGCAGGTCGTTCATCCTGCTGTCGTCGATGCGGCTTTCGATGGCGATTGCGCCTTGCGCCGGTGCGGGCGGGAACTCGTCGGGGTCGAGAATATCGGTGATGACTTCGACATTGCCCAGCCGCTTCAAGCCGGCAACGGCAAGGAGCGTCGCATCCGCCTGGCCCTCTTCCAGCTTGCGCAGGCGGGTCTGCACGGAGCCGCGGAAGGTGATGACGTTGATATCTGGACGCAGCCGGCGGATCAGCGCCTGGCGGCGCAGCGATGCAGAGCCGACGGTGGCGCCATGCGGAAGCTCGATCAATTTCGGCGCTGTGCGGCCGATGACTGAATCGCGCATATCCTCGCGGGGCAGATAAGCATTTAGCGCGAGGCCTTGCGGCAGCTTAGTTGCCATGTCCTTGGCGGAATGCACGGCGAAGTCGAGCTCGCCCGAAGTCAGCTTCTCTTCCAGCTCTTCCGTGAACAGGCCCTTGCCGCCGATCGCCGCGAGCGAGCGGTCGGTGATGCGATCGCCCTTGGTGGTGAGGACGACGACTTCGAACATCTCTTCCGGAAGACCATGGGCCGCCATCAGACGGTCGCGTGCCTCATGTGCCTGGGCGAGCGCCAGCGGGCTGCCGCGCGTGCCGATCCGGAAAGGTTTTGTTTGCATCCGCTTTGATCCGTTGTTACCGACAGTTCCCGTAACCATATTTCCGCTTTACCGCAATCGACCTGTAGGCAACGAACTTTCTCCATGGCATCCGTTATTCGCATTCTCGGCATCGAAACAAGCTGCGACGAAACCGCTGCAGCCATTGTCGAGCGCCGGGATGACGGCACGCCCACGGTCTGTTCCGACGTCGTCCTCAGCCAGCTGGACGAACATAGCGCCTATGGCGGCGTCGTGCCGGAAATCGCCGCGCGGGCGCATGTCGAGGCGCTGGATACGCTGATCGACGAAGCATTGAAACGCGCCAATGTGTCGCTCTCGGACGTCGATGCCATTGCCGCCACGTCCGGTCCGGGCCTCATCGGCGGGTTGCTCGTCGGGCTGATGACGGGCAAGGCGATCTCCCGCGCCACAGGCAAGCCATTATACGCCATCAACCATCTGGAAGGCCATGCCCTGACGGCGCGGCTGACGGACGGGCTTGCGTTTCCCTACCTCATGCTGCTCGTTTCGGGCGGCCACACGCAGCTGATCCTGGTGCGCGGCGTCGGCGAGTACGAGCGCTGGGGCACGACCATCGATGATGCGCTCGGTGAAGCCTTCGACAAGACGGCCAAGCTTCTGGGGCTGCCTTACCCCGGTGGTCCGGCCGTTGAGGCAGCCGCGAAAAGCGGTAATCCGGACCGCTTCGATCTTCCGCGGCCGCTCGTTGGCGAGACGCGCCTCGATTTTTCCTTTTCCGGTCTGAAAACGGCGGTACGGCAGGCAGCAACGGCGATCGCGCCCGTCACGGAGCAGGATATCGCCGATATCTGCGCCTCCTTCCAGAAAGCGATCTCGCGCACGTTGAAGGACCGCATCGGTCGCGGCCTGCAGCGCTTCAAGACGGAATTTCCGAAGACTGAGGAAAAGCCGTCGCTTGTCGTCGCCGGAGGTGTCGCCGCCAATCTTGAGCTGCGCCGCACGCTACAGGAGCTTTGCGATGCCAATGGCTTTCGCTTCATCGCGCCGCCATTGAGATTGTGTACCGATAATGCCGTCATGATCGCCTGGGCCGGACTGGAGCGCATGGCAACGGGTGCTGCCCCTGACGATCTCGATGTGCAGCCTCGCTCGCGCTGGCCGCTGGATCAGAAGGCGGAAACCCTGCTCGGGCACGGCAAACGGGGAGCGAAGGCATGAGCGGCAACGAGCGGATCGCAGTCATCGGCGCCGGCGCTTTCGGCACGGCGCTCGCCGCCGTCATCGCGCTCACCGGCCGCAGCGACGTGACGCTCGTCGGCCGCAATGCCGGACTGATGAAGGATCTTGCCGCCGATCGCATGCACGACGCCGTGCTGCCAGGGATCGCACTGCCGGATTCGCTGCAGTTCTCGGCCGAAGCCGACTCTATTTCCAATGCCGGCATCGTGCTTTTTGCCATGCCATCGCAGGCGCAGGCGGATGCAGCCCGGCATTACGGCCCCTATCTCGGCAAGGATGCCATCATCGTCACCTGCGCCAAGGGCATCGACAAGGTTTCCGGCGATCTCCTGACCGACATGCTGGCGCGGGAGCTGCCGCAGCATGCCATTGCCGTTCTCTCCGGACCGGGCTTTGCCGCCGATATCGCCAAGGGTCTGCCGACGGCGATGGCGATCGCCGCCGCCGATATGGCTGTGGCCGAACGGCTTGCCCAGGCGATTTCCGGCCCGACCTTCCGTCTTTATGCTTCGGATGACCGCATCGGCGTGCAGCTGGGCGGCGCGCTAAAGAATGTTCTCGCGATTGCCTGCGGTATCGTCGAGGGCCGTGGCATCGGCGATTCCGCCCGGGCGGCGCTCATCAGTCGCGGTCTCGCAGAGATGTCGCGCTTCGTCGCGGCCAAAGGTGGGAAGGCTGAAACCGTGCGCGGCCTATCGGGGCTCGGCGACCTCGTGCTGACGGCCACCAGCCATCAATCCCGCAATCTGCGCTTCGGCATTGCGCTTGGCCAGGGTGAGATCGTGGATCCGACACATGGCACGCTGGTCGAAGGCGCCTATGCTGCCTCCATCGCGGCGCGGCTCGCCCACGAACTCGGCGTCGACATGCCGATCACCGACGCGGTTTCCGCCATCATCGACGGCAAGCTCGACATTTCCACAGCCATCGGGCAATTGATGACACGGCCGATCACCACGGAATAATTTTTGGATACCCAAAGGAGCCTATCATGCTGTTCGCCTTTGTCTGCAAGGACAAGCCCGGTTACCTCAACGTCCGCATGGAGACGCGTCCGGCGCATGTGGAGCATCTGAACAAGCTCAATGCCGAGGGAACGTTGAAGATGGCGGGTCCGTTCCTGGACGCCGAAGGCAAGCCGAACGGCAGCCTCGTGATTGTCGAGGCGGAAAGTGTCGAAGCGGCGGTCGCGATTGCCGATGCCGATCCTTATACGAAGGCTGGCCTGTTCGAGAGCGTCGAGATCAAGCCGTTCAACTGGGTCTTCAACAAGCCGGAGGCATGAGAGATGGCGCACTGGCTTTATAAATCCGAGCCGTCCTCCTGGTCCTGGCAGCAGCAAAAGGATGCCGGCGAAAAGGGAACCGAGTGGACCGGCGTGCGCAACTACCTCGCCCGCAACAACATGCGGGCGATGCAGATCGGCGACAAGGGCTTCTTCTATCACTCCAATGACGGGCTCGAAGTCGTCGGCATCGTCGAGGTCTGCGCGCTGGCGCATCCGGATTCGACCGCCAAGGACGATCCGCGTTGGGAATGTGTCGACATCCGCGCCGTTCGCGACATGCCGAACCCCGTGACCCTCAAGGACATCAAGGCCAACCCGAAGCTCTCGCAGATGGCGCTCGTCACTTCCATGCGGCTTTCCGTGCAGCCGGTGACGGATGATGAATGGCTCGAAGTCTGCCGCATGGGCGGCCTGGACAACCCGCCGGTCTGATCCGGCTGGAGGTTGAGTGAGAACCGATCCGGAAAGCTTCATCCGCTCCAATACCAGCCTGATGGCGTCGCCGCATGTGCCGGAAATCCGGCTGCATCTGGCAAGCGAGGCGCATGACCTCTGGCTGAAGACGGAGGAGGAGCTGGAAGAGATCGGCCTGCCGCCACCCTTCTGGGCTTTTGCCTGGGCGGGCGGCCAGGGTCTGGCGCGCTACATCCTCGATCATTCGGAGATCGTTGCCGGCAAGACCGTACTGGATTTTGCGAGCGGCTCCGGGCTCGTCGCGATTGCGGCCAGGCTTGCGGGTGCAAACCATGTGCTTGCCGTCGATATCGATCCCTGGGCGGGCACGGCGATCCGGCTCAATGCCGCTGAAAATGGTGTCGATCTCGACTTTGCCGGCGCCGATATCATCGGCGACGCCGTGGATGCGGATGTCATCCTTGCCGGCGATGTCTTCTACGATCGCGATTTTGCAGAGAAGCTCGTTCCCTGGTTCAGGCGTTTGGCGGGCGGGGGCCGGACCGTTCTGGTCGGCGATCCCGGCAGGGCCTACCTTCCCAAGGATCGCCTGGAAGCGCAGGCGACCTATCAGGTGCCGGTCACGCGGGCGCTCGAGGACAGCGAAGTCAAGAAAACGACGGTCTGGCGGTTTCTCGCCAGCTGATAACCATCAGTGTCGGATGACACAGACGCCGGCTTCGTATGCGCAGGGATTGCCGGCATAGCGGACATCAATGACTTTCGCCTTCGGCCTCAGTTGCGTCGCAGCGGGTTGAGCATAAGGATTATAGCCGCCATAGCCGATAACATAGGTGCCGCCATCGGCCCGGTAGACGTCTGCCGAGCCGGCATAGCTGCCGGCGTTCGCCGCGTCACGGCGTTCCATGATCACGATCCTGGCCGGTTGATGCGCTGAACTCTGAGGCTGGGAAATCTGGTTCAGGCGCACGATACCGGCTTGGTTGTGATGACGCCAGTGGCGATAGTCGCCCGCCGAGGCCGGTGCGAAAGAAAGAGCGGCTGCCGCCAGAACGAGTGCTGCTGCCTTGAAAAGATGCGGCTTCATGATTCGCCCCGCTTCCGATCGGTTAATGAAATCTTAACGGCAGATTGCCTCAAGACCGACGCCAAGTCCACGCCAGGGTTGCCGAAATGGTAAATGGTCCGGAATGGGAGGCCCGTCATTGCATGCTCGCTAAAGTGCAGAGCGACCCGAATCGATTAAATTCGATGCAGGCATCAATTGTGCTTGTCGATGGACGTCTGTGTGATTAATGGTCGCAATGATGCAACGCACACTGCGCATCCCTGCGCGCGCGTTGCCCCGGATATCCGGGTTCTAAGCGTATCGTAACGCCGCGAGGTTCTGATGGCGAACGTCACACAAAACCGGCCCCTGTCGCCGCATCTGCAAATCTACAAACCCATCCCCACCATGGTCATGTCGATCGTTCACCGTATCACCGGCGGCGCGCTCTACTTCGGCACGGTGCTGGTTGCCTGGTGGCTGATCGCCGCGGCGACGGGACAGGGCTATTTCGATCTGGTCAACTGGATCATGGGCACGATTATCGGCCGCATCGTCCTGCTCGGCTACACCTGGGCGCTGCTGCACCATATGATCGGCGGCCTCCGCCACTTCGTCTGGGATCTCGGGCACGGTTTCGACCCCGCCGTCTCGACGAAGATGGCCAAGTTCACGCTCATCGCCTCGATCTGTCTGACCGCGCTGGTCTGGATCATCGGCATCGCCATCCGCCTGGGTTGATTGGCATGATCGCTCCCGGAAGCGCCTGGGCGCCTTTCGGGATCATGCTTTAAAGGATATTTCTCATGGATATGCGCACTCCTCTGGGCAAAGTCCGCGGTCTCGGTTCCGCCAAGGAAGGCACCGATCATTTCTGGCGTCAGCGCCTGACCGCCGTTGCCAACGTTCCCCTCTTCCTTTTCTTCGTCATCTTCCTGATCATCTATGCCGGCGCGCCCTATGCGGAAGTCGTGCATGCGATCTCGAACCCGATCGTGGCCGTCATCTTCGGCCTGATGGTGATCTCCGGCGTCATTCACATGAAGCTCGGCATGCAGGTCATCATCGAGGACTATGTCCACGGCGAATTCGGCAAGATCGTCCTTCTCATGCTCAACACGTTCTTTGCGATCATCATGGCCGGGCTCTGTCTTTTCGCCATTCTGAAGATCGCGTTCGTAGGATAATTGCATCATGGCACCGAACTCATCCGCTCAGAATGGGGCTGCCCAGAACGGGAAAGCCTACAAGTATATCGATCACTCCTATGACGTGATCGTCGTCGGCGCCGGCGGCGCCGGCCTGCGCGCCACGCTTGGCATGGCCGAGCAGGGCTTCCGCACCGCCTGCATCACCAAGGTCTTCCCCACCCGTTCGCACACCGTCGCGGCGCAGGGCGGCATTGCCGCCTCGCTGCAGAACATGACGCCGGATAGCTGGCAGTGGCACCTCTACGACACCGTCAAGGGCTCCGACTGGCTCGGCGACGTCGACGCGATGCAGTACATGGTCATGGAAGCGCCGAAGGCCGTCTACGAACTCGAGCATTACGGCGTGCCGTTCTCGCGCAACGAGGAAGGCAAGATCTATCAGCGCCCGTTCGGTGGCCACATGCAGAATTTTGGCGAAGGACCGCCGGTGCAGCGCACCTGCGCTGCCGCCGACCGTACGGGCCACGCCATCCTGCACACGCTCTATGGCCAGTCGCTGCGCAACAACGCCGAATTCTTCATTGAATACTTCGCGCTCGATCTCATCATGTCCGATGACGGCAGCCGCTGCACCGGTGTTGTCGCCTGGTGTCTCGATGACGGCACAATCCATCGCTTCGCCGCCAAGATGGTCGTGCTGGCGACCGGCGGCTACGGTCGCGCCTATTTCTCGGCCACTTCGGCCCATACCTGCACCGGCGACGGTGGCGGCATGGTGGCCCGCGCCGGCCTGCCGCTGCAGGACATGGAATTCGTGCAGTTCCATCCGACCGGCATCTACGGTTCGGGCTGCCTGATCACCGAAGGCGCGCGCGGCGAAGGCGGCTATCTCGTCAATTCCGAGGGCGAGCGCTTCATGGAACGCTATGCTCCTTCGGCGAAGGACCTTGCCTCGCGCGACGTCGTTTCGCGCTGCATGACGCTTGAAATCCGCGAGGGACGCGGCGTCGGCAAGAACAAGGATCACATCTTCCTGCATCTCGACCATCTCGATCCGGCGGTGCTGCACGAGCGTCTGCCGGGTATTTCCGAGAGCGCCCGCATCTTCGCCGGCGTCGACGTGACCCGCGACCCGATCCCGGTCCTGCCGACCGTTCACTACAACATGGGCGGCATTCCGACGAACTACTGGGGCGAAGTGCTGAACGCCGACAGCAACAATCCCGAGCGCGTGCTGCCGGGCCTGATGGCCGTCGGCGAAGCCGGCTGCGCTTCGGTGCACGGCGCCAACCGCCTCGGCTCCAACTCGCTGATCGACCTCGTGGTCTTCGGCCGCGCCGCCGCCATCCGCGCCGGCCAGGTCATCGACCGCGACGGTCCGGTGCCAGCCCTCAATGTTGCGGCCTGCGACAAGATCATGGATCGCTTCGATCGCCTGCGCCACGCCAGCGGCTCGACGCCGACGGCTGCACTTCGCGAGAAGATGCAGCGCGCCATGCAAGAAGATGCCGCCGTGTTCCGCACCCAGGAATCGCTGGAATCCGGCGTCCGCCGCCTTTCGGAGATCTGGAAGGAAATGGCCGACATCAAGGTCACCGACCGTTCGCTGATCTGGAATTCCGACCTCGTCGAAACGCTGGAACTGCACAATCTGATGGCCAACGCCATCACGACGATCTACGGCGCCGAGGCCCGCAAGGAAAGCCGTGGCTCGCATGCCCGCGAAGACTATACCGAGGGCAAGTTCGCTGGCCGCGACGACGAGAACTGGCGCAAGCATACGCTTGCCTGGGTCAACGATGCAGGCGATGTGAAGCTCGACTATCGTCCCGTTCACACCGACCTGATCGCCGAAGGCATCGATCCGCACAAGATCGAGCCGAAGGCACGCGTGTACTGATCTGAGAGGAACTGACCATGGTTGAACTCGCTCTCCCCAAGAACTCTCAGATGCGCGAAGGCAAGGTCTGGCCGAAGCCGGTCGGCGCCAAGAATACGCGCGAATTCCGCGTCTATCGCTGGAGCCCGGATGACGGCCAGAATCCGAGCATCGATACCTATTATATCGATGTCGACGATTGCGGCCCGATGGTGCTCGACGGTCTGCTCTACATCAAGAACAAGATCGACCCGACGCTGACGCTGCGCCGCTCCTGTCGCGAAGGCATTTGCGGCTCCTGCGCGATGAACATCGATGGCACCAACACGCTCGCCTGCACCAAGGGTCTCGACGAGATCAAGGGCACGGTGAAGATCTATCCGCTGCCGCACATGCCCGTCGTCAAGGACCTCGTGCCGGATCTGACGAACTTCTACGCCCAGCACCGCTCGATCGAGCCCTGGCTGAAGACGGTATCGCCGCCGCCGGCCAAGGAATGGAAGCAGAGCCATGAGGACCGCCTGAAGCTCGATGGTCTCTACGAGTGCATTCTCTGCGCCTGCTGCTCGACCTCCTGTCCGAGCTACTGGTGGAACGGCGACCGCTATCTCGGCCCCGCTGTCCTCCTGCAGGCCTATCGCTGGCTGATCGACTCCAGAGACGAAGCCAAGGGCGAACGCCTCGACAACCTCGAGGACCCCTTCCGCCTCTATCGTTGCCACACGATCATGAACTGTGCCCAGACCTGCCCGAAGGGTCTGAACCCGGCCAAGGCAATCGCCGAAATCAAGAAGATGATGGTCGAGCGGCGGGTCTGACCCGCTGCTTCGATCTTTTTCGACGCGCCCTCAATGCTCAGGGGGCGTCGAAATTCGCCGCTTCCGTGTATTTTACCTCTGGTTCGGTGGGTTGAGCCTTGAAACCACCCGATTCTTGTCCAGCTATGGCCTTCGGCAATTTGTGGCGGTATCGACTTGATTAACCAAAGTGAAATACGATAATTCGGACATCATTAAACATCACTTTGCAGATGTCAGCGGTGGACAATCAATCAGGAGTGTGATGATGCAGTTTAGATATGCAGTGACGGCTGCGGTGATTGGCCTGTCGCTTGCCGGTTGCCAGCGCACGGCATACAATAACGACAGTTATTCGTCTCCGGCACCACTGCAGGCTCAGCCTGTTCCCTCGGTTCAATCCAGCCAGCTTCCGCCTCCCGGCGCGGGTAACGGTTCGCAATTCCCGGCAGCGCCGGCGAGCGCGCCGAATGCGGCCAATCCTGCGCAGCAGCAGGCGATGGCGGCCTCGGCCATGGATGTCACGAAGGAATCGATGGTCGGCAGCTGGAAGGTCAGCAACGGCGGATCGAGCTGCGACATGTTCCTGACGCTGACGAACCTCGGCAGCGGCTCGCGCGGCGGTACGCGCGGCTGTGCGGGCGAGCTCACCTCGATGGGTTCGTGGGAAGTTTCGGGCAAGCAGGTTCTGCTGAAGAACCGCGACGGCTCCACGATCGGCACCGTCTACAAGACCGCCGATTCGCGTTTCGACGGTTCGACCGCCTCCGGCCAGCCGCTCAGCCTCAGCCGATAAGCTTATTTGAAAGGGGCAGCATCCTTTGGGTGCGCCCCATTTTGCACAGGCGGATATTTCCCCATGCAGCCCATGCCAGATTACTCGATCAGCGTCTGCGAACAGCTGAAGGCGCTGACGGCGTCCGGGTCCCTTCAGGTGGATTCGGCGCAGATGGATGTGGCGAAAATGCTGGACCGCGTGCTCGCCGATCTCAAGCGGAAGCGGCCCGCTGCCAAATCCAGCGCGCTCGGCTGGATGTTTGCCGCGCGCAAGAAGTCCGTCGAGGCGATCAAAGGCCTCTACATTCACGGCAGCGTTGGCCGCGGCAAGACCATGCTGATGGACATGTTCTTCTCGATGGCGCCCTGCCAGAAGAAGCGCCGGGCGCATTTTTTTGAGTTCATGACCGATGTGCACAATCGCATCGCGGCGCAGCGGCTGAAATTCAAGAACGGCGAGACGAAGCAGGCCGATCCCATACCGCCCGTTGCCGCCGATCTCTACGCCGAAGCCGAACTGCTGTGCTTCGACGAATTCACCGTCACCGATATTGCCGATGCGATGATCCTGTCGCGGCTTTTTTCCGAGCTGTTCTCGCTCGGCTGCGTGTTGATCGCCACCTCGAATGTCGAGCCCGACAATCTCTATCGCGACGGGCTCAATCGAGGCCTCTTCCTGCCCTTCATCGATCTCTTGAAGAAGCATGTCGACGTGGTGACGCTGGATTCGCCGACCGACTACCGCATGGAGAAGCTGAACAGCCAGCCCGTCTATCTGACGCCGCTCGATCAGCGCACCGACATGGCAATGGATGCATCCTGGATGCAGGCGCTGCACGGCCGCAAGGCGCAGCCGGCGGAGATCCCGATGAAGGGGCGATCCATCCACGTGCCGCTCGCCGTCGAACGCATGGCGCGTTTCTCCTTCGCCGATCTTTGCGACGCGCCGCTCGGGCCAGCCGATTTCCTCGCCATCGCCGAACGTTTCGATACGATCTTCCTCGATCGCGTGCCGAGGCTCGGGCCGGACAAGCGCAACCAGACCAAGCGCTTCATCATTCTCATCGACACGCTCTACGATCACAATATCCGTCTTTATGTGTCTGCCGCTGCCATGCCGGAGGATCTTCTGGAGGAGCGGCGCGGGACGGAAGGCTTCGAATTCGACCGCACGGCATCGCGGCTTTTCGAGATGCGCAGTGCCGAATATCTGGCCCAGACTCCGGCCAGGCGCGCTGCCGAGTAACAAATCGGTGACAGAATATCTTACGTTTACGTAAGTTATTTTCGATCTAACCGATTGAAATTCCTGATCTCAAAATAATCAATTGCCAATTTCGACCTTTGGGTCTATGCGATTGGCGGCTATTGTGGATGCCTGTCACGGTGTCCCGCCACGGATTTTGATCGCAAAGGATACACCGAAATGGCGCGCAACAAGATCGCACTTATTGGTTCTGGCATGATTGGTGGCACGCTGGCGCATCTCGCCGGCCTGAAGGAACTGGGCGACATCGTCCTGTTCGACATCGCGGACGGCATCCCTCAGGGCAAGGGTCTCGACATCGCCCAGTCTTCGCCGGTCGAAGGCTTCGACGCCAACCTCACCGGCGCCAGCGACTATTCCGCGATCGAAGGCGCTGACGTCTGCATCGTCACCGCCGGCGTTCCCCGCAAGCCGGGCATGAGCCGCGACGATCTTCTCGGCATCAACCTCAAGGTCATGGAGCAGGTCGGCGCCGGCATCAAGAAGTATGCCCCGAACGCTTTCGTGATCTGCATCACCAACCCGCTCGACGCGATGGTCTGGGCATTGCAGAAGTTTTCTGGCCTGCCGACCAACAAGGTCGTTGGCATGGCCGGCGTGCTCGATAGCTCGCGCTTCCGCCTGTTCCTCGCCAAGGAATTCAACGTTTCCGTCGAAGACGTCACGGCTTTCGTTCTTGGTGGTCACGGCGACTCGATGGTGCCGCTCGCTCGCTACTCCACCGTTGCCGGCATCCCGCTGACCGACCTTGTCACCATGGGCTGGCTCACCGCAGAACGCCTCGAAGAAATCATCCAGCGCACCCGTGATGGCGGCGCCGAGATCGTCGGCCTGCTCAAGACCGGCTCTGCCTATTATGCTCCGGCTGCTTCCGCCATCGCGATGGCTGAGTCCTACCTCAAGGACAAGAAGCGCGTCCTGCCTTGCGCCGCTCACCTCGACGGCCAGTATGGCGTCAAGGACATGTATGTCGGCGTTCCCACCGTCATCGGTGCCGGCGGCATCGAACGCGTCATCGAGATCGACCTGAACAAGGCCGAAAAGGAAGCCTTCGACAAGTCGGTCGCAGCCGTTGCGGGTCTTTGCGAAGCCTGCGCCACGATCGCGCCGTCGCTGAAGTAATTTCCGCGTTCCAACAGGGATAAATCCATGAACATTCATGAATACCAGGCCAAGGCGCTGCTGAAGACCTATGGCGCACCCGTCGCGGACGGCGTTGCCATCTTCTCCGCCGATGAAGCCGCCGCTGCTGCCAAGCAGCTTCCAGGTCCGCTTTACGTCGTCAAGAGCCAGATCCACGCCGGCGGCCGCGGCAAGGGCAAGTTCCAGGAACTCGGCCCGGACGCCAAGGGCGGCGTTCGCCTCGCCAAGTCCGTTGACGACGTCGTCGCCAACGCCAAGGAAATGCTCGGCCACACGCTGGTGACCAAGCAGACCGGACCGGCCGGCAAGCAGGTCAACCGCCTCTACATCGAAGACGGCGCCGATATCGACCGCGAACTCTATCTCTCGATCCTGGTCGACCGCTCCGTCGGTCAGGTCGCTTTCGTCGTTTCGACCGAAGGCGGCATGGACATCGAGACCGTCGCGCACGACACGCCGGAAAAGATCATCACCGTTGCCATCGACCCGTCGACGGGCGTGACGGCTGCCAACACGGCTGCCCTTTCCGACGCGCTGAAGCTCGAGGGTGCCGCCCGCGAAGACGCTGCCAAGCTCTTCCCGATCCTCTACAAGGCCTTCGTCGAGAAGGACATGGCGCTGCTGGAAGTCAATCCGCTGATCGTCATGACCAACGGCCGCCTGCGCGTCCTCGACGCCAAGGTTTCCTTCGACGGCAATGCTCTCTTCCGTCATGAAGACGTCCGCGCGCTGCGCGATACGTCGGAAGAAGATGAGAAGGAAATCCAGGCGCACGAATATGATCTCGCCTATGTCGCCCTCGACGGCAACATCGGCTGCATGGTCAACGGCGCCGGCCTTGCCATGGCAACCATGGACATCATCAAGCTCTACGGTGCCGAGCCGGCGAACTTCCTCGATGTCGGCGGTGGCGCCACCAAGGAAAAGGTCACCGCAGCCTTCAAGATCATCACTGCCGATCCGGCTGTCCAGGGCATTCTGGTCAACATCTTCGGCGGCATCATGAAGTGTGACGTCATTGCCGAAGGCGTGCTTGCAGCCGTCAAGGAAGTCGGTCTGAAGGTTCCGCTCGTCGTTCGTCTCGAAGGCACCAATGTCGAGCTCGGCAAGAAGATCATCAACGAATCCGGTCTCAACGTCATCTCTGCAGATGACCTGGACGATGCCGCCCAGAAGATCGTGAAGGCAGTCAAGGGCTGATCGGGATGGCTGCTTCCTTCGCTCCAACGGCTGCTCATCTCCGCCTCGGTGCCTTTGCCGGCACCTGGGAAGGGGAAGAGCATGTCGCGGCTTCGGCCTGGACGAAGGAAGGCACGGCAACCGCGCGCCTCACGGCCGAGTGTCTGTTCGGCGGATTTTTCGTCGAACAGCGCTACGTGCAGACGCGGGACGGCAGCACGTCGTTCGAAGCCCGGAACATTCTCGGCTTCGACGCTACCGATCAGGCCTACAAGCTCTATCAGTTCGATACAGTGGGTTTCGTGCCTGCCGCGCCGGCTTCCGGCGAATGGATCGACGACAAGCTTGTCCTGACCAAGGTCTCGCCGCGCGGTCAGCAACGCACTCTCTTCCAGTTCGAAAATGAAGACTGCTACCGCATGGGCGTCACGTTCTCGCCCGCCGGCAGCGATACATGGCAGGAGGTCGTCAGCGGCTCATATCGCCGCGTTGCCTCCGCGTCTTCCAACCTCTCGTAACAAAGGCCTCGCATGTCTATTCTCATCAACAAAGACACCAAGGTTCTGGTTCAGGGCCTGACCGGCAAGACCGGTACCTTCCACACCGAACAGGCGCTTGCCTATCACGGCACGAAGATGGTCGGCGGTATCCACCCTTCCAAGGGCGGTGAAACCTGGACCGGTAAGGACGGCGAAAAGCTGCCGATCTTCAAGTCCGTTGCCGAAGGCAAGGACGCCACCGGCGCCAACGCTTCGGTCATCTACGTCCCGCCGGCGGGTGCTGCGGCTGCGATCCTCGAAGCGATCGAAGCCGAGATCCCGCTCATCGTCTGCATCACGGAAGGCATTCCGGTTGCCGACATGGTCAAGGTCAAGGACCGTCTGATCAAGTCGAAGTCGCGCCTGATCGGACCGAACTGCCCTGGCGTTCTGACCCCGAACGAATGCAAGATCGGCATCATGCCGGGCTCCATCTTCAAGAAGGGCTCCGTTGGCGTCCTCTCGCGTTCCGGCACCCTGACCTATGAGGCCGTATTCCAGACCACCAATGAAGGCCTCGGCCAGACGACGGCTGTCGGCATCGGCGGCGACCCGGTCAAGGGCACCGAATTCATCGATATCCTGGAAATGTTCCTCGCCGACGACGAAACCAAATCGATCATCATGATCGGCGAAATCGGCGGCTCGGCTGAAGAAGACGCCGCACAGTTCCTCAAGGACGAAGCCAAGAAGGGCCGCAAGAAGCCGATGGTCGGCTTTATCGCCGGCCGCACGGCACCTCCCGGCCGCACGATGGGCCATGCCGGCGCCGTCATCTCCGGCGGCAAGGGCGGCGCGGAAGACAAGATCGCGGCGATGGAATCGGCAGGCATCCGCGTGTCGCCGTCGCCGGCGCGTCTCGGCAAGACGCTGGTGGAAGTCCTGAAGGGCTGAGCCTACCCATAGCAAGGCCGGACGGGGCGGCAGCTGCCTTGTCCCGTCCGGTTTCGATACTCGCAAGTGCATACCTGTGGCCGTGGCGGCCGCGAACGAAATACGGTCGCCGGGGACCCGAAAACCGGCAATGCAAACAAGTTGGGAGACGGGCGAGAGCGCCCGCAGATTCACCATGGCAAGGCAAGAAGCCAACGAGCAATTTCAGATCACCTCGTTCCTGGATGGCGCCAATGCTGCCTATATCGAGCAGCTCTACGCGCGCTATGAGGACGATCCTTCATCGGTTTCCGACGAATGGCGGTCTTTCTTCAAGGCGCTCGAGGATAGCCCCGACGATGTGAAGAAGGCAGCCAAGGGCGCCTCCTGGCAGCGCAAGAACTGGCCGATCCCAGCAAAGGGCGATCTGGTCTCCGCGCTCGATGGCGACTGGGGCGTTGTCGAGAAGGTTATCGAAACCAAACTGAAGGCGAAGGCCGAAACCGCCGGTACGCCGGCCAGCGCGACCGACGTCCTGCAGGCGACGCGCGATAGCGTTCGCGCCATCATGATGATCCGCGCCTATCGCATGCGCGGCCACCTGCATGCCAAGCTCGATCCGCTCGGCATCGCCGCACCGGTCGAAGACTACAAGGAGCTGTCGCCGGAAGCCTATGGCTTCACCGAGGCCGACTTCGACCGCAAGATCTTCATCGACAACGTACTCGGCCTCGAATTCGCAACCATTCGCGAGATGATCGAGATTCTCGAGCGCACTTACTGCTCCACCCTCGGCGTCGAATTCATGCACATCTCCAACCCGGAGGAAAAGGCTTGGATTCAGGAACGCATCGAAGGGCCGGACAAGGGCATTGCGTTCAATCCCGAGCGCAAGAAGGCCATCCTCCAGAAGGTCATCGAAGCCGAAGGCTACGAGCAGTTTCTCGACGTCAAGTTCAAGGGCACCAAGCGCTTCGGCCTCGATGGTGGCGAATCGCTGATCCCGGCGCTCGAACAGATCCTGAAGAGCGGCAGCCAGCTCGGTCTGCGGGAAGCCGTGTTCGGCATGGCCCATCGCGGCCGTCTGAACGTGCTGTCCCAGGTCATGGGCAAGCCGCACCGCGCCATCTTCCACGAGTTCAAGGGCGGTTCCTATGCGCCTGACGAAGTCGAAGGTTCGGGCGACGTGAAGTACCATCTCGGTGCCTCCTCGGACCGTGATTTCGACGGCGCCAAGGTGCACGTCTCGCTGACGGCAAACCCGTCGCACCTCGAAATCGTCAACCCGGTCGTCATGGGCAAGGCCCGCGCCAAGCAGGACATGGGCGCCACCCAGTGGGACGGCGACATCATCCCGCTTTCCGAGCGTGCCAAGGTCGTGCCGCTTCTCATCCATGGCGACGCGGCTTTCGCCGGCCAGGGTGTCGTTGCCGAAATCCTCGGCCTCTCCGGTCTGCGCGGTCATCGCGTTGCCGGCACGATGCACGTCATCATCAACAACCAGATCGGTTTCACCACCAATCCGGCCTTCTCGCGCTCGTCGCCCTATCCGTCCGACGTCGCAAAGATGATCGAAGCGCCGATCTTCCACGTCAACGGTGACGATCCGGAAGCCGTCGTCTATGCCGCGAAGATTGCGACCGAATTCCGCATGAAGTTCCACAAGCCTGTGGTTCTCGACATGTTCTGCTATCGCCGCTACGGCCATAACGAAGGCGATGAACCGTCCTTCACGCAGCCGAACATGTACAAGGTCATCCGTGCACACAGCACGGTCCTGCAGCTTTACTCGCAGCGGCTGGTCAGCGAAGGCGTGTTGACTGAAGGCGAAGTCGAAAAGATGAAGGCTGACTGGCGTGCCCATCTCGAGCAGGAGTTCGAGGCCGGCCAGTCCTACAAGCCGAACAAGGCCGACTGGCTTGACGGCGAGTGGTCCGGTCTGCACACGGCCGACAATGCCGACGAACAGCGCCGCGGCAAGACCGCTGTGCCGATGAAGTCGCTCAAGGAAATCGGCCGCAAGCTGTCGGAAATCCCGGCTGGCTTCCATGCGCACCGCACTATCCAGCGTTTCATGGAAAACCGCGCCAACATGGTGCAGACGGGCGAAGGTATCGACTGGGCCATGGCGGAAGCCCTGGCATTCGGTTCGCTCGTCGTCGATGGTCACAAGATCCGCCTGTCAGGTCAGGACTGCGAACGCGGAACGTTCTCGCAGCGTCATTCGGTTCTCTACGATCAGGAGACCGAAGAGCGCTACATCCCGCTCGCAAACCTGTCGCCGACCCAGGCCCGCTACGAAGTCATCAACTCGATGCTGTCGGAAGAAGCGGTTCTCGGTTTCGAATACGGCTATTCGCTCGCTCGTCCGAACGCACTGACCCTCTGGGAAGCCCAGTTCGGCGACTTCGCCAACGGCGCGCAGGTCGTCTTCGACCAGTTCATCTCGTCGGGCGAACGCAAGTGGCTGCGCATGTCCGGCCTTGTCTGCCTGCTGCCGCATGGCTATGAAGGTCAGGGTCCGGAGCACTCCTCTGCCCGCCTCGAACGCTATCTGCAGCTCTGCGCCGAGGACAACATGCAGGTCGCCAATGTCACGACGCCGGCGAACTACTTCCACATCCTGCGCCGCCAGCTGAAGCGCGACTTCCGCAAGCCGCTGATCCTGATGACGCCGAAGTCGCTGCTGCGCCACAAGCGCGCCGTATCGACACTGGCGGAGATGGCTGGCGAAAGCTCGTTCCACCGCCTGCTGTGGGACGATGCCGAACTGATCAAGGACAGCCCGATCAAGCTGCAGAAGGACAACAAGATCCGTCGCGTCGTCATTTGCTCGGGCAAGGTCTATTACGACCTCCTGGAAGAGCGCGAGAAGCGCGGCATCGACGATATCTACCTGCTGCGTATCGAGCAGCTCTATCCGTTCCCGGCCAAGGCGCTCATCAACGAGCTCAGCCGCTTCCGCAATGCGGAGATGGTCTGGTGCCAGGAAGAGCCGAAGAACATGGGCGCATGGTCCTTTATCGATCCGTACCTGGAATGGGTGCTTGCCCATATCGATGCCAAGTACCAGCGCGTTCGCTACACCGGCCGTCCGGCCGCCGCCTCTCCGGCGACGGGCCTGATGTCCAAGCATCTGTCGCAGCTTGCTGCGTTCCTCGAGGACGCGCTCGGCGGTTGAGGGGTTGCGCGATGACGCATTTTCGTTTGAAAATCGCGGCGTCGCGCCCCAGCCTTCCGCATGATGCGACGGGGGAGAAGATGGACGCCATGCAGCAACATGCCGCCTATCGCCGCAATCAAACAAATGTCCGGTCGACCGCTATGGTCGTTCGGGCGCTTGCGCCGCGGCGCATCACCCGTCCCCCGGCCATCTGTCGCCGGAATTCCATCCAACTCATAAAGACGAAAAATCAGGATTTGAACAATGGCCACTGAAATCCGCGTTCCTACCCTCGGCGAATCCGTCAGCGAAGCGACCGTCGGTACCTGGTTCAAGAAGGTCGGCGATGCCATCAAGGCCGATGAGCCGCTTCTCGAACTTGAAACCGACAAGGTGACGATCGAAGTTCCGGCGCCTTCCGCTGGCACGCTCTCCGAAATCGTTGCCCAGGCCGGCGAAACCGTAGGTCTCGGCGCGCTGCTCGGCCAGATCTCCGCCGGCAACGGCGCTGCCGCCGCTCCGGCCCAGGCCGCCGCCCCTGCTGCGGCGCCTGCCGCTGCTGCACCGGTTGCCGCCCCCGCCGTTTCCGCTCCGGCCTCTTCCATGCCGCCGGCACCGGCTGCCGGTAAGCTGCTTGCTGAAAACAATCTCTCCGCCGATCAGGTCGAAGGCAGCGGCAAGCGCGGCCAGGTCCTGAAGGGGGATGTCATCGCTGCTGTCGCCAAGGCTGCCTCGGCTCCTGCCGCCGCACCTGCTGCTCCGGTTGCCGTCCGCGCCCCGACCGCCGTTGAGGACGTCAACCGCGAAGAGCGCGTCAAAATGACCCGCCTGCGCCAGACGATCGCCAAGCGCCTCAAGGATGCACAGAATACCGCCGCCATGCTCACCACCTACAACGAGGTGGACATGAAGGCCGTCATGGACCTGCGCAACAAGTATAAGGACATCTTCGAGAAGAAGCATGGCGTGAAGCTCGGCTTCATGGGCTTCTTCACCAAGGCCGTCACGCATGCGCTGAAGGAACTCCCGGCTGTCAACGCCGAGATCGACGGCACCGACATCATCTACAAGAACTACTGCCACGTCGGCATGGCTGTCGGCACCGACAAGGGTCTTGTCGTTCCCGTGATCCGCGATGCAGATCAGATGTCGATCGCGGAAGTCGAGAAGGAGCTTGGCCGTCTGGCAAAGGCTGCTCGCGACGGCACACTGGCGATGGCCGACATGCAGGGCGGCACCTTCACCATTACCAATGGCGGTGTCTACGGTTCGCTGATGTCCTCGCCGATCCTGAATGCACCGCAGTCGGGCATTCTCGGCATGCACAAGATCCAGGAGCGTCCGGTCGCCATCGGCGGTCAGGTCGTCATCCGCCCGATGATGTATCTGGCACTCTCCTACGATCACCGTATCGTCGACGGCAAGGAAGCGGTTACCTTCCTCGTCCGCGTCAAGGAAAGCCTGGAAGATCCGGAACGTCTCGTTCTCGATCTCTAAGGGGAGCGTTGGATCATGTCGACATGGCCCATGCGGACGCTGCGCGGATTGTTGTGCGCCGTCGCCGCATGGGTGCCATCGGCCGCCGGCGCGGCCGCGCTCGACATTTCCAAGCTCAGCAGCAATTTGGATCTGGCGTCGCTTGGCGACGCCGATCTTGCCGCTCGCTCGATCAACATCCTGCACATCGGCAATGTGGAATTGACCTCCGGGCGCGTCGTTGCCAGCGACCCCCTTGTCGGGCCTGATCGCCCGGCGCTTGTCCGGGCAGTTCCCCCCGGCGATTATCCCGTCACGCTCTATCAAGCTTTCGGCCGCATCGCTGCTGCCAGCATGCGCTTTGCCGAGGGCAAGCCGGTGCGCTGGGAGCTCGCCCTGATCCCGGGCCAGGATATCAATTCGCTGAAGAACGACGAGTTCTTCGGCTATCCGGTCGATGCCGGTCTCGGTTGCTACATGGATGCCGAGACCTATGCGCTGATCCAGCAGCGCGAAAAGCAGGTCCAGGCGGAGAAGGCGTCGTCCGACGTCAATTACTATGATGATGTTCTGGCGTCCGAACTGAGCGCCAACAGCGACAACTACGTCATGCATCGGCCGGTATCGGGCAAGCGCGGCAATGTTGCGATCTTCTGGAGCGGCTGGGGCGACGGCTTCTATCCGGTTTTCTGGGGGCTCGATGCCAGTGGCCGGCCGCTTGTACTCTTCACCGATTTCGGCGTGACCGAGAATGCCGATGGCCGGCATGAGCCGGGAGGGCAATGATCATGCCGGCTCAGAATATGATGGCACGACTGGCCTCGATGCCCTTGATAACGCTGGCCTGCTCGGTCAATCCCATGCCTGCCTACGCGGAAGAATGCGTGCAGGAAAAGGCCGTCTATGTCGATATGGACAATGCCTACGAGCTGCGCTTCGAACCCATGGATTCGGAATCCGCTGTCAGCAACAAGTTCAAGCTTGCCGTGCGCAATACCGCTCTCGTCGCCGAGGGCGTCGTCATGCGTAGCGATGATCAATTGCGCGCCGATGGGCGGATCATGTTCGAGTGCCCCGAAGGGGATGTGACAGGAGCGGATCTCAGAGCCTGCACCGTCTGGCAAGGCATGGTCTATGCCTCGGATCTGAAAGGCCATATCCGCGCACTGCCGGCGGAAGGCGAGAGCGCGGCGGACCGGCTTTTTCTCCCGGCGCTCGGCCCTTCGATCCAGAAGTCGTCCCTCTGGGGCAAGGGCAAGGCGACCGTCGCACCCTGGGATG
Organism: Martinezella hainanensis; assembly: GCF_900094555.1. Taxonomy (GTDB): domain Bacteria; phylum Pseudomonadota; class Alphaproteobacteria; order Rhizobiales; family Rhizobiaceae; genus Rhizobium; species Rhizobium hainanense. The sequence goes on from NZ_FMAC01000004.1 coordinate 505,393, forward strand.
TCCTTAGCTTGAAAGGATGCAATCAATGACCGACGATGCACCTGTTCTTCTCGTGACCGGCGGCAGCCGCGGCATCGGTGCCGCAGTCTGCCTTGCCGCCGCACAGCATGGCTGGGCCGTGGCGGTCAATTATGCGTCCAACAAGGATGCGGCCGAGGCCGTAGTCGGGACAATCGTTGACGCCGGCGGCGAGGCGATTGCGATTGCCGGCGATGTCGGCAAGCCCGAGGATATCAAGGCCATCTTTGCCAAGGTCGACGCGCATTTCGGCCGCATCGACGGGCTCGTCAACAATGCCGGCATTGTCGATAGTGTGCAGCGTGTCGATGAAATGACATCGGAGCGGCTCGATCGTATGTTCCGCATCAATGTGACCGGTTCGATCCTTTGCGCCGGTCAGGCCGTGCTTCGCATGTCGACCCGGCATGGCGGCAAGGGTGGTGTGATCGTCAATGTATCATCCATGGCTGCGATCCTCGGCTCCGCCGGTCAATATGTCGACTATGCCGCATCCAAGGCCGCGATCGATACCTTCACGCTCGGTTTGGCGCGCGAAGTCGCGACCGAGGGCATCCGCGTGAATGCGGTGCGCCCAGGCATCATCGATACCGATATTCATGCGTCCGGCGGACTACCCGACCGGGCGCGCGACATGAGCCCCCTTATTCCAATGCAGCGGCCCGGTACGGCGGACGAAGTAGCGGATGCCATCCTCTATCTTCTGAGCCCGCACGCATCCTATATAACGGGCTCCATCCTCAATGTAAGCGGCGGTCGCTGATCGGAAAGGGTCGACAAGATGCAGTATATTCTCGAATTTCTCGGCCTGATGGCGGTGTTCTCGATCTTCATCGTCGTTCCCGGCGCCGACTTCGCCGTCATTCTGCGCCAGAGCATCGTGCATGGCCGCCGCGCCGCCATGATGACCGGGCTCGGCATGGGCTTCTCGCTGCTCTTCCATATCAGCTACACCATTCTCGGGCTCGGCCTGATCGTGTCGCAGTCGCTGATGCTTTTCAGCCTGATCAAATGGGCCGGTGTTCTCTACCTCGTCTATCTCGGCATCAAGTCGTTCCGCCAGCCGGGCTTCAAGGTAAAGGACGTCGAGATCACCGACGAGGACCGCAAGCCGGTTTCCGTCTGGCGCTGCCTGGCGACCGGTTTTGTCACCAATGCCCTTAATCCGAAGCCGGTGCTGTTCTTCCTGTCGCTGTTTTCGACGCTCGTTCATCACGATACGCCGGCGCTCATCCAGTTCAGCTACGGCATCGGCATGGCGACGGCGCTTGTCGCCTGGTTTGCCGGCGTCTCCACCTTCTTCACCGTCAAGCCGGTGCGCGATCGTTTCATCGCGTCAGGCAAATGGTTCAATCGCATCACCGGAGCGGCGCTCGTCGGCTTCGGCATCCGCCTCGCCCTGGCGCGGGCGGCCGATTAGAGCCGGATGATTTTAGATCGAAGCGATCTAAAATCTGAATCCGCTCTAGAATCAAAGAAGTAGAGCATGATGTCGCCCGAAAACCGCTCACACTTTTCGGCATCATGCTCTAACAAAGATAGAAAACAAGGAAATTAAGACATGTCCTACGATGTGATCATTATCGGAACCGGCCCCGGCGGCTATGTCTGTGCAGTCAAGGCAGCGCAGCTCGGCCTGAAGGTCGCGGTCGTCGAAAAGCGCGCGACCTATGGCGGCACCTGCCTCAACGTCGGCTGCATTCCGTCCAAGGCGCTGCTGCATGCTTCCGAAGTGTTCCATCATGCCGGCCATGGCATGGATGCGCTCGGCATCGAGGTCGCCGCACCGAAACTCAATCTTGAAAAGATGCTGGCGCACAAGGACGCGACCGTGAAGTCGAATGTCGACGGCGTCGCCTTCCTCTTCAAGAAGAACAAGATCGATGCCTTCCAGGGCACCGGCAAGATCGTTTCGGCCGGCAAGGTTTCCGTCACTGCCGATGACGGCAAGGTGACCGAGATCGAAGGCAAGAATATCGTCATCGCCACCGGCTCGGACGTTGCCGGCATTCCGGGCGTTCCGCTCGAAATCGACGAGAAGGTCATCATCTCGTCGACCGGCGGCATCGCGCTCGACAAGGTGCCGGCCAAGATGATCGTGGTCGGCGGCGGCGTCATCGGCCTCGAGCTCGGCTCGGTCTGGTCGCGTCTCGGCGCCAAGGTCACTGTCGTCGAATATCTCGACACCATCCTCGGCGGCATGGACGGCGAAGTCTCCAAGCAGTTCCAGCGTATGCTGGCCAAGCAGGGTCTCGAGTTCCATCTCGGCGCCAAGGTGGTTGGCGTGGAAAAAATCGGCACCGGCGCCAAGGTCACTTTCGAACCGGTCAAGGGTGGCGACAAGGTTGTGCTCGATGCCGATGTCGTGCTCGTCGCCACTGGCCGCAAGCCGTACACGGCCGGCCTCGGTCTCGAGGAAGCCGGCGTTGCGCTCGACAATCGCGGCCGCGTCGAAATCGATGGTCACTTCAAGACCAACGTCGCTGGCATCTACGCCATCGGCGACGTCGTGAAGGGTCCGATGCTCGCGCACAAGGCGGAAGACGAAGGCGTTGCGCTTGCAGAAATCCTTGCAGGTCAGGCCGGCCATGTGAACTACGACGTCATCCCGAGCGTCGTCTACACCCAGCCGGAAGTCGCCTCCGTCGGCAAGACAGAGGAAGAGCTGAAGGCCGCAGGCATCGCCTACAAGGTCGGCAAGTTCCCGTTCTCGGCCAATGGCCGCGCACGCGCCATGCTGGCGACGGACGGCTTCGTCAAGATCCTGGCCGACAAGGAAACGGATCGCGTTCTCGGCGGCCATATCGTCGGCTTCGGTGCCGGCGAGATGATCCACGAGATTGCCGTGCTGATGGAATTCGGCGGCTCGTCGGAAGACCTTGGCCGCACCTGCCATGCGCATCCCACCATGTCGGAAGCCGTCAAGGAAGCAGCACTCGCGACCTTCTTCAAGCCGATCCACATGTAAGACCTGCATTCCGGCTGAGTAGTCGCCGGGATTGCAATGCTTGCCTGATGATGCGATGTACGGCGCTCCCGTGCATCGCATCATCCATTCGTTCTCACCGCCAGAGCAAGCATGTCACGTCAGATCCTATCCGTTCGCGCATCCTTAAAACTCTTCATTGCAGTGACGTTCGCATCCCTCGCGATCGTTGCAGCGCCGGCCATGGCCGAAGCGCCGGCCGCGAACTGGCCCCAGGCGGTCAGCGATCTGCCTGTAGAGCAGGGGATACGGTTCGGCGCCTTGCCGAACGGCATGCGCTATGCCGTCATGCATAATGCGACGCCGGCCGGTCAGGTGGCGATCCGCTTCCGCATCGGTGCCGGCTCGCTGCAGGAGCGCGATGACCAGCAGGGCCTGGCGCATTTCCTCGAGCATATGGCCTTCAAGGGATCGACCCATGTGCCGGAAGGCGAGATGGTGCGCACCCTTCAGCGCCTCGGCCTCGCCTTCGGTGCGGATACCAATGCGTCCACCAGCTACGGTGAAACTGTTTATGCGTTGGATCTGCCCGAAGCCAATCAGGAGACGGTTTCGACCGGCCTGATGCTGATGCGCGAGACGGCGAGCGAGTTGACGCTCGATGCCGGCGCCTTCGATCGCGAACGCGGCGTCATTCTTTCGGAAGAGAAGTTGCGTGATACGCCGCAATATCGTGGCGGAACCGGTTTCCTCGCTCAACTGCTGCCGGGTCAACGTGTGCCGCAGCGCTCGCCGATCGGCAAGACCGATATCATCGGCAATGCGCCCGTCGATCTGCTGCGGGACTTCTATCGCACCTATTATCGCCCCGATCGCGCGACCTTGATCGTGGTGGGGGATATCGATGCGGCCGCCATCGAAGCCGATATCCGCAACCGGTTCGGCAATTGGGCCGCCGCCGCACCTGCACCCGCAGACCCTGATCTCGGCACTCTCCAAAGTCATGGAGAGCGCGTCGGCACGGTCGTCGTGCCTGGTGGTGCGACCCGCGTGCAGCTTGCCTGGGCACGACCCTACGACGCTTCGCCGGATATCGCTGCCAAGCGCCGCGCGCAGCTGGTGGAGGATATTGGCCTCGCTGTTCTCAACCGGCGCCTATCCCTTCTGGCGCAGCAGCCCAATCCACCTTTCGTCAGCGCGCAGGCCGGTGCGCAGGATCTGCTGAAATCAGCCCATGTCGCGATGGTTGCCGCCGACAGCGATCCCACTAACTGGCAAGTCGCCCTTGCGGCTATCGATCAGGAGCAACGGCGCATTGCGCAGTTCGGCGTCGATCAAAGCGAGATCGACCGTGAAATAGCCGAAACTCGCTCGATGCTGCAGGCGGCCGCGAGCGGCGCCGCGACGCGCACGAGCCCCGATATTGCCGGTTCGCTCAACTGGAGTGTCGGCGAGAACATGGTTTTTACCTCGCCTGCGGAAGATCTGGCGCTGTTTGATGTCGCGATGAAAGACCTAAGCGCAGATGAGGTCAACCAGGCTCTGCAGCGCGTCTTTGCCGACAATGGTCCGCAGCTGGTGCTACAAATCCCGCAAATGCCCGAGGGCGGGGATGCCGCTGTCGGGAAGGCCTATGCCGATTCGCGTGCCGTGGCAGTCAAGGCCCCGGAACATACGGCTTCGGTCGCATGGCCCTATACCGATTTCGGCAAGCCGGGCGATGTCGTCGAGCGCCGCACGGTCGATGATCTCGGCGTTACGATGGTCCGTTTTGCCAATGGCGTCCGCCTGACTGTCAAGCCGACCAAGTATCGCGCCGACGAGGTTTTGGTGCGGGCCGAAGTCGGCCATGGCCGGCTGGACCTGCCGAGTGATCGACCGTCGCCGATCTGGGCGGCACCGGCGCTGCCGTTATCCGGCCTGAAGGCCATCAGCTATGACGATATGCAGAAGGCCTTTGCTGCCAAAACCGTTGGCATCGATTTCGCCATTCAGGACGCCGCTTTCAAATTCGAGGGCACGACGCGGCCGAGCGACCTGCAGACGCAATTGCAGCTGCTGACGGCCTATGTCGCCGATCCGGCCTATCGCCCCGATGTCTTCAAGCGGGTTCAGCAGGCCTATCTGAACATGCTTCCCCAGCTTCAGGCAACGCCGGGCAGCGTGGTCGGTCGCGATCTTTCCGGCCTCTTGCATTCCAACGATCCGCGCTGGGCGTTCCCGGATCGGACGCAGCTGGTCGATGCGAAGCCCGAGGATTTCGAAGGCCTCCTTCAGCCATCTCTTTCGAAGGGACCGATCGAGGTCATCATCGCCGGTGATGTCGAGGTCGATGATGCCATTCGCTTGACGGCGCAGACCTTTGGCGCCTTGGCCGTCCGCGGCGACGGAGAGAAGCAGAACGACGGTTCCGGCGTGCATTTTCCCGCACCGACGGCCGATCCGGTCGTTCGGCTTCATGACGGGCGCAGCGACAGCGCGGGTGCTGCCGTCGCCATCCAGATCGGCGATTTTCTTTCGGATCTGCCGAGAGCCGCCGCCGCCAATGTCGCCGGGGCGATCCTGCAGAATCGTCTGGTCGACCAGTTCCGCATCGCCGAGGGAGCAACCTACAGCCCTCAGGGCGAAGTCGATCTGTCGAGATCGATCCCCGGCTATGGTTTTGCCTATCTCTATGTCGAAACCACGCCCGCCAAGGTGGATCACTTCTTCGAGCTGGTGGACAAGATCGCCGCCGATCTCGGCAATGGAGATGTTTCACCCGATGAGCTGACGCGGGCCAAGGTGCCGATCATCGAAGGGGTGAAGCGCTCGCAGCAGAGCAACGGCTATTGGGTCCAGAATCTTCGCGATGCCCAGAGGGACCCTCGGCGCCTCGACCGTATTCGCAGGAGCATCAGCGGCTATGAGGCCGTGACCGCCGAGGATGTCCGTGCCATCGCGGCGACCTATCTGAAGCCGGGCACATCCTGGCGGCTGAAGATATTGCCGACCACCGGATCCGCGGTTCGCTAGAGCCGAATGATTTTAGGCCTGTTCGACCTAAAATCTGAATCCTCTCCAGCATCAAAGAAGTAGAGCGTGATGTCGTCCGAAAACCGCCTACACTTTTCGGCATCACGCTCCAGAGCAATTCCAGGAAAAGTGCGTAGCGGTTTTCCGTCAGGAATTGCGTGAAACAAAGGAATAGAGCGGCTCAGAGATTCCGTGAAAAGCTGAACCGCTCTAGGCGGCGATCCGCCGGCCAAATTGCCGCAGCTGCCATTTGCGAATCGGGTTGGCTTGCAGCCTATGCTAGATTGCATGGGATGCAGATCGACGGATGAAACGATGTCAGTAAGGCCCCTCATGATGAAGCCGCACATGCCGCATCCCGCATTGCCGGGTGCGGATTGGGCGGATTGCTATGAACTGCAGGTTCCGAAGTCGGATCTCACGGCCATTGTCGCAGCACACTCCATGCTCAGCCGCTTTCCATTGTGGGTGCGGCTTCTGCTGCGCCTGCGCGACGCGGCGACCGGCCCGTTTGGATTGAGATCCACCCGGAGCCACCAGGCTGATGGGCTGGAAAGGATCGGCTTCTTTCCTGTCGTCAGCCAGTCCGACGATCAGGTCGTACTCGGTTTCGATGACAAGCATCTCGATTTTCGGGTCGTCATCGACGTGCGGGAGGACGCTCAGGGGCGCCGGCTTGTCGACGCCACCACACTCGTCAGGCGGAAGATATTGCTCGGCCGGATCTATATTGCGCTGATTGCGCCGTTCCACCGTCTGATCGTCGCGACGATGCTTGCCGATTTCGGCAAGCGCATGCGGGCGGTCAATTGACCGGGGTCAGCGTGTAACCTTGCTTGCGCAGTAGCTCGACGACGCCATGATCGCCCGGGAGATGCAGAGCGCCAACGGCCATCATTACATTTCCTTTCTCGATATAGGGCAAGATGCGCTTCGCCATCAATTCATTGCGATCGCTGACGATACGCTTCATGAACGTGATGTCGATCGTCTTGTCATCGGAAAGGCCTTCGACGAAGGCTTTCATCAAGCCGCTATTCCCCGTCACATAGAGCCCGACCAAGGTCTCTGTGATGTCGTTCATGTTGTAGGGCAGCTTAAAAGCCTCCAGAAGCCCTTTCATCGTCAGCTCATCGGAGAGGTCCGCCATCGCCTGGAATTGCTCGAGCGGCGTTTCGAGACCTTCGATATCCACGCCGTTCTTTTCCGCATCCACGGCCAATTGCCTGTCGAGGACATATTGGCCATTGGCATTTTGCTGGGCGGTGCACGCCAAGAGCGTCATGTAAATGAACCAGGGGCGCATGCGTAGAACGGAGGTGATCGGTACGCCTCTTTTGGCAAGCCCGGCCGCGATCTGCGCGGTCTCCTCAGGCGGCAGAATTTGATCCAGATTCTTTTGAGGCGGCAGCATCGTCAGCTCCGGATGCTTCAAAAGCTCCAGCGCAATCGTGTTGGGATTGGCGATTTCCTTCAGCTCCAGGACCAGAGTGTCGATGCTGTCGAAGGCATCGTGAAATTCGGCCGGTAGTTTCAGCACCCGTTCGTCGCTGGAATGCATCGTGCCCAAAAGCCATGAAGGCTCGACGCCGGGCTTTTCGATCTTCCAGAAGATGCTGTAGCCGTTTGCGACTTTCGATGCATCGTCGATGATCGCTCCGTAGCGGAACGGATCATTCTTCCGCAATTGCAACAGCAGATCCTTACCGCCACATGACCCGGAATTATCTGCCAGCGCTGGTGAACCGGCTGGCACGGACAGAAGGGCGGCTAGCAGGAGCAGCGCAGCAACACGGGACGCAATGCCTCTGAAGCGGCCTGCAAAGCTTACAAGGGAATTGTTTCTCATAAGAATGCCGATGCGGCTCGGAACAACACCGCGTCAGTATGACCGACAGAGTTATCCAACTCAAGCAGTAGTTGTGGGTGTGCCGCCCGCCGTGTCAGTTCACCGCCGTCACCGTAAAGCCCTGCTTGCGCAGCAGCGCCACGAGACCCTTGTCGCCAACGAGGTGAAGCGCACCGACGGCGATGAAGGCGTTGCCCTTGTCGAGAACCGGTGCCGCGCGCTCGGCCATGACCTTGTTGCGGTCGAGGATGATGCGCTGTTCGAAGGCGGCGGTATCGTCGTCGGTGATCTTCTGGTCCGGTTCGATCACCTTCAACATCGGGATCATCGCGCCGATATTGCCGGCGAGATAGAGCCCGGTCATGGTTTCGTTGACGTCGTTGATCTTGTCGCCCAGCTCGAGTGTCTGCATCAGCGACTTCAGGTGGAGCGCGATCGGCAGGTCGCTCATGGCCTTGGCCTGCTCGGCCAGCGTTTCGAGACCGACGACCTTCTTGCCTTCGGCCGCGGCGTCGGTCGCCAGTTTCTGGTCGAGGAATTTCGCACCGGCCGTCTTGCGGCGAACCTCGCAGCCCGTCATCTCGAAGGAGCTCGAGATCAGCCAGGGCTGCATGCGGGAAACGGCGGCGAGCGCAATGCCGCGCTCCTTCAGCCCTGCTTCCAGCCGGGCGTTGTCTTCCGGCGACAGATGCTGGCTGATGGTCGAGCCGTCGGTCAGCATGGTGAGTGAAGGATTGGCGAAGAGGGCGGCGGCGGCTTTCTTGTCGTCGAGGATCTCGTCCGATTCAACAACGATCGTATCGGCTGATGCAACGGCATCTGCAGCCCCCTTTGGCAGGGTGAGCACGCGCGAATCCGAGACATGCATGGAACCGAGCAGCCATGAGGGCTTCAGACCGGGCTTCTCGATCTTCCAGAAGATGCCCTTGCCGTTTTCCACCTTGTCGCCGGCGGCGATGATGGAGGCGTATTTTGCCGGATCGGTCTTCTGAAGGTCGGCCATGAGATCCTTGCCGCCGCAACTGTCGGACACCGCTCCCTCGGCATGGGCCGGCTGCAACGTCAGCATGGTCGCAATCAACAGGATGGCGAGCATCAGCGGAAAGGCCGTGGCAAGCCAGAGCAGCATATCGCCAAGCGTCGGCTTCATCGACCGCATCGTCTTGGACCCGAGGGCAGAAATCATCATAATCTTCCATTCGCAGAGAGCATGACCGCTAACGCCCGAAAGCGGCTTTCAGGAGGCATGCCGGGACATGATTCTGCTTTACGCGAGCGAGACGGAAATTCCCTTAACGCGAGAGGTTAATCATTCCTTATGCACGCGGATGGGCGCGGTCGTAGACCTCGAGCAGGCGCGAGGAATCGACGCCCGTATAGACCTGCGTCGTTGAGAGGCTCGCGTGGCCGAGCAGCTCCTGGATGGTGCGCAGATCGCCACCGCCGGCGAGCAGATGGGTCGCGAAGGAATGGCGAAGCGCGTGCGGCGTTGCCGTATCCGGCAGCCCGAAGGCGCCGCGCAATTTCTGCATGCCGTGCTGGATGATGCCCGGTTGCAGCTTACCGCCGCGCGCGCCGCGAAAGAGCGCACCATCCACATCGAGATGATAGGGGCAGAGCTTGCGGTATTGGTCGACCGCTTCGATGACGATCGGCAGCAGCGGCACCAGCCGCGTCTTGTTGCCCTTGCCGGTGATGCGCAGTGAGGTTGCGCCCGGCGGAAAATCCTGCGGCTTCAGATCCAGCGCCTCGGAAATGCGTAGCCCGCAGCCATAGAGCAGGGTCAGCACGGCGGCATCGCGCGCGGCGATCCATGGTTCCTCGTGCAGCTGCGCCTCGTCACTGACGACGGTGATCGCCTGCTTGTCGGAGAGCGGTTTTGGAAGCGATTTCGGCTGTTTCGGCGATCGAACGGCGGCAGCACCGGCGGCGTTTACCAGCCCCTTCTTTTCGAGATAGCGCAGCAGCGAGCGAAGACCGGCAAGGTTGCGCCCGAGCGAACGCGCGCCCGCGCCATCCTTGCGGCGCGCTGCCAGAAAAGCGCGAAAGTCGGCGGGGCGAAGCGCGTGAATATCCTCGATCGTCGCCGGGCCGCCGAGATGGCCGGTGAGGAAGGTCAGGAATTGCCGCGTATCGCGTTCATAGGCATTGAGCGTATGCGCGGCGAGCCGCCGCTCCCGGCCGAGCGCATCGAGCCAGCGGCCGCGTTCCGCCATCAACCTGGAGTCGGCGATAACAAGCAATTCGTTCAGTGGAAAACCCCTTGAAATTCGGATTCCTTCTGCCACTTTGAAGGAAGGAAGGTTATGGAATCGCTAACTTTCCTGTCGCTTTCGGTGCGTTTCCCCCGCGCTGCGAGCGCTGTCGCACTCTAAATAAGACAGCATATGGGCCGATCCAGGATCTCCGGTCGTTCGGTCGCCATATGCGAGGCGCTTGTCATGCTTCGATCATATTCGATTGCGATAGAATATATCTCAACCATTCAGGACACTTCATGGCACGCCGCGGTTCGATAACTGCACTGGGACAGATTGCAGAAGCGATCGCTTTGGTGTCTCAGGGCCAGCCCGGACATATTGTCGATACTCTGATTGCCGAGCGCGGGCAGAAGATCGTGCGCAATCCGCTCTGGCCGCTCATGCGTCCGTTTCTCTACACGCTTCTACGCTACAATAAGGCGATCGAATTCGCCGATGATGTCGCCAAGCTTTCCGGCTTCCAGTGCTTCGAATATATGAGCGATCTGCTGCGGCTCGACATCGGCGTCACCCATGCCGACCGTATTCCCGCATCCGGCGGTTTCATTCTCGTCAGCAACCACCCGACCGGCATTGCCGATGGCGTCGCCGTCTTCGATCTCCTGAAGTCGCACCGTCCCGACATGATGATCTTTGCCAATCGCGATGCGGTGCGCGTCAATCCGCGGTTTGCGGAGATGATTATCCCGGTCGAATGGCGCGAGGAATACAAGAGCAAGCCGAAGACGCGCGAGACGCTGCAACTGACCAACCGCGCCGTCGCGGAGGGCAAGGTGACCGTGCTCTTCCCGTCCGGCCGCATCGCCTACTGGGCGAACGGGAAGCTGAACGAGCGGCCATGGAAGACATCCGCCGTGGGTCTCGCGCGCAAATACAATCTGCCGATCCTGCCCGTGCATCTGACGGCGCGTAATTCCGGCCTGTTCTACTGGTTCGCCAAATGGTCGACGGAGCTGCGCGACATGACCGTCTTCCACGAACTGCTCAACAAGCGCGGCGACCGGTTTGATTTCCTGGTCGGCAACCTCATTCCCGTCGAGCATCTGGACGGCGACGTGAACGAGGTGACGAAGGCATTGGAGAAGCACACGGTGTTCGATCTTGCGGCCGACGGCAATGCAACCTTTGTGCCTCTCGTCCCTTCGGCCCAGGATGAGACCCTGGTTTCGCATTCTCTTTAATATGGGAATCGGCTAAACCGCGTGGCATGCAGCTACGCTCGATGTTTGCCCGCAATTATCGCTCCCTGCGCTCGATCCGAATGGATCTCTCCGATGTCAATCTGTTCATCGGCGAGAATGGTGTCGGCAAGTCCAACCTCTATCGCTCGTTGCAGCTCGTGCAGGCTGCGGTTCGGGGCAGGCTGGCGCATGAAATCTCCAGCGAGGGCGGTATGTTCTCGGCCATGTGGTCGGGCAAGCGGCGCTCGCATGAGTCGCCCCGGATCCGCTTCGATGTCGAGCTGCTCGACATGGAGCGGGCAGCGACCTTCCGCTACTGGATCGAGGCCGGCATGCGGCCGCCAGGCGCCGCCGGTTTCGCGCTCGAGCCCGAAATCAAGGCCGAGGAGCTTTCGTTCGAAGGTGGACGTCGGCCGGTGACGATGATGAAGCGCGAAGGGGCGGGCATTTCGGTTCGCGGCGAGACCGGCCGCATGGAGGCCTATCGCGAGCAGGCCTTGCCTTCGGAAACCGCGGTCGCGCTGCTTGGCGATGCCGGACATTATCCGGAAATCGGCACCTTCCGCCGCGCAGTCGATGCCTGGCGCTTCTTTCACGGTTTTCGCACCGATCGCGGTTCGCCTCTGCGCGCGCCGTGCCTGGCGGTGACATCGCCGATGCTGGATGAGGATGGCGCCAATATTGCCGCCGTTTTCGCCACGCTCACGCATATTCGCGGAGACACGGTCGAGCTCGACCGGGTGATTGCCGCTGCCCTCGGCGGGGCGCGGCTCGTCGTGCCTGCGCCGGAGGAAACGGCGGATTTCGGGCTGATGTTGCCGGAATTTCCCAACCGCGTCTTCCAGCCGCGCGAACTATCGGACGGCCAGATCCGCTTCCTTGGCCTTGCCGCCGCCCTGATGTCCTACCGCCTGCCGCCGCTGATCGCGCTCAACGAGCCGGAGGCGAGCCTGCATCCCGACATGCTGACGCCGCTTGCCGATATGATCGCGCAAGCCGCGAAAAACAGCCAGATCTGGATCGTCACCCATTCCGAAGTTCTGGCGCAGGCGGTGCGCGAGCGCTGCGGAGCAAGACCGCGCCGAGTCATCCGCGAAGACGGTTCCACCTGGATCGACGGCATGCGGCTGACCGGCGTGATTGACGATGACGACGAGTAGCAGCCGTCAGGGGCGCCCTCATTTTTTACGACATGGAAGCATCCCAAAAGGAATTTTTGAAATGACCTCTTTGAACAGAGCCGCTTTGTTGACCGACCTAGCTACGATAATCGCAAGCCTCGACCTGGCGCGGCCGATCCGTGTTGCGATCGACGGCCGCACAGCGTCAGGCAAGACCACGCTGGCGAACGAACTGGCCGAGTGCCTCAAGACCAGCGGACGAGATATCATCCGCACCTCGATCGATGGATTCCACCGGCCGAAGGTGGAGCGCTATGCGCGCGGCCGGCACTCCGCCGAGGGCTATTACCACGATGCACGCGATCTTCCGGCGATCAATACACTGCTGCTCAAGCCCCTGGGGCCGGGTGGCGATCAATGGTATCGCACTGCCTCCTTCGACCTGCACAATGACGTGCCGATCCACCAGGATCCGCAATTTGCGCCAGCCGACGCGATCCTCATCGTCGACGGCACCTTTCTGCAGCGGCCGGAATTGCGGGATGGCTGGGACCTCGCCATCTTCGTCGAAGCCTCGGAGCAGGTATCCGAGCAGCGCGGCATTGCGCGCGACACCGCGCTTCTGGGCGGAACGGAGACGACCCGCCAGCTCTACGCCGATCGATACCGACCGGCCTTTGCGCTTTATGAAAGCCTGGCTGCGCCTGCTCTTGTCGCCGATGCGATTATTGACAATGACGATTTCGATCGGCCGAAGCTTCGGATTCGCGAGGGTGGGAGGTTGTCTGGGGTGTTGTGAAGGCTTTGATGTTCAGGGAGCGGGTGGCAGTCGCTCGCGGCAATGTTGCGCCATCGGTGGCCATTGAGCTGCTGAGCTTTCGTGTTCGCCTTAACGTACTACGCGATATGCCATTCCTAGAGACCTTGGGGCGGTCTCAACGAAGCCAAATTTCTCATAGAGCTTGTTTGCGGGAACATCCGCTATGAGGCTGACATATGCAGAAGGGGGCAGCTCTTGTGAGACATATGTCATGATCGCTTCCATGATCGCTCTCCCGAGTCCACGTCCCTGGTGCTCGGGATGAACAGCGATATCCACGACCTGGAAAAAGCAGCCACCGTCACCGATCAATCGACCCATTCCGATTGCTAAGCTTTCGTATGTAATCACCACGGAATAGATCGTTCCATTCAGACCCACGCGCGCAGCACCTTCAGAAAACGCACTCAAGCCAGCAACCGCACGAAGATGCAAATATTCTTCAACTGTTGGAGATCGAGATACGGTGCAGTATTCAGGTTGCTTCATCTGGATATTTCTCTTTTGGTTGGATCGAGCTGCCTCGGCCAACAGGACAGCTTCAAACTGTTGAGGCATTGGGTAATTCAATGGAACGCACGGATTGGCTAGATAAGAATGAAATTGATCCCAATTGGGATCAAGCTTTTGCCGATGAAATCCTTGGAACTTTGGTTCTACTCGGAATTACCTACCGTCAACCCGACGGAACGGTAACGAAAGAAGAGCAATTTCATGGCTACATCAAATCCGTGGATCAACGTTGGGGAATAACAATCAGGATCGAAGGCGACGAAATCCAAGAGGAGATAAATCTTCCGCCCATGCTCGAGGTCTTCGAGAGGGCGGATCCGGGCATCTATACGGATGGCGCTGGGAATGCCGTACACGATCCTGATTTCGTCGCCTACTGGACTGTCACCTCCGGAACAAGTTGACCCACAGCCGATCGTCTGTTTTTGGGTCGATATTGGTAATTGGTGGCGTTGCTGCATAACGCCGGATATTCATTACAGCTGCAGGTCGTCCGCATTTTGCGAGCAATCGCACGGCACTCCCGGGTTTCCTTGTGAGCCCGGAGCATCGGTTCCCGCCGATCACGCGGAAATCCGAACAGCCTCCGGTTTCCACTCGATGCGAAATCGAATAACCTCGCCCTTGATTACAAATGGTCACAGAGAGCATTGGGGATGTCCATGCAGCCGATTTACCATGGGCTCACGAGGGTGGTTGCCCTAGGCGTTCTGATTACCTTTCCCGCCGTTTTCTTTGTCTCCTGCTCGACGTTCGGCGGAACTGGCGGTCAATCCCGTTCCGTGATCGCGAGCAAGTCAACAGCCTCTGCGAAAGACAAGGCGGCCGAGCGTCGGCGATGGGAAGACAGAGTCCAACGGGATAATCAGCTGGATCCAAGCGGGTCGGCGCCGGGCTCCTATGGCTCCTTCGGTCCTCGTTTCACCTGGTGAGCGAGAGATTTTCAAACGGCTCAGTTCATGTCCGAACCCGGTTGAACGGATTTCGTTCAACAGTAAGTGGAGACTGGTGTCGCAGCGGGTACTTCGATGCCGTTTCGGGTGGAGGTTACGGCCAGAGCCCGGCCGATCTTGTCGATGCCGATGATTGCGCGGCTCATAGGGTCTCCTTCGGTTTATCACGCCTCAAGGCGCTCCAAATAATCAAATGGAGCGCCCGACCGGCGTAGCGTTTCAGAGTTGCGCAAGGCCACCGTCGACGGCGACTTCGCTGGCGGTCATGAAACTGCTGTCCTGAGACGCGAGGAAGGCAGCCACCGCCCCGATCTCCGAGGGATCGGCCATGCGCTGGAGCGGGGTCATCGAGGCGAAGACCTTCTGGCCTTCCTCGCCGAGCGCCTCCTTCGCGAGTTCTGTCGCCGTCGCCCCGGGCGACAGCACGTTGACCCGGATGCCGGTGCCCTTGAGATCCTCCGCCCAGGTGCGCGCGAGGTTGCGCACTGCGGCCTTGCTGGCGCTGTAGGCGCTCATTGCCGGCGCGCCCGTCGTGCCGGCGCTCGATCCGGTGAGGATGATCGAGCCGCCCTGACCCATCAACGGCAACGCCTTCTGGATCGTGAAGATCGTACCCTTCACATTGGTGTCGAAGGTTTCGTCAATGTGCTCGGCGGTGATCTCGCCGAGCGGAAGCTGGCTTCCGGCACCGGCATTGGCAAAGACGACGTCGAGGGTTCCGCGCTCGGCCTTCACCGCCGCGTAGAGGCGGTCGAGATCGCCGAGATCGGAGACCGAGCCCTTCACCGCGCGGGCATTCGGCCCGAGGTCGGCCAGAGCCACATCGAGCGCCTCCTGCCGGCGGCCGAAGATGAAGACGAAGGCGCCTTCCTCGATGAAGCGCTTTGCCGCTGCGCGACCAATGCCGGTAGCGCCGCCGGTGATCACGGCGGTCTTTCCATTCAGTCTAGTCATGCTGTGCATCCTCTGTTGAAGTTGCACAGAAGCTAAGAAAGTGCTTACCTGAGGACAAGTATGCACCTTTTGGTAAGTATGGAAAAAATGACTGAACCTTCCGATCACTGCGGTATAGGATACTCCCACGGACTGGCCGTCACGCTGCGCATCATCGCCGGCAAGTGGAAGCCGCTGATCCTGTACTTCCTGCTCGACGGCCCGAAGCGCTACGGCGAGCTCAAGCGCACGATAAAGGGCGTTAGCGACAAGGTGCTGATCCAGCAATTGAAGGAGTTGGAGGTCGATCGCGTTCTGGCGCGGACCGATTACAAGGAGGTGCCGCCGCGTGTGGACTACGCGCTCACTCCTCTTGGCCGCAGCCTGGCCGTCGCGATCGTCCCGCTTTGCACCTGGGGGACCCAGAATATGGCGGAAATGGAAAACATCTTTGCCGAGCGTGACGCTTTGTCCTCGGACGTTCCGAAGCCGGAACAACCATCGCCGTGATTGCAAACGAGACTGTCCGCTTTGGACCGATGTTGGTAAGGTTGCTGCGTAACGCAGGATATTCACCTCGGCTGCGGGCCGTCCGCATTTTGCAAGCAATCAGGCGCTGCTCCCGGGTTTCCTTTTGCATCCGTCCGGGGCATGGTCTGGCGCAATGAGCAAAGATTCTTCCGATCTGTTCGGTGTGCTTTTCGAGGCGGCGCCCGCAAAGCCTGTGATGAGCCGTACGGTTCCCGTTCTCGTGCCGATGCCGGCGCCGAGGGCCTATTCCTATGCCGTGCCGGAGGGCATGGCGGTGGAGCCGGGCTCCGTCGTGCAGGTGCCGCTCGGGCCAAGACAGGTCATCGGCGTCGTCTGGGATGGCGAGGACGATGGTGGTGTCGATCCGAAGAAGCTTCGGCCGATCAGCCATGTGTTCGATTGCCCGCCGCTCGGCAGGCATATGCGCGATTTCGTCGATTGGGTTGCCACTTATACGCTGTCGCCGCCAGGGCTTGTGGCGCGCATGGCCCTGCGCGCGCCTGCCGCCTTCGATCCCGAACCGATGGTAGAAGGCCTGCGCTTCATCGGCGGCCAGCCGGAACGTCTGACACCGGCTCGCGCCAAGGTGATGGAGATTGCCGCCGACGGATTGGCCTGGACGCGGCTCGGCCTTGCGCATGCGGCGGGTGTCTCCACCAGCGTCGTCGACGGGCTGATCTCGCAGGGCATTTTCGAAACTATCTTCCTGCCGCCGCCCCCTGTGGTCGCCAAGCCCGATCCGGAGTTCACCGCGTCGCGGCTGCAGGGGCCGCAGAAGGATGCGGCCGACGAGATCCTGGCCGATGTGCGCAAGGGCGAATTCGCGGTTTCGCTGATCGATGGCGTCACCGGCTCCGGCAAGACGGAGGTCTATTTCGAGGCCATCGCGGAAACGTTGAGGCGCGGCAAGCAGGTGCTGATCCTTTTGCCGGAGATCGCGCTGACGGCGAGCTTTCTCGAACGCTTTCAGGATCGCTTCGGCGCCAAGCCGGCCGAATGGCATTCCGATCTCGCTCCGAAAATGCGCGAAAAGGTCTGGCGTCAGGCCGTCACCGGTGAGGTGCGGGTCGTGGCCGGGGCTCGCTCGGCGCTCTTCCTGCCTTTCGAGGATCTCGGGCTCATCATCGTCGATGAAGAGCATGATCCTGCCTACAAGCAGGAGGATCGCGTCTATTACAATGCGCGTGACATGGCCGTGGTGCGCGGCCGCATCGGTGATTTTCCCGTCGTGCTGGTGTCGGCCACGCCTTCGGTGGAAAGCCAGGTCAACGGCCAGAGCGGACGCTACACGACAATCCACCTGCCGACGCGCTATGGCGATGCGGCGCTTCCGGATCTGCATCTGATCGACATGCGCCGGCATGCGCCGGAGCGCGGCGGCTTTCTTTCGCCAGTCATGATCCGCGCGATCGGCAAGACGGTTGCCAAGGGCGAGCAGGCGCTCATGTTCCTCAACAGGCGCGGTTATGCGCCGCTGACGCTCTGCCGTGTTTGCGGCCATCGCTTCCAGTGCCCGCAATGTTCGAGCTGGCTGGTGGAGCACCGCTTCCGCAACCAGATCCAGTGCCATCAATGCGGCTATGCCGAGCGCACGCCGGAGGCGTGCCCCGAATGCGGCACGCTCGACCACCTCGTTGCCTGCGGCCCCGGCGTCGAGCGCATCGCCGAAGAGGTGGAACGGCATTTCCCCGACGCGCGGACGATCGTGCTCTCCTCCGACATCATGGGCGGCGTCAAGCGGCTGAGACTGGAGCTCGATGCAATCGCCAAGGGCGAGGCCGACATCGTCATCGGTACGCAGCTCGTCGCCAAGGGACATAATTTTCCGCTGATGACGCTGGTCGGCATCGTCGATGCCGATCTCGGCCTGGCGAATGGCGATCCGCGCGCCGCCGAGCGCACGTTCCAGCTCCTGTCGCAGGTGACGGGACGCGCCGGTCGAACCGGTCTGAAGAGCCACGGATTGCTGCAGACCTATCAGCCGCAGCATCCCGTCATGCAGGCGATCGTGTCCGGCGATGCCAGCGCCTTTTACGAGCGCGAGATTTCGGAGCGGGAGAGGGCCATCTTGCCGCCCTTCGGCCGGCTCGCCTCGATCATCGTCTCCGCCGATACCAGGCAGGATGCCGAGACCCATGCGCGCGGCATGCGCAATGCGGCGCCGCAGGTGACAGGCATTTCGGTGTTAGGCCCGGCCGAAGCGCCGATCGCGCTGGTGCGCGGCCGCCACCGTTTCCGCCTGCTCGTGCATGGCCGGCGCAATTCCGACATGCAGGGTTTCCTGCGGGCCATGCTGGCACAATCGCCGAAGGAGCGCGGCTCCGTGCAGGTGCAGCTTGATATCGATCCGCAAAGCTTTCTGTGATTGACGCGACGGATATCCTGGCTGCGCCTTTCCCTATTTGACCGGATCATGCCATAAGTCGGCCGTCTCACTTAGGTGATTTGTACGCGGCTGATTTGGGGGCGACCAATGGAGCTTTATTTTCCGACAGAATTCGGTGAGCGGCTTGCCTATTGTTCGGCCGCCGTTACGGCGCTGATTGGTCTCTTCCTGATGTTCGCGCCGGGCTACGCCTACCGCTTCCTCAAGCTGCAGGTGAAGGAAGGGCGGTCGGAAGCCTATGCCGAAGCGCGTTCGGCCGGCGGCTTCATGGTCGGCTTTGGATTGATGGCGATCCTGCTCGCGCAGCCGATGATCTATCTCGCGCTTGGCGCGTCCTTCGGTGTCGCGGCGTTCGGTCGCATCCTCTCGCTGATGTCCGATCGGGGCAGCATATTTTTGAGCCTTCTTCTTCTGGTTGTGCAGGCTGCGCTGGCTGCGCTACCTTTTCTCTACGGTCTCGGCTATATTTGAGCCGAAAAGCGCTCCAGTGCAGCCAAATTCGCCTGCGCTATCCCCATGGTTTTTGAATTTTGACATCATAAATTCGCCCGAATGGCGTATTCGTCGAATACGCGTGTTGCGAGTCTCAATATCCTATGTTAGACGAACCCCGAATTTCGGATGAGGCAGGAGCGCACTCCTGCTGATTTCTGGGGGAAATCAAAACGAATTCAAGGACATATCGCTTCCGTCACCCGGAAGTTTGGTTCTTGGGTTGAAATCAGGGAATTTTGTGCCCGTGGCAGACACATCCCAGCATGTTTCTGGTGTCGCAGAACGATATGCCTCGTCGCTGTTCGAATTGGCCCTCGAAGAGGGTGCCGTACCGGCAGTGACCGCCGATCTCGATCGGTTCCAAGCCATGCTCGACGAAAGCGAAGATCTGAAGCGCTTCGTCCTCAGCCCGGTCTTTTCGGCTGAAGAGCAGGTCGGTGCGATTGAAGCGCTGGCAAAGAAGGCCGGCTTCGGCGCCTACGTTACCAATTTTCTGAAGCTTGTGGCCAGCAACCGGCGCCTTTTTGCGCTGCCGGGCATGATCAAGGCTTTCCGCATCATCGCCGCCCAGCATCGCGGCGAGATTTCCGCCGAGGTTACCTCGGCCCATGCGCTGACCCCGGCGCAGGAAGATGAATTGAAGGCGGCGCTGAAGGGCGTCACCGGCAAGGACGTGGCGATTGCCGTCACCGTCGATCCGTCGATCCTTGGCGGCCTGATCGTCAAGGTCGGTTCGCGTCAGATCGATACGTCCCTTCGCACTAAACTCTCCACCCTTAAGCTTGCATTGAAAGAGGTCGGCTGATGGATATCCGCGCCGCGGAAATTTCCGCAATTCTGAAAGATCAGATCAAAAACTTCGGCAAGGAAGCTGAAGTCTCCGAAGTCGGCCAGGTTCTCTCCGTCGGTGACGGTATTGCCCGCGTCTACGGTCTGGACAATGTTCAGGCCGGCGAAATGGTCGAGTTCCCCGGCGGCATCCGCGGCATGGCGCTGAACCTTGAAGCCGACAACGTCGGTGTCGTTATCTTCGGTTCCGACCGCGACATCAAGGAAGGCGACACCGTCAAGCGCACCGGCGCGATCGTTGACGTTCCGGTTGGTCCGGAACTGCTCGGCCGCGTTGTTGACGCGCTCGGCAATCCGATCGACGGCAAGGGCCCGATCAACGCGACCCGCCGTTCGCGCGTCGACGTCAAGGCTCCGGGCATCATTCCGCGCAAGTCGGTTCATGAGCCGATGTCGACCGGCCTCAAGGCCATCGACGCTCTGATCCCGGTTGGCCGCGGCCAGCGCGAGCTGGTCATCGGCGACCGCCAGACCGGCAAGACCGCCATCATCCTCGACACGATCCTGAACCAGAAGTCCATTCAGGATAATGGTCCGGACAGCGAAAAGCTCTTTTGCGTCTACGTCGCCGTCGGCCAGAAGCGCTCGACCGTCGCCCAGTTCGTCAAGGTGCTCGAAGAGCGCGGCGCCCTGAAGTACTCGATCATCGTCGCGGCTACCGCTTCCGATCCGGCTCCGATGCAGTTCCTGGCTCCGTTCGCCGGCTGCGCCATGGGCGAATATTTCCGTGACAACGCCCAGCACGCGCTGATCGGCTACGACGACCTGTCCAAGCAGGCCGTTGCCTACCGCCAGATGTCGCTGCTGCTGCGCCGCCCGCCGGGCCGCGAAGCTTACCCGGGCGACGTTTTCTACCTGCACTCGCGTCTCCTCGAGCGCGCCGCAAAGATGAACGACGAGAAGGGTGCTGGTTCGCTCACCGCTCTGCCGGTCATCGAAACGCAGGGTAACGACGTTTCGGCCTTCATTCCGACCAACGTGATCTCGATCACCGACGGCCAGATCTTCCTCGAAACCGACCTGTTCTACCAGGGTATCCGCCCGGCCGTTAACGTCGGTCTCTCGGTTTCGCGCGTCGGCTCGTCGGCTCAGATCAAGGCGATGAAGCAGGTTGCAGGCTCGATCAAGGGCGAACTCGCCCAGTATCGCGAAATGGCCGCCTTCGCCCAGTTCGGTTCCGATCTCGATGCCGCAACGCAGCGCCTGCTCAACCGCGGTGCTCGCCTGACCGAACTCCTGAAGCAGCCGCAGTTCTCGCCGCTGAAGACGGAAGAACAGGTTGCTGTGATCTTTGCCGGCGTCAACGGCTACCTCGACAAGCTGCCTGTTGCTCAGGTCGGCAAGTTCGAGCACGGCTTCCTGTCGTACCTCCGCTCGGAAGGCAAGGACATCCTCGACACCATCCGCACCGAAAAGGCCATCAGCGACGCGACGAAGGGCAAGCTCACCGCTGCTCTCGACAGCTTCGCCAAGTCTTTCGCGTAATCGGGCCCAAGCTCTAGGACGGACCAAGGATGCCTTCACTCAAGGATCTGAAAAACCGGATCGCCTCCGTCAAGGCGACGCAGAAGATCACCAAGGCGATGAAAATGGTCGCCGCGGCGAAGCTTCGGCGTGCGCAGGAGGCGGCCGAGGCCGCCCGGCCTTACTCGCAGCGCATGGCCGCTGTTCTGGCCAACATCTCGGCTGCCGTCAGCGATGCTGACGGTGCGCCGCTGCTGATGACCGGAACCGGCAAGAGCGATGTGCATCTGCTCGTCGTCTGCACGGCCGAACGCGGCCTTTGCGGCGGCTTCAACTCGCAGATCTCGCGCTTCGCCCGCGACCATGCCCGCAAGCTTCTGGCCGAAGGCAAGACGGTGAAGATCTTCACCGTCGGCAAGAAGGGCTATGACGTACTTCGCCGCGAATACGCATCGCTGATCGTCGAGCGCAAGGAACTGCGCGACGTAAAGCGTATCGGTTTCGACAATGCCGACGCCATCGGCAAGCGCGTTATCGAAATGTTCGAAGCTGGCGAATTCGACGTTTGCACCCTGTTCTACTCCGAATTCAAGTCGGTGATCAGCCAGGTGCCGACGGCACAGCAGCTCATTCCGGCTTCGGCTCCTGCCGTCGTCGAAGAAGATGCAGCCCATAAGGGCGCCGTTTATGAATACGAGCCGGATGCGGCTTCGATCCTCGCGGACCTGATCCCGCGCAACATCTCCGTCCAGATCTTCCGCGCGTTGCTCGAAAACGTTGCCGGCGAGATGGGCGCCAAGATGAGCGCGATGGACAATGCGACGCGCAACGCTGGTGAGATGATCAACAAGCTGACGCTGAACTACAACCGTCAGCGCCAGGCACAGATCACCAAGGAATTGATTGAAATCATTTCGGGCGCGGAAGCGCTCTGAGGTTAGGGAAAAGAGGGTAAGAATATGGCTGACGCAGCTACCCCCGCAGGTTCTGTCGGTAAGGTTACGCAGGTTATCGGCGCCGTTGTGGACGTTGCTTTCGACGGCGAACTCCCGGCGATCCTGAACGCGCTTGAAACCGACAACAACGGCAATCGTCTGGTTCTCGAAGTCGCACAGCACCTCGGCGAAAACTCCGTTCGCACGATCGCCATGGACTCGACCGAAGGTCTCGTTCGCGGCCAGCCGGTCAAGGACACGGGCGCGCCGATCTCGGTTCCGGTCGGACATGAGACGCTCGGCCGTATCATGAACGTCATCGGCGAGCCGGTCGACGAAGCAGGTCCGCTGAACACCGCCAAGAAGCGCGCCATCCACCAGGACGCTCCGTCCTACGTCGAGCAGTCCACGGAAGCGCAGATCCTCGTCACCGGCATCAAGGTCGTCGACCTCCTTGCTCCTTACGCAAAGGGCGGCAAGATCGGCCTGTTCGGCGGCGCCGGCGTCGGCAAGACCGTTCTCATCATGGAACTGATCAACAACGTCGCCAAGGCGCACGGTGGTTACTCGGTGTTCGCTGGCGTGGGTGAACGTACCCGCGAAGGCAACGACCTCTACCACGAAATGATCGAATCGGGCGTCAACAAGCATGGCGGCGGCGAAGGCTCCAAGGCAGCACTCGTTTACGGCCAGATGAACGAACCGCCGGGCGCCCGCGCTCGCGTCGCTCTGACCGGTCTGACCGTTGCTGAAAACTTCCGCGATGAAGGCCAGGACGTTCTGTTCTTCGTCGACAACATCTTCCGCTTCACGCAGGCTGGTTCGGAAGTGTCGGCTCTGCTCGGCCGTATCCCTTCGGCCGTGGGCTATCAGCCGACGCTCGCAACCGATATGGGTCAGATGCAGGAACGCATCACCACGACGACGACGGGCTCGATCACCTCGGTTCAGGCCATTTACGTTCCGGCCGACGACTTGACCGACCCGGCACCGGCAACCTCGTTCGCCCACCTGGACGCAACGACGGTTCTGTCGCGCTCGATCGCTGAAAAGGGTATTTACCCGGCTGTCGACCCGCTCGACTCCACGTCGCGCATGCTCGACCCGATGGTCGTCGGCGAAGAGCACTACGAAATTGCTCGTAAGGTTCAGTCGACGCTGCAGCGCTACAAGGCCCTGCAGGACATCATCGCCATCCTGGGCATGGACGAACTTTCCGAAGACGACAAGCTGGCTGTTGCCCGCGCCCGCAAGATCGAGCGCTTCCTGTCGCAGCCGTTCTTCGTCGCCGAAGTTTTCACCGGTTCGCCGGGCAAGCTCGTCGCTCTCGAAGACACGATCAAGGGCTTCAAGGGCCTCGTCAACGGCGAATATGACCACCTGCCGGAAGCTGCCTTCTACATGGTCGGCTCGATCGAAGAAGCGATCGAAAAGGCCAAGAAGCTGGCTGCCTAATCAGGCCAATCCATCGGCGCGCGGCATTGCCCGCGCGCCCTTGCCTTGCGAATAAGACAATCGAGAAGTGACGGGCCATGGCTGACAATTTCAATTTCGAACTGGTGTCTCCGGAGCGTCTGCTCCTGTCGGAGCAGGTCATCGATGTCGTCATTCCCGCGAGCGAAGGCGAGATGACCGTCATGGCTCATCACGCGCCGACCATGACCACCATCAAGCCGGGCGTCGTCAAGGTGCACTCGGCTTCCGGCAAGAAGCAGGATTACGTCGTATTCGGCGGCTTCGCCGACATCCTGCCGACCGGCTGCACGCTGCTCGCCGAATCCGCCGTTCCGGTCGAGGACATGAGCCGCGACGAGCTGGACCGCCGCATCAATGCCGCCAAGGCGGAGCTTGAAGATGCCGAGCATCACGAACACAAGTCGCGCCTGGAGCACTTCATCATGGAACTCTCGCACCTGCGCGGCTCTATCCCGCAGGATTGATGCGATCCAAACATTGATGACTGAGATTAAAGCGGTCCTTTGGGCCGCTTTTTCGTTGGAAGGCCAGGGGCCATCCTCGCCCTTTGAGGCTTCGCGCCTCAGGGTGAGGGTGGAGTTGATCCGGTTCTCGATACGGTTTACCCCCGTCTTAGCGGCGGCACGAGAAGATCAGCCCTCATGGTGAGGTGGCGCGTAAGCGTCCTCGAACCACGAGGGCGGATGGCGGGTGACGGCAATCCCTTCAAATCTCCAACGTCCCACGGCCGCTATAGCGAGACGATTCCTCCCCGCGAAATCGTATCAGACCTGTTGCCCATCCAGCAGAAACCGGTGCAGTTGCGCCGCCTCTGGGGAAAGTGCGCGGAAGCGCGGGGCGCCGAGATAGTATCCGAAGCCGCTTTCCACGCGATCGTTGCCGACGGTGACGAGCGCGCCGGACTGCAGGTACTCCTCGATAAGCCCGAGACTGCCGAGCGCTATGCCTTCGCCCCTGAGGGCTGCTTCCACTGCCATGATATAGGTGGAGAAAGACAGGCGCGGTCTCGGCAGCTTGCCCTTCAAGGGGTCCCCGATGCGGCCGAACCATTGGCGGAAGCTGATCCAGTGAGCGTTGGCGCGCTCGTAGTCGATGAGATCGAGCCCGGCGATATCGACTGCCGTCAGCGCCTGCGGGTCAAGGCCACGAACTGACAGGTAGTCCGGCGAGGCGATCGGCACCAGCACTTCCTTCAAAAGCGGCGTCAGGCTCCAGCGCGGATGTTCGCCGGTGGAATAGATGATGATGAGATCGTTGTTTTCCGAGGCGAGTTCGGAATGGACGTCCGTCGTCAGCAGGCGCACGGAGATGCCGGGGCTCTCCTTGCCGAAATCCCTGAGCCGCTGCCCGAGCCAGAGATGGGAGATCGAGCCGCTTGCGGCAATCGAGATGATCTCGCCTGTGCCGGTGCGAAAGGGTTCCAGGCTCTCTTCCAGATATTCCAGCGTGGCGCGCACGCGCTGGAACAGCCGCTCGCCATCCGGCGTCAGCGCCAGGTTCCGGCCGCGTCGGGTAAAGAGGGTTGCGCCGAGGTGATCTTCCAGCCCCTTGATGCGGCGGCTGACGGCGGCCTGGGTGATATTCAGCTCGCGGCCGGCTCGGGAAAAATTCATGGCGCGCGCGGCCGCGTCGAACACGCGGAAGGCTTCCAGCGGTATTTTCTCCAGCATTGGCTCTCCATAACTTCAGATCATCAATATTCCCGATAATTGCCCGGATTTGAAGATCTGAAATTGTGATGCAGGATCGCGGGCATCAAATCAGCCGCTTTTCCAAGGTGATCTCGCGTGTCCTTTTCCATTTCCGCCATTCCTGACATTCATTTCGGCGACGGAGCTCTCTCCGGCCTTCCCGCGGCGGTCAAATCCTTCGATGGCGTTGGCACGGTTTTGCTTGTCATCGATGCCTTCCTGGCGCAGTCCGGTCTTGCCGCCAAGATCAGCGCCGATCTTGGCGAAGCGGGCGTGAAGACGCAGGTCTTTTCCGATTTTGCCGGCGAGCCGAAGCTCGCGCATCTGCATGCGGCAATCGCGGCGGGAAAGGGTGCCGACATGGTGATCGGCGTCGGCGGCGGTTCTGCCCTCGATATCGGCAAGATCGTCGCCTGCTGCATCGCCTCTGGTGAGGACCCGATGCATTATGCGCTGGCCGCCAACCCGCTGCCGAAGAATCCGCTGAAGAAGATCATGATCCCGACCACGGCCGGCACGGGTTCGGAGACATCGGCGACGAATATTTTCGCCGGCCCCGAGGGCAAGAAGCTCTGGATCTGGGGACCGGAGACGAAGGCCGATCTCGTCATCCTCGATCCGGCGCTGACGAAGACCTTGCCCGCAAATCTCACGGCATGGTGCGGCCTCGATGCCTTCATCCATGCCTTCGAAGCGGCAACCAACCGCAACACGCATCGCGGTGCGCAGTTCTATGCGCATCAGGCCCTTCGGCTGCTGACCGGTGCGCTGGAAACGACGGTGAAGCAGCCCGATGATATGGCCGCCCGCGGCGATGTGCTGCTCGGCTCCTGTTTCGGCGGCATTGCCATCGACAATTGCGGTACGGCGATCGCCCACAATGTCAGCCATGCGCTGGCGGGCCTTGCACCCGTTCATCATGGTCTTGCCACTGCGCTCGGCTTCGAGCTGACGCTTCCGTGGCTCGTTGAGGCAAATACGTCAGACCTCAATGCCGCAGCCAAGGCTTGCGGTGTCGATAGTGCGGCTGAGCTTCCCGCTTTCATCTCCGACTGGATGGACCGTTGCGGCATCGTCCGCGCTCTGCCCGCGGCCTTCAAGCCATTCGATGAAGCCGATCTCGCCCGTGAAATGCGGGCGCCGGAAAACCAGCCCATGCGGCGCTCGACGATCCGCGACGTGACGGATGCCGATATCGACCGCTTTGCCGCTGCCGTCATGGTGCTGCCGAAAGGAATCTGAGATGACCAAGAATTACACGCGCGACTATTGGGAAAGCGTTCTTTCGGGCCTCAAGCCCGAAGGACGTCATTTCATCGATGGCGCCCATCGCGCGGCCGCATCTGGCGAGACTTTCACCCGTATCCGGCCGATGGACGGCAAGCCCGGCGCTGATCTTGCGCGCGGCAATGCCGCCGATGTCGATGCTGCGGTCGCCTCTGCCCGCGCTGCCTTCGAAAGCGGTGTCTGGCGCAAGAAGGAGCCGCTGGAAAAGAAGAAGATCATGCTGAAATGGGCCGATCTCATTCGTGCCCATGGTGATGAACTGGCCATGCTCGAGACGATCGATGTTGGCAAGCCGGTCATGGCGTCGCTTGGTGTCGACGTGCGTCTCTGCGCCGACGGTATCCAGTTCTACGGCGAAGTGATCGACAAGATGTATGACGAGATCGCGCCGACCGGCCCGAATGCCCGCGCATTGGTCCGTAAAGTGCCGCTCGGCGTCATCGGGGCGATCACGCCCTGGAATTATCCGATGATCATCGATGCCTGGAAGCTCGGGCCGGCGATCGCGGCTGGCAACTCCGTCGTGCTGAAGCCGGCCGAGCAGTCCTCGCTTTCGGCGATCCGTCTTGCCGAGCTGGCGATCGAAGCAGGCCTGCCGGCGGGTGTCTTCAATGTGGTGACGGGCTACGGTGAAGAGACCGGCAAGCCGCTGGCGCTGCACATGGATGTGGACATGATCGCGTTTACCGGCTCCACCGAAGTCGGCAAGCTGATCATGAGCTATGCGGCGCAATCGAACGTCAAGCGCGTGGCACTGGAACTTGGCGGCAAGTCGCCGCTGGTCGTCTTCGAAGATGCCGACCTCGATGCCGCGGCCGTCGCGGCCGCCTGGGGCTGCTTCTACAATTCCGGCGAGACCTGCCATGCCTCGACACGCCTGATCGTGCAGCGCTCTGTGCAGGACAGGCTGATCGAGAAGATCGAGGCCGTGACCCGCTCCGATATCGCGCTCAAGCATCCGCTCGATCCTTCGGCGCAGATCGGCGCGCTGATCGAGGAAGAGCACATGAACAAGGTGCTGGCGATGATCGCGGCTGGCGAGAAGGAAGGCGCGCGCCGTGCCTTCGGCGCCGAGCGCGTCCTGAGCGAAACCGGCGGCTATTATGTGTCGCCGGGCGTCTTCGTCGACATGACCAATGATATGAGCCTGGCGCGGCAGGAAATCTTCGGTCCGGTGCTGGCAGCCATACCCTTCGACACTGAAGAGGAAGCGCTAGAGATTGCCAACGACACGATCTACGGGTTGGCCGGCGCCGTCTTTACCAAGGACATGAACCGGGCTCACCGCTTTTCCGAAGAGATCCATGCGGGTACGGTGTGGATCAACACCTATGACATGTCCAACTTCGCGACTCCGTTCGGCGGCTTCAAGCAGTCCGGTTTCGGCCGCGACCGTTCGGTGCATGCGATCGACAAATACTGCGATTACAAGACGATCTGGCAGCAGTTCGGCTGAGAGATCGATATCGGCATGATCCTTTTCGAAGGATCATGCCCGGAGGATTAAGGGGAGCCACAATGAGCAAGATCGTTTCCATCGAAATCACCCATCATCGCCTGCCGCTCGATCCGGCGTTCAAGGCGAGTTGGGATGGGCGCCCGCGTCGGCATTTCGATGCGACCATCGTGCGGGTCCGGGATGATGGGGGTCGCGAAGGCATCGGCTCCGGCGACCTGATGAAGGGGTTCGAGGGGCACGAGGATCTGTTCATCGGGCAGGATCCGCGGCACCTCGAGCGTCACTATGAAGTCCTGTCGCACATCAACTTCCACTACGGCCGCTGCTGGCCGATGGATTTGGCGCTGTGGGACCTTTCCGGCAAGATCACCGGCGAGCCGGTCTGGCGGATGCTTGGCGGCCGCGCTAGCCGTGTGCGACTCTATGCTTCCTCCGGCGTGCTGCGCGAGCCGGCGGCCATGGCCGAACAGGCCGAGCGCTATATCGACGAAGGCTTCCCGGCCATGAAGGTACGCTTTTCCTCGTCTTCGGGCGGGCGCGGTGGCTGGCGCGAGGACGTCAAGGCGCTGGAAGCGATCCGCGCCCGCGTCGGCGACCGGCTGGAGCTGATGGTCGACTGCAATCAGGGTTGGCGCATGCCCTGGGATACGACCCTGCCATGGACCTTCAAGGATGCCCTGACCGTTGCCAAGGAGCTGGAGCGGCTCGGCGTCTACTGGATGGAAGAGCCGCTTCACCGCTCCGACCGCAAGGGCATGAAGGAGTTGAAGCAGGCAACGTCGGTGCGCATCGTCGGCGGCGAGATGACGCGCGAGCTCTACGAGTTCCGCGATATCATCGAGGAGCGTGCCTTCGATGTCATCCAGCCCGATGTCGCGCTCGTTGGCGGTATCACCGGGTGCCGTCGGCTGGCCTATCAGGCGCGCGAGGCGGGCGTGCAGTTCACGCCGCATTCCTGGACAAACGGTATCGGTGTGCTGGCCAATGCGCATCTGACGGCCGGTGTTGCCGACGCAGCCTGGCTCGAATACCCCTATGACAATCCGGAGTGGAGCGAAGCCCGCCGCGATTATCCGATGGCCTCGCCGCTCAAGCACGATGCCGGCTGGCTCGATCTCGGCACCGCTCCGGGCCTCGGCATCGTTCTCGACGAAGAGCGCCTGAAGGCGACGCGCATCTAATGAACCCTTCGCGATCTTCCGTGGGATAGTACCGACCCGTCACGCAGTGGCGGGTTGCATGACCTTGCTTTCCCGTGTCCGCGCCCACTGAATGACGGGCCGTTCGAGCAATACATAGCTCAACGTGCCGATGGCGAAGATGATGGTGGTTGCGATGAGGCTTGAAATTATCCAGCCGCCCAGCACGTCGTCCGAGCCTGCACCGAAGGACGAAGGGAAGAGCTGCGGCATCAAGGTCAGCACGATATCCTGCCAGATGTAGACGCCGAAGGAGACGGTAGCGACATAACGGCTCACGGGATTGTCGAGCAGTCTTGCCAGCAGCAGCGATTGCGGAAGCGTGCAGAGCGCGATCGCGACCGCTATGGGAAGCAGCGGGAATTGATAGGGAATACCGAGCCAGGCATAGCCTTCCGCCGCGCCGCCGATCGACTGCGGCAGCTGCCATGCGCCCATAATAATCGCGAGCGCGCCGATGATGTCATAGATTACCGAGCGACGGGCGGGGAGGATGGTCTGGATGCCGGCGGCGAGCGCGCCGATCGCGAATATCGCGAAGAAGCCGATGGGATTATAGCGCGGCATCCACTCCTTGGCGCCGCCCTGGAAGCCATATTGCCAGCCCCGCCCGACATTGTCCGTCGGCAGATAGGTGACGACAAGCCAGTGGCCGACAAGTGCTATCGCGATGATGCCGATCCAGAGAAGGCGGCTGACGAAAGCGGAGCGCGATCTCAATTTCGGATGAAACAGCAGCAGGAAGCCGATCGGCAAGAGGACATAGCAGGTCGTCTCGAAGGGGATCGACCACAATGGTCCGTCACCCTGCACCGGGAAAAAGGTGCGCCAGTGCCATTGGCTCATCAGGAAGAAGCCGGCGATGTAGCGGCCGGCCAGCTCCGTATCGAGCGGAAAGCCGTAGATCGTGAAGCTGATCAGAAAGCCGACCGTCAGGGCGAACCAGAAACCTGGCAGAATGCGTGCTGCGCGGCGCATGGCGTAGATCTTTAACGAAGGCAAGGGTTGGGCTCTATCCAGCCCCAGCCAGAAAGGGCGTGCAAGCAGAAAGCCGCTGAGGACGAAAAAGACCGAGACGCCGTGATTGCCGAAGCGCGCGATTATGAAGGTTGTATCCAGATCCGGAGGGATCTTGTAGAAATTCATCCGGAGCACGAGATGGTGAACGAGCACCATCAGACATGCGACGGCGCGCATGAAATCCGCTCCTCCCAGCCGCTTTGCGTTCTCCATTCCCGTATCCGCCCGAGATCTCCTTCTATTGCGTTAGGTCATCACGGCGGTTTCGGCAAGCGTGATCCTTGAAGGCAGGACGCCCGAACCCGTGGTGCCGGATCCGGGCGTCGAACCAATCTCCCGCACCTGCCAGAAGCGGGAGATCGGATTCACATGTCTCGAATAAGGATCAGGCGGCGGCTGAGCGATAGGGGCGCATGGTGCGCGCCGGCTTTAGGGCGTTGCTCCACCAGTTCAGCCGCGCGATCATGAGAACAAGCGATTTTCGCGCATCGAGCGGGTTTTCCAGCGTGCCGTCCTCGGCAAATCTGCCCCACGGATTGGCAAAGCTTACCGTATCGCGCACCGTCACCGTATGAAGTTCGGCAAAGACGAGCCGCAACTGTTCCACGGCGCGCAGGCCGCCGGAGATGCCGCCATAGGAAACGAAGGCGACAGGCTTGCCATGCCAGGGCTCGTAGACGAGATCGAGCACGAATTTCAGCGAGGCGGTGAAGCTGTGATTGTATTCCGGCGTGACGATAATGAAGGCGTCAGCATCTGCAAGCCGCTCTGAAAGTGCCGTGACGCCCGGATGCTCGCGATTGTGCTCAAAAGGCAGGTTGAATTCGAGAGGATCGATCAGGTCGATATCTACAAGCGGATAGTGTGCCAATTCGCGGGCGACCCAGTTGACCACCCGATCGCACAGCCGCCCCGGGCGCGTGCTGCCGTAGATGATCGCCAGCCGGGTTCTTTCTGTCATGTCATGCTCCTGCTTTACGCGGTTTGGAGCCAGCGTTATAAAACCTCAAGCAAAGTTGAGGTCAATAGCAAATATGGGAAAAATCGATCCCTCGCAATTTTCGAAGCTGCTGACGGTCGGTGAGGTGGCGGCGCGCAGCGGAGTGGCCGTATCCGCCCTGCATTTCTACGAGGCGAAGGGGCTCATCGAGAGCCATCGCAGCCGTGGCAACCAGCGGCGTTATCCTCGCGAAGTCTTGCGGCGGGTTGCTGTCATCAAGGTAGCGCAAAGGGTCGGCATTCCGCTTGCCGAGATTCAGGCGGCTCTTCAATCGCTACCACAGGGGCGAACGCCGACGGCATCAGACTGGAAGGCGCTTTCGGAGCTATGGAAGGATGATCTCGACGCGCGCATCAGGCGCTTGCAGGGCCTTCGCGATCAGCTGGACAGCTGTATTGGCTGCGGCTGCCTTTCACTCGATAGCTGTCCGTTGCGCAATCCGTGGGATACGCTTTCCGAAGAGGGGGCGGGGCCGCGGCTGCTCGACCCCGCAGAGTGAATTGAACGCTTAGGCGTGGACGTAGCTGTCGGCCATGTAGCTTTCGAGGGCGGCTGCTTCTTCCTTAGAAAGGTAGAGGCCCTTCTTGGAGCGGCGCCAGAGAATGTCGGCGGCGCTATAGGCCCATTCCTGTTCCGCAAGGTAACGCACTTCCGCCTCATAGAGATCGCTTCCGAAGCAACGGCCGAGATCGGCGATCGTCTTTGCGTCGCCGAGGATCGTGGCGGCGCGCGTCCCATAGCGGCGAATGAGGCGCCGCGCATGTGGATCGGCGAGGAAGGGATAGCGTGATTTCAGCTTGGAGACTTCGGCATCATAGCCGCGAACGGGAAAGTCGCCGCCCGGCAGCGAGCTCCCGGCGGTCCAGGGCGTACCCTTGAGGCCGATCGCCTCGCCGATTTTTTCCAGAGCATGCTCGCCCAAGCGACGATAGGTGGTGAGCTTGCCGCCGAAGACATTGAGCAGCGGTGCCTGACCCTCTTCGCCCTCGACCTTGAGAACGTAGTCGCGCGTTGCTTCCTGTGCCTTGGAGGCGCCATCATCATAGAGCGGGCGTACGGCCGAATAGGTCCACACGATGTCTTCGGGCCGTACCGGCTCCTTGAAATATTCGCTGGCGGCATTGCAGAGATAGGTGGTTTCGCCCTCGGTGATCTTCACATCCTTCGGATCGTCCTTGTAGTCACGATCCGTGGTGCCGATCAGCGTGAAATCCTGCTCATAGGGGATGGCGAAGATGATGCGGTTGTCCGGATTCTGGAAGAAATAGGCGCGCGGGCCGTCGAACTTCTTGCGCACGATGATATGGCTGCCCTGGACGAGCCGGACATTGTGCACCTGGTTCTTGCCGAAGGCATCGGAGAGGACATGATCGACCCAGGGGCCTGCGGCATTGACCAGCATGCGCGAGCGGAACTGCCGCTTCTCGCCATTGATCGTGTTTTCCGTTTCGATGGCCCAGACGGCGCCTTCGCGCCGGGCGGAGATCACCTTCGTCCGTGGCATGATCGTTGCGCCGCGGTCTGCCGCGTCGCGCGCGTTCAGCACCACCATGCGGGCATCGTCGACCCAGCCGTCGGAATATTCGAAGGCTTTGGTGAAGAGGGCCTTCAGCGGCTTGCCCGCCGGATCCTTCTTCATATCCAGCGTCGCCGTTGGTGGCAGCAGCTTTCGTCCGCCGAGGTGGTCATAGAGGAAAAGGCCGAGGCGGATGAGCCAGGCCGGCCGGATGCCGCCCTTATGATAGGGTAACACGAAGCGCATCGGCCAAATGATGTGCGGCGCCATCGCCCAGAGTACTTCGCGTTCCATCAGCGATTCGCGCACGAGGCGGAATTCGTAGTGCTCGAGGTAGCGCAGTCCGCCGTGGATGAGCTTGGTGGCGCCGGACGATGTGCCGGAAGCGAAGTCGTTCATCTCGGCGAGCGCGACCTTGTAGCCGCGTCCCGTGGCATCACGGGCGATGCCGCAACCGTTGATACCGCCGCCGATAACGAAAATGTCGTAGACCTGTTCGCTCACCCGCCCCTCCGCAAAGGTCAGCCATCCCAGAAGATGGAAAATCGAAACTAATCCATCTAAAGCGAAACAGATACGAATGTCAAACGAACGTTTCCTGACAGAAAAAGCGCCGGTCAGCCCGATCTGCGAGAGGTTTCAACAAGATGCACGTCATGTTCCGCAGCGATGGAGCGCACGGATTCGATACTACATTCGTCTGTTACGAACGTATGAACCTGCGAGAGATGGCCGATGCGAACCGGGGCGGTTCGTTCGAACTTGGTGCTGTCGGCGACGAGAATGACATGCCGGGCATTGGCGATGATGGCCTGCGCGACTTTCACTTCGCGAAAGTCGAAATCCAGAAGCGCGCCGTCGGGATCGATCGCGGAGGCGCCGATAACGGCATAATCGACCTTGAACTGTTTGATGAAATCGACGGCCGCCTCGCCGACGATGCCGCCATCCGAGCCACGCACGACGCCGCCGGAAATCACGACTTCGATGGAGGGGAAAATACGTAACTTATTGGCAACGTTGATATTATTGGTGATGACCATTAGCTCGTGATGGCCGAGCAGTGCCTCGCCGACGGCTTCCGTCGTCGTGCCGATATTGATGAAAAGCGAGCTGTTGTTGGGGATCAGGCTGGCGGCGGCGCGGCCGATCGCGTGCTTTTCGGGTGCGGCGATGGATCGTCTCGCCTCATATTTCACGTTCTCGGTTCCGCCGGGGAAAATCGCGCCGCCATGCACGCGTGACAGCACGCGCCCGTCGCAGAGATCGTTGAGGTCCTTGCGGATGGTTTGCGGCGTGACCGAGAAGCGCATCGCCAGCTCCTCGACCAGCACTCGCCCTTCCGCCTTGGCGATTTCGAGGATCTCTGTCTGACGCCCGGACAAGAACATGGTTTTCGCTCCCTTTCTTTCGTTTTTTCGTCATCATATGATAAAGTGAAAATTCCGCAATTACCGGCGCGCGAATAGTGCGGTTGGGGAGGTTATCGTGTTTCATCCGAAGCTATTCGAAAATCGCAACGTCGTGGTCACCGGCGCCGGCCGCGGCATCGGGCTGGAGGTCGCGCGGCAGTTTCTGGATTGCGGCGCCCATGTGCTTGTCCATGTCGGCCGGGACGCGGGGCGCCAATTGCCCGATTTTCTGATGGAGGCAGAGGCCGAGCGCCGCGCCTTTCTCATTGCCGGCGATTTCGCCGCCGGCAATGGCACGCGCGATTTCGTCAGCGCTGCGGGCGAGCGTTTCGACCGCGTCGACGTGCTGGTCAACAATGCCGGTACCATGGTTGGGCGATTTCCGGCCGGCGAGCTGACGGACGACCAATACCAGCAGATCGTTCATCTCAATCAGACTTCCGTCATGGAAGTGACGAGAGGGCTGCTGCCGCTGTTGCGGGCTGCCGGGCAGGCTGCGATCGTCAATACGGTTTCGATTTCCGCGCTCACTGGCGGCAGTCCTGGATCTGCGATCTACTCCGCCTCGAAAGCGTTCGTCGCGACCTATTCGAAAGCATTGGCGCGAGAGCTGGCGCCAGATGGCATCCGGGTGAACTGCGTCTCGCCCGGCACGATAGCGACCGATTTTCATGAGCGCTATTCCTCCACGGAGAAGCTGGAGCAGACGCGCAAATCGATCCCGCTTCAGCGCCTTGGTACGCCGGAAGATTGCGCCCCCGCTTATCTCTTCCTCGCGACGCCCCTGCTTTCCGGTTACATCACGGGACAAGTGGTCGAGATCAATGGTGGTCAGCTTATCTGCTGATAAAACGGACCTTTTTTGGTTTTCCATGTGTTTTTGAATAAGCTTCTGATTTGATAATATTATAAGCATACCTCTGGGGATTTCTTACTAGAGGCTGTGTTATGTCGTCGTCTCTACCGCAAAGCGGTGAAGCGGAACGTGATGTCGAGGAAATGACTGATAGGGCGCGAAAGGCGAGCGCCCTGCTGAAAGCGCTATCGCATGAGACCCGTTTGGCAATTCTTTTCATGCTTGCCAAGCACGAGAAAACGGTGATGGAGCTCGAGGCTCTTCTTGATCTGCCGCAGGCTGTTGTTTCGCAGCATTTGGCACGGCTTCGCCTGGACAAGCTGGTCGATACGCGTCGCGAAGGGCGGCTCATCCACTATGCCGTCGCACGGTCGGAAATCTGCGCCGTCGTCGATTCGCTGCAGAAAGCCTTCTGTCAGAGCGATCGCTGAGGCCTGAAGCGGCCTTGCATGTTGCGCTCGCCATGCTGCCGGTCTAACTCTTTCGTTGCGGGAGAGTGGGATGATCGAGAAGCTGGAATTCTTCATAGCGCTGGCGAATCAGAAGCATTTTGGCCGCGCAGCCGAAGAATGCGGCGTGACGCAGCCGACCTTGTCTGCGGCCATCCGCCAGTTGGAGGACCAGCTCGGCGTGATGCTTGTCAGCCGTGGCTCGCGCTTTCAGGGGCTGACGCCTGAGGGGCAGCGCGTCCTGGAATGGGCGCGCCGCATCGTCGGCGACAGCCGCACCATGCGCGAGGAGATGCGCGCGGCACGCAAGGGCCTTGCCGGCCATATCCGGATCGCGGCCATTCCGACGGCCCTTGCCATGGTGCAGAAAATCACCACGCCTTTTCAGGAACGGCATCCGGACGTCACCTTCTCGATCTTATCGCGCAACTCGCTGCAAGTGTTGAGCCTGCTCGAAAACCTCGAGATCGATGCCGGCATCACCTATCTGGAAAATGAGCCGCTTGGCCGCGTCACCAGCGTGCCGCTCTATGCCGAGCGCTATCACCTGATTACCGCGGCGGGCAGCCCGTTTTCGGAGCGCGAGAGTGTGACCTGGAAGGAAGTGGGCGATCTTCGGCTTTGTCTATTGACCGCCGACATGCAAAACCGTCGTATCATCAACCGGCATCTCGCTGAGGCTGGTGTCACAGCCAGTCCGACGCTCGAATCCAACTCGATGATCGTGTTGTTTTCCCATGTGCAGACCGGGCGTTGGGCGAGCATTATGCCGAAGAATATCGCCGATTCCTTCGGCTTTCCGGCCGATATCCGCAAAATCCCGATCACGGAGCCGGATGCGGAACATCTCGTCGGGCTGGTCGCCACGCACCGCGAACCCTTCACGCCGCTTGTCTCTGCCTTGTTGCATGAGGCGAGATTGCTCGCAGAAGGCGAGAAGCATCGATAGAAATTTTCTATCGAGCGACGGGACTGCCTTATTGATCCTTTGCCTTCTCCCTGCGAGCTTATCTCCGTGGCGTGTCGATCGCGCGCCAGGAGGAAGTGCCGCATAGGTCTTTTCCGAAGATTCGCCTTCGATCTTCGGAGCTATGCGCGGGAGGCTGCTAATGAGTTTGAATCAGGCCGCGGGCGATGTCGCAACCCGCGCCGGCACCATCATCGATAGCATGAAATCGATGGAGGGGCCGCTTTTGCCGATCCTGCACGGGATTCAAGAGGAATTCGGCTATGTGCCGCAGGATGCGCTGCCGCTGATCGCCAAGGCGCTGAACCTTTCGCGCGCCGAAGTGCATGGCGTGATGACCTTTTATCATGACTATCGCGATCACCCCGCCGGCCGCCATGTCCTCAAGCTCTGTCGCGCCGAGGCCTGTCAGTCGATGGGCGGCGATGTATTGGGGGAGCGCATCAAGCGGCTCCTGGGCATTGATTTCCATCAGACCACGCTCGATGGCAGCGTCACGCTGGAACCCGTCTACTGTCTCGGGCTCTGCGCCTGTGCGCCGGCGGCGATGCTCGACGGCGAACTCTATGGCCGGCTCGACGATGAAGGCGCCGACGACCTCGTGAAGGAGGCGCGCCAATGACACTCACCATCTATATCCCCCGCGATGCTGCTGCCCTTTCGCTCGGCGCGGACAAGGTTGCAAAATCCGTCGATCAGGAAATCGCCAAGCGCGGGCTGGATGCGCGCATCGTACGGAACGGCTCGCGCGGCATGTTCTGGCTCGAGCCGCTGGTCGAGGTTGAGATCGACGGCAAGCGCATCGGCTATGGGCCGGTGAAGGCCAAGGATGTAGCGGCACTCTTCGATGCCGGGCTCGCCGAAGGGGGCGAGCATCCGCTCTGTCTTGGGGAGGTCGAAAGCCTCCCATTCCTGAAAGAGCAGACCCGCCTTACCTTTGCCCGCTGCGGTATCACCGATCCGCTTTCGTTGCAGGATTACGAAGCGCATGGCGGCCTCAAGGGGCTGCGTCGCGCCATCGGCATGGCATCGAGCGATATCGTCAAGAACGTCACCGATTCCGGCCTGCGCGGCCGTGGCGGCGCAGGCTTTCCCACCGGCATCAAGTGGAAGACGGTGCTCGATGCGCCGGGCGACCGCAAATACATCGTCTGCAATGCCGACGAAGGTGACAGCGGTACATTCGCCGACCGGATGATCATGGAGGGCGATCCCTTCGTGCTGATCGAAGGCATGACGATCGCTGGGCTGGCTACCGGCGCGACCAAGGGTTTCGTCTATACGCGCTCCGAATATCCGCATGCGATCGCCGCGATGACCGAAGCGGTCGAAATCGCCCGCAAGGCCGGCATTCTCGGCGCTTCGGTGCTTGGTTCCGGCAAGGCGTTTGATATGGAAATCCGCACCGGCGCCGGTGCCTACGTCTGCGGAGAGGAAACGGCGCTGCTGAACAGCCTTGAGGGCAAGCGCGGCATCGTGCGCGCCAAGCCGCCGCTGCCGGCGCATAAGGGCCTGTTCAACTGTCCGACCGTCATCAACAACGTGATCTCGCTCGCCTCGGTCCCCATCATCATGGACAAGGGCGCGGCTTTCTACCGCGATTTCGGCATGGGCCGTTCGCGCGGCACGATCCCGCTGCAGATTGCCGGCAACGTCAAGCATGGCGGCCTCTACGAGACGGCCTTCGGCCTTTCGCTTGGCGATATCGTCGACCGGATCGGTGGCGGTACGGCGACGGGCCGACCGGTCAAGGCGGTGCAGGTGGGTGGGCCGCTCGGGGCCTATTTCCCGCGCGCTCTGTTCGACACGCCGTTCGACTATGAAGCCTTTGCGGCCAAGGATGGTTTGATCGGCCATGCCGGCATCGTCGTCTTCGACGATACCGCCGATATGCTGAAGCAGGCGCGCTTCGCCATGGAGTTCTGCGCGGTCGAAAGCTGCGGCAAGTGCACGCCCTGCCGCATCGGCTCGACGCGCGGCGTCGAGACGGCCGACAAGATCGCGCAAGGGATCGAGCCCGAGAAGAACAGGATTCTGCTCGCCGACCTTTGCAATACGATGAAGTTCGGCTCGCTCTGCGCGCTCGGCGGCTTCACGCCCTATCCCGTGATGAGCGCGATGACCCATTTCCCGGAGGACTTTTCTCCGGCTCCCTTGATTGAAGCGGCGGAGTAAGATCCATGTCCCTCGTCCCAGAAATTGATTACGGCACGCCGGCCTCCACCTCCGAAACCATGGTGACGCTCACCATCGACGGGCGCCAGATCAGCGTGCCTGAGGGCACCTCGATCATGCGCGCCTCGATGGAAGCCGGCATTCAGGTGCCGAAGCTCTGCGCCACTGACATGGTCGATGCTTTCGGTTCCTGCCGCCTCTGTCTCGTCGAGATCGAAGGCCGCAACGGCACGCCGGCCTCGTGCACCACGCCGGTCGCACCCGGCCTCGTCGTACACACGCAGACCGGCCGGCTGAAGGACATCCGCCGCGGCGTGATGGAGCTCTATATTTCCGACCATCCGCTCGACTGTCTGACCTGCGCCGCCAATGGCGATTGCGAGCTGCAGGACATGGCAGGCGCCGTCGGCCTGCGCGATGTGCGCTACGGCTATGAGGGCGATAATCACGTCAAGGCGCGCAACAACGGCGACATCAATCTGAAATGGATGCCGAAGGACGAATCCAATCCGTACTTCACCTATGATCCCTCGAAGTGCATCGTCTGCTCGCGCTGTGTGCGCGCCTGCGAGGAAGTGCAGGGCACCTTTGCGTTGACCATCGAGGGCCGTGGCTTCGGCTCGCGTGTCTCGCCCGGCATGCATGAGAATTTCATCGACTCGGAATGCGTTTCCTGCGGCGCCTGCGTGCAGGCCTGCCCGACGGCGACGCTGACCGAAAAGTCGGTGATCTCGATCGGCCAGCCGGAGCATTCCGTCGTCACCACCTGCGCCTATTGCGGCGTCGGCTGCTCGTTCAAGGCGGAGATGCGCGGTGAAGAGCTGGTGCGCATGGTGCCCTGGAAGGACGGCCAGGCCAATCGCGGCCATTCCTGCGTCAAAGGCCGGTTCGCCTATGGCTATTCGACCCACAAGGACCGCATCCTCAATCCGATGGTGCGCGAGAAGGTGACAGACCCTTGGCGCGAAGTGACCTGGGACGAGGCCTTTGCCCATATCGCCACCGAGTTCAAGCGGCTGCAATATCAATACGGCCGCGATTCCATTGGCGGCATCACCTCGTCGCGCTGCACCAATGAGGAAACCTACCTGGTGCAGAAGCTGGTGCGCGCCGGCTTCGGCAACAACAATGTCGATACTTGCGCCCGCGTCTGCCATTCGCCGACCGGCTATGGTCTCGGCCAGGCCTTTGGCACATCGGCCGGTACGCAGAATTTCGACAGCGTCGAGCATTCCGACGTCGTCGTCGTCATCGGTGCCAACCCGACGGATGGCCATCCGGTCTTCGGCTCGCGCCTGAAGAAGCGGCTGCGTCAGGGTGCCAAGCTCATCGTCATCGATCCGCGCCGCATCGATCTGGTGCGCACGCCGCATGTCGAGGCGAGCTATCACCTGCCGCTGAAACCCGGCACCAATGTCGCCGTGCTGACGGCGCTGGCTCACGTGATCGTCACCGAAGGCCTGTTCGACGAGAAATTCATCCGCGAACGCTGTGACTGGTCTGAATTCGAGGATTGGGCAGCCTTCGTTTCCGAGCCGCAGCACAGCCCGGAGGAAACGGAAAAATACACCGGCGTTTCCGCGGAACTCGTGCGGGGTGCCGCTCGCCTCTTTGCGAAGGGCGGCAATGGCGCGATCTATTACGGCCTCGGCGTCACCGAGCACAGCCAGGGCTCGACCACGGTCATGGCGATCGCCAACCTCGCCATGGTGACGGGCAATATCGGTCGTCCCGGCGTCGGCGTGAACCCGCTGCGCGGCCAGAACAATGTGCAGGGCTCCTGCGACATGGGCTCCTTCCCGCATGAGCTGCCGGGCTATCGCCATATCTCGGATGATGCGACCCGCGACATCTTCGAGAAGCTCTGGGGCGTGAAGCTCAACAACGAACCGGGCCTGCGCATCCCGAACATGCTGGATGCGGCCGTCGAAGGCACCTTCAAGGGCATCTATATCCAGGGCGAGGATATCCTCCAGTCCGATCCGGATACCAAGCATGTCGCCGCCGGCCTTGCCGCGATGGAATGTGTCGTCGTCCACGATCTCTTCCTGAACGAAACGGCGAACTATGCGCATGTCTTCTTGCCCGGTTCGACCTTCCTCGAAAAGGACGGCACCTTCACCAATGCCGAGCGCCGCATCAACCGCGTGCGCAAGGTCATGACCCCGCGCAACGGTTATGCTGATTGGGAAGTGACGCAGAAGATGGCGCAGGCCATGGGCCTCGGCTGGAACTATAGCCATCCGTCCGAAATCATGGACGAGATCGCGGCGACGACGCCGAGCTTCGCCCTTGTTTCCTACGACTATCTGGAGAAGATGGGCTCGGTGCAGTGGCCCTGCAACGAGAAGACGCCGCTCGGCTCGCCCATCATGCATGTCGACGGCTTCGTGCGCGGCAAGGGCAAGTTCATTCGCACGGAGTATGTTGCGACCGACGAGCGCACCGGCCCGCGCTTCCCGCTGCTGCTCACGACCGGGCGCATCCTCAGCCAGTACAATGTCGGCGCGCAGACGCGGCGCACCGAGAACGTCATGTGGCATGCGGAGGATCGACTGGAGATCCATCCGCACGATGCCGAGCAGCGCGGCATCCGCGAAGGCGACTGGATCAAGCTCAGCAGCCGCTCGGGTGACACGACGCTTCGCGCGCTGATTACCGATCGTGTTGCGCCCGGCGTCGTCTACACGACCTTCCACCACCCGGACACACAGGCGAACGTCATCACGACAGACTACACCGACTGGGCGACGAACTGCCCGGAATACAAGGTGACGGCGGTGCAGGTCTCGCCGTCGAACGGCCCGTCGCAGTGGCAGGTCGAGTATGATGAGCAGGCCCGGCAGTCGCGGCGCATTGTCGGGAAGATGGAGGCGGCTGAGTGAGCCGAAGTGTGGGGAAATATACCCCCCTCTGTCGCTTTCGCGACATCTCCCCCACAAGGGGGGAGATTGTTGGGAGTTTGCCTGGTGTCACTCGCAAGACCATAGGCAGCGATTTTAGCAGACTGAATGTTCGCTTGAGGCAAGAGAGCACTGCGCATTACCAATCTCCCCCCTTGTGGGGGAGATGTCACGAAGTGACAGAGGGGGGTATTCCACGCCCCATCGTCCAATGACCAAATTCACGCCCACAACGACCGTTCCCGAAACAGCCCGCCGCAACGGCCTGGTGCGTTCGGGTACGCGCATCGTCCCCGAGGAAGTGCCGATCGCCTTTTCCTATGGCGGCACCTCGCATGCGGTCATGATGGGAACGCCCGCCGACATCGAGGATTTTGCCGTCGGCTTCAGTCTGACCGAGGGGATCATCACCGATATCGCTCAGATCGCGGCCGTCGAACCAATGGAGGATGAGCAGGGGATCGACGTACAGATCGGTCTGGTCGACGATGTCGCGGACGCCTTGCGGCTTCGCCGCCGCCACATGGCAGGTCCTGTCGGTTGTGGGCTCTGCGGCATCGAATCGATCGAGCAGGCGGTGCGCAAGGTGCCGGATGTATCAAAGGTCGCCTTGAAGCTGACGCAGAAGGATATTGTCAGGGCCATTGCTCTGCTCAATGATGCCCAGCCGCTGCATCGCGAGACGCGAGCCGTGCATGGCGCAGGCTTCTATATTCCCTCCGAGGGGTTGCTTGCCGTGCGCGAGGATGTCGGCCGGCACAATGCGTTGGACAAGCTCTGCGGCGCCGTCATCCGTTCCGGCCGCAAGGGCGCGGAAGGTGTGGTGACCGTCACCAGCAGGCTATCGGTCGAAATGGTGCAGAAAGCCGCCATACTGGGCAGTTCTATGTTGGTCGCCATTTCCGCGCCGACGGCGCTCGCCATCCGCACTGCGGACGAGGCGGGCATGACGCTTGTAGCGCTGGTTCGCGGCGACGATTTCGAGATTTTCACCCATCCGCATCGCATTATCACGGGGAGCATCGCTGATGTCGCCTGACGAAACGCCGCACGGCAAGACCGAAACCAAACTCATCTACATGGCGAACCAGATTGCCACCTTTTTCAAGACGCAGCCGGCAAACGAAGCGGTGCAGGGGGTTGCCACTCATATCAACAAATTCTGGGAGCCGCGCATGCGCCGTCAGCTGTTTGCGATCATCGATCATGGAGACAGCGGGTTGAGCCCTTTGGTCCTGGAGGCGGCCTCGCTGATCCACAGGCCCGCGCCGGCCGAGGAAGTTAAGTCAGCTTAATATTAGAGCGTGATCCCGAAAAGTGTAGGTGGTTTTCGGACGACATCGCGCTCTACTTCTTTGATTCTAGAGCGGATTCAGATTTTAGGTCGAACAGACCTAAATTCATCCGGCTCTAGCATTGATGGTGCATCGGGATGGAGAGTGGAGGCTCCATCCTCGAATGCGATTCCTGTTGAGGGAAGGGGTGCCGGTCTTTGAAGCAAGGAGGAGTTGTTCATGACGGCTGCGGATACGAATATTTCCCGAGGCACGGCGACGGCGGGTCTGCTCGATCGTGAGCGCATCATTGCCAAGCCGGGCTTCAACCGATGGCTTGTGCCGCCGGCTGCGCTGGCGATCCATCTCTGCATCGGCATGGCCTATGGCTTCAGTGTGTTCTGGCTGCCGCTCTCCAAGGCGCTCGGCACTCCGACTCCGGCTCCCGCAGAATGCGCGAGCCTCAATCTTCTCACTGCCCTGTTCACGACAAGCTGCGACTGGCGCGTCAGCGATCTCGGCTGGATCTATACGCTCTTCTTCGTGCTGCTCGGCTCCTCCGCTGCCATCTGGGGTGGCTGGTTGGAGAGGGCCGGTCCGCGCAAGGCCGGCGTGGTTGCCGCCTGCTGCTGGTGTGGCGGCATCTTGATCGCAGCGATCGGCGTCATCTTCCACCAGCTCTGGGTCATGTGGATCGGGGCCGGCGTCATCGGCGGTATCGGGCTCGGCCTCGGTTACATCTCGCCCGTGTCGACACTGATCAAATGGTTTCCCGACCGGCGCGGCATGGCGACCGGCATGGCGATCATGGGCTTTGGCGGCGGCGCGATGATCGGCGCGCCGCTCGCAAGCCTGCTGATGAATCATTTCCGCACCGATGGCTCCGTCGGCGTCTGGCAGACCTTCATCGTCATGGCGGCGATCTATTTCGTCTTCATGATGGGCGGGGCCTTCGGCTATCGCCTGCCGCCCGCCGGCTGGCGTCCCGAGGGCTGGACGGCCCCTGCCGCCAAGAGCTCGATGATCACCACGAAACATGTGCATCTTCGCGATGCCCACAAAACCCCGCAGTTCTGGCTGATCTGGGCGGTATTGTGCCTCAACGTCTCGGCCGGTATCGGCGTCATCGGCATGGCGTCGCCCATGTTGCAGGAGATTTTTGGCGGAGCATTGATCGGCCTGCCGGATCTGAAATTCGCCGATCTCAGCAAGGACCAGATCGCGACCGTCGCGGCGATTGCCGCCGGCTTTGCCGGTCTGCTGTCGCTCTTCAATATCGGTGGGCGCTTCTTCTGGGCGTCGCTGTCCGACAAGATCGGCCGCAAGAACACCTATTATTGCTTCTTCGTGATTGGCATTGCGCTTTATGTTCTGGCTCCCTGGGCGGCCGGCATCCATAGCAAGGTGCTGTTCGTGGGCGCGCTTTGCATCATCCTGTCGATGTATGGCGGCGGCTTCGCGACGGTCCCCGCCTATCTCGCCGACATCTTCGGCACGCAGTTCGTCGGCGCGATCCATGGTCGGCTGCTGACGGCCTGGGCGACGGCCGGCATCATCGGGCCGGTCGTGGTCAACTATATTCGCGAGGCGCAGAAGGCTGCCGGCGTCGAAGGTGCGCAGCTCTACACCTTCACCATGTACATCCTTGCGGGCATGCTGGCTCTGGGCTTGATTGCCAACTCGCTGGTCAAGCCGCTCTCGGACAAGTGGTTC
Organism: Martinezella hainanensis; assembly: GCF_900094555.1. Taxonomy (GTDB): domain Bacteria; phylum Pseudomonadota; class Alphaproteobacteria; order Rhizobiales; family Rhizobiaceae; genus Rhizobium; species Rhizobium hainanense. Next base: position 550,040 of record NZ_FMAC01000004.1, read on the forward strand.
ATGTCGGATGAAGAGGTGGCGGCGCTGCAGGCAAAGACCGCTGCTGCCAATGCCGGCCCCACCGGCTCCTTCGGCATCGGCACGGGCGGCTTCGACGGCAAGGCGCTGGTCGCCTGGGCGCTGGTCGGCATTCCGCTGCTCTGGGGTGTGTGGGTGACGATCAAGAGCACTTACGCCCTGTTCGGCTGAGACAAGTCTTGTGAAAACGATGAAGCCGCCCAGTTAGGTCTGGGCGGCTTCATGCTTCTTAATGAGCTGTGGCGTCGGTCAGGCCGCGCGGCGCATCACCACATCGCGGATCATCGAGTCTGCCAGGCGGAATTGGGCCAGCAGCATATGCAGCGCATCCGCCTCGTTGGCGAGCCTGAGGCTTGCCGCCGTGCTTTCCTCGACCATGGCGGCGTTCTGCTGGGTGGTCTGATCCAGCGAGTTGATCGCCGAATTGATTTCCCGAAGGCCAATCGTCTGTTCCTTCGAAGCCTTCACAATGGCGGCGACGTTGGTGTTGATATCGCCGACCTGGGTGACGATCTGCTCCAATGCCTTGCCCGTCTGGCCGACAAGGCCGACGCCGTTCTTAACGTGCTCGCTGGAGGTGGTGATCAACGCCTTGATCTCCTTGGCGGCGCTGGCTGAACGCTGCGCCAGTTCTCGCACTTCCTGGGCGACAACGGCAAAGCCCTTGCCGGCTTCGCCGGCTCGTGCTGCCTCGACGCCGGCATTGAGTGCGAGAAGGTTGGTCTGGAAGGCGATATCGTCGATGACGCCGATAATATTGGTGATCTCGCGAGAAGATTTCTCGATCTGGTCCATGGCGGCGACGGCGTTGCGGACCACCGTACCGGATTCTTCGGCGCCGCGCTTGGTCTCGGCCACCAGGCGTCCGGCTTCCTCGGCACGCTGGCTGGAATCGGCGACCGTCGTGGTGATTTCTTCCAGGGCCGCCGCTGTCTCTTCCACGGAGGCCGCCTGCTGTTCGGTGCGCCGTGAGAATGCCTCTGCCGAGTCTCCGAGCTCGCGGGAGCCGGCAGCGATGGCGCTGGCATTGTGGCCAACGGTGGTTAGTGTCTCGGAAAGCTTCTCGATCGTCGCGTTGAAATCGTGGCGAAGCTGCTCCATGGAGGGCACGAAGGCACGCTCAAGCGTTTTCGTCAGATCGCCTTCCGACAGGCTGCGAAGTGCGCCGGCAAGTTCGCTGATGGCGCTCATGCGCGAGGTGACGTCGGTCGCGAATTTCACGACCTTGTAGACCCTGCCTTCGGCATCAACGATGGGATTATAGGCCGCCTGGATCCAGATTTCCTTGCCGCCCTTGCCGTAGCGGACGAATTCGTTGGCGATGAACTCGCCCTGCGCTAGGCGCTGCCAGAAGCGCTTGTATTCTTCGGTGCGGGCATAGGTCGGATCGCAGAAAATGCTGTGATGCTTGCCGACGATCTCGCCCGGCGCATAGCCCATGGCATTGCAGAAGTTCTCGTTCGCGGTCAGGATTTCGCCGGTCGGCAGGAATTCGATGACGGCCTGCGAGCGCGAGAGCGCCTCGAGCTTACTGGCATCGTCGATCGCCTTCTTCCTGGCTTCGGTGACATCGGCTGCGAATTTTACAACCTTCACCGGCTTTCCGTTGCGGAAGACGGGGTTGTAGGAGGCCTGTATCCAGATCTCGCGATTGCCCTTGGCAAGACGCCTGTAGGTGCCGGCATCGTATTCGCCACGGCCGAGACGCGCCCAGAAATCATGATAGGCCGGCGTCGTGACATAGGCGGGATCACAGAACATCCGGTGATGATTGCCGACGATCTCCTTCAGCTCATAGCCTAATGCTCGGCAGAAATTCTCGTTTGCGGTCAGTACTTTACCCTGAAGGTCGAATTCAATGATAGCCTGTGATTTGGAAACGGCGGAAAGAATACGGCTGGCATCCGATGATAGACTGAACATTCCTATTCCCTCTTAGAAGGCTCGCGTTTGTCGGGCGTCGATTAGTGGCATCGAAGCGGGCGGCCGTGCTCGTCGGCACGCCGAAGAACGGCGTTCCGCAAGGGATGGTCGGAATGTTGAAATTGTATTTTCTTTCCTCGCTTCACAATCGATGATGGAGTTGCCTCCTTTAATTTCGGGTAAAAATTAGTTCATTAGAAATTATAATTTAAATAAAATATAACTAACTAAAATTAGAGGAAAATAAAAAACCGCCGTGAAAGAGCGGCGGTTTCTTAAAAAGGACTGTGCTGCGAAGTTATGCGGCGAGTTCGTCTGTTTCGTTTTCCTTGAACATCTTGGCGAGGTTCAGGAAGCAGATCATTCCGTTCTCGGTGGCGATGATGCCTTCGCAATAGGCGCGATCGAAGGAGGCTGTGACTTCCGGAACCGGCTGCACCTGGCTGGAGGCGATCGTCAGGATGTCGGAAACGCGGTCGACCAGCATGCCGATGACCATATTGTGGACTTCGGCAACGACGATGGCGCTGCGCTCATTGGCGACTGTGCTCTGCATGCCGAGCTTGTAGGCGAGGTCGATGATCGGGATGACCGAGCCGCGCAGGTTCATGACGCCGATGACATCGGCCGGTGCGTGCGGGATCGGCGTTGATGGCGCCCAGCCGCGGATTTCGCGGATCGTGGTGGTCTTGACGCAGAATTCCTGATCATGCAGCCGGAAGGCAATGATCTCCAGAGTCTCGCCGCTGAAGCTGGTGGAATTGATCGTGGCCATGAACGTTCTTCCCATTGAACCGTGACGCCGAATCCGACGTGTTGTTGGCACGATAGAGCAAGAACATTGCTTAAACCTAAATCTATACAAGCTGTTTCGACTGTATAAGTAGGCAGAGCACGATGCCGGAAGCATGGGGTTGTAAAGGGAGACTTGGTCACCCGCCCTCGTGGTTCGAGATGGCCCTTTGGGCCTCGCCACCATGAGGGCTGGTCTTCTCGATCTGCCGGAGAGGAGAACGGTAAGCCGCATCAAAGATGTAGCTCACTCCATCCTCACCCTGAGCTTGTCGAAGGGCGAGGAGGCCTCGAGGGAAAAATGAGCCGCCTTTAGGCGGCCCGGGTCGGACGATCGAAAATGCGCCGGCCAAAGAGGCTTGCCGCCATCTCCACGAGCACGCGGGCGCTCTTGCCGCGGTCATCGAGGAAGGGGTTGAGTTCGACGAGATCGAGCGAGGAGACGAGATTGCTGTCGGAGAGCATTTCCATGATGAGATGCGCCTCGCGATAGGTCGCGCCGCCCGGCACGGTCGTGCCCACGCCCGGCGCGATATCGGGATCGAGGAAATCGACATCGAAGCTCACATGCAGCAGGCCGTTGGCGGCACTGACGGTATCGAGCACCTTGCGCATGATGGCGGCAACACCCTGTTCGTCGAGCGAGCGCATGTCGAAGACATTGACGCCGTGTTCGCGGATTTCCTCGCGCTCGCGCGGGTCGACGGAACGGATGCCGACCTGGAAGACCTTCGTCGGATCGACCAGCGGCCGGCCGGCCGGCAACACGCCTTCAATCTCGGCCTCACCGCAATAGTAGGCAACAGGCATGCCATGAATATTGCCCGAGGGCGAGGTGGCGGGCGAATTGAAATCGGAGTGCGCGTCGAGCCAGAGCACGAAGAGCGGGCGACCGACTTCCGCCGCGTGGCGGGCCATGCCGGAGACGCTGCCCATGGAAAGACTGTGATCGCCGCCAAGGATCAACGGGAAGCTGCCGGAGGACGCGACGTCATAGACCTTTGCTTCGAGTGCGCGCGTGAAGGCGCCGACGATCTTCAAATTATGAGCGTGGGGATGCTCCGGCAGGTCTGTAGCCGCCGTCGGATGCAGGTCGCCGCTATCCGTGACGCGATGGCCAAGCTCGGTCAGTGTGGTTTCGATGCCGGCGATGCGGAGCGCCGTCGGACCCATGCCGGCGCCGCGGCGGCCGGAACCCTCCTCCAGGGGAACGCCGATCAGGGTAACGGGAGTGGATTGCGTATTCATCGGCATTGCTCCGAGGGTTAGAGGCTGTTGGCGCGCATTATCGATTTTCCGCATGACAGCAAAAAGATGGAAAATTGTCGAAAACTGACTGACTTTTGGCGATTTGGTCAATTCGATTGAGCAAAAATGACAAACCCACGGGTGACCCTGACATCAATCTCCCGGTTCGCCGAATAGCAACGTGCGGATGGGGCGACTGATGAGGCGCGAGCGGATTTATGCTTCAATACTCATGTTCGTAGACAATGCCGGCTTCGCCGGCGCCGTCCGAACCCGCCGCACCGCGCAGCTTCACGCCGCGCCCGACATTGAGATTGATGATCGCCTTGGTGTTGTTGGAAGCGCCCTGCTGCAGCTCGATATAGGTGCGTTTGTTCAGATACTTGCCGGCGCCAACCTGCGCCTGGCCGTTCGCATCCGTCGAGATGTCCAGATCATCGACACCGAGATGGCTTCGCAGGCCTTCGAAGAGCGAGGTGGAGCGTCCGCCGGCCAGCTGGCTGGCGGCATCGGCAAGCTGGGCGATCTGCATGGCCGATAGTTTCGACATGGACTGGCCGAAGATCAGCTGCGCCAGCACCTCGTCCTGCGGCAGCGCCGGCGACGAGGAAAAGCCGATCTGCGGGTCGGTTGCCAGACCGGTGACATCGACCGTTATCGTGGTGGAGCCTGCCGTCGATGTCGCTTCCATGTTGAGCGCCGGCGTCAGGTCGCCGCCGAAAGTGATCTTGCTGGTATCGGTGAAATCCAGCCGGCGGCTCAAGATGGTCAGACGCCCGCGCCGCATGGTGAAACCGCCGGATACCACAGGCTCCGCCGCCGTGCCGCGCACCGTGATGCTGCCGCCGAGTTCGGCGTCGATGCCGCGGCCGCGCACGAAGATCTGCGAGGGTGCATCGAGTTGCAGGTCGATGCCGAGGGTGGTCGATTTGCTGCGCGGCGCCTCCGGCTTCTGGTCCTTGAACTGGGCGTTGACCGCAGCCGGCGCATTCTTGTGCTTGATGTTGATCTCCGACAGCGAGGCTGGCAACTTCTGCGGCACGGTAATCGATGCCTTGTTGATCCGTAGATTGCCGGTCAGCATCGGCGCGGTCATCAGCGGTCCCTTGATGCCGAGCGTGCCGTTGACGGTCGCGGCGACGAGGGTTCCGTCGACATAGGTCGCGTTGTTGAATTTCATCTGAATATCGGCGGGGAAGCCGCTATCCGGGGTAATGCCCACTGTGCCGCTGCCGGAAATGCTGCCGCCGCTGGTGAGGTTGCCGCTCAACCGCGAGATGACGGCCTGCCTGCCATCGAGTGTCACAGTGACGGCAAGGCCGCTGAGCGTCAGGTTTCGCCTGACATCGACCAGCTTGGCGCCGTCGGTAGTAATCGAGCCCGATATGGCGGGTGCCGCCGTCGTGCCGCCGATCTGCATGTCGATTTTCGCCGTACCCGTCATGACTAGGCCCTGGGCGGCCAGCTGGCCTGCCAAGGCGTCGAACGGCAGATTACCGGCAAACTTCAGCGCCATCGCCTTGTTGCCGGCAATGGCGACGGTGCCGCCGCCATTCAGCGCCAGGCCGCTCTGGCCGGTCAGGTTGGTGTTGATAGTCACGACGTTGTCGGCGAATTTGCCGTCGGCCTTGATGCCGAGCGGCGCGAGGCCAGCGGATTTCGTCTGGCTTGTTGCCGCCCCCGACCAATTGGTCTGGAAGACAACGGCGGGCGAGGTCGCCTTGCCGGTGACTGCCAGCGTGCCGGAGATGACGCCCTCCGCCGCAAGCGTCGGTGCAAAGACATTGGCAAGGCTCGCCGGCAGGTTGGCGATTTTTGCATTGATGTTCAGAGCCTGCCCGGCGGTGCCATCGACGGTCACCGAGCCGCCGCCGGTCTGGAGGGTCAGGCCGTTCAGCGAGGCGATGCCGTCCTTGATGACGACCTTCGTCGGCGATGCGAGCTTCACCGGTATCGTGCGCGGTGCGCCTGCAAACGAGTCGAGGTTTACCGTCGTCTGGCCGCCAGCCGTTTCGACGCTGCCGCGTGTCGTCAGCGGCGCGTTATCATAGGTCGATTTCAGATCGAAATCCGTGCGGCTGCCCTGCTGGGTAAAGGTCAGGTTGAGATCGGCGATGCGGTTGGCGCCGGAGGCGATCGTATCGGCGCGGATGCTGCCATTGGCGGAGAAGGCCTTGAGATCATCGACGGCAAGTGCCACGGCCGGCTTGCTGATGATGAGATCGTCGCGGCGGATGCCGCTGCCGTTGGCATTGACTTTCAGGCCGATCTTGCCGTTGGCGCTGGCAATATCGAGCGAGCCCTTGAGGTCACCCTCGGCCTTCTGTCCGGCAAGTGCGGCCAGCAGGCTGAGATCCGGCAGGTCGAAGGTCAGTGTACCTGTCGGCTCGAAGCTCGGCGACAGATCCAGCTTGCCCTGCAGCTTGTTGGTGCCGATTTCGGCTGTCAGCGACGGAATGCTGGTGCGGCTATCCTTGGAAACGGCGTCGGCAGTGATGCGGATCGGCTTGCCGTCGATCGCGCCGCTTGCTTGAACCTTCGCCTGTGGTGCCTTGGGGTCGGCGGTGCCGGTCACGTTGACGTCGAGCGTATCCAGCAACCGTCCCGCCAGTTTGACATTGACGGCCTTGACCGTCGCGTCGATGCCGAGCGCGGAAAGCGGACCCTTGGCCTTGAGGCCGATATCGGCCTGTCCTTGCGCATTCGGGACCAGCTTGGAGAGGTCGAGCACCTTGCCCGATAGATCTGTGGTCAGCGACTGCTCATTGAGCGCGACATTGCCGTTGATCTCGGCAACGTTGGATTTCACCGCAAGATTGGAGAGCGTCATCTTGGTCGGCACCGTGCCCGCGACCTGGCCCTCCAGCGAAATCGTGCCCTCGAATTTGTCCGACACGCCATCCGGCAGCACGCCGGGCAGGGCGAAAAGCTTGAAATTACCCGTCAGCGCCTTGGACGACAGCGTGTACTTGCCGTTGACCGTGCCGCCGATGCTGGCGCTTTCGAGCGTCGTATTGTTGAAGCCGATCGTATCGGGCGAGAGTTGCAGCGGTGCAGTCAGCGCAATCGGTGCACGGATGAGACGATTGAGGTCGGGACTGACGAAAGCTGTCTGACCGACGACGAGGCGAAGCTGCAGCGGACCGGACATGCCGTTGAGATTGAAGGCATCGCTTCTGGCGCTGAGATTGATCTGCCCGATATTGCCCTGCGGCGTGCTGGCGCTGTCGAGCGCGGCCTTGGCATCTATCTTCACCGATTGGGCAGCGCCCGTCAGCGCGATGTCGACCCGCGAAATCAAGGCGCGGACCTCGCCGTCTTCCATCGGCCAGCGGAAATCGACGGGACCGGAGGTGCCGATCAGATTGGCATTGAGGCTGTTGTTTCCGGCGGGATCGAGCGTGCCCGATGCGGCAAGCACGGCGCTGCCGGTGGCGAGATTGCCGGTCTGAATATCGATCTTGCCCTTGCCGTCGAAGGTTGCCGAGAGATCGATGGTGGTCTGGCCGGCAAAGAGCGCCCGCATGGTCGGCGGCAGCAGCGAATCGACGTCGCCGCCGCCCTTGACGTCGATGTGGTGCAGGCCGTCGGCCGAGAGGCTGTGGTGACCGCTGATGGCAACTGTCGGCTTGCCGTCGAGTGCCGCCTGCAGCTTGCCCGCCCAATTGGAGAGGGGGCCTTCGCCGGAAAGGTCGATATTGACGGCCGGGCCGCCCGGCAGGTGCAGAAGGCCGGCCAGCATGCCGTCGCGCGGCTCGGAAATCTGCGTCTTCAGTTTCAGCTGGTTCTCGGCCGGTGCGAAGGCGATATCGGCGGAAAGCTTGGCATCGGGCACATCATGCCTGGAGGCATTAAGCGTCAAACCCATGCTGCTGCTGTTTGCCTTGACGCTGCCATCGGCGGCCAGAATGAAATCCTGTCCGGCAACAGCCTGTCCGATGCGCAAGTCAGGCAGAGCGATCTTGCCGACATCGACGGCGATGGGCAGGGAGAAACCGCTAGAGCTTGCCGGCTGCGTTGCCGGTGCGGGTGCGGCCGTCGAAACCGGCAGCCGTTGGAAATCGACGACATCGGCTGCGACGCGATCGGCATGGAAGGTGCCGGTCAGCAAAGATAACGGAGACCAGTCGATGGCAAGGTTCTGCACCTTGGCATAGGGGCCTTTGGTGTCGGATACGGTGATCGAGCCGATCCTCAGATTGCCGTTCAGCAGTCCGGAGGGCGCGGCGATGGCGATGGTGCGATCCGGCGTCGAGGCAATCTTCGCCACCTGGTCGATCGCATAGCCGGTTGCGGAGGGTACCAGACCGACGACGAGCACAGCCGCAACCACGAGCAAAAGGATTGCCACGATCGCATAGGCGAGCCAGCGCACCAATTTCCCGAGGATTCGAATCAATATGCTCATGAAAGCGACAGTAACCCCAATTTTATAACCGTGTGCTGAAACGCCCGCGACAACTATACGGTTTGTCAGAAAGCCTGGCCGATGCCGGCGTAGATGCCATAAGATGTGCCGTTGTCATATTTCTTCAACGGCACGGCGACATCGAGCCTGATCGGGCCGAAGGGCGTAGCGTAGCGCAGGCCGACGCCAGCGCCAATGCGCAGATCGGAAAAGTCGGGGAAGGCGGTGTCGGTGACGCTGCCCATGTCGACGAAGGGCACGACTCCGATCGTGTCGGTGATCTTCACGCGGGCTTCGAAGGAGGCCGTCACGTAGGAGCGTCCGCCCGTTTCGTCACCATTGGAGTTATAGGGCGAGATCTCCTGATAGCTGTAGCCGCGCACCGAGCCACCGCCGCCGGCATAGAAGCGCCGAGTGGCGGGAATGTCGTCGATGCTGTTTGCGCCCAGCAATGTACCGGCGGAGAGCTTGCCGGCAAAGACGACGTTATTGTTGGCGCCGACGCCCTTATAGCCACTGATCGATCCTTCGAAGGAGCTGAAGATTGAGCCGCCCATCGCCTCATAGCTTGGCTTGGCGCTGATCGAGGCGCGATAGCCTTCGGTCGGGTCCAGCTTGTTGTCGCGCGTGTCGCGGACATATTCGAGTGGGATCGCAATCGTCAGGTAATTGTGTTTTCCGAAGGCGTCGGTCGTGTCTCTTTCGTAAGACACTTCACCGCCGGCGGAAACGGTATCTTGGTCGTTGATTTCGTAGGCGAGACCGCCGCTCGCCGTCACGGTGTCGGCGTCGTAGGCGTCCGGATGCAGGCTCTGCATCTTGAGGGCTGCGGTAAAGGTCGCCGAGGGATAGAAGGTTGCCGGCCGGACATAGGTAATGCCGGCGGTGTAATCGAGCTTTCCGACATCCGTGGTTTCGCCGATGCGGGAGACGGATCCTTCGATGCGCAGCGAGTCGGCACGGCCGGTCAGATTGCGGTGTCCCCAATAGCCGCTCAGGCCGAAACCGTCGATTGTGGAATATTGCGCGCCGGCGCCGAAGAAGCGCTGCTTGCCTTCCGAGACCTCGATGGTCGTCGGGATGCTGCCGTCAGGCGCCAGCTTGTTGGCCTCACGGATGGTGACGCTGGAGAAGACACCGAGCTTCCTCAGGCGATCCGACGCCTTTTTCAATTCGTCCGGCGAGTAGGGCTTGCCTTCGTTGATGCGGGCATAGCGCTTGATGAAATCCGGATCGACCGATTTCTGGCCGGTGACACCGACATTGCCGAAGGGAGCGACGGGGCCGCTCTCGACCTGCAGCGAAACGTCGACGGTATTGCTCGCATGGTCGGCAACGACATCACGCTTGTCGAGCTTGGCGAGCGGATGACCCTCATTCTTGAAATCGGCGACCATCTTGTCGCCTGCCTTCAGAATGGTCAGCGAGCCGGCATCGCCGCCGCGCACGAGACCATAATTAGCCGGGTCCAGCCGGGCGGCGTCGCCGAGCAGGTTGATCCTGCCGAGTTTGAAGACGGGGCCGGGATCGACGCTGATCGTGACGGCAACCGGCTTGGCGCGGCTGAAGGTCGGTGTCGGGGGCAGGGCATCCAAGGGGGTGCCATTGACGGTGATCGTGACCACGCCGCCGTAACGGGCTTTCTCATAAAGTGTTGCGATGAGGCGATCCCGATCGTCACGCGCCTTCACGACCACGCCAAGGTCGCCGGATACGGGCTTTTTTTCATCAGAGACCAGCATCGAGCTTTCGCTCAATGCGTCCTTGAGATCCTTGTCGAGATTGTCGGCCTTGAAATCGACTGTGTAGTGGACGGGATCGGAAACCTGATCCGCCGTTTCGTCCTCACCCCAGAGCCTCATACCGAAGAGCTTGAATGCAAAGGCATTTTGGGCGCACACCGGACCGAGCGCGAGGGCTGCCGCAACCGCTGCCACGGTTCCTGCCTGCCGATACGCAATACTCTTTCTCGGTTCAGTTCTTTTATGCATACGCCGCTTTACGGTTACATGAGAACTTACGCAGTTTGACGTTTCCCGGGAGTTAACGCGCGGCCACCATAGAGGCAAAAGACGCTCAGGTGTACCGTTTTGGAGTCAAAAACCTGGAAAATATGCCCGGTATTGGGTGAAACGCCAATGTTTCCGTCAGAGTTCTCATGTATTCGAGCGGTCTGAAAAACAGCGTCCATGGGTTGTCCCAGCCATGCGGCGGGCGGGTTTGATGCCGGTTCCGCAGCCATTTATCGGCCGGAATCAAAAAGTCCCGGACTTGCCGTCCGGGACTTTCGAAAACTTCCTGCTGGGATCGATCAGTAGCCGCCGTAACCGCCGCCATAGCCACCGCGATAGCCGCCACGCGGGCAATCGTCGATGTAGCGACGACCGTAGCGGTCACGGTAGTAGCACTGGCCGGGCTGTTCCTGGACGCTGCCGATGACGGCGCCGGACACGCCGCCGATCGCTGCACCGACTGCCGCGCCACGGACGTTGCCGGTGACTGCGCCGCCGATGATCGCGCCAGATGCTGCGCCGATACCAGCGCCCTGTTCGGTCGGCGTGCAGCTTGCGATAGACAAGCCGACCAGTGCGAGCATAAGAACTTTTTTCATTTACTCTCTCCAACGTTAGTTAAGCCGAACCCCGGCCAACGTCGTCCCAATTCTTCAGCTCCACCACGATGGGCTGTCTTTACAGTCCTGCAATGATAGAAAATATCGTGCAAAATATGATTGTCTATTGGTGGACGTCAGTTTTTTTATTGCTGAACAAAGGCGGCTTTGGGCCTGGAGAATAAAACAGTCCTTTGCGAGCATAAAATCGGCCTCCTCTCTAAAGTAGAGGTTGATTGGATTGCGAAAAAGTCAAATGATACCCCTTGCCTCTGGAGGAGAGGCGAGGAGGAAAATATGGCAAAAGTGACTTTGACGGTGAACGGCCGTTCGGTCAGCAGCGAGTGCGAGGATCGCACGCTGCTTGTCCATTTCATCAGGGAAAAACTTGGCCTGACCGGAACCCATGTCGGCTGCGATACCAGCCAGTGCGGCGCCTGTGTCGTGCATATGGACGGCAAGTCGGTGAAGAGCTGTTCCATCCTGGCCGTTCAGGCCTCCGGCTCCAAGATCACAACCATCGAGGGTTTGGCCGCCAATGGCGAGCTGCATCCGGTACAGGCTGCCTTCAAGGAGCATCATGGCCTGCAATGCGGCTTCTGCACACCGGGCATGGTGATGACGTCGGTCGACATGATCAACCGACATGGCGGCAAGCTGGACGAGAAGACGGTGCGCAGCGAGCTTGAAGGCAATATCTGTCGATGCACCGGCTATCACAACATCGTCAAGGCGGTGCTTTCAGCCAATGCCGAGATGAATGCCGCGAGCCAAGCGGCCGAATAGAGTTTCACCGAGACCGTCTGGCAGAGCGCCGATGATCGTCGTCTTGGCGTGGTGCCAGGCCCGCAACCCCGATGGGAGGATGTGATGGGCGTGGAAGGCATTGGCGCGCGCGTGGCGCGCAAGGAAGACAAGCGATTTCTGACGGGCAAGGGGCGCTACACCGACGATATGGTGACGCCGGGAATGAAATACGCTTATTTCGTTCGCAGCCCGCATGCGCATGCAAAGATCAAGGGTATCGATGCGTCGGCGGCACTTTCCATGCCCGGCGTGATCGGCGTGCTCGAGGGCAAGCAGCTGCTTGCCGACGGTATCGGCAACCTGATCTGCGGCTGGATGATCCATTCCAGGGATGGGTCGCCGATGAATATGGGCGCCTGGCGTCCCCTGGCGGTCGATACGGTCCGCTACGTCGGCGATGCCGTCGCGATCGTCGTTGCCGATAGTCTCGGCGAGGCGCGCGATGCGGCCGAAGCCGTAGAGGTCGACTACGAGGAGCTGCCTGCCGTCGTCGAGGCGGTGGATGCGCTGAAAGCCGGTGCGCCGCAGATCCATCCTGAGGCGGCGAACAATCTGATCTTCGACTGGGAGCTCGGCGATGCGGCAGCGACCGACAAGGCGATTGCCGAGGCCGCGCACGTCACCGAAATCGAGATTCACAACAACCGGCTTTCGCCGAATGCCATGGAGCCGCGCGCCACGCTCGGCATCTATGATGCTGCCGAAGACCACTATACCTGCTACACGACCAGCCAGAACCCGCATGTGGCCCGGCTCGTCATGAGCGCCTTCTACAATGTCGCGCCGGAAAACAAGCTGCGCGTCATCGCGCCCGATGTCGGCGGCGGCTTCGGTTCGAAGATCTACATCTATCCGGAAGAAATCGTCTGTCTCTGGGCGTCGAAAAAGACCGGCGTGCCGGTCAAGTGGACGGCTGATCGTACCGAAGCCTTCCTCACCGATGCGCATGGCCGCGATCATCTCTCCAAGGTGAAGATGGCCTTCGATGCGCAAAACCGCATGACGGCGCTGAAGGTCGACACGATCGCCAATCTCGGCGCCTACATGTCGCTCTTCTCCTCGGCGGTGCCGACCTACCTCTATGCGACGCTGCTGTCGGGCCAATATGACATCCCGGCGATCCATGCCAATGTCCGCACGGTCTATACCAATACCGTGCCGGTCGACGCCTATCGTGGGGCAGGGCGGCCGGAGGCGACCTATCTGCTCGAGCGCACCGTCGAAACGGCTGCGCGCGAACTTGGCGTTTCGCCAGCGGAGCTGCGACGGATCAACTTCATCCGTTCCTTCCCCCACCAGACGCCGGTCATCATGAATTATGACGCCGGCGACTACGAGGCTTCGCTCAACGCCGCCATGCAGCAGGCGGATTGGGCCGGCTTCCCGGCCCGCAAGACGGAAGCGGCCCGCCGCGGCATGAAGCGCGGCATCGGCATGAGCTGCTACATCGAGGCATGCGGCATCGCACCGTCGCAGGCTGTGGGGTCGCTCGGTGCCGGCGTCGGCCTGTGGGAATCGGCCGAGGTGCGGGTGAACGCCGTGGGGACGATCGAGGTGCTCACTGGCTCGCACAGTCACGGGCAGGGGCACGAGACGACCTTTGCGCAGCTTGTGGCCGATCGCCTTGGCGTACCGATCGACAGCGTCTCCATCGTCCATGGTGATACCGACAAAGTACAGATGGGCATGGGCACCTATGGTTCCCGCTCTGGCGCCGTCGGCATGTCCGCCGTCGTCAAGGCGCTCGACAAGGTGGAGGCGAAGGCAAAGAAGATCGCCGCGCATCTGATGGAGGCCGACGAAAGCGATATCGTCATCGAGAATGGCGAGCTGAAGGTGGCCGGCACAGACAAGGCGCTGCCCTGGTTCCAGGTGGCGCTCGCCTCCTACACGGCGCACAATCTGCCCGCCGGCATGGAGCCGGGTCTGAAGGAAACCGCCTTCTACGATCCCGCGAACTTCACCTTCCCGGCCGGCTGCTACATCTGCGAGGTCGAAGTGGACCCGGAAACGGGCAAGACCGAGATCGTGCAGTTCGTGGCGGCCGACGACTTCGGCAACATCATCAATCCGATGATCGTCGAGGGGCAGGTGCATGGCGGCATCGCGCAGGGTATCGGCCAGGCGCTGCTGGAAGGCGTGCATTACGATGAGAGCGGTCAGCTTCTGACGGCGAGCTTCATGGATTACACCATGCCGCGCGCCGATGATCTGCCGTCCTTCCAGCTTTCGCATCAGAACACGCCGTGTCCGAACAATCCCTTGGGTATCAAGGGATGCGGCGAGGCGGGCGCCATCGGCTCGCCGCCGGCGCTGATCAACGCCATTACTGATGCTATCGGCAACAACACGCTGACCATGCCGGCGACCCCGCTCAAGGTGTGGGAAGCGGCACGGGCCACGGCCTGAGACAAGAGGAGGATAGGACAATGTATGCAACGAATTACCATCGCGCCTCCTCGGTCGACGAAGCCGTCAAGCTTCTGTCGAATGCCGACGAAGGCAAATATGTCTCCGGCGGCATGACGCTGATCGCCACCATGAAACAGCGTCTAGCATCGCCGAGCGATCTCGTCGATCTCCGGCATATCCCCTCGATCAAGGGGATACGGGTCGATGGCCGCAGGGTCACGATCGGAGCGGCGACCACCCATGCGGAAGTTGCCTCCTCGGCGGCGATCCGTGCGGTCTGTCCGGCGCTGTGCGACCTTGCCGGCATGATCGGCGATCCGCATGTGCGGCACATGGGCACGATCGGCGGGTCCGTCGCAAACAACGATCCGGCGGCGGATTATCCATCGGCGATGCTGGCGCTGAATGCCACCATCGTCACCGACCGGCGCCAGATCGCAGCCGACGACTTCTTCCGGGGCCTGTTCGAAACGGCGCTGGAGGGGGCTGAGCTGATCACCTCCATCGCCTTCGATGCGCCGGAAAGAGCTGGTTATGCCAAGTTCCCCAACCCGGCCTCGCGCTATGCGATGACGGGAGTCTTCGTTGCCAAGGGGGCTGGCGGCGTTCGCGTTGCCGTGACCGGCGCAGGCGTGGACGGTGTTTTCCGCCATTCTGGCCTGGAGCAGGCGTTTGCGGCGAACTGGCTACCGGATGCGGCTACGAGCGTGACTGTGGACTCATCGACGCTGCTGTCCGATCTGCACGCCACGGCCGAATATCGCGCCAATCTGATCAAGGTCATGGCCAAGCGCGCCGTGATCGCAGCCTAGATTCGCCATGAAAAAGCCCGGAGCGGTGGGGTTTACCCTCCGCTCCGGAGAGAGTGTTTCCAGCATGGTTTCGATTGTCAATTTGACGTGAATGGTTATTCTTGTCTGGAATTGTTCAAAATTAGGGGCCATTTGCCGCAGCGGGCGCGAAAGCAATGCGGAGGGGTTGACGTGCGAACCGGCATTCTCGAAAACGGTCGCACGGTACTGGAGCAGATGATGGATTTCGAAGCATTTTTTAAGGGCGAGCTGGACGGTCTTCACAATGAGGGTCGCTATCGGGTCTTCGCAGATCTCGAACGCCGCCGTGGCAATTTCCCCCGCGCTATCAGGCATACGGCCAATGGCCCGCAGGAAGTGACTGTCTGGTGCTCCAACGACTATCTCGGTATGGGCCAGCATCCGAAAGTGATCGAGGCGATGAAGGAAGCGATCGATCACTGTGGCGCGGGTGCGGGAGGCACCCGGAATATTTCTGGCACCAACCACTATCATGTTCTGCTCGAGCAGGAACTCGCCGATCTCCACGGCAAGGAATCCGCGCTGATCTTCACCTCGGGCTATATCTCCAACTGGGCGACGCTCGGCACGCTCGGTGCGCGCATTCCCGGCCTCATCATCTTCTCGGATGCGCTCAACCATGCGTCGATGATCGAAGGCATTCGCTATGCGAAGTGCGACAAGGTCATCTGGAAGCATAACGACCTGCACGATCTCGAAGCCAAGCTGAAGGCCGCCGATCCGAAGGCACCGAAGCTGATCGCGTTTGAATCCGTCTATTCCATGGATGGCGATATCGCCCCCATCAAGGAAATCTGTGATCTCGCCGACAAGTACGGTGCAATGACCTATCTCGATGAAGTGCATGCCGTCGGCATGTACGGCCCACGCGGCGGCGGCATTGCCGAGCGCGAGGGACTGATGGATCGTCTGACCGTCATCGAAGGCACGCTCGGCAAGGCATTCGGTGTCATGGGTGGCTACATCGCCGCCTCCACCGCGCTCTGTGATTTCATCCGGTCGTTTGCGTCCGGCTTTATCTTTACGACGTCTCTGCCGCCAGCTCTGGCTGCAGGCGCCGTCGCCTCGATCCAGCACCTCAAGGTCAGCCAGTTCGAACGCATGCGTCATCAGGATCGCGTGCGCAAGCTGCGTGCCCAGCTCGATGCAGCGGGCATCCCGCATATGCCGAACCCAAGCCATGTCGTGCCTGTGATGGTCGGCGATGCCGCCAAGTGCAAGTGGATTTCCGACCTGCTGCTCGACGCCGGTGTCTATGTGCAGCCGATCAACTATCCGACTGTTCCGAAGAAGACCGAGCGTCTGCGCATCACGCCGACGCCGCTGCATTCGGATGGCGATATCGAGCAGCTGGTCGGCGCACTGCATGCGCTTTGGTCGCGCTGTGCACTCGCCCGGGCTGTCGCGTAAGGCCCAGGCTTTTCGCCCGTCGCAAATATGCCGGTCGCAGTGTGCCTGCGGTCGGCATTGTTGTTTCCGAGTTCGATAATAATACGAAATGCGCAGGTGAAATCCGCTATGCGCTGTTTTCTGGAAGCGGCATTCACTTAGCGAACGCAGGCTGTTCAAACTCTCAAAAATTCGGAGTAATAACACGGCGCCCCATGATCTACGGCGTGGGGATTAGTCGTGACGGTCGGTGGATTGGCTGTTTTGAAGCCTGCACGAACCGGCGGTCGCGGGGAATATCTTGCGATAGCTCCGGGTGAACGATGTATTTGTACGACCATAGCGGCAAGCGAATAAGAGCTGGTTTGCTTGTCGCGATGGGGCTTTGCCTCAGCCTCATGAGTAACGAAACTCAGGCTTCGGCGGCGAACGGCAATTCGACATCTGGCAAGGCTTCCCCCAGCGGCGTTGCCATTAACCAGGCCGACACGATCACGACAGGCAGTGCTGCAAGAACATTTGTCCATCCAGGCCTCTTGCAAAGCCAGGCGGATTTCGATCGGCTCATCAAGCAGATCGCCGCCGGTTCCAAGCCAACCGTCGCTGGCTGGCAAATGCTGGTCAGCAACAAGCACGCGTCGCTGAGCTATAAGCCCCGGCCGGTTTCCAATATTTTTCGTGGTGATGACGGCGTTCATGCTCAAAACTATGCGCTGATCTTCAATGATGCCGCTGCCGCCTACGCCTTGGCTCTCCGCTGGAAGATCAGCGGCGATGCGGCTTACGCGGCCAAGGCGGTCGAGGTGTTGAACGCTTGGTCGTCGACGCTGACGGAAATAGACGGTACGTCGGACAAGTTTCTCGCGTCGGGGATCTACGGCTATGAGATGGCCAATGCAGCGGAGATTCTGCGAGGCTATGGCGGCTGGAGAGCAGACGACCTGGCGAGGTTCCAGGGCATGATGCTCAGGGTATTTTACCCCATGAACCATGATTTTCTGGTCAGGCACAATGGTGCCAAGGTGGACCACTATTGGGCGAATTGGGATCTCTCGAACCTCGCCTCCATGCTGGCGATCGGCGTGCTGACCGACAGAGCCGATATCTACAAGGAAGCGATCGACTATCTCCACAGCGGCGCCGGGAATGGTGCGCTGAACAAGACCTTCTGGAAGGTCTATGATGGGGGCTTGGCTCAGGTCCAGGAATCCGGGCGTGATCAGGGACATACGACGCTCGATATCGCTCTCGTCGGCGCGATCTGCCAGATGGCCTGGTCACAGGGCGACGATCTCTATGGCTACGATAACAACCTCGTGCTTGCCGGCGCCGAATATGCCGCCAAATACAATCTCGGCCATGAGGTGCCGTACACGACCTACAAGAACAGCGATGTCACCCAGACATCGATTTCAGACGCGGGCAGGGGAACGGCGCGGCCGGTCTGGGAAATGCTCTATAATCACTATGTCGTCCTGAAGGGGCTCAATGCCCCCTATGTTTCCGCCTTCGCGTCCAAGCTTCGCGCCGAGGGCGGTGGCGGCGACTACGGCCCGAACAGTGGCGGTTACGACCAGCTCGGTTACGGCACTCTCCTCTATACGCTCCACTGATGGTCTTGCCGGAGCGAGACCGGGCCATTTGCATGGAAGGGCGCCGCCGCCAAGCTTCCGGCAGCGATCAGGATGCTTGCCAGGCCTGCAGCTGGGCGAGGGTCGCGGTCGCGCCGCCGCAGGCGATTATCAGCACGCGCTCAAAGTGTGCCAGGCGATCGGCATGGGTATAGGCGACGGCCAGTGCAGCACCGCAAGCCGGTTCCACGAGGACGCGGTGATCGTCAAGGAAGCGCAGGCAGGCATCGACGGCAGCCCGATCACTGACGACAATGCTATCGACCGGCCTGTTTTGAGTAATTTCAAAGGCACGCTCGGCAACCTTGCGGGCGCCAAGCGATGTTGCGATGCTGGTGATGGCGGGCAATTCCACTGGTTTGCCTGATGTCACCGCAGCTGCGAGCGAGGCAGCTCCGTCCGTCTCGGCAGCGATGATCGGAACATGTTGCAGACCGTTGCGGTCAAGCCCTTCCGAGACGCCTGCCAACAGCCCGCCGCCGCCGACCGAAAGGACGACAGCATCGAACTGCACGCCGGCTCTGACGACCTCGTCGATCATCGTCGCGTGTCCGGTCCAGAGCAGCGGATCATCGAAAGGATGGATGAAAGCCGTCTCGGCATCGATTGCCTGAAGCGCGCGTTCGTTCGCCTCCTGCCAGGATGCGCCATGCACGAAGACCTCGGCGCCCTCCTGGCGGATCAGCGCCTTCGCCCGATCCGTCGTCGTCTCGGGAACGAAGACCGATACGGGGATCGAAAGGCGGCGGCCGGCATAGGCGACAGCAATGCCGGCATTACCGCCTGAGGAGGAGACGAAGCGCTGCTTGCCGTTTCTCGCAGGATGTTCGCAGGCAGCGCCGATGCCGCGGATCTTGAAGGAGCCGGGCGGCTGGAGCGCATCCATCTTCAGCCAGATGGAACGTCCCGATGCCTGGCTGAGCGGGCGGGATTCGAGGAGCGGCGTTTCGAGGTGAAGCGGCATGAATGATCTCTTGGCAGGGCGCTGTTGGCGATGGTGCTTTATTTGCTTTTACGCAATTCTGGGAGCAAACCGCTTCTCGCTTTTGCTGGAATTGCTTAGGCTGCCTTGTCGCGCTGGGCGACCAGCACGGCCGCGCGGCTGCGGGCTTCCTCGTCGGCGGCGAAGACGGCATCCATGGTTTCGGCGCTGCCGGTCGCAATCATCTCATCCATGACGGCTTCGGCGATATCGGCCATTTCGAGGAAGCCGATGCGGCCATCCACGAAGGCATGGAAGGCGATTTCCTCGGCGGCATTCATGATCGCGCCCTGCAGGCCGCCGCGCTCCAGCGCCGTGCGGGCAAGGCGCAGAGCCGGGAAACGGACTTCATCCGGCGCCTCGAAATCGAGCCGGGCGAGCTTGGCGAAATCCAGCCGGTCGACGCTGAGTTTCGTGCGGGCGGGGTAGGTGAGCGCATAGCCGATCGCCGTGCGCATGTCGGGACAGCCGAGCTGCGCCAGCACCGAGCCATCCGTATAGCCGACCATCGAATGAATGACGGATTGCGGGTGAACCACCACTTCGATCTGGTCCGGCCGCACATTGAAGAGATGCTTGGCTTCGATCATCTCCAGCGCCTTGTTGAACATCGAGGCGCTGCCGATGGAGATCTTGAAGCCCATCGACCAGTTGGGATGGGCGCGGGCTGTGGCGGGCGTGACGTTGGCCATCTGCTCGCGCGTCCAGGTGCGGAAGGGGCCGCCCGACGCGGTGATGATGATGCGCTCGACCGCGTGCTGCTGGTCGTCTTCCAGCGCCTGGAAAATGGCGCTGTGTTCGCTGTCGACCGGGATCAGCCGGCCGCCGCCTTCTGAAACGGCGCGCACGAAGAGATCGCCGGCGGAGACGAGGCATTCCTTGTTGGCAAGCGCGATATCGGCGCCACGGCGCGCGGCCGCCAGCGTCGGCGCCAGGCCGGCTGTGCCGACGATCGCCGCCATCACCCAATCCGAGGGCATGGAGGCGGCTTCGATCAGAGCATTCTTGCCGGCGCCGACGGCGATGCCGGATCCGGCGAGCGCATCCTTCAGATCCTGATAGCGTTCTTCCCTGGCGGTAACGGCGAAGGCGGCGCCGCAAGCCCTGGCCTGCTCGGCCAGCAGTTCGATATTGTCATGCCCGGTGATCGCGGCGATATCGAAGGCATCGCGTCCGCCAAGCTGGGCGATGACGTCGAGCGTATTCTGGCCGATGGAGCCGGTCGAACCCAATATCGTCAGGCGACGACGCGCCGTGCTGCCGGTGTTCATTCAGGTATCCGCATTTGCTGCTGTTCCCCATGGCTCTACAGGGGATTGCCGGGAGCGGCAAGTCCGCCTCTATGCAACCTCCAGCACGATCGAAAATGCGCGCGAAAGGCGAAATCACTGATTTGGCGATATTTTTCAGCCTTTTTTGAACCAAATGCGATGTGCCGCGTTTCCCGACCACTCGAATGCGGAGGGTCACGAATGGTTTTTAAGGCGGCAACCTTTCACGGCATGGAACTTTATCTGGAGAACGAGCAGGCGAGGCGCTCGGCGCTCGAATCTGCGGTTGCCAATGCGCTTGCCGTTGCCGGCGGAATCGATGCTTCCGATGTCACAGTGACTGCGGCGGGTCAGGAAATCCGCCTGGACGGCTCGGTCGCGACCTATCAGGAGGTGAAGCGGGCAACCGCTGTCGCGGAATCCATTCCAGGTGTGCGGCTGGTGAGGAACAGGATAGCGGTGGGGTGAGCACAAGCTTCAGCCCTCGTTCCTGCTGCGTTCGACAGGGATCCGACCCGCATTCAATTGTCGGGGATACAATGCCGCTGCATATTGCTCTTGTTATGTTCTAACGGATCCTCGGGTCAATATTGCGGTCACGTCGCCAATATCGGAGCGCTCGCGGTTTTACACACGCATTGATGCTAAAAGGCTTTTTCCAGCGCGAACGGCTGAGTTTTACAGCTAAGTACTTGCACCGTAGGCATTAGATAGAGCTTCCCAAGCTGATGCTCCTCATTCAGACCTAATTCGCAGAAAGAGCTTTCATCGCCGAACAACAAGCAGCAGATAACCATCTCTGGCCCTTCTAAAAAATGCTAATGCTGGTTGGAAGATACGAGGCTGGCGACGTAGTCTCGAAGTGGCGAAAGCGCGTCGCTGTCGTGTTCAATTATATGCTGAAGAAGAAAAAGAGAGTCATCCTTCTTATTAAACGGTGCCCGATACTCGGACAGTACACCACAAGCATAATCAATGAGATTCGCGGCATCTACGTGTGTGAGCCAATCTACGTCACCAATATCATCGGCCCACTCTTTAATTCGAAATTGTTGAGTCTTTGCGGCATCCTCCAAGCTCTGTCGAACGTGAGCAGGTGTCACCTTGCCTTCTGAAACGGGGTCCTTTCGGACTATGAACGCCGCGATTGCTGCGGGATCGACAAGGTAGCATTCGAGGTGCCGCCTAGGCAGAAATTGTAATAAGCCGCCCGAGTCCCTGCGCATTTTCTCTTTCTCAGAAACTGTGAGCTTTTCCGTGTCGAAGCTAAATGCGACGGACACGATCAAATTGGCAGCCGCAGCGCTCAACCGTTTATATACTTCATACACGATGGCCGGATCGCGCTTATTTGAATTGAAGTCACCTGTCGCCGCGACCGAGGTAAAGATCGTTCCGCGAGGAAGTGGACCGATGAGCTGCTGATAAAGGTAAGGAAAGCACAATTCTTCCGTTGGGCCCTCTACCCAGATCACCCGTTCGGCCGCAAATACATCAGCCATCGAGACGCCCAGATGCTCCGCTACCTCGCGGAATTTTCCAACTTCTGCAAGATTCAGCCGCTCAATCGACGACTCATACCCTACTCGCTTTACAAGCTGAATCGTCTTCGGATTGGCAAAGCCGATAACTTCCGGGGCATGGGTCGAGATGATATACTGATGATCTGCGTATCGCGCCTGTAGAATTCGAAGAAGGGCCTTAACGGCAGCTGGGTGCAGGAAGCTATTAATTTCGTCGATTATCACAACCGCATTATCCAAAGTCATTATAGCCGTTAGCAGGGCTATCACCTGGGAAACGCCGGTTCCGCTCGAATTGAGAGGGAAGCTTAATTCAACTCGTTCCATTGCCTCGGTTGGCCAAACGCGCACTTCAAGAAAATTATTTTCTGGTTTTGTTCGAGTGCTGATATTTCCGACGGTAGGAAATATCTCACGCAGGTGGTGGATGAGTTGACTAAATGTATCCCCTCGCTCAGCGACTAGCATAAGCAAAATATTCGGCAGATTGCTCGCATTAGGAACTAGGCGATTTGAATACCCCTGAGGCGCTTCCCCTACGGTCATGCGCTCTGGCGCGAAATAGAACATGTCACGGCTCCAGGCGCTAAAAAGCAACCCTGGCAAAGTGTCAGCATCACTAACTTGGAGCGAGGTTTGGATCTCTCCACCTACCGGCGTCGCTACTGCACACAGCCGCGTTCCCCCCGTATTTTGAAAAGCCTCAAAGAGGCCATGGGACGGGTAGTCCGCTAGAAAGGATTGCTGCGGGCGGTGAGTTACACGCAGGAAAAGGTTGTTGCTCTCGAAGATGCGCTTCAATAGGG
Source organism: Martinezella hainanensis (assembly GCF_900094555.1). GTDB lineage: Bacteria > Pseudomonadota > Alphaproteobacteria > Rhizobiales > Rhizobiaceae > Rhizobium > Rhizobium hainanense. The sequence continues at coordinate 572,694 of NZ_FMAC01000004.1, forward strand.
CGGGTCCATCTGGTGGAGGCGCGCCCTGTCGCACGGGAAGGGGGAAATATTGGGGACCCCCAGAACGCAAGATCCAGTCTTTGATCTCAGGTCCGCTCACATCAAGCGTCAGATTGATCTCAGGGCTTGCCAAAGTGTGTGTCTCGAATCTCGCAGGCGTCCTGTGGCGATCATCAGCGAGGATAGGTAGCAATGCGCGAAGAAGCGCACTCTTACCCGCATTGTTTTGACCTATAATGAGATTGATGCCTCCTTCAAATTCAATATCCCCCGAATCGCTAAATGACTGGAATCCTTTAATCCGAGCTCTGACGAGACGCACGCTTTCCTCCGAACCCTCACGTTGACGTATTGGCAGCAGTTGAACATCGCCGGCAATTAAAATCTACAATAACTTGTATCTTGATCGGACGTCTTCGCGGGACGATACCCCAACTTTTTCAAGTCGGTCGCAAATAGGATGCGTCACGCACGCATCCGCAATTGATTTGCGGGAGCAGTTCGCTGACAACGCACCCGAGATAGCTTAGAAATAACAGAGGCCTACGTGAAGCTCACTCAAACGATCTCACATGAAGGTCACCTCTGCCGTTGCGGTTAATCCGCCAGTCTCTGGCAAACGCGACCGGCTGTCTTTAAAATCGCTTGGACACAATTCCAAAAAGCGCGGCGCGCGCGCTCCGGCAATAAGTCGATTTCATGCGCCAATCATGCGACATCGAATTCCCGCTAACCTCAGAAAATGCCTGAAAATGCTGGAATGGCGCATGAAAAGTGGGCCAGTAATGATGCTAAGTTATTGAAAATAATGGTGATCTCGACGCGATTCGAACGCGTGACCCTCAGATTAGGAATCTGATGCTCTATCCTGCTGAGCTACGAGACCACTCGGCATGATCCATACAAAAGCAAAGGCGCGAAGCCAAGCCTTTTTGCGTCGTCAGGACAATCTGTCTTGAGCGTGCGCCCCGCGCGACCTTGACGGCGGCGCGGGGTGATTATCAAGCCTCAGGCGTTGAGGCGCTGTTCGGCGAGCCGCACCCAGTAGGAAATGCCGTGGGCGATGGCTTCGTCGTTGAAGTCGTAGGCCGGGTTGTGCAGGCCGGCGCTGTCGCCGTTGCCAACGAAGATGAAGGCGCCGGGGCGGGAAAGCAGCATGTAGGAGAAATCCTCGCCGCCCATCATCGGGTCGATATCCGGAATGACATTGCCCGAGCCGGCGATCTCTTCAGCAACCGCGATCGCATGATCGGTCTCGTCGGCATGGTTGAAGGTGACGGGATAGTTGCGATGAAACTCGATCTCGACTTCGGCGCTGTGGCTTGTCGCGATGCCTGTCACGATCTGCTTGAAGCGTTGCTCGGCAAGGTCGCGCATCTCGGGATCGAGCGTGCGCACCGTGCCGGCGAAGCTCGCATCGTTCGGGATGACGTTATGCGCATTGCCGGCGTTGAACTTGGTGACGGAAACCACCACCGATTTCAGTGGGTTGGCGCTGCGCGAGGCGATGAGCTGAAGATTGGAGACGATCTGCGCGCCGATGGCGATCGGGTCGATCGTCATGTGCGGCATGGCGGCATGGCCGCCGACACCCTTGATCGAGACGGTGAACTCATCGGTCGCAGCCATGATCGCGCCCTTGCGGATGGCGAAATGGCCGACGGGCAGGCCCGGCATGTTGTGCATGCCGTAGACTTCGGCGATCTCGAAGCGCTCCATCATGCCGTCCTTGACCATGGCGTCGCCGCCGGCGCCGCCTTCTTCGGCCGGCTGGAAGATGACGGCGATGTTGCCGTTGAAATTGCGGTTCTCGGCAAGGTATTTCGCAGCACCCAGCAGCATGGCGGTGTGGCCGTCATGGCCGCAGGCGTGCATCTTGCCCGGCGTTTCCGAGGCATAGGGCTTGCCGGTGATCTCGGTGAGCGGCAGCGCGTCCATATCGGCGCGCAGGCCGATCGTGCGTCCCTCGCCCTTGCCTCGGATCAGGCCGACGACGCCGGTGCGGCCGATGCCGGTCACCACCTCGTCGACGCCAAAGGCGCGCAGTTTCTCGGCCACGAAGGCGGCCGTATTCTCCACCGCATAGAGAAGTTCGGGATGCGCATGGATATGGCGGCGCCACTCGGTCACTTCGCCCTGGAGTTCTGCGGCTCTGTTCAAGATCGGCATGCTGATTTTCCTGCTGCTCAATATCGATTCTGGTTCAACTTGCGGGTCCTTGGCACAGCCTTAGCGAGCTTGTCGCGGCCTTTGCGGCGTGCCAGCGGGAAATAAAGTCGTCAATCGCCTTTGCCTTCTCCTAGCCATATAGGTTAAATAGACGAAGCTTTCGAGAAAATTCCGGACTTCTGAAGGATAGATCGTGCCGACGAAGCAGAATCGTTTGTATGCCGCCCTGCGGCTCGTTCCTATGGCCGCAGCAGCATCCATGCTTTTCCTTTCGACCGCGCAGACGGCCGGAGCCAATCCGCACATTCTCGTCGATGTCAGCACGGGCCGCGTCCTCGACCAGCAGGAGGCGTTTCGCCGCTGGTATCCCGCTTCGCTCACCAAGCTGATGACGACCTATGTCACCTTCCGGGCGCTCCAGTCCGGCCAGATCCGGCTCGATACGCCTGTCGTGATGTCGAAGCTTGCAGCAGCGCAGCCACCGGCGAAGATGTACTTCAAGCCGGGCCAGAAGATGACGCTCGACAATGCCTTGAAGATGATGCTGGTCAAATCGGCAAACGATCTCGCCATGGCCGTCGCCGAGACGGTCGGCGGCTCGCAGCAGGGTTTCGTGGCACGGATGAATGCGGAAGCTGCCCGCCTCGGCATGCGCGACTCGCATTTCATCAATCCGAACGGCCTGCCCGGCAAGGGGCAGTATACGACGGCGCGAGATCTTGCCATTCTCAGTGTCGCGCTTCGCCGCGAGTTTCCGCAATATGCCGGCTATTTCTCGCTCGAAGGCTTCACCAACGGCGTCAAGCAGGTGCCGAACATCAACATGCTCATCGGCCGCTTCGACGGCGCCGATGGCATGAAGACCGGCTTTATCTGTGCGGCCGGCTTCAACCAGATCGCCTCGGCAACCCGCAATGGCCGGACGCTGATCTCGGTCGTGCTCGGCACCGACAGCCTGGCGGCGCGCGCCGACGATTCCGCCAATTTCCTGGAAAAGGGTTTCCAGAACCAGCTGTCCACCCGCGATACGCTGGCGACCCTCAGGCCCGACGCGCCGCTTGCGGCCGATGTCGCCGATGTCACGGCCGACATCTGCAGCACCAAGGGCGCGCAGGCGCGCAGCGAAACCCGCGATCCTTTTGGCCGCACCAAGGTGCAGTCGCCCTATATCCACGAAATGGACCATGAGCCCAATTTCGTCTATGCCGGCCTGATCGGCGGCCAGGATATCGCAACCGCCGCCAAGGGCGACAAGGACGATGTGACGGCCAGAGGCGACAAGGCGACGAAGGACAACAAGATCGCCGTTTCGGGCAGCGCGTCCAACGTGCCGATCCCGATGCCGCGTCCCACTTTCTAAATATCGGATTTCACCATGAGCGTTTCGCAGCAAAGAGTGCCGGTTGCTATCCTGACCGGCTTTCTCGGTGCGGGTAAGTCGACCCTGCTTAACCGTATCCTCAAGGATGAGGATATGCGCGATGCAGCCGTCATCATCAACGAGTTCGGCGATGTCGGCATCGACCATCTGCTGGTGGAAAGCTCCGGCGATGCCATCATCGAGCTCTCCGATGGTTGCCTGTGCTGCACGGTGCGCGGCGAGCTGGTGGATACGCTGGCAAATCTGATGGACGCCATGCAGACCGGCCGTATCCGGCCGCTGAAGCGCGTGGTCATCGAAACGACCGGCCTTGCCGATCCCGCACCGGTCATGCAGTCGATCATGGGCAATCCGATCATCGCGACCAATTTCGATCTGGATGGCGTGATTACCGTCGTCGATGCCGTCAACGGCCTGCAGACGCTCGACAATCACGAAGAGGCGCGCAAACAGGTAGCGGTTGCCGATCGGTTGATCGTGTCCAAGACCGGGATTGCCGGAGCTGTGCCGGAAGAGCAGCTGGAGAACCGGCTGAGGGCACTCAATCCGCGTGCGCAGATCCTGAACGCCGACAGCGACGAAGCCGGCCGTGCCGCCATTCTCATCAACGGCCTCTATGATCCCGCATCCAAGATTGCCGATGTCGGCCGCTGGCTGCAGGACGAGCTGGAGGCGGACGACGATCATCATCATGATGACCACGATCATCACCACCATGATCACGGCCACCATCATGGCGATCATGGTCATCATCACCATCACGGGCATCACCACGGCCATCGGCATCAGCACGCCCATGACGTCACGCGCCATGACGGTTCGATCCGATCCTTCTCGATCGTCGAGACCCAGCCCATCGATCCGATGGCGCTGGAGATGTTCATCGACCTCCTCCGCTCCGCCCATGGCGAGAAGTTGCTGCGCATGAAGGCGATCGTTGCGGTGTCCGACCGGCCGGAGCGGCCCGTCGTGCTGCATGGCGTGCAGAACATCTTTCATGCGCCCGAACGATTGCCGGCCTGGCCCGATCCCGAAGACCGGCGCACGCGCATGGTCATCATTACCAAGGATCTGCCTGAGGATTTCGTGAAGGGCCTGTTCGACGCCTTTCTCAGCAAGCCGCGCGTGGATACGCCGGACAGGGCGGCGCTGCAGGACAATCCGCTCGCCGTGCCGGGGATGAAGTTTTAGTTAAATCCTGATGAGATCCAACAACCCGCCTCGGCCTTCGACAGGCTCAGGGTGAGGCTGATCTTGGCCACACTATCGCCCATGATCGGAGAGAAGGCGGCGCAACAAGGATAACCCGCAGTCGCTCCATCTTCATGGTAAGGTGGGAGCATGGCGACCCTCGAACCAAGAGGATGGCCCCGGTCGCAAATGATCACCCCTTGCGGATCACAAATCGATGGCCGCTGTCGGTCTTCTCGCTCACGAGAAGCGTGTGGCCCTTTTCATTGCAGAGATGAGGGATGTCGATGGTGGCAAGCGGGTCCGTCGTTTCCACGGTCAATGTCGCGCCGCTTGCCATGCCGCGCAGGCGCTTTTCCGTCTTGATCGCCGGATAGGGACATTTCAGGCCGCGCAGATCGTAGATCTCGGTATCCGGACTATTCACTCTTGGCCCAGAATTTCCAGAAGGGCGGCTTCTTGGCCTCGGTCTGCGCAGTCTCGACGGCGGGGGCTGGCGCATAGGCGAGCGCATCGAGGCCGGGGTTCATCGGGTTTGCTGTCGGGATCGGCACATTTGCCGGGACGTTGGCTGCGACGACCGGGCCGGCCGCGGGCTGCTGAGCGGTTGCCAATGGAGCGCCTGCTGCGGGGGCAGGGGTCGCCGTTGCCACGCGAATGCTTGCCGTCGTCGGGTTGCCCGTCGGGCTGATTGCCGTGCCGCCACGTGCCACCTGCTGCGCAGACTGGTTGGACATCATCGATTCGAGATCGGCGACCTTCATCATCTTGCCGGCGGCAAGGGCGGTGCCTGTGGGAGCATAGGCGATATCGTGGCCCTTGCGCTGCTTGGCGACGACGGCCTTGCGCTCGGCTTCGCTCGGATCGTACCAGGCCATGCCATCGAACTTCTTCGACGCGGTGGCATAGTCCGCCTGATACTGCTTGTCGTAGGTCGAAAGCGCTGTCTGCAAGGCGGGCGGCGTCGTCATGACAGGGCACTTTCCGCCGGCGTTGAACGGGCCGCTGGCCTGCTGGTTGAAGACGTATTTCTTCTCGCAGACCTCAACCTCGGGCGGGCGCTTAGTGACTTCGAAATTGTCGTAGCCGACCTTCAGCATCTTCCAGAATTCGATATTGGGGCTCAGCCGGTGCTTCCACATATTCTCTGCCGTCATGCGGAAGGGGAAGGCTTCGAGCTGAACTGCCTTCTGGCCACCCTTGAAGGCGTCGCGCGCGAAGGCATAGATCTCGAGTACCTGCTGGTCGGTCATCGAATAGCAGCCCGACGACGAGCAGGCGCCATGGATCATCAGATCGGCGCCGGTGCGGCCGTTGGCGGCATCGTAGCGGTTCGGGAAGCCGGTGTTGATGGCGAGATAATATTTCGAATTCGGATTCAGGTTGGCCGGCGTCAGCATGTAGAAGCCTTCCGGCGCCTGCCGGTCACCTTCCTTCACCTTCGGACCAAGACGGCCGGACCAGGCGCAGATCTTGTAATCCGCGATGACCTCGAAGCGATTGTTCTGGTTTGCCTTCAGGATTTCCATCGCACCTTCTTCCTTGAAGATGCGGATCATGATCGGCGAGTTGCGGTCCATGCCCTTCTTGGCCATGTCTGCGAGGATATGGCTCGGAAGCGGTTGTTCGACCTTGTTCTTCACCTTCGACAAGTCGATCGACGCGGTGTCCAGCGCGTCGTTGCAGCCGGCGAGGGCCAGCGCCATCAGGGAAACGTAGGCAAGGTGACGGATGCGCATTCTGACTTAGCCCATAAATGCGAAGAGTGGCAGCTCGATCTGTTTCGCCACTCCCCTCGAAGCATGAAACGGAATCATAGACGGCTTATACTTGAAAATTCCTTACCAGCCTATGACGTGCCTGCGGCGCGCCGGCAAGCTTTTCTTTGCCATAAAAGCTTCGATAACGGAAATGTGGCCAAGGTTTGGCCTCATTCCCGCTTTCAGCGATCACTTTTTCCGAATGCTGCTTAGAGATTGCGACCGATGTTGAGGAATTTCTGGCGGCGGTCGCTCCGCAATTGTTCGCCCGAACGGCTGGAAAGTTCTGCGAGCGCGTTCGCAATCGTCTCACCGGCCGAGCTTATCACCGCGTTCGGATCGCGATGCGCGCCGCCGACTGGCTCGGAGATGATGCCATCGATGACACCGAGGCCTTTCAGATCATCGGCCGTGATCTTCATGTTGGTCGCGGCTTCCTTGGCGCGCGTTGAATCGCGCCACAGGATCGAGGCCGCGCCTTCGGGCGAAATGACGCTATAGATCGAATGTTCGAGCATATAGACGCGGTTGCCGACGGCGATCGCGATGGCGCCGCCGGAGCCACCTTCGCCGATGACGATGGAGATGATCGGCACCTTCACGCCGAGACACATCTCGGTCGAGCGGGCGATCGCTTCGGCCTGGCCGCGTTCTTCTGCTCCGACGCCCGGATAGGCGCCGGCGGTGTCGACCAGCGTGATGACGGGCAACTGGAAGCGGTCGGCCATTTCGAGGATGCGGATCGCCTTGCGGTAGCCTTCCGGCCGGGCGCTGCCGAAATTGTGCTTCAGGCGGCTCTTGGTGTCGTTGCCCTTCTCCTGGCCGATGAGGGCGACCGGCTGACCGCGGAAGCGGGCAAAGCCTGCCTGGATGGCGGCGTCTTCGGAGAATTGGCGATCGCCGGCCAACGGCGTGAATTCGGTAAAGAGCGTGCTGGCATAGTCGACGAAATGCGGGCGCTGCGGGTGGCGGGCGACCTGCGTCTTCTGCCAGGCGTTGAGCTTGGAATAGATATCGGCCATCGCCTCGCGAACGCGGATTTCAAGCCGCCCGACTTCTTCGGACGTGTCGATGCTTTCGTCTTCGCTCGCCAGTTTCTTGAGCTCGTGAATCTTGCCTTCGAGATCCGAGATGGGTTTTTCGAAGTCCAGATAATTGTGCATGAGGTGCGTTTCCGATCCTTTTGCCCGTTACGAGAGATGGCGGCTTCAGCCTGTATGCCGGTCCTAATCCTGTTTTTTTGCCTGTTTGGCAAGGGGGTGATGCGTTTGGACCAGCTGATGAAGGCGTTCTTCCAGCACATGTGTATAGATTTGCGTCGTCGAAATGTCCGAATGGCCGAGAAGTTCCTGCACGACGCGCAGGTCTGCGCCATTGGCGAGAAGATGGCTTGCGAAGGCATGGCGCATCACATGCGGCGAGATCAGCGAAGGCGTCAGACCGGCCCGGATGGCAAGGTCCTTGAGATCGCGCGCAAAAACCTGACGCGGCAGGTAGCCCTGTCTGGAGGCGGCGGGGAAAAGCCATGGGCTTTCGGGGGCAGGGTTCTTGGCGTTCGCGGCAATCTCGGCCTGCAGCCGTCCATAGGTCTTCAACGCCGAAATGGCGGAATGCGACAGCGGCACCAGCCGCTCCTTGTTGCCTTTGCCACGGATCATCAGGAAGCGGCCTTCCTGATCCAGCACCTTTGCCGGCAGAGAGATGAGTTCGCTCACGCGCATACCCGTCGCATAGAGCATTTCCAGAAGCACCAGCATACGCAAGCGCTGCAGCCGGTCAGGCCCTTCGACCGCCGCCTCCTGTTCTGCCTGGGTCAGAAGCTTTGTCACCTCATCGACGCCCATCGTCTTCGGAAGGGCGCGGCCTTTCTTCGGCGCATCGAGAATTCCCGTCGGATCGTCGGTGCGCAGACCTTCGGCATAGAGGAACTTGTAGAATTGCCGCATGGCCGAGAGGCGGCGTGCCTGGGAGGACGGCTTGAAGCCCTGGCTCGACAGGCTGGAAAGGTATGAGCCCAGATCGCTGGAGCCGGCTTCCGTCAGGCGCACGCCCTGTTGGGACAAGAAGGTATGGAGATCGTCGAGATCACGCTCGTAGGATTGCAGGGTGTTGACGGCGGCGCCGCGCTCGGCGCTCATCATCTCGAGAAAGGCTTCCAGATGCACTCGCCCCAGATCCCTCTTGCCCGCTCGTACATTTTCAGCTTGCCCGCTCATGGTTTCAGCGAGCCTGTCGTCGGCGGGTTCAGGCGTTCGGGAGCAACGCGGATCGTCACATCGCGCGGTTGGGGATCGACGAAGAGCACGAGCGCCCACATCGCTCCATAGATCGATCCGGCGATGACCGCGCAGATGACAAGGAAGCGAAACAGGGTCGGCATTCGAAAACTCTCCTTCGCCGTTCATTGGCGTGGCGATGCGCAATAATTATGTCCTTCAAGGGTTAGCTGAAGGATATTGCAGACATGTTTACGGCAGCGGCGTCTTGACGCTACCGGTGCATTTGACGATACCGTTTCCAAAGAAATTGTGAATGGGCCGATGAGTGAACAAGTCCTGACCCTTGCCGAGAGCCTCAAAGACAGGGCGCGTGCTGCGCTGGGTCAGCGCAATCTCGTTTTCGTGGGATTGATGGGGGCAGGAAAATCCTCGATCGGCCGGCCCGTTGCGCAGCAGCTCGGCCTTCCCTTCGTCGATACGGACGTTGAAATCGAGCGCGTGTCGCGCATGACGATCGCCGAACTGTTTGCTGCCTATGGTGAGCAGGAGTTCCGGGCGCTGGAAACGCGCGTCATCAAGCGGCTCCTCAAGGGCGGCCCACGCGTCGTTTCGACGGGTGGCGGCGCGTTCATCAACGAAAGCACGCGGCTGCATGTCAAGCGCGGCAGCCTTTCCGTCTGGCTGAAGGCCGATCTCGACGTGCTGTGGGACCGGGTGAACAAGCGTGAGACGCGTCCTCTGCTCAAGACCGAGAATCCGAAACAGACCCTCGAGAACCTGATGAATGCACGCTATCCGATCTATGCGGAAGCCGATATCACGGTTCTCTCCCGCGACGTGAGCAAGGATATCATGGTCAAGGAAGTTCTTGCCGCCATCGCCGAGGGAAAGAAAGCAGAAAGCAAAATACGATGAATGCGATCACACCGGCTTCCGCTGAGCGTCTCGTACGCGTACCTCTTGGCGAGCGTGCCTATGACATCCTGATCGGCCCCGGCCTGATCGCGCGTGCAGGCCAAGAGATCGCCGCGCGGCTGAAGGGCCGCAAGGCCGCCATCATCACCGATGAAAACGTCGCGCCGCTTTATCTCGGCGCATTGGTCACCAGCCTTGAAGCGGCCGGTGTCCAGGCCTCCAGCCTCGTTTTGCCCGCCGGCGAAAAGACCAAGAGCTTCGAGCACCTGATCACCGTCTGCGATGCGGTGTTGACGGCGCGCGTCGAGCGCAACGATGCGGTGATTGCGCTTGGCGGCGGTGTCATCGGCGATCTCTCGGGCTTTGCCGCCGGCATCGTGCGGCGCGGCGTTCGTTTCGTCCAGATTCCGACCTCGCTGCTGTCGCAGGTGGATTCGTCGGTCGGCGGTAAGACCGGCATCAACACCCATCACGGCAAGAACCTAGTCGGCGTCTTTCATCAGCCGGACCTCGTGCTTGCCGATACCGACGTGCTGAATACGCTGAGCGAGCGTGAATTTCGCGCCGGTTACGCCGAAGTCGCCAAATACGGCCTGATCGACAAGCCCGATTTCTTCGCCTGGCTCGAGGCGAACTGGAGGCAAGTCTTCTCGGGCGGTGCTGCTCGCATCGAGGCGATCGCGGCAAGTTGCCAGGCAAAGTCTGACGTCGTCGTTGCCGATGAACGCGAAAACGGCCCCCGCGCCCTGCTCAATCTCGGCCACACCTTTGGCCACGCGCTGGAGGCGGCCACCGCCTATGACAGCCGCCGGCTGGTGCATGGCGAGGGCGTCGCGATCGGCATGGTGCTGGCGTATGAATTTTCCGCGCGCCTCAATCAGGCAAGTCCGGATGACGCCAGGCGCGTCGAGGCGCATCTGAAGACTGTGGGCTTGCCGACCCGGATGGGCGATATTCCGGGTGCGCTGCCGCCAGCCGAAACGCTGATGGATGCGATCGCGCAGGACAAGAAGGTCAAGAGCGGCAAACTCACCTTCATCCTCACGCATGGCATCGGCCAATCCTTCGTTGCCGATGATGTGCCGTCCTCCGAAGTCTTGAGTTTCCTGAAGGAAAAGCATCCCTGATGACCGTCGAGGGCACGCTGGCTGTATTGTTCGAATATTGGCCCGAGATCGTCTCGATCATCGCGCTCGTGCTGCTGTCAGCCTTCTTCTCCGGTTCGGAAACCGCGCTGACCGCCGTCTCGCGCACGCGCATCCATACACTCGAAGCAAATGGCGACGAACAGGCCGGGATCGTGCGGCGTCTGATCGAGCGTCGCGACCGGCTGATCGGTGCCCTGCTGATCGGCAACAATCTCGCAAACATCCTGGCCTCTTCGCTTGCGACCAGCGTCTTCCTCGGCCTGTTCGGCAATTCCGGCGTGGCGCTGGCGACGGCGGCGATGACCGTCATTCTCGTCATCTTCGCCGAAGTGCTGCCGAAAAGCTGGGCGATTTCAACGCCGGATCGCTTCGCGCTCAATGTGGCCGGCACCGTGCGGCTGTTCGTTGCCTTCGTCGGCCCGATCTCAAGTTTCGTCAATGCCATCGTTCGCTGGATCCTTGGCCTGTTCGGCATCAACCTCTCCAGGGAGGTGTCGATGTTATCGGCGCATGAGGAGCTGCGCGGCGCCGTAGACCTGCTTCACCGTGAGGGTTCCGTGGTCAAGGCCGATCGCGACCGTCTGGGCGGCGTGCTCGATCTCGGTGAGCTGGAGCTGTCCGACATCATGGTGCACCGCACGGCGATGCGGGCCATCAATGCCGACGATCCGCCCGAGGTCGTGGTGCGCGCGATCCTCGACAGCCCCTATACGCGCATGCCGCTCTGGCGCGGCACGATCGACAACATCATCGGCGTCGTTCATGCCAAGGATCTGCTGCGGGCGCTGGCGGAGCGCAATGTCGAGCCGGAAAACCTCGATATCGTCAAGATCGCGCAAAAGCCCTGGTTCGTGCCCGACAGCACCAACCTCGAAGACCAGCTCAATGCCTTCCTGCGCCGCAAGCAGCATTTCGCCGTGGTCGTCGACGAATATGGCGAGGTGCAGGGTATCGTCACCCTGGAAGACATTCTGGAAGAAATCGTTGGCGATATCGCCGACGAGCACGACCTCGATATCCAGGGTGTGCGTCAGGAAGCCGACGGTTCGATCGTCGTCGATGGCGTCGTGCCGATTCGCGACCTGAACCGTGCGCTCGACTGGGATCTGCCCGACGAAGAGGCGACGACGATCGCCGGCCTCGTCATCCACGAATCGATGACCATCCCCGAAGAGCGTCAGGCCTTCACCTTCTACGGCAAGCGCTTCATCGTGATGAAGCGGGAAAAGAACCGCATCACCAAGCTGCGTATTCGCCCCGCCGAGACGGAAGAGGCAAAGCCGGAGTAGGCTTGATCTCAAGAGATAAATTGGTCGTGAAAAGCATGAGGAAGTACCTCATGTTAAGCGTTGACTGCGCAATTATGCTTTATATGTATATATATAAATATACAATTTGTATGTTTTTGTATCGCCTTGCCTGTACAAAATTTTTAAAATCGTATAGCTATAGATGCGCAAATGGGTGTTGGCGGCAAACTCGATGAGTGTAAAAAAAGCAGTGGCGAAGCAATATGCCAGGCTGGTCGATAAAGCTGCGGGCCAGCTCTGGAGCGATTCGCCGCCTGAAGGCTGGATAACCACTATGAGGAAGGCGCTTGGAATGTCCGTACAGCAGCTTGCGGGTCGGCTGGCGGTAAGCCGTGGTGCGATTTATCAGGCGGAGCAAAATGAGCGTTTGAAGACGATTTCCATCGGGCAGCTGGAAAAGCTTGCGGAAGCGATGGGAGGGCGTTTCGTTTATGGCATCGTGCCGAAGGGTTCCGTTGAAGAGATGATCATGGATCAAGCGCGGACAAAGGCACGGTCGATGATCTATCGGACTAATGCCCATATGGCCTTGGAGAAGCAGGCCCTGCAGCTGGATATTCTCAATGACGAGATCGAAAGCCTTGCCAGGGAAATCGCGGAAAAAAGACCATCGGATCTCTGGGCGGCGGATTGATGTTTCAGGAACCGGAGGGCGCGACGCCGCTTGACGTTGACGATATCGAGGGACTGAAATTCAAGCACATCACGACTCGCCTTCAACTCGACGAGCTTGAAAGCGCAAACATCACGGCCGGTCTTCGCTGGGCAGCGCGGCGGCGGACGGGTGACATTCTGATGGACGAATTTGTAAGGACACTCCACAAGAGGTTGTTTGGCGACGTTTGGATATGGGCTGGAACCTATCGTCTGACCGAGAAAAACATTGGTATCGACCCATTTCAAATATCTGTTCAGCTTCGGATCCTCTTGGACAATGCGCGCTATTGGGCCGGACATTTGGTGTTTCCGCCCAAGGAAGCTGCTGCTTGCTTTCATCATAGAATGGTGCAGATACATCCTTTCCCGAACGGAAACGGCCGGCACGCTCGCATAGCGGCTGATATTTTCCTTCAAGACTATTTCGGGCACCCGCCGATTGAGTGGGCGAGCGGCGTGGATCTGCAAGCCGATAACGAGCGACGGAACGCCTACATCCTCGCTCTTCGGGCCGCGGATGCCGGCAACATGGCGCCACTTTTCAATTTTGTCGGAGCTTGATGCGCAGTTGGGGGCCGGCGTGGCTAGGCTATACGCTGTGCCCGCCTACCAGCGCACTGCCTCTCCCGGAGCGGCGGGCTCCACGGCCAGCGCATGCAGGCCGGCATCCAGTTCCGGCTTCAACAGCTCGTTGATCGCCCTGTGGCGCGCAAGGCGCGGCATGCCCGAAAACTTGGCGGAAACGATGCGAACTCTTATATGAGTTTCGCCGGTTCCGGTCATGTCGGGCTGGTGACCCGCATGAAGGTGGCTTTCATTGATGACGGCAAGGCGCTCGGGCGCAAAGGCGTCGTTGAGCTTCCGCTCAATGCGGGATTGCAGTGTCGTTTCCATATTCCCGCGTCGACCTCGCTCACGAAAAAAGGCTCCCACAAAGCCTATAACATTCCTGTTTGTCAATTCTTGTTGTGGGGTATCCAAGGCCCCATAATTAGGACGCCATGAGACTTGATTCAAAATATTTCGATCGAATTCGCACTCGCCGCAAACGCGCGCAGGAGCCCGAACAGGGTCCGCCGACGTGCCAGTGGGATGGCTGCGACAAACACGGCACGCATCGCGCCCCGGTCGGGCGCAATGCGGAAGGGCAGTTCTTTTTGTTCTGCTTCGAGCACGTCAAGGAATACAACAAGGGCTATAATTATTTCTCCGGCCTCTCGGACGGGGAGATCGCGCGCTACCAGAAGGAAGCCATTACCGGCCATCGTCCGACCTGGACCGTGGGCGTCAACAAGGCAGCCAAGAACAGCCCGCTTCATTCCGATATCCGATCGGGTTCCTATTCCCGCGTCCGCGATCCGTTCGGCTTCGTCAAGGAAGGCGAGGGACAGGGTCGCGGCCCGCGTTTCCCGCAGCAGCGCAAGCTGAAAACGCTGGAAGCGAAAGCGTTCGATACCATGGGTCTCGGCGCCAACGCCTCGGCCCCGGAAATCAAGCGCCGCTACAAGGAATTGGTGAAAATGCACCATCCCGATGCCAATGGCGGCGACCGCGGATCGGAGGAACGCTTTCGCGCGGTTATTCAGGCCTATCAATTATTGAAGCAGAACGGTTTTTGTTAATTCCCGTCCTTGCTCTCCGCCTTCAATCAGGTATGGTCCAAATCGGCTGAAGCTGCGGGCAACCGCGGCAGGGTGCGCATTTGGCTAGCTGCACCTCGGTCAACTTTCCGGACGCGGCGTTTCTTGTCCGGGGACTCTGTTCAAGGATGCTCGCAAGCGATCGTATCATCGCGCCGAGATTTTGCTTTAGTCCCGGAGAAGTATCGCCGCTGTTCCGACCGAACGGATGCGGGCAACAAGCTGCGGCGTTTCGGATAAATCGGCTGAGTTTGATATGGCAGGGTGAGAGCCACCCGCCCTGGAGACATGATGAGCAAGATTGACCTTGATATTTCCGAAGTCCCCGACACCACCGTTTCGGTCCGTGAAGTCTTCGGCATTGATTCCGACATCCGCGTCCCTGCCTACAGCCAGGGCAGCGCCTACGTGCCCGATCTGGATACGGATTACCTCTTCGACCGCGAGACCACGCTCGCCATTCTCGCCGGCTTCGCTCATAACCGCCGCGTGATGATCTCGGGCTATCACGGCACTGGTAAGTCCTCCCACATCGAGCAGGTCGCTGCGCGCCTCAACTGGCCGTGCGTGCGTATCAACCTCGATAGCCACGTCAGCCGTATCGATCTCGTCGGCAAGGATGCGATCGTCGTCAAGGATGGTCTGCAGATTACGGAATTCAAGGACGGTATTCTGCCCTGGGCCTACCAGCACAATGTCGCGCTCGTCTTCGACGAATACGATGCCGGCCGTCCGGACGTGATGTTCGTCATCCAGCGCGTGCTGGAATCCTCGGGCCGCCTGACCCTGCTCGACCAGAGCCGCGTCATCCGTCCTCACCCGGCCTTCCGCCTGTTTGCAACCGCCAACACCATCGGCCTCGGTGACACCACCGGCCTCTATCACGGCACGCAGCAGATCAACCAGGCACAGATGGACCGCTGGTCGATCGTGACGACGCTGAACTACCTGCCGCATAACAACGAAGTCGATATCGTGCTGGCGAAGGTGAAGTCCTTCCGCAACGACAAGGGCCGCGATACCGTCTCCAAGATGGTCCGCGTTGCCGACCTGACGCGCGCGGCTTTCATGAATGGCGACCTGTCGACCGTCATGAGCCCGCGTACCGTCATCACCTGGGCCGAGAATGCGGAAATCTTCGGCGATGTCGCCTTTGCCTTCCGCGTCACCTTCCTCAACAAGTGTGACGAGCTGGAGCGGCCGCTGGTCGCCGAGCACTATCAGCGCGCCTTTGGTGTCGAGCTGAAGGAAAGTGCCGCCAACATCGTGCTCGAAGCCTAAGGAAAAGCCGACACATCATGTCAGGTCGCGGAGATAATTCCAAAGCGAAGCCGGGTGCCCCGGTGGACATGGAGCCGTTGCGCCGGGCGATCACTGGCTGTGTGCGCTCGATCGCCGGCGATGCCGAGGTCGAGGTTGCATTCGCCAATGAACGCCCGGGGATGACTGGCGAGCGCATCCGCTTGCCGGAGCTTTCGAAGCGGCCGACAGCCCATGAGCTCGCGGTGACCCGCGGGCTTGGCGATTCGATGGCGCTGCGGCTCGCCTGCCATGATGCCCGCGTGCACGCGGTGATGTCGCCGCAGGGTGCGGATGCCCGCAGCATCTTCGATGCCGTCGAGCAGGCACGCGTCGAATCGATCGGTTCGCTGCGCATGAGCGGCGTTGCCGCCAACCTCAATTCCATGAATACGGAGAAATACGCCAAGGCGAACTTCTCCGGCATCGAACGACGCGAGGATGCGCCGATCGGCGAAGCCATGGCGATGATCGTGCGCGAGAAACTGACCGGTCAGAAGCCACCGGAAAGCGCCGGCAAGGTGCTGGACCTCTGGCGCCCCTTCATCGAGGAAAAGACCGGCGGTCAACTCGAGAACTTGCTTTCGGCGATCAACGACCAGCAGAGCTTTGCCCGTGCCGTGCGCAACATTCTGACAGCCATGGAAATGGCCGAGGAGTATGGCGACGAGCAATCCGAGCCCGACAGCGAGGAGCAGCCGAGCGAAGAGGACAAGCCGAACGGCGAGGATCAGGATAACGACGACGTCAAGGAAGACGAAGGCTCCGATGCCGCGCCGGCCGAGGACAGCGAAGCTTCCGACGAGCAGATGGAAGACGGCGCGACCGAAGACGGCGGCGAGATCTCCGACGACGACATGAGCGAAGAGGGCGAGGAAGATTCCGAAACGCCGGGCGAGACCCGCCGTCCGAATACGCCTTTCGCCGACTTCAACGAGAAGGTCGACTACCACGTCTATACGGAGGAGTTCGACGAGACCACGACGGCACAGGAATTGTGCGACGTGGCCGAGCTGGAGCGTTTGCGCGCTTTCCTCGACAAGCAGCTCGCCCATCTGCAGGGTGCCGTCGGTCGGCTGGCAAACCGCCTGCAGCGCCGCCTGATGGCGCAGCAGAACCGCTCGTGGGACTTTGATCTGGAAGAGGGTTATCTCGATCCGGCACGGCTGCCGCGCCTGATCATCGACCCGATGCAGGCTCTGTCATTCAAGATGGAGCGCGATACGCAGTTCCGCGATACGGTCGTGACGCTGCTGATCGACAATTCCGGCTCGATGCGCGGACGGCCGATCACGGTTGCCGCCTCCTGCGCCGACATCCTGGCCCGCACGCTGGAGCGCTGTGGCGTGAAGGTTGAGATCCTCGGCTTCACCACCAAGGCCTGGAAGGGCGGGCAGGCGCGCGAGAAGTGGCTTGCCAGCGGCAAGCCGCAGACGCCGGGCCGCCTGAACGACCTGCGCCACATCATCTACAAGTCCGCGGACGAGCCTTATCGCCGGTCGCGCAGCAATCTCGGCCTGATGATGCGCGAGGGCCTGCTCAAGGAGAACATCGACGGCGAGGCGCTGATCTGGGCGCATAACCGTCTCCTTGGCCGTCGTGAGCAGCGCCGCATCCTGATGATGATCTCGGACGGCGCGCCGGTCGATGATTCCACGCTGTCGGTCAATCCGGGCAATTATCTGGAGCGGCACCTGCGTGCCGTGATCGACCAGATCGAGACGCGTTCACCCGTCGAACTGCTGGCGATCGGCATCGGCCATGACGTCACGCGATATTATCGCCGCGCCGTCACCATCGTCGACGCCGACGAGCTTGCTGGCGCCATGACGGAACAGCTTGCCTCGCTGTTCGAGGATCAGACGAGCATGCCGCGCTCGCGCATGCGCCGCGCCAGCTGAGCCCGCTGTCGCTCCTTCCGGCATCGGCCTTGCGGCCGGTGCCCTTTCCAGCCAGCGGCACTGCTCCTTCAGGCCGCCGCGCATCCAGGGCATGGGCTGCTTTGATGGCAGCCGTTTTGGCAACATTGCTTGTCGGCTGCAGCGCCGGCGATGATGGCGAGGAAGGCGGTCCGGCAAATATCCGCGCCACGGTGATTTCCACGTTCAGGCCGGGCTCGAATGAAACGCGATTCGGTTCGCTGGAATTTGTCGGCGGCCTTGAACTCAGTTCGGACAACGCGCTTCTCGGAGCCATCTCCGCCATTCGTTTCCGTTCCGACCTGCGGCATTTCATTTCGGTACTGGATACCGGTCATTGGCTGACGGGAGCGATCGAGCGCGACGATGAGGGCCGGCTGAAGGGTATCAGCGACACCCGTATCTTGCCTATGATCGATCGTCACGGCGGCACAGACGCCGGCAGGAGCGGTATGGATGCGGAGGGGCTGGCGCTGCGAGACGATCATGTCCTTGTCAGCTACGAACAATATCATCGCATCGACGCCTATCCCGACCCGGGCTTCGAGATTTCACCACCTGACGGCACCTTGCCACTCCCGATCCCGAGATTGCAGCTGCGCGCCAATCGCAGCCTCGAGGCGCTGATGATTGCGCCGCAGTCGAGCCCGCTTGCCGGCGGTGCTGTCATCGTTACGGAAGATAGCCGGGATGATGAGGGCAATATGCTTGCCGCCATTCTGGACGGTCCGTTGAGTGGTCGCTTCACCGTCCGGCATGATGGCGAGTTCAGTGTCAGCGATGGCGTCTTTCTGCCTGATGGCGACCTGTTGCTGCTGGAGCGGCGCTTCGGGCTGATGCATGGCCTTGGCGTGCGCATCCGCCGCATTGCTGGCGCTGATATCAAGCCGGGCGCCGTTGTGGATGGCAATGTCATCTTCGAAGCCGGCACGCGAGAGCAGATCGACAATATGGAAGGTATCGACGTCTTTCGCGCCGCCGATGGCTCGCTTCACCTCATTCTGGTCTCGGACGACAATCATTCGATCCTGCAGCGCAGCCTGATGCTCGAATTTCGCCTGCGCGACGACGATCTCGTCAGCCAGAACTAGAAGCGAGGCCGGCCGATTTATTCGCTGCGCCTGCATTGAGCAAATCTCGGTCGTGGGCTAAGCGACACCTTTGCTCCAACAACCGGATTCCTCGACATGTCTGCTCACGACAAACCTATCGTGCTGGTGCATGGGCTCTTTGGCAGCCTGAGCGACCCCAAGATCCTGGCTGCTTTCGGCAATGACGATGTTCATGCTCCCGATCTTATCGGCTATGGTCGCAATCGCGCGGCGGACACCAGCAGCCTCTCCCTTCTTGATCAGGCGCGTCATATTGCGGATTTCATATCCGGCCTTGGCGCGGGCAGGGTGCATCTGGTCGGCCATTCGGTTGGCGGCGCGGTTTCGATGCTGGTCGCCAGCCATTTCCCCGAACTCATCGAATCGCTGACAAGCGTCGAAGGAAATTTTACGCTGAAGGATGCATTCTGGTCGGGCCAGATTGCCGTGAAGCCGGTCGAGGAAGTGGCAGGCATCATTTCGGGCTATGAAGCCGATCCGGACGCGTGGATCGCCGGCGCAGGCGTACAGATCAACGATTGGACGTCATCGCTCGCCAGAGGCTGGCTTGCCAATCAGCCGCCGTCGACGATCAAGGCGCAGGCGAAGGCGGTGGTCGCGGCAACGGGCGAGCCTACCTATCTGGAGGCCGTGCGCGGCATTCTGCAATCCGACATTCCCGTTTATCTGATTGCCGGACGTCGCTCGGCGGAGGGCTGGGATGTTCCCGATTGGGCGAATGATCTCTGCACGGCGCGGATCAATATTGCCGATACCGGCCATTTGATGATGGCAGAAAGCCCGAATGCCTTCGCCGCCGCCGTCCTGAACTGCCTGTCATATCGGTAAAAGGAGCCTCGGCGCGCATCGAAATGATCCGCGCCGAACGATCGACCGCTCAGGCGGTCGGCGCCTGCGACATCGGCTTCAGCATGTTCATCAGCGCGCCATAGGGCAGCAGCATCACGAGGCCGACGGTCACCTTGACCGAGAAATCGCCGATCGCCCAGGAAATCCAGCGCGGGGCAGATGTCGAGAACACGCCGAGGATCGGTGCCCAGTCGATCGCGAAGGGATCGTTCGGTCCGAAGAAGACGAAGAAAGGCGCGAAAGCGAAGGAGAAGAAGATCAGCGTATCCAGCATCGAGCCGATCAGCGAGCCGAACAGTGGCGCGCGCCACCAGGCCATACGGCGCAGGCGGTTGAAGACCGAGATATCAAGCAGCTGGCCGGCAAGATAGGCCGAACCGGAGGCGATCGCGATGCGCGGCTGCGCCGTATAGAAGGACAGCGCGACGCCGACGACGAAGCCGGCGAAGACGACCTTGCGCGCGGCCCTGGGGCCGAACTGGCGGTTGGTCAGATCGGTGATGAGGAAAGCGACAGGATAGGTGAAGGCGCCCCAGGTGAGGATATCCGCGAGATTGATGCCGGCGAGGGTGGCCTGCAGCGGATACTGCACGAGGATATTGGAAGCGACGACGACCAGCGTCATCAGCAGAACGTAGATAAGGGTATGACGCAGTGTCAGCATTTTTTTTATCCTGGGAGATGCCACCAGTTGAAGGAAACCGGACATGGAAAAAGGCTTGTCCGGAAATGATCCGTGCAAGCCTCTTAGCCGGTAATGATATCGCGAAGCGCTAGTGCTTAGGCAGCAACAGCAGCTTCGGCAGACTTCTTGACGATCTGACGACGCAGCAGGCGAGCGCGCATGCTGAGTTCGTTTTCGCTTGCCTTGATAAGGAAAGCATCGAGACCACCGCGATGTTCAACCGAGCGAAGCGCTGCAGCGGAAACGCGCAGACGATAGCGCTGGCCGAGAACGTCGGAGATCAGCGTGACCTGGCAGAGGTTCGGCAGGAACCGACGCTTGGTCTTGTTGTTGGCGTGGCTGACATTGTTGCCCACGAGGACGGCCTTGCCGGTCAATTCGCACATGCGGGACATGGTACACCTACTTTTGTTTTTCTAGGCCATCGGATAGTCATCTCGGGCAAAGCCCGGCACGCAATCCAATAGGCCGTAATTGGAAAGTTGCGGTTCTATAGTCAGAGAGGCCGGCCGCGTCAAGCCAAACCTTGTGTTTTCCCGCAATTCCGTCAAAAAGCTGCTGTTGTCTGGCGCTCGCAGCAGGCGAGCAAAGCGACTATATAACTTGCCTGATCCTCGTTGAAGGCCTTGATCATGGTTCAAATTCGGAAGTGGCTTATTATTTCAGCTATCGTTGCGTCGGTGCCGTCAATGGCTCTGGCCGATGTGCTGCGGCATGAAACGCGCTATCGCGTTTCGCTGGCCGGCCTGCCGATCGCAAGAGCCGATTTCAAGACCGAAGTCACCGGCAAACAGTTTACCATTCGCGGCGATATCACCTCTGCCGGCCTTGCCGATCTCGTGACGTCCATCGACGCGCGGACCGATGTGACCGGCGTCGTCAACGACAGCAAGCTGCAGGCAACGCACTACACGCTCTTCTACAAGAGTGGCAAGAGAGAGCGCACCTATGATGTCGCCTATGCCAACGGCAATGTGACGTCGAACACGATCACGCCTGAACCGAAGCGCCCGGACACCTGGGTTCCCCTTACGGAAGCGGACCTGAAGGCGGTGCTCGATCCGATATCCGGCATGATCTTTCCGATCACGCCGAGCCTCAACCTCTGCAACCAGACGCTGGCTGTCTTCGACGGCGAGATGCGCATGGATCTGAAATTGTCGCCGAAGGGGTCGCATCCCTTCTCGACCGATGGCTTCAAGGGCAAGACCATCGCCTGCGCTGTGCGCTTCACGCCGAAGAGCGGCTATAAGAGCACGCGCAAGGACTATCTCTATCTCGCCAAGAGCGACAATATGGAGATCTGGTTTGCCAAGGCCGATGCCATGAATGTCTATGCCCCGGTCTATGTCCGCATCCCGACGCAATACGGGACGGTGACGATCACGGCCGTAAAATACGGCAGCTAGCCCCGTCAACCGCTTCGCGGAATCACTTGACGGTTCTCGCTGTTGTTCTTACGCAATTCCAGATGGAAAATTGTTGTGCATTTTTCCTGGAATTGCTTTAGCGGGCCGGGGATGTCCGCGATAACGAACTGGGGGCAGGGGTGAAATTTCGCGCGACGCTGACGGGCTTTTCGGCCATTCTGATGTGGTCGTTTCTGGCGCTCTTGACCGTCGCCTCCGGCAAGATGCCGCCATTTCAGTTGCTCGCCATCTGCTTTGCTATCGGCAGCATTCCGGGCATCGTCGTCCTCCTGCTCAAACCCGAGCGCCTGCAGCTGCTGCGCCAACCCGCCAAGGTCTGGATAACAGGCATTGCTGGCCTGTTCGGCTACCACTTCCTCTATTTCACCGCGTTGCGCCATGCGCCGGCGGTGGAGGCAGGGCTGATCGCCTATCTCTGGCCGTTGCTGATCGTCGTCGGCTCCGCGCTGCTGCCTGGCGAGCGGCTGCGCTGGTATCACATCCTGGGCGCCTTGATGGGGCTGGCGGGCACGGTTCTGATCGTCGGTCGCAATGGATTCCATTTCGAGGGCGCCTATGCCGTCGGCTATGGCGCGGCCTTCCTCTGCGCCTTCACCTGGTCCGGCTATTCGCTGATCACGCGCCGTTTCGAGGCCGTTTCCACCGACGTTGTCACCATCTTCTGCCTCGTGACGTCGATTCTTTCCCTTTTCTGCCATCTTGGCCTGGAGGAAACCATCTGGCCGGAGAACACGGCGCAGTGGATCGCGGTACTGGGCCTTGGCCTCTTTCCGGTCGGGGCTGCGTTCTATGCCTGGGACTACGGCGTCAAGAACGGCGATATCCAGATTCTCGGCGCAGCAAGCTATGCTGCGCCGCTGCTGTCGACGCTCATCCTCACGCTGTTCGGCTTTGCGGAGCCGAGCTGGGGCATTGCGCTTGCTTGCCTGCTCGTGACCGGTGGGGCGGTACTGGCCGCCCATCGCATGATCCTGCGTCGGGACGATGCAGTGCCGACGCAGGTGGAAGCGGCGGAATAGCTCCGCCGCAATCGCTGTCGTTTATTTCTTGAAGACCTCTTCCAGGAAGGCCACGAGCGATGGCCGCCAGACATCCATCTCATGCTGGAGGTCCGGATATTCGTGGTACTCATGCTTGATCTTCTTGTCGTCGAGCGTCGCCTTCAAGCCCGCGACGTCCTTGCCGACGACCTGGTCCTTGCTGCCGACCGTCACCGTGAAGTTACGCAGAGCCTTGTTGATCTTCTCCGGCTCGTTCAGCACGGCATCGACGGTCTTGTTCGGAACGGTCGTGGTGCTGACGCCGCTGAAGGTTGCGACCCAGCCGAAGGTGTCGAGATGAGAAAGACCGGACACGAGGGCCTGATAGCCGCCCTGAGACAGGCCGGCTACGGCGCGGCCGCTTGCCTCGTTTCGCACCCGATAATGCTTCTTCATGTACGGGATAAGGTCTTCGGTCAGCTCGCGATCGGCCGCCTCGGCATTTGCCGGATAGAAGTTTGCGCGGCGATCGGCGGCCGGGAAATTCTCGGCGATCGCGTTCGGTACGTCGGTTTCCGTATCGGGGATGACGACGATCATCGGCTCGATCTTCTTTTCGGCAAGCAGATTGTCGAGGATCTGCGGCGCGCGGCCCTGGAGGACCCAGGACCCCACCGTATCGCCGAAGCCGTGATAGAGATAGAGCACGGGCAGCGGCTTGGAGGAATCGGTATAGCCGGGCGGCGTGTAGACATACATCTGCCGCTCCGAATCGAGCGCTTTGGAATGGAGCGTCACCAGCCGCAGGTCGCCATGCGGTACGTTGCGGGTATCGAGAATGCTGCCGGGCACCAGGATGAGGCTGGTATTGACCTGTCGCTGCGGCTTGGGCGCATTGGTGCCGGTGTCGATGCTGCGGAAGCCGTCGACGTTGAAGTAATACTCGTAGAGGTTCGGCTTCAGCACCTCCGTTTTCGCACTCCATGTGCCATCGTCGCCGCGTTGCATGGCGATGGGATCGCGCGAGCCCAAGGCAACGGAAACCGCCTTTGCCGCTGGAGCATAGAGGCGGAAGGTGATCGACCCATCCTTCTCGACCGAAGTCACGAAGTTTTTCAGGGGCTTTTCGGCCGGCGGCGAAGCCGGTGCATCAAGGGCAAAGACAGGCGCGCTCACGACGCAACCTGCTGCAACGAGCAAAGGGAACAACAAACGCACGAAAAAACCTCCTCCAGTTGAATCAATTTTCACTCTCCCCGTGTAAAGCTGACACAGCGCGTCGCTTTTTCAAGACTGCCGCTGCGCGCCGTCTGGTCGCATCCTGCGTGATGTCAATGAAAGGCAAAAAGAGGTTCAGTCTGAGATCGGCTTCCAGTCTGGCGGCGCCATCTCGAAGCTTGAAAATTCGAAACCGGGCGCGACCGTGCAGCCGACGAGCGTGAATTCGCCGAGGCTTTCGGCCGATTGCCACCAATTGGCGGGAATGATCGCTTGCGGGCGCTCGCCCTTCGCCAGATCCATGCCTAGCACGAGCCTTTCACTGCCCTTGCCGTCGGCGGAGCGATGCAGGGCGAGAGGCGCGCCGGCATAATAATGCCAGACTTCGGCGGCATCGTGGACCCGGTGCCAGTGCGAGCGCTCGCCCGCCTCCAGCAGATAGTAGATCGCGGTGGAATGGCCACGCGCGCCGCCATTTGCGTCGCGAAACGTCTGCACGTACCAGCCGCCTTCCGGATGCCGCTGCATGGAAAGCGTCTCGATGATTTCCTTTGCCTGCATCAGAAATTGTCCTTGCGCTTGCGGATCTCGGCGAAGACCTCGTCATTGCTGCGGCTTTCCATCAGCAGGTGGCGGCGGATCGACGGATCGGCGGCGCGCAAGAAGGGGTTGGTTTCCTTCTCCAGCGCCAGCGTCGTCGGAATGGTGAACTTACCCCCCGCCCTTAATGCCTCGATATCGGCGGCGCGCGCCTTCAGCCGCTCGTTGTCGGGATCGATGGTCAGCGCGAAGCGGGCGTTGGAGAGCGTGTATTCATGGCCGAAATAGACGGCCGTTTCGTCCGGCAGCACGGCGAGCTTCTGCAGCGACGCCCACATATCCGCTGCCGGCCGTTCGAACAGGCGGCCGCAGCCAAGCGCAAACAGCGTATCGGCGGCAAAAAGCAGCTTGTCGTCGGCAAAGTGATAGCAGACGTGGCCGGCAGTGTGGCCGGGCGTTTCGATGACATTGACCGTATGGCCGGCGAACTCGAACGTATCGCCATCGCCGACGGCGCGATCGAGGCCGGGAATGGCGACGGCCTCGTTGATCGGGCCGATGATCTCGCAGCCGAACTGCTCCTTCAGCGCCAGATTGCCCTCGACGTGATCGGTGTGATGATGGGTCGTCAGGATGTGGCTGATCGTCCAGCCGCGCCGATCGGCCGCCTTCAGGACCGCATCTGCCTCCGGAGCGTCGATCGATGCCGTCAATCCGGTTTCCGGATCGTGGACCAAGACGCCGAAATTGTCGGAACGGCAGATAAAAATCTCTAATTCCAATGGTTTCATGATCGAAATCGTCCTCGTCTTTTACGTTGATGGAGAATGTAAGCCGTTCGGCCTTGAAGTCCAACGCTCGGCTGATAACATTTGTTTCGATGCACGCCGATATTGTCGATCTCCGCCAGTTTTATCATTCCGAGCTCGGTCGCTTGGCGGAGCAGTCGATCGCCATGGCGTTGTCCTCCATCTGGGCGCGGATGCCGGAAGAGCGGCTTGTCGGCCTCGGCTATGCCGTTCCCTATCTCGATCGCTTCCGCGCCGATACCGAGCGCACCTTCGCCTTCATGCCGGCGGGGCAGGGAGCGGTGAACTGGCCGATGGGTTCGGCCTCGTCGACGGCGCTGATCTTCGATGAAGAGCTTCCTCTGCCGGATAGTTCGATCGACCGGGTGCTGATGGTGCATTCGCTGGAATTCGCCGAAAGCCCGCGGGAGACGCTGAAGGAGCTCTGGCGTGTGCTGGCGCCGGGCGGGCGGCTTGTCATCGCCGTGCCGAACCGTCGTGGTGTCTGGGCGCGCATGGAGCACACGCCCTTCGGCTCCGGCCGGCCCTATTCGCGCGGCCAGCTTACGTCGCTGCTGCGTGAAACCAATTTCACGCCGGGTGCGACCGCAGAAGCACTCTTCTTCCCACCTTCCAAACTGCGCACGGTGCTGCGGCTGCGCCGCGCCTTCGAGCGGGTCGGCCGCACCCTTTGGCCGGCATTTTCGGGCGTCATCATCGTCGAGGCGCAGAAACGGCTTTATCAGGGCCTGCCCGTTGCTGTTCGCGCCTCGCGTCGTGTCTTCGTGCCGGTTCTAGCGCCGCGCGGCATACCGACGACGCGCGACGGCACCTGATGCTTTCGCCGTCGCGTCACACTCGACAAATTTGTTAATCCGCATTAATGCGACGGGGTGTCATAAACCGGAATTTTCCGGTCTTTCCCAAGGTCGATCCCATGAGCATGGAAATGAGCAAGCCCGTCCCGCGTCCCGGCATTCTCGATATAGCCGCCTATGTGCCGGGCAAGGAGCATGCGCCGGGCGTTGCGCGCGTGTTCAAGCTCTCCTCGAATGAGACGCCGCTTGGCGCCAGCCCCAAGGCCATCGAAGCCTTCCGCGGTGCTGCCGAACATCTCGAACGCTATCCGGATGGACAGGCCAAGGAATTGCGCCAGGCGATCGCCGATGTGCATGGGCTGAATGTGGCCAATATTCTTTGCGGAGCCGGCTCGGACGAGCTGCTCGGCCTGCTCTGCCACACCTATCTCGACACCGGTGACGAAGGCATCATCACGGAGCACGGCTTCCTGGTCTATAAAATCCAGATCATGGCGGCCGGCGCGACGCCCGTGACGGTCAAGGAAAAGGATTGCACCGTCGATGTCGACGCGATCCTGGCCGCCGTCACGGAGAAGACCAAGATGGTCTTCATTGCCAACCCCGCCAATCCCACCGGAACTTATGTGCCGGTCAGCGAGATCCGCCGTCTGCAGGCGAGCCTGCCGAAGCATGTCATCCTCGTGCTCGACGCGGCCTATGCGGAATATGTCCGTCGCAACGACTATGAGGCCGGCCTTGAGCTCGTTTCGGCAAACCAGAACGTCGTCATGACCCGTACCTTCTCGAAGGTCTATGGTCTGGCGGCCCTTCGCATCGGCTGGATGTATGGTCCGGTCGATATCGTCGATGCGATCAACCGCGTGCGTGCTCCGTTCAATCTGAACAGCGCCGCCATCGCGGCTGGGGCGGCCGCCATTCGCGATCAAGCCTTCACCGAGAAGGCCGTAGCGCACAATACGCTCTGGATCGGGAAGATGACGGCTGCGCTCGAGGCTCTCGGCCTCAAGGTAACGCCGTCGGTTGCGAATTTCGTGCTGATCCATTTCCCTGACAGCGACGGCAAGCGCGCTGCGGAGGCGGACGATTTCCTGACGAGCCGCGGCTATATCCTGCGTGCCGTCCGAGCCTATGGCTTCCCGAACTCGTTGCGCTTGAGCATCGGCACCGAAGAGGCCAATCTCGGCGTCATCGACGCTCTGACCGAATTTACGGGACGCAAGGCATGAGCAACATCCAGTTCGACCGCATCGCATTGATCGGTATCGGCCTTATCGGCTCCTCCATCGCCCACGATATCAAGCGACTCGGGCTTGCCAAGGAAGTGGTGATCTCGACGCGCAGCGCCGAGACGCTGAAGCGCGCCGAAGAGCTGAAGCTCGGCGACCGTTACACGCCATCTTCGGCCGAAGCGGTCAAGGATGCCGATCTCATCATCGTCTCGGTGCCTGTGGGAGCCTCGGAGAGCGTCGCCAAGGAAATCGCCGCACATTTGAAGCCGGGCGCCATCGTCACCGATGTCGGCTCGACCAAGGCCTCGGTCATCGCGCAGATGCAGCCGCATATGCCCTCCAACGTGCATTTCATTCCGGGCCATCCTCTGGCGGGTACGGAAAAGTCCGGCCCGGATGCAGGCTTTCCAGGTCTCTTCAAGGGACGCTGGTGCATCTTCACACCCGTTCCCGGCACGGACGAAGCAGCGATCAAGACGCTTCGCGGCTTCTGGGAAACTTTGGGCTCCCGCGTCGACGAAATGGACCCAGAGCATCACGACAAGGTCCTGGCGATCGTCTCGCATCTGCCGCACCTGATCGCCTATAACATCGTCGGTACCGCCGACGATCTGGAGACGGTGACCGAGTCGGAAGTCATCAAATATTCCGCTTCCGGCTTCCGCGACTTCACGCGCCTTGCCGCATCCGATCCGACCATGTGGCGCGACGTCTGCCTGCACAATCGCGATGCGATCCTGGAGATGCTGTCGCGCTTCTCGGAGGATCTGGCGTCGTTGCAGCGCGCGATACGTTGGGGGGACGGCGACAAGATCTTCGAACTGTTCACCCGTACGCGCGCCATTCGCCGCTCGATCGTCGAAGCCGGCCAGGACGTCGACGTGCCTGATTTCGGCCGTCACGCGCTGGATGCGAAGGAATAGGCATCCCGACGCAAGGGAGTGGCGCTCATGATCGTCAGACGCGGGCGCTCCGAAGATCTGCCCTGGCTCATCGAGCACGATGATGCGAGCGAAGCCTGGATCAGCCGTTGCGTCCAGCACGGCGAATATTTCGTGGCCGAGAAGGATGGCGAGCTCGTCGGCTTTCTGCGCTTCAGCCGCTTCTGGGGCAAAATACCCTATATGGACATGATCCGTGTGCTGCCGTCGCGCCAGCACGACGGCGTGGGAACAGCCTTGTTCCACGCCTGGGAAACCGCCATGATCGACGAGGGTGCCGAGCATCTGATGACATCGAGCGAATGGGCGGAGGCTGAGCCGCAGGCATGGCACCGCCGCAACGGCTTCAAGGCCGCCGGTAGCATCGACCTTCGCATCATCCAGCCGAGCCCGGAGATATTCTTCGTGAAGGATATTTCCGGCACCCGCAAAGAATAGGCTCTCAGATCGGCGGGATCTTGCCGAGCGGGATGAAGCCGCTGAGCGAGAGGCGGCCACGATCGGCTGTCAGATCAACCGAGACCTTGTCGCCGCCATTGGCAAGCGCCTTCAGCATCTTCGTCGCCGTCTTGATGATGTTCTTGGCAGCGGGAAGCGTATTGGTCAGGCTATCGCCCCATGGCCCGATCTGGTTGATCTCCAGCTTGAACTGGCCGGACAGAAAACCCTCATCGTCAAAATTGAAGGGGCCGGAAAGCGTCATGATGCGCCCGTCACCGATGTCGATGACCGCTTGATGCAGCACGCCGGCGGTGCCGCGAAGCCCCTCGCGGTCGCTGCCATCGAGCAAGCCGGCCTTGCCAGCCAGTGTGACGTTGGCGCTCGTCGATGCGGTCGGCAGCGTTTGCGGAAAATCCTTGATCACGGCATTGGCATTTTCGACGCCGATGGCGAGATCCAGGTCACTGCCATTCTGGTTGGCATGCATCTCCGTATGGGCAGCGGTGACATTGACGCTCTGGCCGGTGACGGAGGAGACGATGCCGGCTTTCAACCCTTCGATGACAGTCTGAGTTTGCGCGACACCGCGGCCCTTGGCAACGAGGTTCGATTGCAGGTCGGTCCATTCGGCCGATACGGTCAGGCCCTCCGTCGTCCGCAATTCTGCAGGGGATTTCAGGCTCCAGTTGACATGGTTGGGCTGAAAGACGGGTGCGGAGGCGCTGAGCCTGTCGAAATTGGTGGAGACGCCACGCGTCTGGTTGTCGACCGTGACCGTGTCGCAGGTGAGCCCGATGGAGAAGGGGAAGCCGTTGAAGGCCATGTTCTCGCATTTTCCGGCAACGCCGGCGCTGTTCTGCTGGCCGAGCGCTTTCAGGACATTGGCCCTGACGAAACTGGTCGCATAGTACCATCCGCCGGTGTAAAGACCGGCCAGGACCACCACCAGCCCCAGAAGGATGAGCCACAGACGCTTGCCTCGGCCGGTCGTTACGCTCTGGCTTGACGCTGCCATGTTGTTCTCCAATGGTTGGACTGAAGCTTCACAGTGATTTGGCGTTGGATATGGACGAATTTTGGGTGTTTGGCTACGGATCCCTCATGTGGAATCCGGGCTTTGGTTATGACGAGCGGGCCGAGGCTCTGATTTTTGGTTATCGTCGCTCGCTCTGCGTCCGTTCCTGGGTTCATCGCGGCACGGAAGAAAACCCCGGCCTGGTCCTTGGCCTCGATCGCGGCGGTTCCTGCCGCGGCATGGCCTTTCGGGTTCCGGCCTCTTCCTGGGATGAAGTGTTGACCTATCTGCGCGAGCGCGAACTCGTGACCAACGTCTATCTGGAAAAGACCCTGCCGATCCGGCTCGCCGACGGGCGGCGCGTGACCGCCGTCGCCTATGTCGTCGATCGCAACCACAGGCAATATGCCGGTTCGCTGGATGCGGTGGAGGCAGCGCATGTGGTGGAAGCCGCCATCGGCCGCTCCGGCCCGAACGATGCCTATGTTTTCAATACGCTGACGCATTTGCGCGACATGGGTATTCACGATCATTGGCTCGAGCAGGTCGCCGGCGAAGTGGAACGGATGCGGAAGGCATCCTGAGTCCATCTCGTTGCGTCCAGAGTTTTCTCAGACTGCGGCGGTAACGGGCTTTGCCTTGGCGATCTCGGCCAGACGCTGCGCCGCCGTCGGCGGAACCGGCAGGTTCGGGTTGTTGGCGATCGTCTCGACCAGCAGCTCGTCGCTTGCTTTTTCCGTTTCCTCGATCAGGCGTGCGAAAAAGGCATCCGGGTCCATGCCGGGCTCGATCGGCGGCAGGATGCGTACCTTGATATGGCCGGGATACTTGCGGAAGGTGCGGCGCGGCCAGAAGAGGCCGGGATGCATGGCAACGGCGACGACGGGGATTCCAAGGTCGCGATACATGCGGGCGATGCCGTATTTATAGACGGGTTCGGCGCCCGGCGGGCGGCGGGTGCCCTCGGGATAGATGATGAGCTGGCGGCCTGTGGCGAGTTCTTCGCGGGTGCGCTTCAGGACGTCGAACATGACCTTGCCGCGGGCGCTGCGATCCACCGGGATCATGCGCTGCTTGCCGGCATACCAGCCGAACAATGGTATCCACATCAGCTCGCGCTTCAGGATATAGACCGGATCGTCGAGATAGGGCAGCAGCGCGAACGTATCCCAGAAGGATTGATGCTTGGGCGCGAAGATGAAGCTGCCCTTGGGGAGATTCTCAAGGCCCTCGATCTCGAAGGTCGTCCCGACGATCTTCTCCATCAGCCAGGTGCTGGACTTCGCCCATGCCTTGGGGATGGCATAGGCCGCCTTGCGCGGCATCAGGAAATAGATCGGCGTCAACACGATCATGCGAATGATCAGATTGGCATAGAAGACTGTATTGAACAGGATCGAACGCAAGATAATCATCGAGGCTTTCCCAACGCACCGGCTTGCGCCGGCATCCGAAGGTTTGCCTACACGATTACGGCGTCAATAAAAAGTCGGTGCTTGCGTGCTTTTCGCGTCTTGCATCGCGTCGCGATCTGCAAGATCTGATCTTTGCGCTTGACGCTTTTGATATCGCGCGAACCGTTACGGAGTTTGGTGTGGCAAGCCTCAGTCGTCATCCTCGATAGGCTGCCGCGAGCGCAGGCCTATCGGCCGTCCGAGACCGGTCAGGTTGCGGGCACCCGCAAGGAGAACCTTGGCATATTCGGAGATCATCGTGCGAAGCGCGTTCGGGTCCGTGAACCAGTTCTTGGTCTTCAGATCGGAGTTGACGACCGGATAGGGAATGAAATCGGTCGAGGGATCGACATATTTCAGCTCGGCGAGGCTGCGCGGCATATGGTAGTTGTTCGTCACCACGAGAACGCTCTTATAGCCTCTGGCGTGAATCCATTTTGCTGCCTCGCGGGCATTGCCGATCGTATCGAGCGCGTCATAGCCGATGTCGACACAGCAGCTGAACAGGCTGGCGGAACTCTGCGTCAGCTTGCGGATCTGCGTCGGCGTTGTGGTCGGATGCGCGCCCGATATCAGCAGGCGGTTGCCGGCACCGGTGCGCAGCAGCTCCACCGCCTGATCGATACGCTGATAGCCGCCCGTCAGCACGACGATGGCATCGGCCTTGGGGTCCAGCGGCGGCTTCAAGGTGGTGATCGAATCGGCGAAATGCAGGAAGCCGCCGAAAATGATGGCGACCAAAAAAATGAAGGCGAAGCCGCCCCAGCGCAAAAGACGTCGGAACAGGCTGCGGCGCACGGGTCTGTCGCCGCGGGAATGTTCCCGCAACGGCTGCGAACTCACGGTCTTGCGAGTCGTCAGATCCATGCTCATGATTCGGTATTATACGCCAATTGCGGCAAGGAACGGGCTGGCAAACGGTAAAAAAACATCACGGAAGCGTCAATTCTGTACGCTATCCGTCCGCCCGGGATCGGAACGGATCAGATCGATCTCGTAGATCGTGCGCATGACGGTGAAGCGCGCCGTCAGCGTTGTCAGCAGAGCGATGATGATCATGGTAGCGAGAATGCCGATGTAGCCGAGTGCGCCGACGGAGAAAGTTCCGAACAATGCTGTTGCCTGATCGGTCTGCGGCGTGGCAATCGTATGGCTCTGCAGGATTCCAGCTGTTGCGAAGAACAGGGCGGCGAGTGCGCTGCCGGCTCCCGATCCTTTGAGGCTGATCTTCAGGAAATGCTTCTGGAATTCATTGGCGACGAAGGTGCTTTCGGCGCCGACGAAATGCAGCACCTCGACGATATGGCGATTGCCTGACAATGCGCCGCGCGTGGCGAAGACCACCGTCAGGACCATGGCAGTGAAGACGAGCAGCAGGACGCCGGTGCCGATGAGAACGGTGGTGTGTGCCATCGATACGAGCCGGTCGACCCAGGTGCGGTGGTCGTCCAGGGTTGCCTGCGGGATCTGTGCCTTGAGCAGGGCGCGCATTGCCTCGAAATCAGGCGGATGCGTCTCGTCGATGGTAATGATGACGAGACGCGGAACGGGCAGTTCCTTGATATCGAGGCCAGCGCCGAGCCAGGGCTCGAGCAGGCGTGCGGTTGCTGCCTCGTCGACGATCTGGCCCGATTTGGTGCCGACGAAGCTCAACGCGATATCTCGGGCGCTCGTCAGCGCCTTTTCCATATCGAGATTGTCGTCCGGCTTGATCTGGATGGTGATCTCGCGGGAGATCTGGCTTTCCCAGCTCGCCGCCGTCGAGCGCACCATGCTGACCGCACCGAGCGTCAGGCAGGCGAGAAAGGCCATGATGGCGATGACGACGATGAGCGCATTGCCCTGAATGTTGGAGGACGGCACGATCGGTCCGGTCGGGCGCACACGCATTTCCGGGCGTTTGCGCTCGCCAGGCGGTGTGCCTGGAGCTTGCCGTGCTTGCGGCGTCCCGGCGTTCGGGGCTTTCCTGCGGGGAGCGGGCTCAGTCATAGATATCGAGATGCCCCCCCGATAGAATCATGCGTCTCGCCTCGATCTGGTCCATCAGGGCAAGATCGTGGGTGGCAATGACGACGGCGGTGCCCAGGCGATTGAGCTCCAGAAACAGGTTGAGCAGGCGGCGCGCCATCGGCGGGTCGACATTGCCTGTGGGCTCATCGGCAAGCAGGATTTCCGGGCGGTCTATGAGGGCGCGGGCGATGGCGGCACGCTGCTTCTCACCGCCCGAGAGCACCGGCGGCAGCACATTGATGCGCTCGCCCAGGCCGACCCATTTCAATAGCTCCAGGACATCGGTGCGGTAGGAGCTTTCATCCTTGCCGCGCACACGCAGGGGCAGGGCGACGTTTTCATAGGTCGTCAGATGCTCGAGCAGCCGGAAATCCTGAAAGACGATGCCGACGCGGCGGCGCAGCAGCGGCAGTTCGTTGCGCGGGATCGACGAGATCTCCCGGTCGAACATGCGGATCAGCCCACGCGTCGGCTGCAGCGACATGAAGAGCAGCCGCAGCAGCGTCGTCTTGCCGGCGCCGGAAGGGCCGGTCAGGAACTGGAACGATTTCTTCGGTATGTCGAAGCTCAGGTCGCGGAGGATCTCCGGACCCATGCCGTAACGCAAACCGACGTTCTCAAAATGAATCAACGGGCAGTCCAGTCTTCCGCAGGGTTCAATCAGGCGACTTGTTAACCAATGGCATTAACAGCCGGTAAATTTTTCTGGAAAGGCGCCCCATTCATGGCGATCTTTGCGAAGCATTAACCAATAAAATTTACGACTGGGCAGGATTCGTTTCAATGCCCAGATTGGCAATGGGCGTCGAAACCATGTGGATCACCGCAACGGGAGGCCATCATGGGCGCTTTTCGCCACCGTCCACGACAGACGGGGCTGATTTATGACCTTATTCCGCCCGAACGTGGGACGGCATCGGGTCAGGTGCATTACGTCATGCCGAAACCCGATATCGTCGATGCCGAATTCGTGACCGTTTCCGCGGCGCGCGGGCGCACGGCATCGGGCGTCAATATGCGCTATGGCGGGCGTACCCAACCAAGACCGCAGCCAGTGGCGCGCAAGACTACCCTTTCGCGCACCCTGTCTGCCCTGCGAGGGGTCGAGGAAGTTTTGCAGCAGGCATCGCGACGCAGTTTCGTGGCGCTCATTGTTTGCCTCGCAATATTGATCTTCGGACTTTCCGGCGGTTTTTCCGGTCTTTCCGGTGCACCCACCGAGGCGACGGCCGATCCGCTGCAGTTCTCGCACGTGACGCTGACGCCACGCGATGAGAATGGTTTGCCCGTCCTGAGGCTGAACGGCATCATAGAGAATGTCAGCGGTGCGACGCTTTCGGTTCCGCAGGTGCGCGCCGATCTTTTCGCTGGCGACCAGCTGGTGAGAAGCATCGTGGTGGACACGCCGGTCGATCGTCTCGGGCCGCATGAAAGCCGCGGATTCTCGACGCGGCTGCAGCATCCCGGTGGAAAAACGCCTGAAGTTCGGCTCTCCTTCATGCCTTAGGGGGTGTGTCGGGCTCGCTGATTGTGCTACGGGCTATGGTTTGATCGGCGGCCTATGGCCGCGCAGCCATGGAGCATGCCAATCAATGCCTGTCGTACGCGGGAAGAATATCGAGCCGCTTTTCACTGCCGAGCAGATTGCCGAGCGCAATCACGCTTTGGCAAAGGAAATCGCTAGCGGGCCGACGAAAGATCTCCTCGTCATCGCCATTCTCAAGGGCTCGTTCATTTTTGCGGCGGACCTGTTACGCGCTTTGCACGAGACGGGACTTGCGCCCGAAGTCGAGTTCATCACTCTTTCGAGTTACGGTGCGGGTACGACGTCTCAGGGCGTGCGCATCGTCAAGGATATCGACAGCGATGTGAAAGATCGCGATGTCCTTTTGATCGACGATATCCTGGAATCGGGCCGCACGCTGCGTTTCGCCAAGGAACTGCTCTATGAGCGCGGCGCCCGCAATGTCACGCTCGCCGTGCTGCTGGACAAGAGTGTCAAGCGCCAGGAAGAGCTGGAGGCCGATTATGTCGGCTTCGAATGCCCCGATTATTTCGTCGTCGGCTACGGCATGGATGTCGCCTACGCCTTCCGCGAACTGCCCTTTGTCGGTGTCGTCACGGGCGACGCCGAGGCCTGATCTTAAGTTAATACAGGCGGCGTGCCCGCCTGTCCCATTCCGCTCCAGCGATGACGACTCGTTAACCACGGAGCCGATCGCCTGCCCGTTGTTTACCGATCGCAAACGGAATTCTGGTGATTTCGGTCGCGGAACATGACGGACCAGGAGCACGGACCATGGCAAAAATTCTGATCACGGAAGACGAAGACTCGCTTCGTACCTTCGTCGCCCGCGCGCTGCGCTTGGACGGCCACGAGACCGAAGAGGCAGCCGACGGCGCGGAAGGCTTGGAAAAGTTGAAACAGGGCGGCTACGACCTGCTTCTCTCGGATATCCGCATGCCCGTGATGGACGGCATCGAGCTTGCCCATCAGGCGCACTCGACCTGCCCTGGGATGAAAATCTTGCTGATGACCGGCTATGCAGAGCAGCGCGAGCGTGCAGACGACCTTATGGAAAAGATCGTCGACGTCGTCGCCAAGCCCTTCGCTCTGCCCGATATCCGCAAGGCCGTTGCGCGCGCCTTGGCTGCTTGAGGACCATTGAGGGTCAGCGCAGTCATTTCCTGTGCCGACCTCATCATCATTTGCGGATAGGTCCGAAATCGTCGTCCGGGTAATAGATGGTTTCTTTCCCTGGCTTTCTCGAGCCAACGACGATCATCGTCACCGCTGTGGCGGAATGATTGAGCAAATGATGGGCATTCGGTTGCCCCGCCGGAAATCCCACGACATCGCCAGGCTCGAGGATATGGTGGCCGTTTTCGTCAACCAGTGTCGGCGTACCCGTCAGAACATAGAGGAATTCGTCCTCCGCCACATGCCAGTGGCGTGACGATGACATGCCCCCCGGGATCGAGGGTGACGAGATTCACGCCGAATTGCGTAATGCTCACCGCCTTGGCCAGCCGAATCTCGTGCTTGCCGTCGAGCCTTGCATCCGCATCGGCAACGCCGGGCAGGCCTGTCGTGACAGGCAGATCTGAAATATTGGCAAGCTTGGTCTCCAATCATCCCTCTTTACGAAGCATGAAAGACAGGCAACGACGATGGTAGGCCGCCCTACTGACCGAGATTCAGCAAACGCTCCAGATAGCGCCGTTCTTCGCTCAATGTGGGATTGTTGCTCAGCCGTTCGCGAATGGCGTCGAGAATTTCACGTGCGCGCTGGGCATCGATGATCTTCGGCACCATGTCCCTATCAGGCGCATCCAAGGGACCATCCCGTAGCCTGCCGAGCGGATCGCGGCCATTTTGGCCTCCTTGGCCCATCTGCCCCGGCATCTGGCCTTGACCCTGGCCTTGCCCCTGCTGCTGCATCTGGGCCATGAGCTGGTTCATCATCTCGCGCGTACCCTTGCGTAGCGCATCAAGAGCACGTCCCTGACCCTGCACGGCGCCTTCGCCATTGCCTTCGGCAAGCTGGCCTGAGGCGCCCTTCATTTCCTGCTGTGCCTTGCCGTAATTCTGGTTCGGCTTCATGCCCAGCGAGCCCAGGTTTTTCTGGAGTTCGCCGAGCTGCTTGCCGAGATCCTCCTGCTGTTGGCGCAATTGTTTCAGCGCATCGCGCAGCTGATCGGCTGTCATGCCGTCGGTGGGATCCTTGCCTTTTTCGCCTTGCTGGTTCTGGCCTTGCTGCTGATCCTGCTGGCCCTGGTTACGCTGACCCATATCCGGGCGCATCGGATCGTTGAGACCGGGCAATGGCTGGTCCATCAGGCCATCGCCATCCTCGTTGGGATCGCCGCGCTGCATGCGGTCGCGCATGGCCTGATCGAGCTTGAAGGTCTGGTCCATCAGCTTCTGCTGGTCGCGCATGATGCGGCCGAGCTTGTCCATCTGCTCGCGCATCTTGTCGTTTGCCTGGTTCTGCCGCTGTCCGGGCTGAGGCCGACCGGCCTGGAGGCTGTTCATCAGCTGCTGCAGTTCGGAAAGCATCTGCTGCGCGGCCTGGCGGTCGCCGGAGCGGGCGAGATTCTCGATCTGATCCATCATCCGCTGCAGGTCCTGCTGGCGCAGGATATTGGCGGAGCGCTGATTGGGCTGTGCCGGCATGTTGCGCATGCGCTCAGCCAGCTCCTTCATATAGGCGTCCATCGCCTTGCGCAGCTCGTCGGTCAGCTTCTTGATCTCGGCGTCGGACGCATTGCGCTGCAGGGCGTCGGAGAGCTTCTGCTGGGCATCGCGCAGCGCTTTTTCCGCATCGGTCAGCTGGGCGTCTTCCATGCCAAGCGCGATCTGCCAGAGATAGTCGGCGGTATCCTTCAGCGACGCTTCGCTACTTGCGAGCTTCATGCGCGTCAGCGCTGACCTGATCACGAGATAATTGCCGAGATCGGGAATGGTCTCTTCCGGGCGGATGGTCAGCGATTTGTTGAGTTCGATCGCCTCAGGCATCTTGCGGGTATCGAGCGCAAACACCTGGCGCTCCTCCGCCACGGCGGCGGCGAGCGGCTGGCTGAAATTGCGAGACGGCAGCACCATCTCGTAGGGTGAGCTGCGGCCGGTCTGGCCGGCACCATCCTTCGCGACGAGGGTGATGCGGACGCGCTTGCCGGCAAGCGGATCCTGCGTCAGATCATGGGTTGCCAGACCCTTGCCATTGCGGCGATCGCGACGCGGAAGCTCCAGCTTGTATTCGGGCAGGCCATAGAGGGGTTTGGCTGCCGGATCGGATTCGACCGGCACGATCTCGGCATGGGCTTCCTCGACGCCGTAATCATCCTTGACCTTGAAGCCGAGCTCCAGTGCGCCGTTAGCCGTCGCATGCGGAATGCCGTCGAAAGTGATCTCCGGCGGCTTGTCGACGACCACATTGAAGGACCAGGACTTGCCGTTGACGGTCAGTTCGCCACCCTTTTCGAGCTTGAGAACGTGGGTGCGGGCAATCATTCCGTCCGCGGTTGGGGCATTACCGGTGCTGTTTGCTGCGGGCGGTGCGGCGGGAGGCGTTGCGCCAGCCAGGCCTTGCTTGTCGGCATCCGCGGCCTGCTCGGGAATTTCGACGCCTTTTTCCGCGCCAGTCGCCTGGAACAGCACTTTTTCATCCGTCGCAGCCCCCGAAAGACGCACGGTAAGCTCGGAGAATTGCGGCACGTTCAGGCTATTGCCGGCATTGTCGACATTGCCCGTCAGATAGACGGGCGCTTCACCGGTGTAATAGGGCGGGGTGACCCAGGCATCGACGCGGACATCAGGATTGCTCGATGTCGAGGTCGACGTTGTAAAGGCATCGCCCAGCGAGCCGCCGCTGTTGGACATGGAAAAGCTGAAAGCCGTCACCAGCAGCAATGCCGGGATAGCGCGCAGTGCGAAGCGGTCGTAACGCGTGATATCGGGTCTCGGCAGACCGGCATCCAAGGCGGCGATGCGCTCGGCCATGCGCGTCTGGTGTTCGCGCCAGAGCGCGCGGGCAAAGGGGGTGTCGAGCGCCGGCTCATCTTCTTGTACCGTGACCGGTTGGTGGGCGAGGCCGTTGCGCTCCTCCAGCAGCCGATCCGCCTCACCGGTATTTGGCCAGCGCAGGCGACGCAGGGGATAGAGGGAGATGGCGAAGCCGACCGCGAAGGCGGCAAGCAGCAGAAAGCGCAGAATATCCGGCGCGATGCGGAAAATGCCAAACCAGGCAACGGAGAGGAACAGGGCCAGAATGGATGCCGGCAACAGCAGTCGCGGCAGAAGCTGTTCGCTGACGAGCACCAGCCGAGCAAAGAGACGCTTGACCGCAACCATGCGCGCCAGCGCCGGACGGGTGGCGAATGCGCCCTTCTTAGGGTTGCTGGGGCTGGTCATCGGTCCGGTCTTCTCCCGATCTGACGTTGATGGCCAGAGCATAATGCCGAAAAGTATAAGCGGCTTTCGGACGATATCATGCTCTACTTCTTTGATTCTAGAGCGGGTTCAGATCCAGATCGATTCGATCTAAAATCATCCGGCTCCATTCGCCCGTTGGGGA
This sequence comes from Martinezella hainanensis, assembly GCF_900094555.1. GTDB lineage: Bacteria > Pseudomonadota > Alphaproteobacteria > Rhizobiales > Rhizobiaceae > Rhizobium > Rhizobium hainanense. Next base: position 611,892 of record NZ_FMAC01000004.1, read on the forward strand.
TGGCGCGGCGTCCCACACGCTCACGCAAGCGGCGCCCGGCGAGACGCCATTCAATCAAAGATAACATTCTTTGTGGCGAAGACGAGGGCAAGAGGCGCTTAAGCCTGTTTTTTCATCGGACTTCGCCTAAACGTGATCAGTCGGGCAGGTGGAATTTTATCCGGCCTGCCCGAAATCAATGAACTGAAACAGATCAGTCTTCGAGCCACGCGGGGATCGAATCCAGCGCAATCAGCTCCTCGTGGGTGCCGCGCGGGCGGATGACATGAAACTCATCGCCCTTGACCAGAACCTCCGGCACCAGAAGCCGGCTGTTGTAGGTGCCCGCCTGTACAGCGCCGTAAGCCCCGCCCGAGCTGACGGCAAGAAGATCGCCGGGCTTCGGCATCGCCATATCGCGGTCGAGCGCCAGATAATCGCCGGTTTCGCAGACCGGGCCGACGACGTCGGCCTTGATGCGCGGGGCATTGGCATTGCCAAGCTCAACCGGCCGGATCTCGTGATAGGCCTCGTAGAGCGTCGGGCGGATGAGATCGTTCATGGCGCCGTCGACAATCACGAAAGACTTGTCGCCGGCGTCCTTCACATAGATGACCTCGGTCACCAGGATGCCGGCATTGCCGACGATCAGGCGGCCCGGTTCGGTGACGATCTTGCAATTGAGACCGCGCAGCTGGTTCTTGACGATCTCAGCATAGGCATCCGGCAGCGGCGGCGGATTGTTGTCGTCACGGTAGGGAATGCCAAGGCCGCCGCCAATATCGACGTGGTGGATGTCGTGGCCGTCGTTTCGCAGCGTTTCCACGAGATCACGCAGCAGCTTGAAGGCGTCATCGAAGGGCTGCAGCTCGGTGATCTGGCTGCCGATGTGCATGTCGATACCGGTGACCTTGATGCCCGGGAGAGTGGCGGCGCGGTCATAGACGGCGCGGGCACGCTCCCAGGAAATGCCGAACTTGTTTTCCTTCTTGCCGGTCGAGATCTTCGCATGGGTACGCGCATCGACATCCGGATTGATACGGAAGGAGACGGGCGCCACTTTGCCGGCGCGAATGGCGCGCTGATTCAGCACTTCCAGTTCCGGTTCGGATTCGACGTTAAAGCAATAGATGCCGGCTTCCAGAGCCACATCCATTTCCTGCGCGGTCTTGCCGACGCCGGAGAACATGATGCGGCTGGCCGGAATGCCTGCGGCCAATGCCCGGCGCAATTCGCCGACCGAGACGACGTCGACGCCGGCGCCAAGGCGACCAAGCGTCTTCAGCACGGCCTGATTGGAATTGGCCTTCATGGCGTAGCAAACCATGGCATCGACATCGCCGAAGGCTTCCGCGAAGACGCGATAGTGGCGCTCCAGCGTTGCCGTCGAATAGACGTAGAAGGGTGTGCCGACCGCCTTGGCGATCTCGGGAACCGGAACATCCTCGGCGTGGAGGATGCCGTCGCGATACTCAAAATGGTTCACGGTCGCTGCCTAATCAGAGAAGCGGGTCGAGGAAGAACTTCTTGTCCTCCGTGCCCGGCTCCTTCGTCGGCTTGGAGACGTCGCCGCCTTTGGTCGCATGAGCACTCGGCGGATCGAGAGGGCCTTTGCGGCCACATCCGACGACGGCAAGGCCGACGACCGAAAGCACGACGGTCAGGCGGATGATGTGCGGCATGTTGATCTGCATCGAAATCCTCTTGAGCGACTAGAGCATGATGCCGAAAAGTGTGAGCGGTTTCGGACGACATCATGCTCTACTTCTTTGATTCTAGAGCCGGATGATTTTAGATCGTTTCGGCCTAAAATCATCCGGCTCTAGCGCGAAAGTCACTCTTCTTAGCGAAGTTTCCGCGTCTTGTGCACCCTGATTGTTTGAGTGCGGTTTCGTCAGTCTTTTCAGTTGCGAGCGCGCCAGAAAGCGATCTGCTTGCGCACTTCGGAAGGTGCAGTGCCGCCGAAGCTCTTGCGGCTGGCAACGGAGGCTTCAACCGTCAGAACATCGAAGATCTTGTCGGTGATGTCGGGATGGATCGCCTGCAGGTCGGCAAGCGAAAGCTCCGCCAGCTCGCAGGATTTGCTTTCGGCAAGCGCCACGGCGCGTCCCGTCACATGGTGGGCATCGCGGAAGGGCAGGCCTGCTTCGCGCACCAGCCAATCGGCAAGGTCGGTCGCGGTCGAATAGCCGGAACCGGCGGCGGCCTTCATGCGGGCGGTGTTGATCGTCATGTCGCGCATCATGCCGGTCATGGCGGCAATGGCGAGTTCGAGGCTTTCGGCGGCGTCGAAGACCTGTTCCTTGTCTTCCTGCATGTCCTTGGAATAGGCGAGCGGCAGGCCCTTCATGATGGTCAGAAGCGCCACCAGCGAGCCGTTGATGCGGCCGGTCTTGGCGCGCACCAGTTCGGCCGCATCCGGGTTCTTCTTCTGCGGCATGATCGAGGAGCCGGTGGAGAAGGCGTCGGAGAGGCGCACGAAGCCGAATTGCGGCGTCGACCAGATGACGATCTCCTCGGCAAGCCGCGACAGATGCATGCCGGCGATGGCGGCGATCGACAGGAACTCGAGGGCGAAATCGCGGTCGGAGACGGTGTCGATCGAATTGCGGGTCGGTTCCCGGAAGCCGAGTGCCTTGGCCGTCATGTGGCGGTCGATCGGGAAGCCGGTACCGGCAAGGGCCGCGGCGCCGATCGGCGATTCATCCATGTGCTCGATGGCGTGGCGCACGCGCGAACGGTCGCGGCCGAACATCTCGACATAGGCCATGCAATGATGACCGAAGGTGACGGGCTGCGCCGTTTGCAGATGGGTGAAGCCCGGCATGACGGTTTCGGCGTGTTCTTCAGCACGGTCGAGGAAGGCCGCGATCAGATCGGTCAGCGCCTGCTCGCACTTCTGCAGCTCTTCCTTCACCCAGAGGCGGAAATCGAGTGCCACCTGGTCGTTGCGCGAGCGGGCCGTGTGCAGGCGTCCGGCCGCCGGGCCGATCAGGGTCGCAAGCCGCGCCTCGATGTTCATATGGATGTCTTCGAGACGGCGGGAGAATTCGAAATTGCCGCTTTCGATCTCTGACAGGATCGTGTTCAACCCGTGAACGATCTTGTCTTTATCCTCGGTTGAAATGATGCCTTGATTGGCGAGCATGCTCGCATGCGCGATTGAGCCGCGGATATCCTGGGCAAACAGCTTCTTGTCGAAATCGATCGAGGCATTTATCTCCTCCATGATCGCCGCGGGGCCGGAAGCGAAGCGTCCGCCCCACATCTGGTTGGAGGATTTGGTGTCCGTGCCGTCAGTCATGAGATGCCCACCTGGAGAATGTAATGACAGCAAAGAAGCCGTTCGGTCTGCCGTCCATGAAACTTGTTCTGCTTGCCGCCGTCGCTGGGGTTATTGCCGGTGCGGCAGCGGTATACGTGAAGGAGGCGGGGTATGGCAATGGCATTGGTGAAACGGCTTCGGCCGATCAGTGCGGGTCGGCTAGGGATCGTGCTGCTGCCTTAAAGCCGTTTACCAAGGGCCAGGTCGCCGCCATGAGCGTGCCGCCGGCGCCGATCTCGCTGAAGGATGTTTCCTTCAAGGGGGCTGACGGGCAGCCGCTATCGATTGGCAGTTTCGCCGGCAAGACCGTGCTCTTGAACGTCTGGGCAACCTGGTGCGTGCCGTGCCGCGAGGAAATGCCGGCGCTGAACGCGCTCGAAAAGAGCGTCGGCAACGACAAGTTCGAGGTGGTCGCCGTCAACATCGACACGGGCGACGATGAAAAGACCAAGGCCTTCCGCACGGAATATGCCATCGACAAGCTCGGCTACTACCGCGACAACACGATGGGCGTGTTCAACGTGCTGAAGAAGCAGGGGCTGGCCTTCGGCTTGCCGGTGACTTTGCTCATCGACAACAAGGGCTGCCTGCTGTCGGCCATGAATGGGCCGGCGGTCTGGGACAGCGAAGATGCTAAGAATCTGGTGAAGGCCGCAACAGCGCTGTAACGCGTTCGTACGCCGGGTCGTCAGGCGTTAAGAATTGGAATTGATCGAAGAAAGGTCATCCTCGGGTAAGCCCCAGCTGAGAGGCTGGAATCACCCTAGGCACTTTTTGAAAATCGATCCAGATGAACCAGTCACCTGCGCATGCTTCGGCCGATGCATCAGCGGCTCCCCATGTCTTGTCTCAAGCCGAGACTTTGACGGGGGCCGGTCGCTACGAGGACGCTATCCACCTATTGCTATCGGCCCGCGAGCTTGTCAGCCGCGAACCGGTCATGTGCAACATGCTGGGATTTCTGTTGCTGCAGGTTGGCAGGCCGCAGGACGCGGTCCCGTGGTTCGAAGCGGTGCTCCGTCTCAAGCCCGATTATATTCAAGCGATATCTGGCCTCGGTACGGCATATCAAAGCGGTGGCGATCTCGTCCGGGCACTGCAGTGCTACGACAGAGTCGTTGCGGTGCAACCGGACGACGCGGCGTCCTGGTACCATCAAGGGTTCGTGCTTCAGGAGTTGGGGCGATCGGTCGAGGCGCTTTCGAGCCTTGACCGGGCGGTCTCTCTGAAAAGCGACTTTGGTCTGGCCCTTGCCAAGCGCATAGAGGTCATCGAGTCGCTGAGCAATATGCCGGAGGCCATGCAGGCAGCCTTGCGTAGCTGCCATCAGTCGCCCGAAGATGTGAGATCGTGGTCGCAACTTGGGGATCTTCTCCAGAAATATCGCGATTTCGACAAGGCGATCGCAGCTTATGACAAGGGATTATCGCGCTTTCCCAATGACTTCCGCTGCCTCTGCAACAAGGCGCAGGCGCTGGAGGCTACGGGGCGCTACCGCGAAGCCCTGATCACGGCGCAACAGGCACTGCGCGTCGAACCAAGCGATCGCGATGCGCTGGTGCTCTGCGGCAAGCTCGAACTCAAATTCGGAAATCCGGCGGCTGCGCATATCTGCTTTCAAATCGTTGCCGATATGGGTGTGGTGCGTAATTACCCGGCGGCGAGGAAGCCTGCCAAGTTTCGAGCGCTCCTGCTCTTTTCGCCCGAGGCTGGCAACACACCCTATGAGGATCTGATCAGAGATAGTTGCTTCGATACCGAGGTGCTCTTCGTCCTGCGCGGTTATCGCAACGATCCGCAGGATTGCAGCGATCGGGTCGATGTCGTTGTCAATCTCGTTTCGGAAACCGATTTTGGGCTCGACGTCATGGCGTCCGCAATCGATGTCGCCGATTCCCTGCACAGGCCCGTCGTCAATCACCCGCGGCTGATGTTGGCGACGGATCGCGAGTCCATCTCGCGGCGTCTGACCAGCGTTGCGGATGCGGTCATGCCGGCGACGGTTCGGATCGAGGCCAAAGATCTGCAGAGAAGGGTGCGGGACGGCGATACGAAAGCCTTTCCGCTGATCGTGCGCCATGCGGGCAAGCATGGCGGTGACATGATGGAGCTGGCCGAAGATGCCGATACACTGTTGCGCTTTGCCGAAGAAGCCGGAGAGCAGACCCTCTATCTAACTGACTTCGTCGATTACAGTTCACCCGATGGGCTGTTTCGCAAATATCGTTTCATCTTCGTCGGAGACCAGATCCTCCCCTATCATCTCGCCATCGGCGATGGCTGGAAGGTGCATCATGCCTCGACGCGCATGGTCAGTGTCGAATGGATGCGCAGGGAGGAAGAGGCCTTCCTCAATGAGCCCGAGCGCGTTTTCGGAGTGAAAGGCATGGTTGCCCTCGATGCCATCCGCCGCCAGATCGGTCTCGATTATTTCGGGATCGACTGCTCGCTCGATTCCGAGGGCAGAGTGGTAATTTTCGAGGTCAACGCATCGATGCTGATCCATCTTCATAATGCGGGCTTTGAATACAAGACGCCGCATGTGCACAGGATCAAACAAGCGTTCGAGCTGCTTCTGGAGCGGAGGGCGAACGAATACCGTTCATGGGTTTCGACAACGGGTGCGTTGTGGACGCGGAGCGCATAGTCCCGGCTGAGTGACCTCGTCTCCGACAGCGTGATGCTTGACGATTACCGTGTCGGGACGGGCACTTCGCCGCGGTAATCGTAGAAGCCGCGGCCGGATTTGCGGCCGAGCCAACCAGCTTCGACATATTTCACCAGCAGCGGGCAGGGGCGGTACTTGGAGTCGGCGAGCCCGTCATGCAGCACCTGCATGATCGACAGGCAGGTGTCGAGGCCAATGAAGTCTGCGAGCTGCAGCGGACCCATCGGGTGGTTGGCGCCGAGTCGCATGGCAGTATCGATGGCGTCGACGGTGCCGACACCTTCGTAAAGCGTGTAGATCGCCTCGTTGATCATCGGCAGCAGGATGCGATTGACGATGAAGGCGGGGAAATCCTCGGCGACGGTGATCGTCTTTTCCAGCGAGGAGACGTAGTCCTTGGCGGCGGAGAAAGTCGATTCTTCGGTGGCGATGCCGCGCACCAGCTCCACGAGCTTCATGACCGGGACCGGGTTCATGAAGTGGATGCCCATGAAGCGTTCGGGACGGTCGGTGGCGGAGGCAAGCCGGGTGATCGACAGTGACGACGTATTGGTGGCAAGCAGCGCTTCCGGCTTCAGCACCGGACATACCTGTGCATAGATCTTGCGCTTGACGCTTTCGTCTTCCGTCGCGGCCTCGATGGCGAGGTCGACCTGGGCGAGATCGTTGAGATCGGCCGAGCCGGTGATGCGGGCAAGGGCTGCCTTGCGCTCTTCGTCGCTCGTCTTGCCGGATGCGACCTGACGGGCGAGGTTGCCGTTGATAGTGGCAAGGCCGCTTTCGATGCGATCCTGCGAGAGATCGTAGATATGAACCTTGTAGCCGGCCATGGCGGATACATGGGCGATGCCGCAGCCCATCTGGCCGGCGCCGATAATACCGATCGTCTTCAGCGAACTCATTGCCAACTCCCCGGCGGCGCGCTCTTGGCGGTGCGCTATGCTTTTAACCACAAATTTGCCGGGCCATTTCTAGCCCGGCAAAGATTGATAGACCTATAAGAGACGATTTTCCAGTCTCTCGCAACTGCGAGAAACCCGATCGATGCGCTCAGAGCGCCTTTTGCAATTCCGGGAGTGCTTCGAAGAGGTCGGCGACGAGGCCATAGTCGGCGATCTGGAAGATCGGGGCTTCCTCGTCCTTGTTGATGGCGACGATGACCTTGCTATCCTTCATGCCGGCGAGATGCTGGATGGCGCCGGAAATGCCGCAGGCGATATAGAGCTGTGGTGCGACCACCTTGCCCGTCTGTCCCACCTGCCAGTCGTTCGGCGCATAGCCGGCATCGACGGCAGCGCGCGAGGCACCGACGGCAGCACCGAGCTTGTCGGCAACCGGAAGGATGACTTCCTTGAACTTCTCCGCAGAACCGAGCGCGCGACCACCGGAGATGATGATCTTGGCAGAGGTCAGCTCCGGACGATCCGAAGAGGACAGGGCATCGCCGACGAAGGTGGAGAGAGCCGGGTCGGCCGCGGCAGATACCGTCTCGATTGCAGCCGAACCACCTTCGGCAGCAGACGCGAACGAAGCCGTGCGCACCGTGATGACCTTCTTTGCGTCGGTCGACTGCACCGTCTGGATGGCATTGCCGGCATAGATCGGCCGCTTGAAGGTATCGGCCGACACCACTTCGATGATCTCGGAGACCTGGGCGACGTCGAGCAGGGCGGCGACGCGCGGCAGCACGTTCTTGCCGACCGAGGTCGCAGCACCGATGATGGTGTCGTAGGAGCCGGCCAGCGAAACGATCAGCGCCGCCAGCGGCTCCGCCAGATTGTTGGCAAGGCTTGCGTCCTCGGCAACCAATACCTTGGAGACGCCGGAAAGCTTGGCAGCCGCACCGGCCGCAGCCTGGGCACCGGCACCGGCGACCAGCACATGGACGTCGCCGCCAATCTTCGTCGCTGCCGTCAGCGCCTTGGCGGTCTGGTCGGAGAGATGGGCATTGTCGTGATCAGCCAGAAGAAGAATGGCCATAGGTCTTATCCTTTCCAGTTTCTCAGAGCACGCCGGCTTCGGTCTTGAGCTTTTCGACCAGCTCGGCAACCGACTTGACCTTGACGCCCGCCTTGCGGCCGCCGGGCTCTTCCGTTTTCAAGACCTTCAGCCGCGGCTCGGTCGATACGCCGAAATCGGCAGGCGACTTCTTGTCGAGCGGCTTCTTCTTGGCCTTCATGATGTTCGGCAGGGAGGCGTAGCGCGGCTCGTTGAGACGCAGGTCGCTGGTAACGACGGCTGGAAGCTTGACTTCGATCGTCTGCAGGCCGCCATCGACTTCGCGGGTGACCTGTGCCTTGCCGTCACCGATCTCGATTTTCGAGGCGAAGGTTGCCTGCGCCGTGCCCAACAGGGCCGCCAGCATCTGGCCGGTCTGGTTGCTGTCGTCATCGATCGCCTGCTTGCCGACGATGATGAGGCCCGGCTGTTCGGCGTCCGCCACACCCTTGAGGATCTTGGCGACAGCCAGCGGCTCGACGGCATCGTCGGTTTCAACCAGGATGGCGCGGTCCGCACCCATGGCAAGGGCCGTGCGCAGCGTTTCTTCAGCCTTGGCAGGTCCGATCGATACGACGACGACTTCCTCGGCCTTGCCGGCTTCCTTCAGGCGCAGCGCCTCTTCGACCGAGATCTCGTCGAACGGGTTCATCGACATCTTCACGTTCGAAAGCTCAACGCCAGAACCATCCGGCTTCACGCGGATCTTCACGTTGTAGTCAACCACCCGCTTAACGGGAACCAGTATCTTCATGGAATCCTTCCTTCAACATGACCGCCCGAGAACATGCGCTGCTTAGCGCCATTCCATTTGTCGAATGGCGACATGGATACGCGTTTTTTCCCCAATTACAACGCTTCCAGGCCGCCGAGAGACGAATTGCTTGAAAGGCATAAATAACGTTTACGTCAACGTCAATACATATGCCTGGGTGATTGACGGATGCCGCTATCGATTCTTGCCCGGAACCCAGAGCACATCGGCGCGGCCACGATCATTGGCATGGCGTGCGGCGACGAAGAGGAAATCGGACAGTCGGTTGACGTATTTCAGTGCCGCCGGGCTAACCCTTTCGCCTTGTTCACGCGATAGCGCCACCATTAGGCGCTCGGCTCGTCGGGCCATGGTGCGGGCGAGGTGCAGATGAGCGGAAGCGGGACTGCCGGCCGGCAGAACGAAGGATCTCAGCGGCTCAAGATCGGCGTTGAGCAAATCGATATCGTATTCCAGGCGTTCGACCTGATGGTCGATGATGCGCAAGGGTTCATAGGGCAGAGGCTCATCGGTTTCGGGCGTCGAAAGATCGGCGCCGAGATCGAAGAGATCGTTCTGGATGCGCATCAGCATCACGTCGATCTCGGGCATGTCCGACATGTGCAGCCGGGCGACGCCGATGGCGGAATTGGTTTCGTCGACGGTTCCGTAGCTTTCGACGCGCAGGTCGTGCTTCAGCCGCCTGGGGCCGGCGGCGAGGCCCGTGGTGCCGTCGTCGCCGGTCTTGGTATAGATCTTGTTGAGCTTGACCATTGTGTTCCTGCGGTTAGGCCGGGCGGCCGCCGCCCGTCAGCCAGAGCGTCAGCATGATCAGAATGACTGCGACTGCCTGCAGCAGGACGCGCAGCTGCATCAGCCGGTTCGAAAGGTTGGGGTTGTCGCCTTTCATCATGTTCAGCAGGCCGCGAATAAGAACGATCGCGACGAGGCCCATGACAATGATGGCGGCAACATAAGTAACGGTAGACATGGCTCCTCCACCCTTGTCCTCAGAATGGCTCGGCGTTTCATGGAAGCTCCAAGCCAATCTATGTCATCGTTTGCACAATCCTGAACGGAAAAGGCGCTCCGCGCCTTTGCCTGAGGTTGCGCTAGTCCAGCCGGCGCATCAGACGATAGAAAAGGTTAGCCGGCAATAGCCTTTTCAGAAGGACGCCCTGCTTTGCAGGCGTCGTTACCAGATAATGCGGGCGCGGATTTCCAACGTTCAAAGCGGATTTTAGCACATCATAGACCGCTTCCGGACCCAATTTATGTTTATTGATCGGCCCTGATCCATCAAGCCGTTTCAGCTGCCTGCGGTATTCCACCGCATGAGGAGAACCTTCGAGGTCGATATGCTCGTTGATCTTGGCGAGCGCATTGGCGGTGAACTTGGTTGCAATCGGGCCGGGCTCAATGAGGCTCACATGGATGCCGCTATCCTGCAGCTCCATTCTGAGCGTGATCGTCAGCCCTTCCAGCGCGAACTTCGAGGCCGTGTAGGCACCACGGAAGCGATAGGGGACGAGCCCCAGAATGGACGAGCAATTGACGATGCGGCCATGACCCTGCTTGCGCATCAGCGGCAGGATCTGGCGCGTCAGCTCGTGCCAGCCGAAGAAATTCGTCTCGAACTGTTCGCGCAGCACATCGGTCGCAAGATCCTCGACGGCGCCCGGCTGACCATAAGCGCCATTGTTGAAAAGGGCATCGATGCGGTCGCCCGCGCGCTCGCGCACCGTTGCCACAGTGGCGGAAATCGTCTCGGGCTTTGTGTAGTCGAGGAGCAAGGCTTCGATGCTGTCGGCTTCGAGCGCCGCGAGATCTTCCTGCCTGCGCACCGTCGCAAAGACCCGCCATCCATCGTCGCGCAACGCCCGGGCGCAATAGGCGCCGATTCCGGAAGAGCAACCTGTGACGAGGATAATGCGTTGTTCCGTCATGGAAAGATGATTCCTGTACAAATCAGGTCTCGTTTCCCATATTCAGAAGCCCGATACAATCGACAACCGGCGACAACCGTCGGATGAATGCCGACGTCAAGCGGAGATGGAATGCCGACAGCCCTGCGGACGATTTACAAGGTGATCTACGACGCAGTGTTCCATTTCGTCGAGGATGACGGGTTCGCCATGGCGAGCCATGTGGCATTATCGACGCTGCTGGCGGTTTTCCCCTTCCTGATCTTCGGCACGGCGCTGGCGAGCTTTCTCGGCGCCAGCCAGTTTTCGTCGACGGCGGTGCATCTGATCTTCGACACTTGGCCGGAGGCGATCGCCAAGCCGCTCGCCGATCAGGTGGTGCAGGTGCTGACCATTCCGCGCGGCGGGCTTTTGACGATTTCCGTGCTTGCGGCCGCCTATTTCGCCTCGAACGGCGTCGAGGCACTGCGTATATCGCTGAACCGCGCCTATCGCGTGCCTGAAACTCGGCCCTGGTATTTCAACCGTCTCGCCAGTCTCGGCTATGTACTGATCGCCGTGCTGATCTTTGCTATTCTCAGCATCCTGCTCGTCGCCGTGCCGCTCGCGCTCAACTACACAAGGCAATGGCTGCCGAAACTTGCCGATATCCTTGATATCGTCTTCAGCTGGCGGATCTACGGCACGATCTTCCTGTTGCTGGCGGGCCTGATGATCCTGCATCTGTGGCTCGCGGCCGGGCGCCGGCGGGTATTCGACGTCATCCCCGGCGTGATCCTGACGCTGGTCTTCTGGTCGATCGGCGCGCTGCTTTTTGCCTATTACCTTTCAACCTTCGCCAATTACACCGCCACCTATGCCGGTCTGGCATCCGTGATGATCGTGCTGATCTTCCTCTATATGCTTGCCGTGATCTTCATCATGGGGGCGGAAATCAATGCAGCCTTGATGAAATTCCGCGTGCGACGTTTGCTGTTTGGCAAGGCGGCAGGCCGTCCGTCCGCCGAAGTGCCGACCGAAAAGATATCATCCGAATCAAGGGCCGAATCAGAGACCGATGCGGCGGCGAAGCTCCGCCGGTGAGAGGCCCAGATTGCGCCATTCGGCAATGCCGGTGTCGCCTAGGCTCTTCGACAGTTTCTTGCCATCGCTGCCGAGGAGGAGGCGATGGTGATGATAGAGCGGCTCCGGCAGGGCAAGCAGGGTCTGCAGCAGGCGATGGATCGAGGTGGCGTGGAAAAGGTCGAGCCCACGCACGATGTGGGTGATGCCCTGTATGGCATCGTCGACGACAACGGAAAGATGATAGCTGGAAGGCGCATCCGAGCGCGATAGCACCACATCGCCCCAGGCGGCCGGGTCGGCAGAGATAGTGCCAGTTTTGCCGTCGCCGCTTTCCTGCCAGTGGAGCGGCGCGTTCGTTGTCTTCAGCGCCTTCTCAATGTCGAGACGCCAGGCATGTTTCATGCCTGACGCCAGCAGGCGCTGCCGCTCGGCATCGCTGCGCTCGCGATCGTCGGGCGGGTAGAGCGGCGTGCCGTCGGGGTCGCGTAGCCATGATTTGCCATCTGCCTCGAAAGCAGCGACGCGTGATTTGACCTCGCCGCGGGTCAGGAAGGCGGGATAGACAAGACCGCGCTTGATGAGCCTTTGCAACGCTTCCTGATAGGCCGGAAAATGTTCGGACTGCCGGCGCACCGGCTCCTGCCAGCTGAGGCCAAGCCAGGAAAGGTCGGTGTAGATGCCCTCTTCGAAATCGGGTGTGCAGCGCGCCTGATCTATGTCTTCGATGCGCAGCAGGAAATCGCCGCCGCTTTTCTGCGCCATGTCGTGATTGAGGATGGCCGACAGCGCATGGCCGAGATGCAACGGACCGTTCGGGCTCGGGGCAAAACGGAACTTCGGCTTTTGACGGGGAATCTCGATCATGCTTTCTTCTGCCACGAATTTTAACCGGGGACTACGAGACGCCATGCAGATCATTCGCGACGAGCGCGATATCGAACAGGGACTGGCTGCGCTATTGGAGCTCGATCCGCGCCTGCGGCCCGTTGCCGCAGAGGCAGGCACCTTGCCGCTACGCCTGCGCGAACCGGGCTTCGAGGGGCTTGCCCATATCATCGTCTCGCAGGTCGTCTCCCGCGCCAGCGCCGATGCGATCTGGGAGAAGATGAACGCCGGGATGGGGCAGGTGACCGCTAGGGGTTACGTCGGCCTCGAGCCGGAGGCCTGGCGGACCTTCGGCCTGTCGCGAATCAAGCACGAGACGTTGGCGCGCGTGGCCGAAGCTGTCGCCGGCGGCAGCCTCGATCTGCATGCGCTCAGCGCCGAATCACCTGACAAGGCGCTCGCCGAGCTGACTGGAATCAAGGGAATCGGCCCTTGGACGGCCGAGGTCTACCTGATGTTCTGCGGCGGTCACGCAGATGTGTTTCCGGCCGGCGACGTCGCGCTGCAAGCGGCCGTCGGCATGGCTTTCGGCCACGAAGTCAGGCCCTTGGCCAAGGCAGTTGCCCGGGAAGCCGCGGTTTGGGCGCCCTGGCGCTCGGTCGCGGCCCGGCTTTTCTGGGCCTATTATGCCGTAAAAACCCGCCGGGATGCGCTGCCTATAGTTTAATCCGCGGCCTCCCCGAAATTGCCTTTATGCACTGAATTTATTGGACTTCACAATCCTGTAACAACCGGCCTAATATACAGGTACAGATGCCGAATCGATCAGGAGGGTTCCTTGACGATTGCAGTCTCACCGCAGTCCTTGCCGGCGCTCGTGTTGAACGCCGACTACAGACCGCTGAGTTACTATCCCTTGTCGCTCTGGTCCTGGCAGGACGCGATCAAGGCGGTTTTTCTTGACCGTGTGAACATCATCGCAGAATACGATCAGTGCGTGTCCTCACCGAGCTTCTCGATGCGGCTGCCGAGCGTCGTATGCCTGAAGACATATGTGCAGCCGTCCCGCAATCCCGCCTTTACCCGCTTCAACGTCTTCCTGCGCGACAAGTTCGAATGCCAGTATTGCGGCTCCCATGACGACCTGACCTTCGACCACGTCATCCCGCGCGCCCATGGCGGCGAGACGACCTGGGAGAACGTCGTGGCCGCCTGTTCGCCGTGCAATCTCCGCAAGGGCAGCAAGCTGCCGAAGCAGGCCGGCATGTTCCCGGCGCAAAAGCCATACCAGCCGACCGTGCAGGACCTGCACAACAACGGCCGCCTGTTCCCGCCGAACTACCTGCACGACAGCTGGCTCGACTATCTCTACTGGGATTCCGAACTGCAGCCTTAAGATTGATTTTCTGAGAAGGTCGGGCGAGCTTCGCTTGGCCGCACCTATATGCACGGCCCCTCACCCTAGCCCTCTCCCCGCAAGCGGGGCGAGGGGACGACAGTGCGAGATAATCGGCCTCACCACATGAACAGAAGCGGCGTTGGGCATTGTAGAGCCCCCCTTCTCCCTGCATGTGCGGGGAGAGGGTTGGGGTGAGGGGCCAGGCATGCAGCGACGACAATCGCTCGTTCGCCTGACGGCTTCAATTCAATCAACCCGCCTTCTTAGCACCCACAAAAGCAATCGCAGCCAGGATCACGCTGGCGATCACGTTCCAGCCGGCCATCGACAGGCCGAGGATGCGCAGCGCCGCTTCCGTGCAGGAGGGGCCTTTGATGGTGTTCAGCTGACCGAGCAGGTCGCCGGCGTTCTGCGTGACGCTGCTTGCCGATGTCGAGCAGGTGGTCGGGCCTTCCCAGAAATGCCATTCGACGCCGGCGTGGTAGACGCCGATGCCGCCGCCGACAAGCATCATCAGGCCGGCGATGATCAACAGTCCGCGGGTAATCCACGAGGGCAGGCCGGCAACCGCCGTCAGGACGGCGATGATGGCGACGGGGATGCCGTAGTAGTAGGGCTGGCGCTGCTCCAGGCAGAGCGCGCAGGGGATATAGCCGCCGATATACTGGAAGCCGAGCGCCGAGCCGATGACGACGATCATGCCGATCGTCAGCAGCAGGCCATAGCCGAGGCCGGCGCGGGGGGAGGGCGTAGTCGTGGGCATGCTGGGGGCTCCTTGGTCAGCTCGCCAGGGCAAAATGGAAGACGGCATAGAGGGCGATGAGGATGGCGGCGGCTGCCATCGTGATCTGGCCGAGGCGCTTCTCGATGAAGTGACGAATGGATTCGCCATAGCGGCGCAGCAGGAAGGCCAGGAAGAAGAAGCGCGCGCCGCGGGCGACGATGGCCGAAATGATGAACAGGCCGAGATCGATATGGGCGACGCCGGACAGGATAGTCACCACCTTGATCGGCGGCAGATGCGCCAGACCCGACGTGACCAGCAGCAGGAGCACCCATTCATAGGTGATGCCGGCGCTCATCTGGTTGAAGGCGTCGAGCTTGCCGTAGAATTCGAGGATCGGCTTGGCGATGGTCTCGAAGGCGTAATAGCCGAGCGCCCAGCCGGCAATGCCGCCCAGCACGGAGGCAACCGTCGCCGTCAGCGCGTAGCGCCAGGCGCGCTCGGGCTTGGCAAGAGACATCGGCAGGAAAAGCACGTCGGCCGGAACGAGAAAGATCGAGCTTTCGACGAAGGCGATCACCGCCAACCAGATTTCCGCCGATTTGCGGCCGGCGAGCGACATGGTCCAGTCGTAAAGTCTACGAAGCATGAGGGCCCCTTTTTGCTGCGTTGCAAACCTTTAGGGGGCAGGATTATGGCTGTAAATGGTCAGGGACTGACGGAAGTGGCGGAAAGGCAAAATTTTTCGTGATGGTGTGGGGTTTGGCGCTGCACTTCGCCCGGTTGTTGAAGAGTTTGGTCACAGAGTTTCAGGCAATCCAAGCTCGAAACGCCTAAGTCATTGATTAGATTCCAATAATCTAATTCATTGAATTTAAACGAAAAATGTTTATATACTTTGGTGTTATGACAATGATCAGGTTTCGATTTTCTCCGCAGAAGGCTTTTGCCGCTCTCAATTGGATGGTTAACGATCATCCAGGGATAGATCTTCATGCCGTTCTCAAATCCTGCTATTTCGCAGATAGCACACATCTGAATCAACAGTATCGCCCAATTTTTGGTGCGACATACCGAGCGATGAAGTTCGGACCCGTGCCTTTAGAAATTTACGAGATGGCGAAAGGCGAGGCTCTTTGGTTGGCTGAAGTCGGAGTTGAAAAAACTCCATGGGAGCTTCGTGGCTACCGACTTGCGCGCTCGAATAACGATAGCAAAGTGGACCTTTCCGTATTCTCGGAGACGGAATTAGAATGCCTTGACGCGGGTATCAAAAAATCCACTTCGATGGATTTTGGCGATCGGACAGAAGCTACCCACGGTTCTGATTGGCAAAAGGCAAACTTGGGTCTCATGCGATATGAGGACATGATTGACGAGGGGGATGATAAAGCGTCAATTGTTGAGTATCTGGAAGAAAACGCTAGATTTATGAAGATATAATGCTGAAACCGCTTGAGGTTATTTGGATCTACGACAATTTAATAGATCCACCTCATCCCAAGATGGTTGTCTGTGTTCAGCCGGATGATGGGTACTTCTATCGAATAAACTCGCGGTCATTTTTGAAGCCCTGCGTTTCGCTAGAAAAGAATCCTCATCATACTTGGCTTGATCACGATAGTTTTCTTCACATTGATATTCTAATGCTCGATGATTATATTGTGAGCGAGGCAGTTAAGAGATTAGGTGTAATCGGGTCCGTTTCAGCTTCACTTTCCCGAGAAATCAAACGAAAGACATTGGACATTAGATTTGCGTCTCTCATTGACAAACAGCGCATCTGTAACTGCCTGCCCTAAGTTTCATTCGTTCTTTCTCAAATTACTTTGTTGGCAATAACCGGCGACATAGATCGAGGCGGTCGCATCAAGCGATCGCATGCAGCTGAATTCGCGCCATCGCAACAATTCCGTTGCCTGTTTTGCGTAAGATTGGCGTGTATTGAAGTTGCGGATTTGCGCGGTGAAGAATTCTGTGAACCTGATTCGACTCCGGTCCAAAGGTAGTGCACCTCAATGTACTGGTGCGAGACTAGAGGTCTAGCTGCACCCCTGTGTGCTGCTCAATTTGCTTCTTAATGAAGCCTTTTGCCAAGGACTTTACCAGATCTAGCGTGAAGCCGCCAACCTCTTTGACCGCAACACTCGTTCTCTTCCAGATTTCGGGATCGCGCACGCTATCGATAAAATCGTGACCCTCCCAGGTGAAGCCCCGAAAACCGATCCCGACCATCGGCCGTATCCCGCCGTCGTCGATCAGACCTGCATCGTTGATCAGCGACAGGTGGTAAGCTATCGCATCCGCGTCATAACCCGGCACGCTAATCTCGGAATCTTCCGGTTCAAGATGAAATATACCGCCAGCGCGCAGTGGTATCGCTTCGAGCTTCAACATCAGCTCGCGGATGAGATCCATATCACGTCTCATTTTCGGCGACCCCACTGACGTTCCAAATCACCCCACTGGGCAGTAGGCTTCTGAATAAGCTTCATATAGCTCTCTTGCAGCTCCTGACGCGCCAATGGGTCGGTCGAGAGCCCGCAACCTTGGCGAAAGATAATACAACCAAGTGGCGATAAGCAGCAACCTGGCGGGTTCTGATAAATCGGACGGCAGCCCCCTTGTAATATCGCATCTCTGAAATTTCCTTGGCGGGCAGAGGCTGTCAATTGAAGCGAAGCATGCCGGTAAACCAACTCCCGGCGCAAACTAAATGCGGGCGCAAAGGGCGATTCTATGGTTGTGCTTCACTAAAATAGCACGGAAAATCAGCTGCAAGCCTGAAGTTTTTGGTGCCCCATGCCGGAGTCGAACCAGCACTTCTTTCGAAACTCGATTTTGAGTCGAGCGCGTCTACCAATTCCGCCAATGGGGCAACGGGGTACTGACGAGGCGGCTGTCTAGCATGTGATCGGCTCGGCGCGCAAGCCGGGGATGGCAGATATTGCGAGTGTTTCCGCAGGGTTGGGGTTTGGCCCATGGCGTCGGTGGACGCCATGGGCTTTTTGCCGTTTGGGGCTCAGTGAGCCATGGCCGGGCCTTTGCTGGTGGAGCCGGATTTTTGCAGGGTGATCGCGAGGATCGCGGCGAGCAGGCAGAAGGCACCGGCGACGAAGAAGGCGGGCAGGTATGTGTTCAGCTCCGTGCGGGTGAGGCCGGCGCCGTAGGCGGCGGTGGCGGCACCCAGCTGGTGGCCGGCAAAGACCCAGCCGAAGACGAGGCCGGCCTTTTCGCGACCGAAGCGGTCGGCGGCGATCTTGACGGTCGGCGGCACGGTGGCGATCCAGTCGAGGCCGTAGAAGACGGCGAAGATCGACAAGCCGTAGAAGGTGAAATCGCTGAAGGGCAGGTAGACCAGCGACAGGCCGCGCAGGCCGTAATACCAGAAGAGCAGCCAGCGATTGTCGAAGCGGTCGGAGAGCCAGCCGGAGCCGATCGTGCCGAAGAAATCGAAGATGCCCATGACGGCGAGCACGCTGGCGGCCGCGACAGGTACGATGCCGAAATCGCCGCAGAGCGTGACGAAATGCGTCTGGATCAGGCCGTTGGTCGACAGACCGCAGATGAAGAAGGTGGCAAACAGGATCCAGAAGGTCGAGGTCGTCGATACCTCGCGCAGGATCGCGATCGGCGAAGCGAGCGCGGCCCGCAGGTTCCTGGTGGCTGCCGGCGGCGGCGTGATGTGGATCTCGCCGACCAGCGGCAGGTTGACGTCCGAGGGGCGGTCGCGCATCAGCAGCAGGACGATAAGGGCCGCAACGACGATCATGCCGCAGACGAAAAGAACCGTAGTGCGCCACCCATAGCGCGTCGTCAGCTCCGCCATCAGCGGCAGGAAGACGAGCTGTCCCGTCGCCGAGCTTGCCGAGAGCATGCCGATGACGAGGCCGCGATGCTTGGTGAACCAGCGCGTCGAGACGGTCGCAGCGAGCACCATGGCTGTGAGACCGGTGCCGAAGCCGATGATGATGCCCCAGCACAAAAGCAGCTGCCAGACCTCAGTCATGAAAAGCGAGCCGATGAAGCCGACGGTAATGGTCGCCAGCGCGAAGACGATGACCTTGCGTACGCCGAAATGGTTCATGAAGGCGGCGGCGAAGGGACCCATCAGGCCGAACAGCAGAAGGCGGACGGCAAGGGCGGACGAAATGGAGGAGGTGCTCCAACCGAACTCGTCCTCCAGCGGCTTGATGAGCACGCCGGGCGCGCCCATGGCGCCGGCCGTGACCAGCATGGTGAGGAAGGTGGCGCCGACGACGACCCATCCGTAATGGATGTTGCGCCGGGCGAGCGTCGAAGCAAGGGCAGTGGAAACCATGAGGTGCGTTCCGATAAAGTTTGCGTGTCTTGGCGTCAGAAATCGAGTGGAGCTTGCGAAGGCGCTCGAGCGCGGACGGCCAGGGGTACCTTATCCGCTTATAGCGCCCTGCCGCCCTCCCGGCTTGAACGTTTGTGTAAAGGCATTTACATGATCATTATCATATTTGTTGCATATTGATGATGGCCATCATATAAATTGTCAATACAGATTTATTGATGCTCTGATGGAGTTTTTTGATGAGAGTGAGCCGGGAAAAATTCGCCGAGAATCGCGAGAAGATCCTTGCCGTGGCGGGCGAGCTCTTTCGTGAGAAGGGTTTTGACGGCATCGGCGTCGCCGACATCATGAAGGCGGCGGGGCTGACGCATGGTGGCTTCTACGGCCATTTCGATTCGAAGGACGAGCTTGCCTGCGAGGCGAGCAAGGCCTTGGTGTCGCGCTCGCTGGAGCGCTGGAAGGAGGTCGCGTCAAGTTCGCCCGATCAGCCGCTGGAAGCGCTGCTTGCCCATTATCTCTCGCATCGCAACGTGGTGGAGCATGCGACCGGCTGCGTCTTTGCGGCGCTGACGCAGGAGGTCAGCCGCCATGGACCGAAGATGCAATCCACCTTCACGGGCGGTTTGATGGGGCTCGTCGAAGTGCTCGAGGAGATCGTTCCCGGCGAGACGCCGGAGGATCGCCGGCGCAAGGCGTTTGCGAGCCTTTCCGCCATGGTCGGCGCCGTCATCCTGGCGCGGGCGATGGACAATGCCGAACTGTCGCAGGAGTTTCTGTCGGCGACCCGGCAGGAGCTTTCGCCGCTGCCGGGTGAAAACGTCGGCTAATCCCGCTCTAGGCTCGAGACTCAATCGATCCACCAAGTGACGAGAGCGGCAATGTAGCATGTAGCTTCGAAGTTGAGCCTGAGTTTGTCATATCGTGTT